>CACYQO010000166.1 GCA_902776545.1 uncultured Prevotellaceae bacterium | reverse complement strand
CACCCAGTACACCATGCCGAACGACTTGCGGTCGCTGAGGAACTGGCATTCTGGGCGGTTGAGGTAGTTACCTATTTTAATATAAGAGCCCTCATCTTCTGTGTAGGCGCCCTTGAACACCTTCTTCAGTCGGGCGGAGATCTCCTTGAGCGTCATCCACTTGCCACCGTCGGGATTGGTCTCAGGGGTGCCCTCAGGCTTCTCGAAGAGTGATAGCAGCTGTTCACCAAGTTGACTCAGTTTCTGATAGCGCAGGTTGTGCTCCATCAGGGCATGTTCTTCCTCACGTGTCAGATGGTAGCGCAGCCGTTGGCGTGACACCTCATACTCCAACTGCGCATAGAGCTGCGGATAGTCGATGGGTGTCTCAAAATCGATGTCACCCTCCACGTTCACACAGATAAACCTTCGGCTACCACTGGGATCCGTCAACGGCGTGCTCTCATTCGTCGTACCGATAAACGAGGCATAGCGGCGATGACTCGAATAGGCCTTGCCGTAGGGTGGGCGATATTTCAGATCGGAGGTCGATACGAGATACTTCAACACGATCTGCTGACGCTGGGTGATCTTATCGAACTCATCGAGGTTGATGAGCGCAAACGAGGTCAGTCCCAGGTTCAAGTCGTGTTCGTTCTTGAAGTTGATGCGGTCGTTGTAGTATTCACGCTGGTCTCTGGGCAGCAGGAGACGACAGAACGAGGTCTTGCCGCAGCCCTGTCTTCCTATGAGAATAGGTACGAGGGCATTGCCCGTGAGCTGTCCTTTGCCTCGCCACATCGCCACCATTGAGCGCATCCAGATATGGAAGAGGTAGGGCCACTCCTCATAATCCGTTTTGACACGACGGGCCAACGGCTCCACTCGATCCTTACCATCCCACTTGGGCAGATGATCCAGGAAGTCCGTCATCGGCTCATAGAGTTCGATGTCATTCGAGTTCACGTAGCGGTTGATGTCCTTGTCCCAGCACTTCACGCCCTGCGCCAACGCCTTCATGGTGATGGAGTTACGTGCCTCATCTGTCATCTGTCAGATCCTGATAACTGAAACCGTAGGCTGTCCGCATCCGATATTCTGCCACGCCTCGCATCACGTTCTTCCGCAGCTCGTAGTTGGCGTTCAGGAACATATCCACCTTCATCATCAGCAATGTCTCCGCAGGGATGTGCTTCATCGGTTTGGTGATGTTCTTGCGCTGACGATATTTCTTCTCGTGCTCCTCACGATAGGCATTCTCAAACACCTTCTTCACCACATCGGGCTCTTTGCCGAGGGTGTGGCTGAACATCGCAAAACGCTGAGCCACAGCCATCGCCAGTCCAGACTCCTGACAATAACCAGCCAACCGTGTGAGAATCAGATGGGTACGACCTTCCTCCTCAGAGATACCTACTGTGTCATCGTAAGCCTTCGAGAGACAATACTCAAATATAAGGTTCATCGCGTGTCCGTTGTCAGAGCCAGGCATCAGCTTGTCCTGCTTCTCGGCATAGAGGGTCAAGGGCTGCACGGCCTTCGTCACATCGTCGCAATCGGTATAGAACGGCTGGGCCGAGGGATTATAATAAAGGTTGGGGTCACAGCTGATGTAACAATCTCTGTCGAGCGTCGGTTCCAGCTTCTCGATGGTCACACCGAGTTGCATGTTATAAGCCACACGAGCCTTCTCGTAGAGGTTCGTATGGAAGCGGTTGATGTCATCGTCACTCTCAGGCAGTCCTCCATCGAACAACTCGCCACGACAGACGATCTTCACACTCCGTCCGCTGGCACCCACGAAGGCCAGTAGGGTATGGGGAATCTGACTGGCACCTTTCCGCACCGCCTCTGCCTCCTCGAAACCAGCCAGGTTGTTCACCTCCAACAGCACCAGTCCGTTGTAGGCCCGTATGATGCGCTGCTTGTTGCGGTTCTCCATCAGAGCGGTGAAGCACACCTTGGGGATGTCCTTTGTATAGAGGTTAAACAAGCCGTCCATCGCGTCATACTTCTGGCGCACCTCCACCAACGGATAGACGTGGCGCAGTTGTTGACACAGCGCTTCGTAGGCCTGCTCTTGGATCATCTGTACTGCCTCAGACAAGTCTATCTG
>CACYQO010000165.1 GCA_902776545.1 uncultured Prevotellaceae bacterium | reverse complement strand
AGTCTTCATCCGTGAGTACGGCAGCCGGCAGGTACCACAGATGCCCAATGGCCAGGACGGCGAAGAACGCTGCCGTCCACCGTCTGAGCCGCACGGGCGGCGTGACCTCCGGCGCAAAGGCGTTGGCCCGTCGCAGCACCAGGTAAAGGCAAGCCCCCGCCGCCACCGCCGCTCCCACGCCGTAGAGCATGAACAATAATATCACATCAAGAGAAATCTGTCCGAACATTCGCGTATCTGAATCAATATTGTTATAAAAACGCTGCAAAGGTACGGAAAATTTTCCAGTTATATTACATTCTTTATATACTTTTCCGATTTTTTAAGAGAGCCGGGGCGCTATGCCTCGGCTCTCGTTGTAATACGTCAGATGTGCAGTCCCGTTGGTGGGCGTTTATCCATCATGGGAACATTGACCGTCGGCACGGTATCGCCCTTGGGTCGCGGTTCTTGCCTGATGTCGGGGGCGTGTTCATCCTGCTTCTCCACCGCTTTCGGCTCGTTCTTGCTCAGTTCCGCCTGAATCTTCTTGTCCAGTTCCTGCAACTGTCCTTTCAGTTCGCGCAGTTCGTGCTCTTTCTTCCATTGCTTGCCGACGATGGACTGCAGCAGCGGAACGTCCACCTGCAAACGGGCATTGTCCTTCTCGTACCTCTCGATGACGGCAGGGATATGCAGCAGTGCATTGAGGAAGTTGCGGGCAGCACGCTGCTGTCCATCTCTGCCATGCGGAACCGTTCGGGCAACCGTCAGGTGAAACTGCACAACAACTTGAGCGTATCGAAACCGCTGTATCTGGGTACGGAACTTGAATTCAACTATGCCACGCGCGACTACCTCTACCACCCCGACACGCTGCTGCTACCGTCGGAAATCGACATGCTGACGGCCATCACCGACCCCTCGAACTCCTACGACAGCCATAGTCACATGTTTGAGAATTCTGCCCGCGTGTCGTTGTATCAGACTGCCAAGTGCAAGCCCTATCCCGACCTGCCGATGTCGATGGAGTATCAGCGGTGGAACATTGTACTGACCCTGCCCGTGCGCCACGAACGGCTTGACTACGAGCGGGGCATGATAGACACGGTGGCCACGCAGAACACCGTATTCCTGAACGCCTCGGCCTCGTCCCGGCTGATGAGCAAGGATGGCAAGCACGACCTCCAGCTGATGAACCGCATCGGATGGCGCGACGACAGCCAGCCGCTCATCGTCCGCGAGGGCAATCCCGGCCTGAAGGGCAACGTGACCACAAATGCCAACATTGACTACTTCGACAAGAACGCCCACGGACATCAGCAGTCGATGCACGTCGGCACCTCGCTCAACTACCAGCATCGCAGCACGGCGCAGTCGGCGAGCTACGACCCCGTGAGCGGTGTCTATACCTATCAGCCCATGAACGTGAAGGGTGCCTACACGCTGAAAAGCACGTTCGACTTCAGCCGCACCATCGACGAGAAGCGCTACTGGTCGTGGCAGACCAACGCCGATGCAGGCTATCATCACTCCATCGACCACGCCATGCTCACGGGCATGACGGCGAGCGAGGAGAACATTGTCAACACCCTGACGCTGCACGACGGCGCCTACATACAATATAATAAAGGTTCGCTGAACATCCGCGCCACGGGCGACATCCGCTGGCGGCACTCAGAGGGTAAGATGCAGGACTTCGAGACACTGAACGCCACCGATTTCCAGTACGGCCGTCGCGGCTACGGCAGCCCTGACCTCAACACCGACGACTTCGTGCTGAACGCCTCCATCAGCCAGCCGTTCTTCAAGGGCAAGCTCATCGCCCGCATCGAAGCCTTCGACCTGCTCCACCAGCTCAGCAACACCCAGTACACCGTCAACGCCCAGGGCCGCACCGAAACGTGGTACCGCTCCCTGCCGCACTACGTCATGGCGCATTTAGTTTATCATTGGAATAAGAATCCGAAGAAGAAATAACAATTCCATAAAACATCAAGAACAATGAAAAAGATTTTAGTAACCATGATGGCCTTCACGCTGACAATAGCAGCGCAGGCACAACAGTATGACGGCATCAACACCTACACTTACGACTACACCCTCTGCGGACGCACTACGATGCTCCGCGCCACGTTCAAACTATGAACATTACTTGATTTCAATAAAGCAGTAAAGTTCTTGGACGATCCAAGCGGCAAAGCCGAGCGAGTAAAGAAGATTAGTTAGTAAACAAAGTAATTTTTTGTTTAAGTCCTATAGGCACCTAAGCCCCGCCGCGTCGTGATGACGTGACGGGGCTATCAGGATTTATTAAATGGTTGCTGCGCAATAATGCGAACTGTGACCATTTATGTTTGCGGAGCAATAAGACCTGTTGGCCATTTAATATCTGATGTCCTAAACGTGACGTTTATTAGTCAGGAAGAACTGGCATCAAAGGCTTGCTGTGGTGTGGCTGCCTCCAATCGAGCAAAGCGATGAAGGGGTATTAGGCTGCCCATCCCTACCGTTGAATGGCTAATGGAGCAAGCTCCGACGTGTCGGCACGTTTTTCGGAGCATCACGAAAATGCTGCGCATCACGGAGCCGCGGAAAGCTTGCTGCGGATGGTGTTTTGAAAAAACGCTTAGCCTAATTAGAGTTAACAGAAATTAACTCGCTTCGGAAATACAAATTCTGCTGCGCGGAGCAAGCTCGTTTGAAGTATGGGAAAGAAGTTGCCCTGGTATCATCTTGCTACCAGATTTCATTCGTGCAGATGACAGTCGCTTG
>CACYQO010000164.1 GCA_902776545.1 uncultured Prevotellaceae bacterium | reverse complement strand
ATTTCCTCCGTCTCTTGTACAGGCAGTAAAATGTACTTACTTTTTTCATCTACTCGCAACATTGCGTGTTTGTCACCAAGTACCATCGGTGTCACTTGTGCTATGGCTGAGATTGTCACCAGCATTGCACCCATCATAGTTGTTATTAACTTTTTCATTTTGCTATTCATTTGTTGATTTTGAATTATGACGCAAAGATATAACAAATCAACTCTCTTATCTAGAAATATTGCTTCAAAAACTTAGAAAAATCGTTCATTGTAACAATAGTACCTACAATGAACGATTTTTCTAAGTATCTTAAAGGCATTATTTCGCCTCGCCACTACCATAGATATAGCCAAAGGCTCCACTCTGGTAGTCAAAAATTTCTTCGTCTTTGAAGAAACGCTTCAATTCAATCTCGGCATTCGACGTTGAGTCACTGGCATGAACAATGTTCTGCTGATTGCTCATCGAGAAGTCGCCACGAATAGTTCCTGGCGCAGCCTCACGTCCGTTGGTAGAGCCAGTCATGGTGCGTACCACCTGAACGGCATCCACACCCTCAAGGGCGAGAGCTACTACTGGTGATGCCTGCATGGAAGCAGCCAAAGAAGGGAAGAAGGGTTTGTCAACGAGGTGTGCATAATGTTCACGCAAGATCTCATCACTGAGCTGCATCATCTTCATACCTGCTACGCGGAGTCCGCGACGCTCAAAACGGTTCACAATCTCGCCAATCAGCTGGCGCTGTACACAGCTGGGCTTCAGTAATACAAGAGTTTTTTCCATAATGATATTTTCAACTTTGGTTTATTACTTCATTTGTCTGCAAAAATACTAAAAATTATTGAATTACACAAATTATTTTATGACTTTTTGGTTATTTATGTGATTTTATCCGGTTGTTTGCGGTCACTAAGAAAAATCTATCTTTGATTCGCGAAAAATTATGTTTACGGGCGATAAACATAAGTTCAAGGACGATAGACGTGTGTTCAAGGGCTGTGTACATAAGTTTACGGTGCAAGAACAAAACCTACAGAACGAATCAACATAAAGCGCGACTCATCACGAGCCGCGCTTTTCTCTTACTTATTACTAACCATTACCTAAATAAAAACCAAAACATAAATATGAATCGTATTATATTCTACGCTGTTCTTGGCGAGCTTAAGAATATTCTCCTGGCAAGAGTTGTTCTTAGGAGCTGCACTCTTATCAGGTGTGCCGTCCTCGTTCTTCATCGAGAACTCGCAGCCACCGTTACCGATGCAGAGCACTGTACCGCAACCCTTCTGGTATCCCTCTGGAGCCTTAGGAGCACCCTTGGCTTCCCATACATTCAGCTGAGATACCCAACTTGCCTGTGAATCCCATGTACCAAGCGGATAGATACCATACTCTTCTGTCACAACATTGTAGCACTCCTCTGATGTATTATCCAGACCAGTCAGTTTTGTTGGAATGTCGAAGAACAGACAATTGTGATTCTCAGTCCATCCAGCACCCTTGAAGGCGATTGCCTTGAAGCAGGTGTCGTTCAGTTTCTCTGTAGGAATGTTAGCATAAATCGGATGAGTACTGAAATCTTTGCTGAAGGAACCTGTATTCACACAGACACCCATCTTCCATATATCGGGATTGATACTACCAGCTCCTGTATCAATACCCGGAGCTAAGCGAAGCAAAGAAGTTGGAACGCGGTTGATGGTACCAATATAAGGTACGGCATAAGACCACAAGAGCAGATTACCACCATTCTTTACATATTGCTCAATACATGGAGCGGCATTCCTTACCAAATCAGAGAAGTTCCATACATCATCTTGACTACCATCGTCGAAATCACGCAGCCAGAAGAGCATACGATAGTATTCGATATCCTCCACAGTGTTGATGTCGCCGAAATAAACATACTCACCCTTTGGATAGTTCTCTTTGAACCACAACCAAGCACTGGCTTCATCGTCATCACCATTGGCAATCAGGTCTTCAGGTGTTGCATATTCCGACAGGAAAGCAGGAATCTTACCACCAATCTTAGTTGAGCCG
>CACYQO010000163.1 GCA_902776545.1 uncultured Prevotellaceae bacterium | reverse complement strand
TTAAATATAAGGCCGACGGCACCATCAGCGGTGGTATGTTGCCAAAGATAGATAATGCGCTCTCTGCCATCGATGCAGGCGTAAGCAGGGTTATCATCACCCTTGCCACAGCCATCGATGGTCAACATGGTACAATCATAAAACAATAAATGGCGAAAATTTTCGCCATTTATTGTAACTTTCCCCTGTTTCAATCGTCTTACAATATAGAGAGGATGAAAAAGATCAGTTTCAGAAACGATATCCTACCGCTGAAAAACGAGCTTTATAGGCTTGCCCTCCGCATCACTCTCAACCCTGCGGAGTCGGAAGATATTGTCCAGGAAACGATGATCAAAGTCTGGAACAGGCGAGACCAATGGGATCAAATCGACTCGATAGAAGCCTTCTGCCTGACCATCTGCCGCAATCTGGCACTCGACAAGATGAAGCGGATGGATAACCAGAGCCAGAGTCTGAACGAAGGTGAGCACGACGCTCCCGACAACAGCTATACATCCAATCCTGAGGAACAGGCTATGCAGCAAGACCGAATTGCACTGATACGCCGCCTCATCGACAGTCTGCCTGAGAAACAACGGAGCGTCATGCAGCTGCGCGACTTCGAAGGCAAGAGCTACAAAGAGATTGCAAACATCATGGCCATCAGTGAGGATCAAGTGAAAGTCAACATCTTCAGAGCCCGCCAGGCCATCCGACAAAAATATTTAGAAACAGAGGAATATGGATTATAAGTACATCGAACAACTATTGGAGCGCTACTGGGCGTGTGAGACCACACTCCAGGAGGAAGCTATCCTGCGCGCCTTCTTCAGCCAAGAAGAGATTCCTGAGGCTCTCAGGAAATATCAGGCGCTGTTCACGTACGAGCAGCAGAAGGAAGAGCCCCTGGGTGACAACTTTGATGCACGTATCCTTCAGCAGATCGGTGAGGCTCCTGTTGCCAAGACCGTTACACTCAAAAGCCGTCTGGTTCCTCTGTTCAGAGCAGCAGCCATCGTAGCCATCGTGCTCACTTTGGGCAATGCCGCTCAGGCACCATGGGAATGGGGATGGGATGATCCGAAGGATGCCTATGCCAAGTACCATAAGGAAAAGGTTGATTCCGTGAATGTACTGAACACCATTCAGGCAGAAAACATGACCGACAGCCTCAAGGAGGCTACTACGGATAATCCGACCTTGGTTGAATAAGAATTTTTTTTCTATGCTTTCTTTAATAATAACTAAAATTTAAACACGTAGTAGAAACTGTGAAGTTTCTCAATCTCTCAAATTTTCAAAAAAATACTAACACAGAAGGAAAGGGCTGCTCAGAGATGTCTGGCAGCCCACTTCATTTCTTATACCTCAGCATTATTTCTTCAGGGATAGAGATTATACAGCACATACGCCACAGAATTGTTCACCCAATGGAACACCACACCTGGTATGATACTGTCTGTGCGATAGTACATCCAACCCAACAACAGCCCTGCCAGGAAAGCATGAGGCATCTGAGCAGGATTCATGTGAATCATTGCAAACAGTACCGCAGAGACAGCGATGCCTACCCAAGCATTCTTGTGCCAACGGAGCAAGGCGCGCAGGATAGCCCCTCGGAACACCAGTTCTTCAGCCAAAGGAGCTAACAGTCCCACTACGAAGTAACCCAGACGCTCCTTCATAATCATACCAAACTCGTCCTCCATCATATTAGGCAGCTCAGGCATCTGCTCCTGCAACCAGGTAGAGGGAATAATAACCCCCAAAGCAGCCATCACACACCAGAAAAGTACTGCCCACGGACGGGTGCGCACCCAGTGACGCGACACCTCTGCCCACTTTGTCAGCAGGAAGAGTGCCATCACTGCCACACTGAATATGGCCATCGTGATGATCATGCCCATAGCATCTATCCGAGCCCCAGGCCCATAGATCAGCATATAGGCACCCTGCACACCAAAACTCACCACAATTTGAATGGCTGCAAATATCACTGTATAAATAATTGCATTTTTCATTTTAATAGTTGTTTCACTTGTTCCTTATCCATCTCCAACTGAGCCACAAGTGCCTCAGGAGAATCAAAACGCCGTTCTTCGCGCAGACGAACCACGCCGATATTCATCATCGCAGCCCGTAATTGCTGTTCGCCCTCCAGTTGTGCCCAAACAGCATACACACCCGAGGCGGGAATCAGCTTGCGGCCATCTTCAGGCTCCAGGTTAGCCGTAGGATAACCCAGCTGGTGTCCGATATGCTCGCCTGGCATCACACGGCCCTGCAACGTATAGCGACGCGTCAGGTATCTTGTCACCTGTTCTACTTGCCCTTCCTCCATCAGCAGATGCCGGATAACAGAGGAGCTGATAGCTTCCGTTCCATCCGTCATCAACTCCACATCACCACGCAATACTTGCATACCCATCTCCTGTCCGTAGCCCACATAGTCGTCGAAGCCCTCCTTCCGATTGTGTCCCAAAGCCGGTCTCTTAACACCTGCTGCATGAAAACCCGTGCCGACAAGGCAGCCATTTCCTTTGTAAAGGGCAGAACCACCAGATAATCCACACCAAGTTCGGCAATGATCGCCTCTTTCTCAGCAAGCGTAGTCAGCATCTGAGGGCAGAATGAGGAATCAAGCACCTCACGGGGCGAACGGTCAAAAGTTATCACCACCGATGCCATCCCAGCCTGACGGGCCGTATCGAGCACACGCCCGATCACCAGCTGATGTCCACGATGCACACCATCGAACACACCAATGGTAGCCACTGATGGTTCCGACAAACCTACATCTTCTGAAAGGATGATCGTTTTCATGGGTGCAAAGGTACTCAAAATCAACATCAATGCCAAAGATGCGCCACTAATTTTGTATCTTTTTGGGAAAAGATTTGGAATTTTGCAGGAAAAAGCGTACCTTTGCAGCCGATTAGAGCAAAAACTCATAGTCATCGGACTTGTAGCTCAGTTGGTTAGAGCAACAGACTCATAATCTGGAGGTCCC
>CACYQO010000162.1 GCA_902776545.1 uncultured Prevotellaceae bacterium | reverse complement strand
TATTCTTATGATTCAGCCAAATTTATTTTGAAGTTTTTATCGTAAGGGGTATTGTCACGGACAACGGCGAAAGCCGTGAGCATGAGTTTTGCACGGACAGCGTTAAGAACGCTCATCTTGTTCTTGCCTTCGGCAGTCTTACGCTGGTAGTACTCGGCGAACCGTCCTGATTTCATGCGTGTTGCAGCCACTAAGGCGCACATATGTAGCAGTGCTTTAAGCTGGTGGTCGGCACGACAGGATACCCTGCGTTTGGAGCGTATACTGGTGCCAGAGGTGTAGGCAAATGGGGCCAGTCCCGCAAAACAACATAGCTCTCGGCCATTGTCGAATAGGGAGAACCCGGCAGTCACGGCGATGAGTGCGGCGGCACAGACCATACCGATGCCCGGGACAGAGAGCAGCAGCTGCTGCTGACGGAGCAGTTCCGGGTCTGATGCCACTATTTCTGCCATACTGTTGTCCACCTCCTCTATCAGACGGTCAAGCTCCTTGATCAAAGACAGCTGTCTCACGGCACGGGCAGTGTACGCTTCGGGGGACATGAAACCCCTCATGTCGCGTAACTGCCCTTTGTGCGCAGCCCGTTGGGAACAGTACATGGCCCTCTCGGAAAGGAGGCCGCGCAGGGTGGCGATGCTTTCCGCTGGGAGGCGGTAGATACGGGCGTCATCCTGGTTTTTGCGGCCATACTCGGCGATGCGCCGTGCGTCCGTTCGGTCGTCCTTGCCGCGTTCCTTCCTTGCCTCACACTTGATGTTGTAGCCACTCTCCAGCCATAGGTCAACCCGGCACTTGTGACATGCCAGCACCAATGGATAGATATACTTGCCCGTGTATTCCGCGCAAACAAGCACCTCTCCGATGTCTATTTTGCCATACTCAAGTACTTCGGCAAACTTGTTGTAGATGTCGTCCATTCTGTTCGCTGTGTCATGGAAACCAGCAATTTCCTTATCCACCATGACACACCAGTCCAATTTTTTTTACTGATGTCGATTCCGATTACAATTTTTTTCATTATCTTTGCATCGTTTTTGAGACTGAGAGAAAGAGGGACTTTTGACCATGCCTGAAAACCTTAATGACTTTTTGGCAAATTCTTATTTGGGTTGATGGTTCAAAAGGGTGGCGGGACCCATAATAGGGGAATGGATTCTTCTCCGTTTTCAAAGTTTGGTTGTCCCGTCGCCCCCTCTCTTTCAGTCTATGTGATTATACATTAATATCTTTCTGCAAAAATACAAATTATTTTGCAATTGCAAATATAAGGTTTTTAAAGGGGTACCGCGAAGCGGGGGGGTATGTTCAATTGGTGGGCTATGTCCACCTGAAGCAAATAGTTGTTCCCACATAATTGTAGACTATGGAAGATTTATTTTTAGCAAAAAAACAATCATGTAAGATTTATTTTGTATCCAAAGACATTCCCAACAGCTATCTGGCGTATAGAGATAGGACACCTAAACCGCATCCCGCTATGGATGTTCGGACTGCTGTATTAGATTCTCCCTTCTTCGCCCCTTCTTCGATCCCTCGGCGGTGATGGCTCCAAATAATGAGAAATACAAAATAGAAACATACCGACCAACAAAACCCTCAAACAATGAAAAAAGACAGAAAACATGTAATCATCCTATCACTTATTGTAATGGTTATGTTAGGTGTAACCACGAGTTGTAATAAGGAAAAGCAATGCGACTGCCAGATGTCGTCACCTTGTCCATGGTGCAATGTGGACAATCCGTTAGAGGAACTTCCGTGGATGAAAACCCTAATCGAGAACAGTTGTGAGCTAGCGCCCGGAAGTTTCAACATCTATGCCTGCTTGCTGGAGGACGGCAGTCAAGCCTTCCTGTTTGATATCATGCCGACGTGCAGCGACCATCCGCGACAGCTCATGAACTGCAAAGGGGAAACCATCGGTTATAATAACGGAATGGACGGCGTGGTAAGCGGTGACTTTAATGTCGACTGGAACAGTTTGAAATTAATCTACGTCAAATAACAAACAGCCCTCATCATGAAAAAAGTAATACTTCTTGTCTTAATTCTCAATTTTCAATTCTTAATTCTCAATTCATTAAGGGCTCAGGGCTTCGAGTGGGTAAGCACCTACTCGGGACCGGAGATCCTCAGCAGTGACGACGCGACCAATCGTATAATCGGTTCGTGTGTCGACTCGTCTGGGAACACATATATCCTCGGCGAGTTCTCTCCGCAAGCTTTTTTTGGCGACGAAAGGCTCCTGCCTTTTGACATAATCACTACGCCAATCGAAAAAGCCATAGTAATAGCCAAGCTTTCTCCATCGGGTGACTTGCTGTGGCACAAGGCTATCTATAATGGCAAGGAAAAGTGCCAGTAATTATAGAAACCTCTATTATCTTGACACGTTGCTAACGGGAAACGACGACTACCTAATGCCAACCGATAGTGTATCGGGGACTAACTATACCGCTTTTATCACTTTTGACTTCGACGGAAATGCCACCGAACGACACCTTGTCAGTGTGGGTTATTTAGATTCTAATGGCAATGCGTTGACCAACTGGACTATTTTTGGAACTTACTATCCTGACAAACTTTTTGTAAGACCTTTTTCTACCGAAAGTTTCAACATAGACAGCGAAGGCAACATCTATATCATACGTGCAGTAGCTGAAAGGGTAATAGGTTCAAACGATCTGGAGTGGCGATTGGATGACGGCACTATCAGTGCCTTGAAGATAGTAGTTGACGGCACCCACAACCTGTATTATCCCATCCCCTATCGCACTGCTTTATGGAATCGGCAGATTCTGAAGTTCTCGCCACATTTCGATAGTCTGATTGATGCCGTGTATATATTCGACTCAACGTTGTCCTACAATGTCATCCCCTTTCTTACGATCCATTCATTCGAAATGGATGCTCAAAATAATCTATATGTGAATATGGAAGGTCGTCACGTGCCTAATGGTCTCAGAATCGCAAACTCCA
>CACYQO010000161.1 GCA_902776545.1 uncultured Prevotellaceae bacterium | reverse complement strand
TTTACGTCATGCCCTAATGTATCCTCGGCGTATTTGAGTAGTTGTCCAGTAGAGGATATTTCACGTTCGGCCACACCTTGTATGAAGCCAAAGAACTTTTCTTCACCTACTTTCTGTGAAAGGTCATATAGCAGCAGAGCACCTTTATTATATAATGCATCGTAGGCTTCGGGAGAATCGCGGTCGACTTCGTAGATAGGGCAAGCATGACGGGCATTCTCACAACAGGCTTCCAGGTAGCAGTCAAAGATGTGCTTGCTGAAATGACACTTGATGTACCACAGCATACTGAATTCAGCAAAGCCCTCGTTGAGCCAGTCTTCCCAACTGAATGTCGGTGCCTTGTTCCACCAGAAATGCCCCATTTCATGGCCAATGGCGGTCTTAAAATTCTCGTTAAAGCGTCTCGCTGTATAAGCGATGAAATTCTTTCGGCTGATGCCGCCGCCGCGACTTGGCACAACGAGGAATTTAATGTAATTGTTGCTTGGATTAGTCTTGAACAGCTTCGTGTAGAATCGCAAGGCCTTATCGCAGGCGACAAGAGCAGAGTCGACATCAACATCGGCGAAGTCGGTATAGACCACCTCAAAGGTGCGCCCATTACTGGTCATCTTTTTCGATTTGAGATTTGGAGAGGCCACAATCTGAAGGTCAAAACCACCCCACGGCTGCAACATCTTCCATTCATTGCCGAGTCGCTCCACAATGCCAGAGCCACTGACCGTATAATTGTCGTTGATGGAAACGGATACGTTGGCCGTGAAGTCTCGGCTATCGCTATTAATGGGGAACCATGCCATATAGTAGCCCAGTTGCACCCAGTCTTTTTCCATAGAACTCATCCATGAGTCAAGGCTATCGAGATTGCAGGTGTATTCGAGAGTAATCTCGCATTTACCCTTGCTTTTGGGTGCAGAGAGACGCAGAGGAGCACCCTGTCGGATGTATTGGTTGGGAGATTTAGCTGTAGTGTCGAAGGTGTAAGCCAAATCTTTTTTCTTACAGCGGATATGGTTGATTACGGAATATCTCCAAAGCGTGAAGTCCATACTCTCCCTGCCTTTGAAATCAATCTGGGCTGTCGCTGTCACGTCCAGCGTTTTCTTCTCCACGTCAATATCCAGGTGGATATCGTATCGGTTTACGATTGGGGCGTTGAAATCTTCCACAACCGTTTTCCTTGGATAGGCAATCTCCTGTTTGTCCTCTGCCTCATGTTTGTAAGTACGCATTGAGTCCATGAAGGCCGTCCATCGTGCATCATTGTGAAGGATTCGGTAGTCTTCATCTGTTAGGAACGTTGTATAAGCAGCAGCGTATTGTCTGCCGAAGTGCTCCCTAAATAGATTGAGATAGTAAAATGTGCTATCAGTATTACCAGCCGCCAGTGCTTTATCCGCTGCTATCCAATAATCATTGCAGAGCAAAGCGGCAAAGCCTAGCGTTCTTGTTCATTTCAATATACTATTGTTGTTTTTTGTCAATCCGAAAATGCAGATGTCGTATATTAGGTCATTTTTTATGATCGCTCGCTTCATGGTGCCTTCGTGAACAAAGCCATTCTTACGTAAGACCTGCATCGAAGCGGTGTTTGGATGGAAGACGTTGGCAGTTATCCGTTCAATCGACAAGTCGCGGAATGCAACTGTACACATTTGCCTAACAGTCTCCGTCATAATTCCCTTATTACAATAATTGCCGTGAAGCATAAAGCCGATTTCACCATCAATCCTAAAAACATCTTCCTTCTGTTCGACGGAAATGCTGCCAATAGGTTGTCCGTCCATTACGATTGCCCGATAGATCCCTGTGACAGAATCATTTGGGGCAACCATATTCAGCCATGCTTTTGCATCCTCTTCTGTATAAGGATAGGGCAGACGGTCAGAAAGAAAACTCCTGTCAACAGCATTACACAAGGCAGTAAGTTCTTTGCTGTCATTCATAGTCCATCGCCTTAATTCTATCATTCTATTGTTTTTTATGAATTCTGACCGCAAAGTTACAAAAAACCATACGAAAAAGCCTCGGCGAAACCAAGAAAACTGATTGCCGAGGGGTTAGGTCTTAACCCAGGTTAA
>CACYQO010000160.1 GCA_902776545.1 uncultured Prevotellaceae bacterium | reverse complement strand
CAACGGCATGTATTACCTCATCTCTACCGATTATATGCCTAATGGTCGTACCCTCTGTTCTCGTTCCAAGAGCATCTGGGGACCTTATGAGACCATCACTATCACTGCCGATGAGACCTTCGGCTATCATGCCGCCTCGCTGACGCAGGTGCCAGAGGGCGTGAAATATCGTATCGGTGAGGATGGCACGAAGTTTGGAATCCCCGAAGTTGATAAGGACGCCACGGCTTGCACTAATATCCACCAGGGTGGCATCGTCGAGGATCAGAGCGGTCAATGGTGGGCGCTGCTGATGATGGACTTCCATTCCATCGGCCGTACGGTGACACTAGCCCCCATCACTTGGAAAGATGGGTGGCCCATGCTTGGCTTGGAGGGTAACTTAGGTCGTGCGCCTCGCACTTGGATTAAACCTGCTGTTTCTAGTGGCAGTGGAACCATAACCCAGATGATAGCAAGTGGAGCCTGAAGAACGGACGCCTGCACCTGCAGTCGATGCCTGCCGAACAGCTGATGTGGGCTCGTAACACCCTTACTCAGCGTGTCATAGGTCCTACATCTGTGGCAACCGTCGAGCTTTATACCAAAGGCATGAAGGACGGCGATGTGGCTGGTTTGGGCAATATCAATGTGCCTTGCTCGTGGATAGGAATCGTGAAGGAAGGAAAGCAGACCATTCTGCGCTGTTTCGAACAAACTACTAATGACACTATAGATACCCCTCTCACATCCCTCACCTCTAAGATATACCTCCGTATGGTGGGAGACTTTGATCACGATCGGGCACACTACGAATACTCACTCGATGGAAAGGAGTTCAAGCAATTAGGACGAGAGATGCCACTCAGTTATCAGCTCATCTCGTTCCAGGGTTCACGTCATGCCCTGTTTGCTTTTAATCATAAGGGCAGGGATGGCGGCTATGCTGAGTTCGACAATTTCACTGTTGAGGAGCCTCAGGCTGATCGTAGTGGGAATATCCCTTACGGCAAGACCATACGTATCATCAATCTGGCTACGCAGAAGCCGATGGTGGCACAGCCTCATGGCCTGCTTTATGACACAGATGCCTCAGATCATAGTCAGCAGACGCGTTTTGAGGTGATCGACAAGGGACAGGGCAAGGTGATCCTTCAGTGTGAAGACGGGCGTTATCTCTTCACTGCAGGCTATGGTATCGCTGGTGATGTCCGTCTGACCTCCGATGCATCGAAGGCAGAGGTCTTTATGTGGCAGGACTATCTGAACCATGAGTTCATGCTCATGTCCATGCGCAATCATCGTTATATTGGCAAGAGTCCCACCACTGGCAGTCCTTATTCGATTGAACAGTAAACCGTATTATAAATATAAGAACTACTGAATATGAGAAAAATCACTCTTTTTTGTCTGTTTGCCCTCAGCCTTGTGGCATCAGCACAGGTTCACGTCCTAGACGTAAACACCAAGAAACTTGGGGCACCCGTACAGCCTACGATGTACGGTATCTTCTTTGAGGATATCAATTACGCTGCTGACGGTGGTCTCTATGCCGAGATGGTAAAAAACCGCTCGTTCGAGTTCCCCCAGCACCTGATGGGCTGGCGTGCCTTCGGAAACTTCGATGTGGAGGACGATGGTCCGTTCGAGCGCAACCCTCATTTCGTGCGCCTCAAATACTCAGGCCATAACGATAAGTTCACTGGTCTTGAGAATGAGGGCTTCTTCGGTATTGCTGTGAAGGAGGGTGCCACCTATCGTTTCTCCGTCTGGGCACGCTGTCCGGAAGGCGGCAAATCAACCTTGGAGGTGAGTTTCGTGGATAACGACACCATGGGCGAGGATCAGCGCTTCGCCACGGTGAATGTCGAGATCAGCGGCAAGGAGTGGAAGAAATATACGGCCACGCTGAAGTCGCCTCGCACAGAGCCCAAGGGCGCTCTTCGTATTTTCCTCGCCGGCGATAAGGCCACAACAGATGTGGAACATATCTCGCTGTTCCCCACCGACACATGGAAAGGTCGTGAGAACGGTATGCGTAAGGATCTGGCACAGGCTCTCTTCGATATGCATCCTGGCGTGTTCCGCTTCCCCGGCGGCTGTATCGTAGAGGGTACCGACCTCGATAGCCGTTACCAGTGGAAAAACAGTGTAGGCCCTGTAGAGAATCGTCCTCTGAACGAGAACCGCTGGCATTACACTTTCGGCCATCGTTTCTATCCCGACTATTTCCAGAGCTATGGACTTGGTTTCTTCGAGTATTTCCAGCTGTGTGAGGATTTTGGCTGCGAACCTCTGCCTGTCATCTCCTGCGGACTGAGTTGTCAGTTCCAGAACCCTGACCCCACCAAACCTGGTGTTCACGTTGCCTTGGATGATCTCGACAGCTATATTCAGGATGCGCTCGACCTCGTGGAATTTGCCAACGGTCCTGTTGATTCCAAGTGGGGCAAGGTGCGCGCTGACATGGGCCATCCAGCACCCTTCAACTTGAAGTTCCTCGGTGTCGGTAACGAGCAGTGGGATTACGACGAGGCTCACGGAGGTTACGGTCCTGTGTTCACTGAGCGACTGAAGAAGTTCAATGCCGCCCTGCGCGCCAAGTATCCCAATCTGAAACTCATCGGCACCACTGGCCCGAACTCAGAGGGATGGGACTTCGACCTGCTGCAGCCTCGCATGAAGCAGCTGAAGGTGGATCTCTACGACGAGCACTACTATCGTAACGAAAAATGGTTCCTCACTCATGGTTTGCGCTACGACACCTACGATCGCAAGGGTCCGAAAGTCTTTGCTGGTGAATATGCCTGTCATGGCGACGGTAAGAAGTGGAACCACTATGAGACCTCTCTGTATGAAGCTGCCCACATGACGGGTATTGAGCGTAATGCCGACATTGTCCACATGGCGACTTATGCCCCGCTCTTCGCCCACGTTGAGGGCTGGCAGTGGCGTCCCGATGCTATCTGGTTCGACAATCTCCGTTCCTTCAAGTCAGTGAGCTACTATGTACAGCAGCTCTTCGCCATGAACAAAGGTACGAATGTGCTCTCTTTGACGATGAACGGCAAGCCCGT
>CACYQO010000159.1 GCA_902776545.1 uncultured Prevotellaceae bacterium | reverse complement strand
GCAGTGCGGAGGCTACTGGCATGTAGAGGCGATCGTCCTTGATATACTGTTTCAGTGTGGCCAGCGGATCGTATGGTCCGTCGCCGCAGACAGCACCAACGAGGTTCAGTCCCGTCAGTTTCTTGGCATTGTAATAGTTCAGTATGCCGGCAGCAACGGCTCCGCCCTGAGAATAGCCCACAGCAACCGTCTTCCAATCAGGTTCCAGCTGAGCGATATTTTTCTCAAACCATACAACAGCAGCCTTGGCGCCATCGATCATCTGCTTTGCCGTTACGTCACGATTGCAATAGGGATGCGGGTCTTTGCTGGTTATACCGTAGCCCTCGTAATCGGGAATCACCACCAGACTTGACTCGCTGCTCCCGATGAGCGTCAACATATTAACATCGGTAGTGAAATCCAGTTTCTTGAAGTTGGTGGGTCGCTCCTTGTCGCTGGTGATGGTGCAGTGACAGCCGATAATCAGATTCTTCAGCTTTCTTTTATTCTCCTTATCGTTTGCATATTTGGAATAGGCAATAAGTTCGGAGAGTTCTTTCTCTGAGCCATCGGCACCCGTGGTCTTGTAACGGATGGAGACATACTTCACACCCAACGTCGTTTCGCCCGATTCACCAATGACGACTGCCTCATTGCGGGTGCCCGCCTTGGACTGATTCTCGAAAGATTCCAGTTGTTCATTTCCCCATTCATAATAGGTGCAATCTTCGTCCGTCTCCTGGTCGTCATGGTCTTTGACGATGTCCTTATAGATATCTAGAGTGCTGATGTATCCTGAGTCGATTAACACAACATTACTGATATCATAATCCAAATCCCTACTTCCGCTAGAAGCATTGTCTACATTGTCGGAGATACAGGAACTGAACCCCGTCGTCATAAGGCTGCAAGAAAGGATGGCAACCAGCATCCATAAATACTTATTCCTCATAACAAATGAATTTTAATGGGGCAAAGATACAATAAATTATTGGGATTTCCTTTGCATTTAACGTTTTTTTTTGTATCTTTGCAGCCAGAACCGTCAACCGATATCATAAAGACCAGAGATATGAAGCGAATGATCCTATGCATAACCATCCTAATTAGCCAGCTGATTCTGACAGTAGAGGCACAGGCTATCAACTATAAAGAGAAGGACACGACCGCCACCCGCCTTTCCATCGAATTCCGACGACTCTACATCGACGGCGACGAAACCAAACTCTACAACAAGGCCGAAGAACTGTTCGACTACATCAAGAAACAGCCCCAGTTCGACCATCACCTCTATTACTCGACTCTTATCGACGTGGTGTCGTTTGACATGAACAACGGCCACTACTACCGTGCCATGCAGAAGGCCCGTAAGCTAGTGGCGGAGATGAAAGAGAAACAGCACACCGAAGAATACTATAACGCCAGCTATCTGATGGCAATCATCTACTGGTATCGTAACAATATCCCCATCGCCTCGAAATACTTCGACCAGGCTATCAAGGAGATTCCCAAGGAGAACAAGATCGACCTGGCGACCATCTACACCGACTATGCCAACATGATGACCGATGAGGATCCGAAGAAGGCGATGGAACTGGTGAATAAAGCCTTGGAGCAGAGTGGCACCTACAGCTACCGCCTGACCTATGCCCTCACAATGAAAGGTGTGATTGCTTTTGCCCAGCGCGACGGGGCCACCGTGCTTGACTGCCACCGCCAATACTTCGACCTGAAAGCGCATAACAAGCCTGACCAGATCTTTCGACCTGAAAGCGCATAACAAGCCTGACCAGATCTGCGACATGTATGAGAGTCATCTGGTACTGGCGGCCATGACGGTGAACGGGCATGCCAAGGAGGCGATGATTGAGAGTGAGAAGGATCTGGATGAATCCGACCGCTATGCCATCCAGCTGTCGATCTGCGACTATATAGGCGACAAGGCTATGGCCTATGAGATCCTGAAGAAACTGACGAAAGAGGAGGAGAAACTGAACAACCTGATCATGGAGGACGACATCAACGAGATGAACTCCGACCTGCAGGTGGTGGAGACGAAGCGCGAGATGGGGCGCAACTGGATCATCTTCCTCGTGGTGATGTTCATCCTTTCCATGATCATCATCGCCTGCCTCATCGTTATCATTGTCAGCCGCCGCCGTTCGCTCCAGAGAATGCGCCAGCACAACACTGAGCTGACCAAAGCCAAGAACCGTGCCCAGGAGAGCGACCGCATGAAATCTATCTTCATCCGTCACGTGAGTCATGAGATCCGTACCCCACTGAATATCATCACCGGTTTCACCTCGGAGGAAGACCGTCAGGACATGATGCGACGCATCTCGGAGAACACGGAACAGATCACGCAGATCGTCAACGAGCTGTTGGATATGGCAGACACAGAGAGTATGACCGTGATTGAGCGGACTGATGAGACCACCGCCAGCGACCTCTGTCAGCAGGCGATTTCCGAGAGTAACATCACACCGACGGAACGAGTGGACTTCAGGCTGCAGAACGAGGTGCCAGATACCCGACTGCTGAAGACGAGCACCACCAGTGTGGTGAAGATCCTGAAGAATCTGTTGCTGAACGCTATTCTGTTTTGCCGTGATCGACACGGGCGTCGGTGTGCCAGAGGAGGCACGCGAGCGCATCTTCGAGCGTTTTGAGAAAGTGGACAGCTTTAAGGAAGGTATAGGACTGGGACTGTGCGTGTCGCGTTCTCTCGCCCGACGGATGGGTGGTGACGTGACATTAGCCAATTCGGGCAGTCAGGGCAGCACGTTCCTGCTGACCATGCCGTTATGATCTCACCCAACGGCACTAAGGTTTCATAAATACGAAATAGACGGCAGCCACCAGACAGAGAGCCGCAGCGGCATGGTTCCAGTGAAGTTCCTCATGCTGGAAGATGAAATTGGCGATCAGAGCAAACACCACCAGCGAGATGCACTCCTGGATCACCTTCAGCTGCACAAGATTGAACGGGCCGCCATTATCCACAAAGCCGATGCGGTTGGCCGGCACCTGACAGCAGTACTCGAAGAAGGCGATTTCATAAACACATTGCTCAGAATGAGCAGGAGGATTGTATATACACCATTCATCATAACGACAAGCAATTCTTAAAACGGCTGCAAAGGTACGATTAAATGAGAAGAAAACCAAATATGAGAACGATTTTATTATCAATTATCTGTATGATGGCACTGGGCACATGCCTGGCGCAAGATCAGAAAACGGAGCGGATCAAGTATATCCGCAAGTGCTATGCCGAAGCCAAGAAGAAGATTGACGCCAACGGCAAGAACGGGAAATCGCCCAAGGACATGCGAGTTATCATCAACAGACTGGAGGACGAGGATATCCCCCTTTACGATACAGAGCAGCTGGA
>CACYQO010000158.1 GCA_902776545.1 uncultured Prevotellaceae bacterium | reverse complement strand
TTCAGAATTGTCTCCTTAAATGCTTCGATGTCAGCATTCTTCAAGTAGAATGCAAACGGATAGTTGCCTTGACGTACAAAATACTGTTGATGGATCAGATCAGAGCAGTCATCATCTTTTCCAAAGTAACTCGTATTCATCTTGACTGTTGGAGCCTCCATCGGGATATGAACCTCCCAGTTTTGATTGCCCTCTGAGCGATAGATAAATGGCTGAATAGAAGCCATCACACTGGAAGAACTTAAAGGATTTTTATACTCCAATTCCAGAATATAGGTTGTACCTAGCTCAGCCTTAATATCATCAGTTAAATAATAAACACCTCCACTATTAGTAAATACGGTACTTAGGGTGTCTGTTGATTCTGGGGCAACTTTCTTCATTTCAATATTCTTGGGATTAGCCTGCTTATTCAGAGTCAATCCTAAGCCACTCTTTAATTCTACATAGTTCTGATAGGTCGTCAGATAGAAAGTCTCCTTAATGATCTTACCCTTATCATTGAACTCTTTTTCATGCTTGACATCGATAACTGCATCGTTAAGATCATAGTCACCCTTACTGGGCCACTTGTCCTCAAATGCATAGACACCATTTGTAGAAGACTTCTTGTTTGCAATCCCAGGCAAAGATGCAAAAACGCCAACAGGTTTGAGGGCGAAAATCAAATCGTCAAAATCCAAGTCGTCCATTGCGTCTTCGAATGAGATCAGTGTATAGGTATCACCGTTTGAAGCCTTGTAGCTAAATTTTGCACCTCGGCTTTGTCCCTCGATATTGGGATATTTTCCCTGATCGTCTTTTAATTTCCTACCATAAGAGAGACCATCAGTTGTAGTACACCAACAATTATATTGCTTAAAACCTTTATTAGCCAGCTTATTTGCACGAAGAGAATAGCTGCTTCCCTGCATGCCCCAACCCTGGGTCTTCAAAATAAATCCTATTCTTGTTCCTTTGGGGAAAACCTTTGTGGCACCACTCTTGTCGTTATTGGCAATGTTAGGATAGTACATCAACTGAACTACATCGCCACGAAGCGTACCAATGTTTCCATTGTAACTTTGTAGCTGTAGAATATCAGCTCTTGCCCACTGTCCGTCCTGGGTATTAGGAAACAGCATGATTGGATTGATGTCAGTAGGTGTAGTGGGTTTATTATCATCAGTATAGTAATAATAACCTAATGTAGAATTCCAGCAAGTACTACCGCCAAGGAGCGTAAAGGTCACCTCTGAATCTTTTTCAAGAAGGAGATCTGGATACGAACAATATTCTTCATTCATGTCGCTACCAGAAACAAAAGCTGTTCCAATTGCAGCATACAGACCTTCCATCTCTTGGTCACTGATTACCAGTTTAGGATCAGCTGTCGCTTTATTGAGCAGATAATCTGGTTGACCAGATGCGGAGTTCCACGTGCCTAACCAGTTTTTCCAATCATTATACAATTTTTCGCTTGTAATATTGCCGTTATCATCAACGGTATTTGTCAAGTTGAACAGAGCATCTGTTGATTCGCCAGAACCTTCTGCACGAGTTCCTGCACGGCTGGCTGCTACGGCGTGTTTCTCTGCAGCAACTGATGCAACACCGTCCTTCACATCTGCTTCCAAGAGCATCATACCAGTGAAGAAGTTTCCTGTGGCAATATACAGATGCTGGGCATAGGTAGGTAATTCCACCACTGCATTGAACTTACCATTGCCCTCCGTATAATCTTCAAAGATGGGTTTTATAAGCAGAATAATCCACACTGAGGTTTACTTTCTGCACTGTAGAGAAGTCGAATGAATTTGGAACTTTCACTCCGGATTCAGGACTACCAGGGGTAACTGTTTCCTGATATTTTGACTTGTCAATACAAGCCGTCAATGAGGCTGCAATGACAAATCCCCAACAAGTTTTCTTTAAAATACCACTAAGTCTAACCATAACCAACTATACTTTTGCATAAATTTGCTGCAAATTTACGAATAAAAGATAATATTTGCAAGAAAAATCCAATTTACTTTCAAAAAAGAGCAAATAATTGATATCATAACCGATTATATTCCCTATATACCACTAAAGATACCTTATAGCTTTCGAGAAAACTCAAATAAAATTTGGTTTTCTGCTCGATTTGCACTATCTTTGAGCTCCGCTCTAAGATACTCACGTTCGAGAAAACTCAAATAAAATTTGGTTTTCTGCTCACTTAATCGTATCTTTGCAGCGATGATGGAGTATTTCCGACTGTTACGTCCGCTGCAATGGCTGAAAAATGTATTTGTCTTTGCACCGATTTTCTTCAGCAACAACCTGTTGAAGCCAGATTATTTCTGGCCTACGCTGGTGGTGTTTGCCTCGTTCTGTCTTGTTTCGAGCAGTATCTATTGCTTCAACGATCTGAGAGATGTGGAGGCGGATCGTCAGCATCCGAAAAAACGTCATCGTCCGATAGCGTCCGGCAAGGTCTCTATTAAAGGCGGCTACACGATGATGATACTCAGTATGATTGGTGCCTTGGTACTGTTGCCGATGGCTCAGAGTCCCAATGTACTTTATTTGTATATGATAGTGTTGGGTTACTGGCTGATGAACATTGCCTATTGCATCCGTCTGAAACAATATGCTATCCTTGATGTGTCGATTATAGCCATCGGTTTTGTGATGCGTGTGTTGGTAGGTGGTGTTACAACGGACATCTGGATTTCCCATTGGCTGGTGATGCTGACCTTCCTTGTGACTCTTTTCCTGGCTTTCACCAAGCGTAATGACGATTATCGCATCTACGAACAGACGGGCACAAAACCTCGTGTTTCGATTTCTGGCTACAATAAGACTTTTATCAATGAGGCTACAGCTATCATCGCCTCAGTTACATTGGTGTGTTACATCATGTACACGATGTCGCCGGAGGTTATCCAACGCATGGGCACTCGTTATGTCTATCTCACCAGCGGTTGGGTGCTAGCCGGCCTGCTGCGCTATCTACAGAACATGATTGTCTTCGGCCTCAGCGGTTCCCCAACAAAGAGCCTCGTCAAAGATCATTTCGTCCAGTTCTGTATCCTCGGCTGGATTGCCTCGTTCTTTGTGATAATCTATTTTTAGTGATTTTGTAGTTTCCTGATTCCCTCACATTTTTATGGAAATGTCTTTGTAGAAGGGGGTTGGAGGATGTGAAGGGTGTTCTGAATCCCTCACACATCCCTCCCATACCCTTCACATCAGGCGGCCTTTAGAGGGATGACCTCGTAGAACGACACACGCGAATGGTTCTTGACTTTGAAACCAAGGGCCGAAATAATCTTGCCAAGGTTTATTTTGTTGCCTATCGT
>CACYQO010000157.1 GCA_902776545.1 uncultured Prevotellaceae bacterium | reverse complement strand
AATAATTCCTTACGTGATTTGCATTGGAATGCAAAGTTTATATTAACTTTGCAGGCAATTTTTGATTATATACGTTTTCAGCGATGGCACAAGAAGTAAACAACAGTTTCAGGCATGTACTGCCTATTCAGATCCGATTCAATGACGTGGATAAGTTTGGCCACGTCAACAATACTGTCTATTTCCAGTTCTACGATACAGCGAAGACCGACTATATTGCTACAGTTTGCAAAGGTGTGGATTGGGAGCAGGTCGCTATTGTGGTGGTGAGAATCGAGGCCGATTTCGTTTCACAGATCAAGGCAGGCGACCATATTGCCGCCCGCACGCGCGTAATAAAAGTAGGAAATAAGAGCTTCCATCTGGAACAGGAAATCATCGATGCCGATACCCAGGAGGTCAAGTGCCGTTGTTTCTCTGTGATGGTGTTCTACGATCTGATTCAACACAAGTCAATGCCTATCCCTGATGCCTGGCGTCAAGCCATCATTCAGTACGACGGATTGATTTGATCCCTCGACTTCGCTCGGGAGGACAGTTGGGGAACGGGAGGACATTTCTGGGACAAAAAACACGGAAATTTGATAATTATTTCGTACCTTTGCCGGCGCTGTTTAAAATTATGCAGAGTTTCTTTACATCACTTTTGAATGTTGTCTGTGAGATGGCTCCCTATCTGCTGTTGGGATTCCTCATCGCTGGAGTGCTGCACGTTTTCGTGCCGCAGAAATTCTATGCCAATTATCTTTCGCGGAACAACAAGTTGTCGGTGCTATGGGCGGCACTGTTGGGCATACCCCTGCCATTATGTTCATGTGGAGTAATCCCTACCGCTATCGGTCTGAAAAACGAGAAGGCTTCTAAGGGTGCCATTGCCTCATTCCTGATTGCCACACCACAAACGGGCATCGACTCTATCCTTGCCACGTTCTCGCTGATGGGACTTGGGTTTGCTATTATCCGTCCTACGGCAGCACTCATCACGGGTATTTGCGGCGGACTGCTGGTGAACCGTTTGGTTCATGAGAATGATATAAAAGACGATACGACATCCTCATGTCAGGTGGAAAATGGCAACAGAATCTGGCGAGTGCTGAAATATGCCTTCTATGACATGCTTCGCGACATCGGTCTTCGACTGCTTATCGGCCTTGTCGTAGCAGCATTGATTCAGGTGGCTGTGCCCGACGAATTCTTCCTCAGTTTCGGCAGTCAGCCGTTGCTGCAGATGCTGGTCATACTGGTCATCGCCGTACCGATGTATATCTGTTCGACAGGTAGCATCCCCGTAGCGGCTGCATTGATGATGAAGGGACTTTCGCCTGGTGCGGCACTGGTAATGCTTATGGCCGGGCCTGCCGTTAATCTCGCTTCCCTCCTAGTGGTTCACAAGTCAATGGGACGGCGTTTCACATCGATTTATCTGATGACTATCGTAGGTTTTGCTGTTCTTTTCGGACTGTTGCTCAATGCTACGGGAATAGACTTCAACACTACCACTCAGGAAGCTTGCTGCATGAGCACATCTGCTCTGCCGAGCCCATTTAAAATAGTTTGCGCCACAGTATTAACATTATTAATTATATTTGCTCTTATGATGAAGTTCTTTAGTAAGTTTACTACCAACAAACAGTTAGATCCCGATGTGACCGTCTATCGCGTTGAGGACATGCATTGCAGTCATTGCGAGGCTGCCGTTGTCCATGCCGTCGAAGATCTTCCCGGCGTAGAGAAAGCCAAGGCCAGTGCCTCTGCCAACACTCTCACCATCAAAGGCCCCGCTACCGAAGAGACCATCCGAACAGCGGTTGAAGGTATCGGTTACACATTCAAGGGAAGGGCTTGATCATGATAAGAAAAGCTGTTAAAAGAGACATTCAGGCTATCATAGCGTTGCTGCATCAAGTTGACATGGTGCATCATGTCATACGCCCTGATTTATTCAAGCCCAACACAACAAAGTATAATGAGCAGGAACTTGAAGCACTGCTCGGAGATGAAAGCAAACCTGTGTTCGTTTTCGATGACGGGCAAGTCCTTGGTCATGCCTTCTGTATGATTACGGAGGTGAAGGATGACAAATTACTCCAGAACATCAAGACGCTGTATATTGATGATATCTGCGTAGATGAAGAGGCTCGTGGCAAACACGTAGGTACTGCTTTGTATGAGTATGTCCGAGACTATGCAAAATCTATCGGCTGCAACAACATTACCCTGAATGTATGGGAGGGTAACGATCCTGCACTAAGCTTCTACAGGAATATGGGCATGAAGATACAAAAGACAACGATGGAAATGATACTGTAATATCGTCCTCATAATGTTTAAATCCATGTCAGTTTTCTCCAAAGACCTTCTAACGGGCCGCGAGAATGACTGGCAAACCAATAACGTGCAAACAGATACTGACAAACAACCATTCCACATCCAACCATAACGGCATAGGTAATACCTAAAAGGTGATAGCAGGCAAGACCATAGCCGCAGAAGATGGCGCAGCCGATGAC
>CACYQO010000156.1 GCA_902776545.1 uncultured Prevotellaceae bacterium | reverse complement strand
TTCAGGTGATCTGACCGCATTTGTCCTGACTCATGGCGTTTGTTCTTTTTCAGAGCATTCTTATTATTTTAATGGAAACAAGCATGGTGGTTTTAACTACTCGTTCAAGAAGGGCTGGAACCATGTGGCCCTGTCGTTCAACAAGCGCGCCCTGAAGGTTTATTTCAACGACAAGCGTGTGGTGAACCTGCCACACGTCAACCAACCTACATGGCTGTGCTTCCAAGTCCCCTATGACTATATTAACCTCACCTTCATCCGCAATGTGGTGATTGCCAAAGGGGCCGTTGCGCTTTACGACCGTAATGCACAGGATGTTTCCGCCGTCGAGAAAGCCATTCAGGAGACGGGTAAGTTTGTGACCAACAATATCCTGTTTGATACAGGTAAGGCAACCTTGAAGCAGGAGTCGATGATTGAGATTATGAAGGTGGCTGACTATATGAAGAAGAACCCGACGGCTCGTTTCGAAGTTCAGGGGCATACCGATAATCAGGGGTCTGACAAGATCAACGATCCGCTGTCACAGCAGCGTGCAGAGGCTATCGTGAAGGCATTGGAAGGCTTAGGTGTTGATGGTTTCAACTTGAAGGCTGTAGGTAAGGGCTCTCACGAACCCGTTGCCGACAACAAGACAGAGGCAGGTCGTGCCAAGAATCGTCGTGTGGAGTTCATCAAGAGATAAGCGTATGAAAAAGATTCTAATGATGGTAGCAGCCATGATGCTGCTCAGTACGACAGAAACGAATGCCCAGGGATTTCTGGTTGAAGCAGAAAGCTCTGCAGGCTGCTAAGGTGAATAGTGAGGAAGCCGAAGAAGAGGCTCAGACACCAAAGGTGGAGTCGGGCGATGCCTCTAATCTCTCAATAGCGCAGGGTAGCGATATTATTCCCAAGCGTAGGACTTCAACTGTTACATGGGATGGCGTGCTGACACCCAGCACAGCCTCTACGGCTGAGGCGCTGATGAACGAGTTGCCCCCATTGCCCTCTGCCGAGAAGATGGCAAAAAGCACGATGGAGGAACGTGATGCATACGCCCAGAAGATCGCAGCAGTCGTGGTTCGTGCCGACCAGTTACAGCGCGAACAGTCGGGTTGCTCTGATGCCGAGATGGAAGCCCTGCGCCAGAAATGGGAAGGTAAGATACAAAATCAGTTTGGTCTGACCAAGGCCGAGTTGGCGATCCTCAACGATGAGAATGCCCCAGAATCAAAGAAGAAGCCCATCAAGGATAAGGTGATGGCGAAGGTCTTGGGAGGCGATGTCAATACGATGGATCTGGAGAAGTTTGAGAAGATGAGCGAGAAAGAGCAGGAGGCTTATATCAAAGCACATCCTGAGTTTATCCAGCAGATGCAGAAGATGGCGATGAATGCCCGTAACTTCACCAAGCAGACGCAGGACATGACCAAGGCTTTCAGCGGCTATGAGGCTCAGGTGGGCCGACTGACCAACAACTATCAGCAACAGATGAAGGAGGAAGCCCAGCATGACTATAGTGCCATCGGCAAGAAGTATGAGGGTAAATTGCAGAAGATCTACGGTCAGATCTGTATTGAGGAAGATCCCAATAAGATTGATGCCCTTTATGCGGATGCAGACCAGTTGCTCTATAACTACCGTCTGGAGGCGGCTAAGGAGTATCGGGCATCCCTGCAGCGACAGATTGCGAGTGTGAAGCAATATGCGGAAGAGTTCAACAGACTGTCACAGCGTCTGGTTGATCTGGGCGAACTGCCTCAGTGTGCTGTTGGCCGTACAGACCTGAATGCCGTTATCATGACGGGTTGCTTGCTCGATGATGCTTACAAGGAGTTGCCAGATATCATACCACTGAGAGGCTTCTGTCCGGAGACCATTTATGAGCTGCCCAGTGGCTGGCGCTTTGCAACATGGGAGTGCCGCAGTTTCCAGAACGTCAGCAAAGTCTCCTGCGAGTGGCCGTTCTTGGCTGTGCGTGAGAAAGGTGATGAAGTGGAATACGGCGTGCTGGAGTGTAACAACTTCCGCACCATCAGCGAGTCAGAGCTTGAGAGCATCAATAAGAAGGTGGATCAGCGTCTGAAGCAGAATCCTAGCAAACCGCCTTATGGCGTCTATAAGAGCCGCAGTGGTAAGCGACAGGTGGAGTACAGTCAGACGGGTGAGCTCATTATCAACGGTATGACGTCTTGTACACCGATAGCCTTTGAGAATAAGACAGACCATTTAGAGTGGGTGATGATCGATGATAACAAGATCGTGAAGTGCACCTATAAACTCTAAGATGAAAAACGTAAGACAATGCTTAATGCTGTGCATACTGTTCTTAACAGGCAGTGGCACAGCATTTTCAGTGAGCTACCCCAAGGAGTTTGGCGACGACTGGACATCAGCGGTACAATTTATCGATGCGCATCATACGGCGTGGAAACCTCTGTTTGAGGAATTTGGTGTGGATGCCCGTTTGGCTGAGGCTATTGTCTTTCCAGAACTGATCCGTTATTCCAGATGGCAGGATGAGATAGAGACGGCTGCAGTCAACGGACTCTATGTGTTGCAAGGCACGTCAGGCGCCAACTTCTCGATAGGCCGCTTTCAGATGAAGCCCTCCTTCGCAGAGGAGGTGGAAGCGGCCTGGAACCAGTCGGCTCTCGCCAAGGAATATGGTTTCGTGTTCAATCTCCAGGATGGGGTAGAGGCCCGTCGCTAGCATTGCAATTAGTAGATCAGGTAGGCATGTTGGCCACCATCTACAACCGCTCTTTTTCGACGACTTGGGAGCAAGTCTGCCAGCTGCGCCATCAGAAGAATTTCCATACTGACATCATTGCCACCCGCCACACCAAGAGGTATTGTTATGCCGACATCGCCCAGGCCTTCTTCTGTCATCCCGAGCGGAGTCGAGGGATCTCGAATTGAAACAAAAATATGCGTTTTTATTTTGTAATGTTCTCACTTAATTGTATCTTTGCAGCAGTGAACAAATAAAAGCAAACATAACTAAACAGTATTAATGATGGAGGAGAACAACAACAAAAACTTGTCTCGTCGTGA
>CACYQO010000155.1 GCA_902776545.1 uncultured Prevotellaceae bacterium | reverse complement strand
GGAGATAATTTACAAAATCGAGGCACCTGATGGGAGTATCAGATGCCTCGATGAGGTTTTGTATTTTCAGAATCTGCGACCACCGCCGCCGAAGCCTCCGGGACGACCACCGCCTGGGCGTCCGCCGCCAGGACGGCCTCCAGGACCTCCAGGACCACCACCACCGAAGAAGGGATTCTTACCACCGCCGAAGAGGTTGAGACGGTAGATGACATGCAGCATGCCGTAGCTGGTGATGGAGTTGTATTCGGTATCGGTGCGACCCATCGCAGAGATGGCACGGCTGAAGGTGGACTGCTGGTGCAGGATGTCGTAGAGCTGCAGGGAGATGGTGAGGGGCTTGCCCTTAAGAAATCCCTGTGAAAGCTGCGCATTCCAGATGAGCTCGTTGGTGTTCATAGAGGCATCGTTGTAACCGCGACGGCTCTGCATATTGATATTGGTGGTGAGGGCAGTGCCCCAGGGGGCTGTGATGCCTATCAGACCACCGTAGCTGAACTGCCACGTGTCGAGGTTATTGCTGGTCTGCTGATCATTACGTGAATGGTTGTAGCCCACCCCACCGCTGAGCTCTACTTCAAGCCAATCATTACGATAGCTGAAGGCCAGACGCTGGTTGATATTGACAGACTTCGTGACGCTCTTCTGTGACTCGGACATACTGTTGACGCTGGCATAGCCCACATAGTGGTTGTAACCGGTATTGGTGAAGGAGTTGATATTGAAGTAGGCGAGCTGGTGTCGAGGGTTACCTTGTTACTGATGGCATTGCTCGTAGTGGAGAGTCCTGCCCAGGTGGCAATGGAACGCTGGTGGGCCTGCACGTAGTTGTTGTAGAAGAAACGGAGGTTCTGCGTGAACGAGGGTTTCAGTCCAGGGTTACCAACCTTGATGTTCAACGGGTCGCTGTCGTCAACGATCTCAAGCAGGTCGCTCATCTGAGGCTGGTTGATGTTGGCGAAGTAGTTCACACGCAACTGGCTCACCTCTGAGCGCTTCCAACGGAAATCGAGGGTCGGCGTGAAGTTGGTGACAGTGCGGGTGGTGTCGCTATGATGACCCTGATAGTCCTGAACGAAGTGGGATTTCTGGGGCACGAGGCGCACACCGACGTTGAAATTGTACGTCTTACGTACCACGCGCAGCATGAGTTCTAAGTTGTGAGTATAGTTGCGATACTCGGAGAATCGGCTCAGATCGTCGTCACGATAACCCTCAATGGGCTGATAGGGAGCGAGGTAGGTATCCCATGTGCGATAATCCGGTGTCCAGATGGGACTTATTGGCGCATAGCTGAAATCGTAGGTGCTACGATCGCTCTTCGTATAGTCGTAACGGTACTGATAGATGAACTGGAGATAGACCTGACGGAAGATTGGCTCGCTATAGGTGAGGCGGGCACGGTAGTTCCAGTTCTTGGTAGGGGTGTCGTTATAGCGACGGGTGATGTAGCTGGAGTCGTTCTCATACTGATAGAACATCACAACAGCATCGTTGATAGACTGGCTTCCGCCATTGCTCCAGTTACCATTGAGCTGGAGGGTGATGTTACGGCCTGTGGAGCTGAGTTTGCGGTTGAACTGAAGCATACCGCCCAGGTTTTTGGAGTCGCTATAGCTGACGTTGTTCTGCACACGGTTGTTCTTCACAATGCCGAGATCAATGAGCTGACCGAGCTCCTCAAGGGGATTGGAGACGTATTGATAGGGATCCTTATCAAAGGTAGCCTCCTCGCTGCGATCAAGTCCGTCGTTGGAGTTGATACGCAAAGTGGGGCGGAACAGGATATTGGTCATGGAGTCGGGCTGCCACTCAATGCGCATCTGGGCGTTCCAGCTGTTACCACGTGAGAAGACACGAGAGACGCTGTTGGAGAATGCAGAGGTGGTGGCATCGTAGATCTGCTCTGAAGAGCGTTTCGCCAACTGGTCGCCATTGGAGTGGTTCCAGCGGATGCTACCATCCAGTTTGAATTTGTCCTTTATCTCATAGTTGACATTGGCACCTACCATCTTAGTGGCATTGAGCCCTTGACGCTGCTGTCCCCAGCGTCCGCCACCGCCACCGCCAGGGAAGCCCATGTCGTTGACGTTATTGGCGCGGGTGAAGAGCATCACCTTCAGATTTTCTTTCATCACGGCACCCATGCCTCGGCCAGCGTAACGTTTCTTTGTTCCGATACCGAGATCGACATTGGCCATCAGACCTTTGTTCATACCTTTCTTGATACCGAAGTCGAGCACGGTTTCTTCCTCACCATCCTGCGCTCAATGATGTTGGTGGGCAGGTTCTGCAGGGCTGTCTTCGTGTCGCCTGTCATGAACTCCTTACCATCGACGAGGATCTTCTTGACTTCCTTACCGTTGATCTTGATGGTTCCGTCGTCGCTGACCTCAGCACCCGGGAGGCGTTTCACAAGTTCTTCGACAACAGATCCTTCGGGTGTACGGAAGGCGCTGGCATTATACATAAAGGTGTCGGCCTTCAGCGTAACCTTTGAGGCTCTTGCCGTCACCGTGGCGCCCTTCAGCATGATGGCATCGGGCTCCAGGGTGATGGTTCCGGCGGAAAAATCTTTTCCGTCACGGATATTTAGTTGTTTTGTGTAAGTCTTAAAACCAACGTAGGTGATTTTTAAGGTATATCGGCCATCGTGGGGAGCGCGGATCGAGAAACCGCCATTCATATTGGTAAGCGCATTGGCTACCACTTTCTCACCACTCAAAATGGAAGCCGTCGCTTGAATGACGGCCTCCTGCGTATCCTGTTCAACAACCTTACCTGAAACTAATCTCTGGGCATTTGCCACGACCGACGTAATCAATACGACAGTCACAAGTATCACTTTTCTCATTAAAATATCTAATATTTGACTTTTTGACGGATGAAATCTGGAAAAGTTTAATGGCATCGGCATTTTTTTTATATTTTATGCTTTTCTTTCAGGTATAAATCGTATCTTTGCACCGCATAAACAAACAGGCAAACCTGTTACCATTAAGATATGAACTCTCAAAAAGTTGTCATTGCGGAAGATTTAGGACAGTCGCTGAAAGAGGCGATAGAGGCCTGTGAGCGCGATAAGGTGTTCATGCTGATGGACGAGACTACTGAGAAGTGTTGTCTGCCTGTGGTTGAAGCTGCTGCGGGGCTCCAGGATGCCAAGCGAATCATCATCGGAGCGACCGACACGCACAAGACACTCGAGTCGCTGGCTCATGTATGGGAAGAACTGGGAACAGGCGGCGGCACCCGTCACTCCTTATTAATAAATATAGGTGGTGGCATGGTGACTGATCTTGGCGGATTCGCCGCCTCGACGTTTAAGAGAGGAATCAATTACATCAATATACCTACTACCCTACTCTCGATGGTAGATGCCAGTGTAGGCGGGAAGACGGGTATCAACTTCAGAGGACTGAAGAATGAGATTGGCGTTTTCAACAATGCCTCTACCGTGATTCTTGATACGCAGTTCCTGAAGACCCTCGATGCAGAGAACATCTGTTCTGGCTATGCAGAGATGCTGAAGCACGGACTGATCTCCAACGAGAAGATGTGGGCAGAGTTGATGAACTTTAATCTGGAACAGCCGGATTTGAGGCAGCTGAGCCGGATGGTGGCCGACAGCGTAGCCGTGAAGGAGCGCATCGTCACTGAGGATCCGACAGAGCAGGGCATCCGTAAGGCACTGAACCTGGGACACACCGTGGGACATGCCTTTGAGTCGTTCGCCCTGAAGCGCCAACCCGTGTTACACGGCTATGCAGTGGCCTGGGGCTTGATCTGCGAACTCTACCTGAGTTGTATGAAGACGGGATTCCCCACGGACAAGATGCACCAGACCGTGAGATTCATCAAAGAGCACTATGGGATGATGACCATCATCTGTGATGACTATCCCACCCTGCTGGAGCTGATGACGCACGACAAGAAGAATGTGGCTGGCACCATCAATTTCACGCTGTTGGGAGGTATCGGAGACATCCGCATCAACCAGACAGCCACCAAGGATGAGATCTATGAGGCGCTCGATTTCTATCGGGAAAGCTGACAAGATAAGATTTCCAATCAACTTTTTAGACCTAATCATATTACTAACTAATCAGGGTAGGGCTGCTCGAGAGAGTGGTCCTATCTGTTTTTAGCGATGTTCTCTGCTTCTTTGCGCGCAGGCTTGCCCGTTTCTGTTAAAGGTATCTTATCAACATGAAGATACGCCTTCGGCTGATTATATTTGGGTATCTTATCAACATGAAGATACGCCTTCGGCTGATTATATTTGGGAAGCACCCGGGCACACACCTGTCGAGCCTCATCAACAGTGCCTTCGGTGAGCAGTACTACGACCTCACCAAACTTGGCATCAGGGCGTTTCGTGATGAGGAAAGGCACTTGCAGATGAGGGTGCAACAGTCGCTCCACCTGCTCAATCTGAATCTTTATACCACCAGAACAGATGACATTATCTTTACGTCCCAGAATGCGAAACTTATCACTGGTGCCTGTCCCTGATGATAAGTCGGCGATGTCGTTAGTAATCAGACGGGAAGGAGAGACCAAGGGGGCATCGATCACCAAGCAATCGTCTTCATTCAGACTTACTTTGACAGAAGGGAAGGGCGTGTACCAGTCGGACGCATCAGCACCATTCAATCGACGGAGGGCAATATGCGAAAGCGTCTCTGTCATACCATAAGTGCTCCATACGTGGTTGGGGAAGTCTTTCAGCGCCGCAGCGATGGTCTCGTCGATGGCACCACCTCCGATGATCAGGTGACGGATTTGTTTGAGACGCTCACACTCCTCAGCTACCTGAAGGGAGTTATAGACCTGCATAGGCACCATCGCGGCGAAGTCGATCTGACAA
>CACYQO010000154.1 GCA_902776545.1 uncultured Prevotellaceae bacterium | reverse complement strand
TGATCTTTTTTCAAATTAAATGAAATGCGAATGAGACAGGTAATAAAGCATAGAGATATCAGACTCCTGAATATGATCAGGAGAACCGACCCCGTGATTTTATGCCCTTTACGACAGCCACAACCCCTTATTCCCCTATTTTGTCGCAAAACACCAAGCCTGTCGCAACAACTCCGATAAATATTTGGCATTTTTCTTGGAATCAGCCAAAAATTTCCTTATCTTTGCAATGTCAATTAGAACAAACGACATCTGAGAGACAAGAAACAGCAAGTTTAACAATTTAAAATTTATTAGATTATGAAACAGAATGAAAAGAACATCCAGAAGGATCAGGAGTTGACAAAGGAAGAGTTGGAGCAGGTAAACGGCGGTAATAGCTGTAGACCAATCGGGTTAACGGCGGATTTGTAATTCTACCAACTCCGAAAGGGTATTAAACCGCTGAGGCCTCGTTCTATAAACAATTATCGCGTTTATTAGCCAGAGGAAACTATAAGTATCCTCATGTTTCGGAAGTGCTCTCTTCGCCCTACAGCAGGCAGGGAGAATCCATTACAAGGAGATTTCAGAACTTCAGAAACTTGAGTAAGCATCCATTAAAGTGAAGGGGCTCGCAGCAATGCGGGCCCTTTCGCTCATGGGGGCGAGCGACTGCTCGCTGTGCGTGATTCTCTGATTCCCCCCCCAAAGCAAGGCAAAGAAAAGGATACTCCCCTTGAAACTCTGGGAGTATCCTCTCAAAATTAATAATTTATGATTCCTGAGGTCAGAAAGCGAAGGCGGCGCGGACGTAGGCGTAACTCGACGTGTACCATAAGCGCGGGTTGCTGCCGTTCACAAGATAGATGCCGGTGGAGCCGTTGAAGCCCGAACTGGTCCATGTTACACTGTAAAATCCCTTACCGCCGTTGGCACTGGCTGCGCTGCTGAGTTTTGCAGCGCCGTTGATGTTGAACGGTGTGTTCAGCCCTGCTCCCGTGGGCATCTCTGCACCGCCCAGACCGGGCTTGCAGAGCATGGCTATCCACTGGCCTGTGCTGGGGATGAACCACTCGGTGCAGCCTGTAGGCGCAGCACCCATATAGCCTACAACATTAGCGGCCTCCGAGCCCTTTTCCTTCAGATGCTTGGTCTTGGCAAGACCGTCGAAGTCGTTCTTGGCATTCGCCATGCTGTTGCCGATGGTGCTGGCGAAAGTGCCGCTACCCTTAGTGATGAGGTAAAAATAATCCGATCCAGGCCTACTCTGATTCAATGCCAGCACCAGCCCGTGGCCTGCGCCGCTGGCTTTCTCTGTAGCGGCATTGCCGAAGTCGGAACCGTCGTTCACGTAGGCCACGATGCCTACAGCCGATGCGTTATGCCCCTTCGCATAGTCGGCACTCGGATAGAGCTTTCCATCGCTGCCGTAAACCCAGCCCACGTGGGCCTGCGTGGCATCGGTGGCTTTCGGGCAGGCGACGACGGTGAAGGCGTCGGTGGATTTCACCTTGTCGCGGCTCCACACGATTTCAAACTTCTTCACGCCGTATTCCTTCGCCATGTCCTCCAGCATCTGCGCATGCTGCTCGAAGATTCTCTTGCTCTCTTTGATGACGCAGCTGATGGTGTTCAGCGCCTCGCCATCGTGGTCAGCCACCTGGAACACGGGAACATAGAGGTCGGGGAAAGCCTTCTGGACGGCATTCTGCAGGTCGGCCAGCTTGCCGTAGTGCTGTTCGTCAACATACTCTACGTTGGCAATGTTCATGCGCCAGGTCTGCTGGGCGCGGAAGGGTTCCAACAACTCGTGCGTGTAGGTCTGGTTGTCGCTCCTATCGACGTACTTGTGAGGATGGATATTATCTATAGTGCCTACAGGCAAGTATAATAACAAAGCAGCCAACTTCGGGGCTGACGTGACCTCGACTGTGTAGCGTCCCGAAGGATTACAAACAGACCAGCAGATTTCCTGGTTCATTTCGGCATCGTTCACCAAAATGGCGGCAGGTTGCCCATCGAGAACGATGTTCCTTTGGTATAGCCCTTTGACTGGCTAATACCGAAACTCTCAGAAGCAGAAGGATTCTCGCCAGAAAAACCTGCAGAAATACCCCATGACCATCCGTTAGTTGTGCTCGTAGAAGACGACGAGCCGGTGGTGATGCTGGTGGTCTGACTGTTATTGTCGGTGCCGGGCGACGAGGCCTCCAGCGTGATGCTGCCTTTGCCCGTCAAGTTCATCGAGGTCTTGTACTGAGAGAAGAACGCACCAAACCAGCGATCATAGCCATCATAGCCGGAAGCTTTATACCATATATCTTCTGCTGCTGGATAGTAAACCGGATAGTAACCATTTTTGGGACCCAGGCTCATCAGCACATTCTCCTTCAGGTAGTAGTAGTCCTTGTTGCTCTCCATATTGTGGATGCCCCACGAACTGACCTTGATGCTCAGCCTGTGAGGGCGACCCACGGTGGAACCATCCGTGTGTGGGAAGTAGATATTACCGTTGAAAGTGAATGTCTCGCTGGCATCCATGATTTGATTGATGGCATCGCCACCACTGGCACGGCTGGCGGCCCTGCTGGCTTCACTCTGCTGCTGGCTCTTCACCACGTCGTTCAGCCACTCGGCAGCGGCATCGGCCATCTCACCGCTGACGGCGGCGGTGCGCTCC
>CACYQO010000153.1 GCA_902776545.1 uncultured Prevotellaceae bacterium | reverse complement strand
CACGATACTGGTGCGCTCTAACGACACCACCTTATTCCGTAGGCTGGCAGCCCTCGACTGCGTGAGGAAGGCAGAGAAGGTATGGATCTCCCCTGACAGCATCTCACGCCTGATACAGACGAAGGCTCACAACACCTTCAACCCGTGGGACAGTGTGAAGGCTGAGCCCTACGGCAACGGCAAGGAGCAGATAGAGATGCTGCTCGGACAGCGTCTTCATAATATCGGACATAAAGGCAGGGGGATGACCATTGCCGTACTCGACGGCGGCTTCCAGAACTGCAACGTGATTCCTGCTATCCAGCATGCCAACATCATAGGCACCAAAGATTTCGTGTATCCGCAAAGCAAATTCTTCTATCAAGAGACGGATCATGGCACGAAGGTGCTTTCAGCAATGGCTGCCAACGAGCCGGAAGTGCTAGTAGGTACAGCCCCAGAAGCCCGCTCAGCAGACGGAACAGCCTGTGGAAGAGGATTATTGGGCGATGGCCGCCGAGTTTGCCGACTCTGCAGGGGTGGATATCATCAGTTCCAGCCTGGGCTATAACGAGTACGACAGCCTGCCCAACTACTATCATCAGCATGACCTCGACGGCCATACGGCCCTGATCTCACATACCGCCTCGATGCTGGCCAAGAAAGGGATCATCCTCGTAAACTCCGCCGGTAACTCTGGCATGGGTCCCTGGAAGAAAATTACCTTCCCTGCCGATGCTGATGACATACTGACTGTGGGCGCCTTGAACACAGAAAGGAAAAACGCACCATTCAGTGGCGTGGGACCTACACAAGACGGACGCGTGAAGCCTGATGTGATGGCCCTGGGCAGTCCGACGGCACTGTTCTCGGGCAGAGGCACTATCGTCAGAGACATGGGCACCTCGTTCTCTGCTCCCATCGTGGCAGGACTCGTAGCCTGTCTGTGGCAGGCATTCCCGCAAAAGACGGCATTAGAGATCATCAGACTGGTACGCCAGACCAGCAACGGGTATGAGAAGCCTGATAATATCTATGGTTATGGCATGCCAAACTTCTGGCGGGCTTATATGATAGGAAGACTGGATCGTGAAAAGTGAGGAGAGACTGACCTTATTCGAGCTCAATAGACTGGTAAGAGAGACGATTGAGTGCGAGATGCCCCATGAATATTGGGTAGAGGCTGAGTTGTCGGAATGTCGCGAGTCAAAGGGCCATTGTTATATGGAACTGATTGAGAAAGACGAAAAGACCGCTACGCCCATCGCCAAAGCCCCAGCCAAATGCTGGTCATCCAAATGGACGCTTGTGCGCCCCTACTTCGAACGAACCACCGGGCAACGTCTGGTTGCAGGCATGAAAGTGCTACTGAAGGTCTATCCCCAGTTTCATGAGGCCTTCGGTTTCTCCTGGATCGTCACGGATATCGACCCGACCTACACTTTAGGTGACATGGCCCGCAAACGTCAGGAGATTATCCGCCAGTTGATGGAAGAGGGCGTGTTCGATCTCCAGAAGGAGCTGTCGCTCCCACTCTTCTGTCAGCGCATTGCCGTGATCTCCAGCGAGACGGCAGCAGGCTATGGCGACTTCTGCAACCAACTCGCGGACAACCCCTATGGGCTTCAGTTCCAGACATGGCTTTTCCCTGCAACGATGCAGGGTGAAGGTGTGGAGCAAAGTATCATTCAGGCGCTCAACCACATCAATGCTGTCTGCGAGGATTTCGACTGTGTGGTGATCATCCGAGGCGGAGGTGCCACGAGTGATATGTCTGGTTTCGACACTTTGACCTTAGCGGAGAATGTCGCCAACTTCCCATTACCTATTATCACTGGTATCGGCCATGACCGCGACGAGAGCATCCTCGACATGGTGAGTCACATGCGGGTGAAAACGCCGACTGCTGCAGCAGCCCTGCTCATCGATCATCTGAAACATGTACTTGATGCCATCAACAATTGCCAAAACAGCATCACCCGTTCTGTTCAACAGAAGCTCTCAACGCTCCAAGTCCAGCTCTCAACTGTCTCAGAAGCAATTCCCCGTCTTTTCTCCATCGTGAAGACCCGTCAGGAAGCCCGTCTTGACGCCATCAGACAGAAGATTCCCATGTTGATAGAGCGACGACTCATCAGTGAGCGTCATCGCATAGAAATCTTAGAAGAAAAAGTGAAGAGCCTCGACCCTCAGCTGCTCTTGAAGCGCGGCTATAGCATCACCCTCTTCAACGGCAAGGCTGTACGAGACCCTCAACAACTGCATCAAGGTGATGAGATTGTGACACGATTAGAAAAAGGAAGCATTATTTCAAAGGTAAAAAGGTAAAAAGGTAAAAAGGTAAGAAAGTAAAAAAGTAACAATATGAGTAAGGAAATCAAATATGAAGTTGCTTATGCGGAACTGCAAGCTATTGTGCGCAAGATGGAGAACGACGAACTCGACATCGACCAGATGGCGGAACAGCTGAAACGTGCGCAGGAGTTAATCAAGCTCTGCAAGGACAAATTGACTAAAACGGACGAGGAAATCAAGAAAATCCTCGCCCAGGATTGATTCATTCGTCCCAAAAACTGTCATTTCATCACTTTTATCCGCTTTTTTGTTGCATATTTACTATTTAATGTGTAGATTGGGGTAGCCTCTCATTTGGCTACATGAAGACCGACTACAATGTACGTTGCTACTATCGCGACGGGAAATGGGGCGAAATCGAGGTTTGCTCCGATGAGTATCTGAACCTGCACATGGCAGCCACCTGTCTGCACTATGGTCAGGAGGCATTCGAGGGCCTGAAGGCGTATCGTTGTCCTGACGGCAAGGTGCGCATCTTCCGTGTTGATGAGAATGCCAAGCGCCTGCAGTCAACCTGTCGTGGCATTATGATGCCAGAGGTAAGCACTGAGCTGTTTACAGAGATGGTCAAGAAGGTGGTCCGTCTCAACCAGGAGTGGATTCCCACTTACGAGAGTGGTGCTACACTCTATATCCGTCCGCTGCTCATCGGAACCAGTGCCCAGGTGGGCGTTCATCCCTCTAAGGAATACTGCTTCCTGATCTTCGTCACCCCAGTAGGTCCATACTTCAAGGGTGGTTTCTCCAGCAATCCTTACGTGATCGTTCGCGACTACGACCGCAGTGCCCCTCTCGGCACAGGTAAATATAAGGTGGGTGGTAACTACGCCGCTTCCCTCTTTGCCAACAACCTGGCTCACGAGAAGGGTTACGCTTGTGAGTTCTATCTCGATGCCAAGGAGAAGAAGTATATCGACGAGTGTGGTGCTGCCAACTTCTTCGGTATCAAGAACAACACCTATATCACCCCGGAGTCAACCTCTATCCTGCCCTCTATCACCAACAAGAGCCTGATGCAGGTGGCTGAGGACCTGGGTATGAAGGTGGAGCGTCGTCCTATCCCTGAGGAGGAGCTTGAGACCTTCGAGGAG
>CACYQO010000152.1 GCA_902776545.1 uncultured Prevotellaceae bacterium | reverse complement strand
ACTGATGCAAGATACATGGTCGCCAATGCTGAATACTTTTGAAGGAGAAAGGTCTTTTACGTACGCAGAATTGCTGACTCTCTCGCTTCAACAGAGTGACAACAACGCCTGCGATATTCTCTTCGAACGATGCGGAAATCCGAGAAAAGTAGAAAAATACATCCGAAAACTTGGATTCAACAGCATCCGTATCCAGAAGACAGAGAAGCAGATGCATGAACGTCCTACAGATAGTAATAAGAACTGGTGTACGCCTCAGGCGATGGTTGCCCTCCTCGATTGGTTTATCGCACATCACAATGACAACGAGCCACTCCGCTACATCTGGAAACTGATGGAGGAGTGTCAAACGGGTGACAACCGTCTTTCTGCTGCGGTCCCTTCTTCTGCAAGAATCATACACAAGACAGGCACAGGATACCCATTGCCATCAGGTCAACCTTCAGGCATCTGCGATGTGGGTATTATCATATTGGATAATGGCAAGCAGCTGCCAATCGCTGTTTTCATTACCTACCCTTCTTCGCAATCACGGATTTCTGATATTGCGAAACAATTACTTAAACAATAAACAATGAAAAGATTACGACTCGGAGCTGTGCTCCATTTCATTATTGCTATAGGCCATCTCGGCTGTCTCTTTGCTTTAGATGAAGCCTTCGACGCTTACGGCATCAAAGACGTGATGCATAACATAGTGTTTGGTAATGTTTGGATGCTTTATGCTCTGACCATCGGCCTCGCCCTCGCCTTTGCTCTGGCAGGACTCTATGCCCTCTCAGCCACTGGCGACATCCGAAGGCTCCCATTGACTCGTACGGCCATTATCGTTATCATCGTTCTCTACAGCCTTCGTGCCTTAGCAGGAGGGTGGGCTTGTGTTCAGGATTTCAGATGGCTGCAATTTATTTCATCCGTCATTCCTGCTTTTATCGCATGGTGCTATTATCCTGGCCTAAAAAAACAATGAAGCATATTCCCAATATCCTATCAGCATCGCGAATTGCATTGTGTCTGCCTTTGCTCATGGTGGATGCAATGACTTTGACCTTCTGGGGGCTTTACCTGATAGCTGGAATAACTGACATGCTCGACGGTTTTCTGGCAAGGCGATGGGGCGTGAAAAGTAAGTTTGGGGCCAGATTGGATAACTTGGCAGACTTCGTATTTGTTTTGGCAGTAGGATATAAGTTGTTCCCGTGGCTGAATTTACCTGCTACGCTGTGGATGATAATAGGGCTTATAGCGCTGGTGAAAATGGTCAATGCCATCTGCTCGTATGTGGTAAGACATAGGATTGAATACTTACACACCAAAACCAACAAATTAACAGGTCTCTTGCTCTTTATCGGCGTGATGGCAATTGGACAGTCATACTTCATCCCTGTTGCATGGGTGATTGCCTGCATCGCCCTCTTCGCAGCCATACAGGAATGCAACGCCACACTTCGACCTTTAGGTTGAAGAAGGACATATTATTCGCAGCAAATAATACCATTCGTCACAGAATCGTACCATTCGTCACATATTGGAGCTAAGTCGCAACTTTAGCATATCTCTGCATCGTCAAACTGGCAAATTATTCAAAATTGCAGAGATATGAAAAAGTTTAGTATGAAAATGGTGGCTTTAATGGCCGCAATGATGATGAGCCTGACAGCTCAGGCTGAAACTCAGGACGTAGGTGGACGAGTAATAGACCAGAATGGTGAACCACTACCATTTGTAAGCGTGACGCTGCTCTCGGCAGACTCTACTTACATCCAGGGTGCTACGAGCGACGAGAATGGAGCGTTTATGATTCAGACAACGGATGCGTGTTGCATCTTGCGTCTTTCGTTTATCGGCTATCGTACGCAATACGTGGATGTAAAAGGTACAAACGTAGGTACCATTCAGATGGAAGAAGACCAGCCGATGCTGAGTGAGATTATCGTAAAAGGACAGATGCCGAAGACGAAATTGACGGGCAACTCGATGGTGACCACCATTCAGGGCACCATCCTCTCACAATCAGGAACGGCAAAGGAAATGCTGGCAAAGGTGCCAGGTATGACAGCCAAGGGTGACGAACTGGAGGTGCTGGGCAAGGGTACACCTATCTTTTATATTAACGGACGCAAGATGCACGACAAGGAAGAACTGAAGCGGCTGCGTTCGGAGGAGATTGCAAGTGTGGAGGTGATTACCAATCCTGGTGCGCAATACGATGCTACGATATCATCAGTCGTAAGAATCAAGACTATCCGCCGCGGACTTGAATACTGGTTTTAATCAGGATCTGAGGTTTGGCGAGAGCGACCCTAGTGCTCAATTGAACCTGCGCTACCGCCATAACAACCTCGACCTGTTTGGAATGTTGAACTACTGGAAATGGGACCTAAATAGCCTAAGAAACGATGAGCAGTCAAACTACCTGCCTACTGATAGGGGCGTTTTGAGCATCATGCAGGAAACTCATTCCAGGAACCATTATAAGAACAATGGGCTTGACTATAACCTTGGGGTCAACTGGCAGATAGCAGAAAATCATTCTGTTGGTGCCAGAATCCAACGCAACGACCGCTTCAACGCCACCACAGACCTGATGGTGGAGACGGACATCGAGCGCCAGCCCCTCCAGGAGAAGGAACACAATTATTCTACTCAAGACGAGCATCGCCACACCTTCTATAATTGGGAGGGCAATGCATATTACAATGGTAAGGTAGGCAAAATGGGCATTGACCTGAACATGGATTTCCTGACGGACAAGACTAACGGGCTACAAAACTGGTGCTGACCTATCCCGTCTGGAAAGGACAACTGGAGGCAGGAACGGAGCTCTCGTTTGTGACTCGCAACAACAGTTCTTCCATCACCAACTATCCCTTGCCTGCTTCTGATTCGAAGGTGAAGGAAAATAATATCGCAGCCTTCGTAGCCTACAACTTCAACCTGGAGAAGGTGGGTAACTTCAGTGCTGGTTTACGTTATGAGCATGTGGGTTTCGACTATACTGATCATCTCGATGCTGCCAACAATATGACGCGTTATCAGAACGAATTCTTCCCCAGTCTGTCGTGGGCAAGACAGTTCGGACCCGTGCAGACTTCAGTAGCCTACAGTTTCAAGACCATCCGTCCTGACTATAACAGTTTGAGCGATCGTATCACCTATATCAACTCCTACACGCTGACTCAGGGCGATCCTACGCTGAAGAATGCCACGATGCAGGAGGTGAGCCTCAATGCCCGCTATAAGTGGCTGAACCTCTTTGCAGCATACGAGCGTCGCGATAATACGCTGTCGCAACTGCCTTACGCTTATGGCAATGAGGGCATGATTATGATGAAGCGCGTGAATCTGAAAGACCCTGTGCGCAACCTCGCCATCTTCCTCTCTGCCAATCCCACTTTCGGTATCTGGAGCCCCAACTGGACTGTTGGTGGACAGAAGTTCTGGAACACGATGGAGTTTGACGATCCACGCTCAGAAACAGGTAAGGTAAAGGAGACCTACACGAAGCCCATCTTCTTCATCGACCTGAACAATGCTTTCCGTCTGCCACACCGCTGGCAACTGGAGGCTAACATGAACATCATGACTAAAGGTGATGTCATCAACTTCCACATGGAGTCGGCATCATATCTTCTTGGGGTTGTAGTTCAAAAGTGTTGGTTGAAGAATGATGCTCTTTGTCTTCGTGTCAGCCTCAACGACGTGCTGCAGCGTAGTGTTCAGGACATGCGCATGAGCTGTGGTGGTTATCAGGTTAAGGAGAGCGCTATGCGCAGCAACCACAACTTGAACATCATTCAACGCCTCGAAGAGCAAGTATAAGGGCACTGGTGCCGGACAGGCAGAGCGTCAGAGAATGAGTAGCAATTAGCCATTCGTCACATTTTTACACCGTATATCCCAGAAATTAGGAGAATCAAATAGTATGTCATATCTTTGCGGTCGAAAACCGCGAAACTCGGTGTTTCTTGGGCGGCGGGGATATAAAGAATAAAAAATAAGAAAAATATAAATTTGAAAAGATGAAAAGAATTAACGTAAGACTAGCAGTTCTGATGACTGCTATGATGATGACAATGATGAGTTTCGCTGAGACACAAGACTTTGGCGGACGAGTATTGGATGAGAAGGGCGAGCCGATGCCCTATGTGAACGTGGTGCTGCTGTCGCTGCCAGATTCTGCTTTCGTACAGGGTGCGATGACTGACGATATGGGCGTGTTTAAGATTGTGACAGACGTGAACGATGGTCTCTTCAAGGTGACCAGCGTGGGCTACCAGACCTTATATATAAAGGCTGGCAACGCTCTGACAATCCAGATGAAGGAGGACACCCAACTGCTGAAGGAAGTCGTAGTAAAAGGCCAGTTGCCCAAGACGCATGCCAAAGGTGATGCCATGCGTACCACTGTGGCAGGAACCATTCTGGAGAAAGCCGGAACCGTAAGCGATGCCTTAGGAAAGATACCATCGATTGAGACTGAACGCGGCGGTAGTGTGACGGTGCTGGGACGCGGCGATGCTG
>CACYQO010000151.1 GCA_902776545.1 uncultured Prevotellaceae bacterium | reverse complement strand
ACAGCTTACGGGTGTTCAAACTCTCCAGATACTTTACTCGGCCGTACCACTTGCCGAAAGCAGCATTGTGCTCGTTCTGGTTCTGGTACACTTCATAGATAATCTTCGCCATACTTCTTGTTGTTTTTCATGGTATCAGACTTGTTCGGCCAACTACACCGGGTGGCCGATTCCCGCCTTTCATACCCCTCCTAAGTTAGGAGGGGTTAGGGGAGGTCTGAACGCGCGCTTTTCTTACCTCCTGATTTCTGGACAAGTAAGATGCCGAAGCCCTTACTCGCACCTGAACTTGTTTACAAGTGCAAAGTTACTAAATAATACAATGCAAAACAATACTTTCCTCCATTTATTTTTTATTATTTTCGATTTTAACATTTCCCATTCCCGCCCTCGCATGCGTATATTTCAGCCGCTCCTTGCGCGCCGCCACGGAGAATACTGCAATCTCTTGGATTGAACTAATCTTTGAGGGAGATTGCAGTATTCTCGCCAATTCTCGCTGTCTAACGCCGTAACACCGTAACGCCGTAACATCTGCTATCTGCGAATTTAGGAAAAACAAAGGGTATAATAATTATATTATATATATAATTATAATTATATATATAATATAAAATTAATATGATTATTTCCCCTATTCGAAAACCACTAAATGTTACGGTGTTACGGCGTTACGGCGTTACAGTGTTACAGAAATCATTGTAAACCTATGGTGGAGTGGTGGAACAATCGCGTTCGTAGATGCTGAGAGTGGCGACGAGAAGTCACGTTGTTTCTCTGCACAAGAGTTGCTGGACCTTGGCCTGAACTTCGACCAATGCAAGTTCCCCAAGGAAGAGGTATTGCGTCCTGAAGAACTGCTCCGTCAGTATCACGAAAAGCGCACCGCCCTCGATGCCAAGATCGACCAGACGCTGAATGAGATTCAGCAGATGTTGGGAATAGACATTTAATGAATTATGAGCAAAATATCATTTAGATTCTATAAGGACCATGAGGTCAGAGCCATTTGGGATGAAGAGAATGCCAAGTGGTGGTTCTCTGTGCAGGATGTTGTCGGAGCTATCAACGACCAATTTGACTATAAGAAGAACCGCAACTACTGGAAATATCTGAAGACAAAACTGCGTAAGGAAGGAAACGAGTTGGTTAGTGGCACTAACCAACTGAAACTGCGTGCTGCTGACGGCAAGCTATACGACACGGACGTATTAGATGCAGAGGGCATAAGACTGTTGGCGAAATATACTAATAATCAGCGCGCTATGGATTTCCTTGACTGGTTTACCTATAGCGACAACACCATCGACGGTCAGAGTCGCAAGAAGGCCTACACCCTTTGGGAAAGCAACCTTGTTGCAGACAAAGATGTGGGTAAGGTGAAAGCCCTGCAGCAGATTCATGCCTATCTCTTCGGTGGCTTGTACGACTTTGCTGGTAAAATACGTACAAAGACCATTTCTAAGGGTAATACGCTGTTTTGTCTGGCTGAATACCTGCATCAGAACTTGAAAACCATTGAACAGATGCCAGAGACTGTCGAAAAAGTCGCCAGTCAAATCATCGCTGCCATCCGCAAGCAAAAATCCAAGGCATACGTCACCAAGCGCTGGCACGCCCTTGCCATCATCAACAAGAATCTTCCATTTAGCATATATAAGAAGATGTGACCCATTCGTTTTATGTCTAACTTTCAAAAAAGTAACAAAATCGACGCTCAAAAAACAATTTCCCATAAAAAAATTTGGTCGATTCAATATAAAGCATTACCTTTGCACCCACGAGAACCCGCCAAGCCTCTTCACAATGCTTAAATCGGCGGGTCGTTTTATTTTCTTATGGCACATTATTCAAAAACTTACACATCGCCCGCCCAGTTGACGGCATTGCTACAGTCGCGCGGTCTCCACGTCGAGAACGTCACACGGACGGAGAATTACCTCCGCCACATCGGCTACTATAGATTCAGTGCATACCTTTATCCCCTCTTGACCACACCGAAGGAGAATCATGTGTTCAAGCCCGGAGCCGCCTTCAATCAGGCTCTGGACATGTATCGTTTCGACAGGCATCTGCGACTGCTGATGTTCAACGAGATAGAAAAGATAGAGGTCGCCGTGCGCAGTGCCATCGTCAACATCACAAGCCGCGAGACAGGCAATCCTTTCTGGATGACCGACCCGACTTGTTTCTATGATGCCAACACCTTTGTCAAAACAAAACAACTCATTAATGCCGAACTTGCCAAGTCGCGCGAGGACTTCATAGAACATTTCCGTAACACCTATTCCGACCCATATCCTCCAGCATGGATGCTGGCAGAGATTCTGCCTTTGGGCGTACTGACCAGGATATACAACAACATCAAGAGCAACCAGATACGC
>CACYQO010000150.1 GCA_902776545.1 uncultured Prevotellaceae bacterium | reverse complement strand
AGCCAGTCGCTCTCCAGATGATAATACTCCGCAGCAGGGGTTCCCACGACAGCGTCATCTGGTAAAACGATGATACCGGAATGGTCGTTGCCAATGCCGATTTCATCTTCTGCACAGATCATACCATTTGACTCTACGCCACGCAATTTAGACTTCTTAATGACAAACTCCTTGTCGCCGTCATAAAGCACACAACCCAGATCAGCCACAATGACCTTCTGTCCCGCAGCTACATTCGGAGCGCCACACACGATCTGTGAAGGCTCTCCCTTGCCTAAGTCAACTGTTGTTACATGCAGGTGATCACTGTTGGGATGAGCCTCACAGGTAAGCACCTTACCCACATAGAGGCCCTTCAGACCACCCTTAATACTTTGCACTTCTTCCAATGCGTCAACCTCCCATTTGTAGGAAATATTCATTATACCGATTTTTTAGTAATTACTAACTTGTGAAATTTCAGCGTGCAAAGGTACTAAAAAATCGGTATATACACAAATTATTTCCTCAAATTTTCATTATTCATCATTTCTTTGTCATTCTATGCACTTCATGATGAAATCCACAGCGCCGTTGATGCCGAACTGACGCACATCGAGAGAAATATCATAGTTACGGGCATCCGTCCAGTCCTTACCCGTGAAAGTCTTGGTATATAACTCTCGACTATAATCATTGTCCACCACCATCGCAGCCGCATCACGAAGATCAAGACCATACTTCTCAGCGATTCTGCGTTTACGACAGTCATCCGAAGAATGGATGAAGATTTTCAAGGCATTGGGATGATCCTCAAAGATGTGGAAGCCACAGCGACCAATCAACACACACGACTCCTGCTCTGCAATCTTTCGGATAGCGATAGCCTGTGCCTCAAACAGCGCACGTGAGGTTTCGTCATGCTCCTGACCGTCATACTCTGCCTTATTCATATAGGTACGATAGAAATTTGTGAAATCGTCTCGCCATAAGGGGTTACGTGCAGCAATACGCTCCATGGCATCCTCAACAACAGGGATCCGCTTGGCGACTTCATTCAGGATTTGCTTATCGAGCAGTTTGACATCGAGGCGGCGTGCCAACTCAGCTCCAATCTCATGTCCGCCTGTACCAAACTGGCGGCTGATGGTTATCACGAATTGTTCTTCTCTATTCATAGTGCTCCCATTTTTAGTAGTTAAACATTGATGCCACAAAGATACAAAAAAGATTTGGAAGTTCCAAATCTTTTTCACTCTTTTTTTATTATTATGTCATCTTCAATTACTATGTCATCTCGAGCGAAGTCGAGAGATCTCTCCACTCACTCCGTTCGGTCGAGATGACATCGAGATGACATCATGCGAGCGCATGCTTCCGCACATCGCTCCCCATCAACACCAGCCGACACGATACCACCAGCATAACCAGCCCCTTCACCACACGGGAAAAGCCCCTGAATACGAACATGTTGCAATGTCTCACGATCCCTGACGATTCTTACCGGACTACTAGTTCTTGTCTCAACAGCAATCAGAACAGCCTCATTAGTCAGAAAGCCATGTGCCTGACGCCCAAAAACCTTAAAGCCCTCCTGCAAACGTTTAGAAATCATTTTCGGCAACCAGAAATGCAGAGGACTGGAGACCAATCCCGGAGCATAGGAGGACTTGGGCAAATCATAGCTAAGTTTACCACTCACGAAATCCACCATCCGTTGGGCAGGAGCCGTCTGCTTCATATTTCCCTGTTGCCAACAAAGTCGCTCCAAATCCTCCTGAAACGCCATAACCTTAAGTTCTGGGCTTACATTATTACAATTTTCATTTTTCACATTGTCCAAGTCCTCTGGTCTTACTTCAACCACCATACCAGAATTACTCCAGGCAGTTCCCCTACTGGCAGGACTCATGCCGTTCACCACAATCTGTTCCTTATCGGTTGCCGCAGGAATCACAAAACCACCAGGGCACATACAGAAGGAATAGACTCCTCGCCCGTCAACCTGAGTCACCATCGAATACTCTGCAGCAGGCAGATATTTGCCCCGACCTTGTTTAGAGTGATATTGAATCTGATCAATCAGATGCGAGGGATGTTCCAATCTCACACCAACAGCAATTCCCTTGGCCTCGATCTCAACCTTTGCCTCAGCCAGATAGCGATAGACATCACGTGCAGAATGACCTGTAGCCAGAATCACAGGACCACGATACTCCTTATCAGCCACGCAGCCCACCACCTTGTCGCCATCAAGAATCAATTGCGTCATCTTGGTCTTGAAATGTACTTCGCCACCACTATTAATAATAGTATTTCGCATCGCCTCAATCACCTTAGGCAAGCGATCTGTGCCGATATGTGGGTGGGCATCAGCCAAAATAGCCGTTGAGGCACCATGCTGACAGAACACATTCAGGATTTTATCCGTATTACCACGTTTTTTACTACGTGTATAGAGCTTACCATCCGAATAGGCACCAGCCCCACCCTCGCCAAAACAGTAGTTGCTCTCAGCATCCACCTTCTGCGTCTTGGTGATATTCGCCAGATCTTTCTTCCGTTCATGCACATCTTTACCTCTTTCCAGAACGATAGGACGCAATCCGAGCTCAATCAGTCGCAACGCTGCAAACAGACCACCAGGACCAGCTCCAACCACAATCACCTGAGGACGCCCCTCCATTGCTCATTCACATACACCCTCACTTTCAGATTCACATATATCTGACGTTGGCGGGCATCGATGCTTCGTTTCAGGATCCGAACGCCCTGAATCGTCCGTACATCGAACCCATATTCATCTGCCAGCCAACCTTTCAGTCTGTCTTCCTGCGCTGCCACTTCCGGCACTACTCTTATCTGATATTCGTTCGTCATATCTCAATTTTTGGCAAAGGTACAAAGAAATTTTGAGAAAAATGATGGTTGTTTGGAAAAAATGCGCTACCTTTGCACCGCCGTTGGAGAAGTCCCCCATTGTAGCAGGGGTACCGGCGGTAAGATAAATTGCATAGAAATATGAAAGTAATGAAATTCGGCGGAACGT
>CACYQO010000149.1 GCA_902776545.1 uncultured Prevotellaceae bacterium | reverse complement strand
GCATTGCTCCGTCACGGCCTAACAGCAGATTCTCGTTCATAAACGTTGAGAACGTAGTGAAGCCACCACAAAAGCCAGTAACTAGTACCAGCCTGGTAGTTGGTGAAATCTGTCCTCCAAGTGATAGTCCAGACAGTAAGCCTATCAGGAAACAGCCAAGGACATTGACAGCCATCGTCCCCCAAGGAAACGAAACAGCAACCCACGACTGAACAGCTTTACCGACCAGATAGCGTGCGCCACCGCCAAAGAAGCTGCCAATGCAGACAAAGAGTAATTCTTTCATATAATTGTTAAATATGGCTGCAAAGATACGAAAAAACGGGGAAATATGAGTACCTTTGCCATCAGAAATTAATAGTATTTGTGAAGTTGAAGTATGAAGTGGACTGTAATATCTGATAACCGCACTTGTAACGACCTGCTCCAAACGGAGCATGGCCTGTCTATCCTGTTAGAGACGGAGCATCATAGGATTCTGCTTGACACAGGAGCAAGTGATGTCTTTATCCGTAATGCAGAGAAGATGGGTATAGACCTCAGTACGGTGGACTATGTGTTTATCTCCCACGGACACAGCGACCATGCAGGTGGCTTGAAACATTTCATGGAGATTAATGACAAGGCAAAAGTTATAGTGTCGCCCGATGCTCTCAAAGAGAAATTCTATTCTAAGCGTCGATACCTGCATAGCATCACGACTGAATGGCCGGAGATTCCGTCAGAGCGATTGCTGACGATTGAACAAAGTGAAAGCATCAGCAATGACATCTTTATCTTGGCGCACATACCTCAGATCCATCCGATGCCGGAGGGTAATCTGCACCTGTTCGTGGAGAACTCAGATGGCAGCTACGTGTTCGACGATTTCCGTCATGAGCTGGCGCTATATACGGGCGGGCTGCTCTTTACAGGATGTGCCCATAGCGGTTTGGAGAACATCCTTGCAGCATGTCCTTTCCCCGTGAATACCGTCGTGGGAGGATTCCATCTGCTCGACAATCATGAGAGCGAAGACAAACTCTCAGAACTGGCCTTCAGATTGACGGATGCCTATCCCCAGACACAGTTCTACACCAGCCATTGCACGGGAGACGCTGTGTTTGCCACCTTGCATCATGTGATGGGTGACAAGATACATGCATTCTCATGTGGAATGGAACAATAATTTCTATGATTTCCAACAGCAAGTCTGAAGGTGAGTGATTCGTCAAACACCATCAGCATGATGGCCAGCAGCCAATATGCCGCAGATGATTCCCTTATGTCTCATTCTATCATAAACTATTCTATAATTACGGTGCAAATTTAGTTATTTTCCCGCAAAATCCGTATATTTGCAAACATAGTTTAATAAAATCGGATTATAACAAACTACAGACATGAAGAGATGCCCACATCTCATTCCAGATTGCCGACTACGAGCGTCTTTATCCGCTTCTCGCAGAAACTGACTTCCCAGACGAACTGATTATGAACTACTGGCCGGATAAATTCTTCGACTATCTGGGGGATTCAGAAACAGTCACTTCTGGGGCCGCAGATAAGGTTGGATTTCATCCGACCTTTTCCTTGCCTTGAATAAATTACCATGGAAATTTTTCAGGGTCGTTAAGAACGTTCGAGCGCAGATTCTGATTCAGGGCACTGATGGCTTGCATATCTTCGTCAGACAACGAGAACATCATGATTTCCAGATTCTCTGCAAAGTGGTTGGGCTTGGCTCTTGGAATCGTTATCAGCCCTCGCTGTACAATCCAGCGGAGCACAATTTGCGAGGCGGTCTTCTGGTATTTCGCGGCCAGCGACTGGAGTAGCGGATGTCCCACCACGTCGATGTCACCCTGTCCGAATGGTCCCCATGCCTCTACCTGAATGCCCAGTTGACGGTTATAAGCAATGTTCTCCTCCTGCGTCATGAAGGGATGCACCTCAATCTGGTTGATGACAGGTCGGATTTCGGCATACGAAAGCAGATCATCCAGATGATGACGGTTGAAGTTGCTCACGCCAATGGACTTTACCTTGCCCTGTCTTACGTAGTTCTCCATGACCTGCCAGGTATCTCTCACGCAGTCTTTCACCGGCCAGTGTATCAGCAACAAGTCGATGTAGTCGGTCTTCAGTTTAGCCAGACTCCCATCGATAGAATTCCTGACGGCTTCGCTACCATTGCGCATGATGCTAGTGGAGACCTTGGTTGTGACGAAGATCTCTTGTCTCGGTATTCCGCTGTCAAGGATGCCTTGTCCCACTTCAGCTTCGTTCTCATACATTTGTGCCGTCTGTCGGGCAGTCTCTCCACGTAGCGTCCAAGTGCCGACGCCTATCTGCGGAATTTCAATGTCGTTATTGAGTCTAATCATAATCCTATCTGATATAATGTGTTTCTATTTATTGAGTATTCGTAGCCTCCAACTTCCAACCGTTATCGCCATAATAGATCATCTGGCGGGTCATGCCACCATCGATACAGATATTCTCACCCGTGATAATACCGCCTTTTGCTGCCGTATAGCTCTCCGTCTGCGGCTGGCTCATGCGGTCAGTTTTTGTCGGGTAACTTGATAAACAATGCTAATTCTTGGTGCAAATTTAGCGAAAATTCCGTGATTATCACTATCTTTGCAAATAAAATTAAGTGTATTTAGGTATTATGCGTATAAATGACTAACAACGTATTACTATATTATCTGATAGCTGTCAATACCCTGACCTTTGTTGTCTATGGTATTGATAAGTGGAAGGCGAAGCAAGGAAGCTGGCGCATATCGGAAGCCACCTTGCTGACACTTGCTGTCATCGGAGGCAGCATCGGAGCTTTGCTTGGAATGAAGATTTGGCATCATAAGACGATGCACAAGAAGTTCAAGTATGGTCTTCCTCTGATTCTCTTGGCTCAGATTGTTCTCGTGTATTTTTCCATCCATTTTACGTCTAACAGATAGAAACTTTTAAAAGGAAATCATCAGACATGAAGGACGAAAAACGAAGACAAAGCCAACGACGCCAACGTCTGATGGATAACAAGGCCTATCAGACGATGCAGAGCCTATCCCGCTATATGGACCGATACTATCTGGATGCACTCATCGGAGCCATTCCCGGCTGGGGTGATGCCATAGCCCTGATCTGCGTCGTGCCGTTCGTCTATTTCTCGTCGAGGGTTATCAAGAGCATTCCTCTAACATTGGCAGTCCTGAATAACGCCCTCCGAGACGTTCTGCTGGGTATGATACCCTTCTTTCTCGGCGACATCATCGACATCTTCCACCGTGCAAACATCCAGAACATGCAGATGATACAGGGCTTCGTTGACGGCGACGAAGCCGTCATCAAGCAGGTTAACCAACGGGCCTGGCAGTCAGCCATCGTCCTCATCATCCTGCTTCTGCCGTGATGATATGGGCACTCATCAGCTTCGGCAGCTACCTATATTCATTGGTAGCGTCTATCTTCTGAACTGTCAATGATCTCGACTAAGCATGGTTTGCCCGGTGGGACTCGAACCCACGACATTCAGCGCTCGACCGCAGGACGCTTGCAAGGCAAGAACCACAAGCAAGTTGTCTAATTGCCTAGAACCCCTGTATTTATCGGCATTTTAGCGTTTCTGCATTTTGCTTTTGCGCCAATTTTGCGACGAATTTTCGCAGAGTTGTAATTTACATAATTTCAAATTTAGAAACATCGCGACCAAACCAAAAAGGAGCGGCAATTGTGTCGCTCCTTACAAATGGTTCTTATCACACTTTATCGTTTGTCGGGAATGCCGTAGTCTGGCCAGCGTTCCTGTGGATAGTAGCCCTTCAGGGTCTTTTTTGACTC
>CACYQO010000148.1 GCA_902776545.1 uncultured Prevotellaceae bacterium | reverse complement strand
CATCACAACTAATCAGAAGATGAAGAAATATAAAGTTGGCTATACGACAGGAGTTTATGATATGTTCCATGTCGGGCATCTCAACATCCTGAAAAGAGCGAAAGAACAGTGTGACTTCCTGATCGTCGGCGTTTCTACCGACGATAATGTGCAGCAATACAAGCACAAGACGCCAGTTGTCCCATTTGAACAACGGAAAGAGATTGTTGCTGCTATCCGTTATGTGGACCAGGTGGTGCCTCAAGAAAACATGGATAAATTTGCTGCTTGGGAGAAGTACCATTTCGATGCCATTTTCCATGGCGACGATTGGAAAGGCTCGCCCATGTATGATGAGATAGAAAAGCAATTGGCTGCTGTCGGGTGTGAAGTGGTGTTCCTGCCACATACGGAAGGCGTTTCATCTACGATGTTTGCTGAAAAGGCCCTGAAGAAATAATGTCGGTTAGTATTATCGGAAAGAATTGCTGCGCGTGCAAGACCTGCGAGCAGGTTTGTGCCGTCCGTGCCATCGCTTTTAAAAAGGATGAGGACGGGTACGAACAAGTGTGCGTGGATAGTAATATATGTATAGCGTGTGGCCTGTGTGAAAAAGTATGCCCTATTCTAACGGTCAGGAAACCTGACAAAAGGGGAAAGCCGGATCTCTGTGGCGCAGCATTCGCTATCGATGATGATGCTAAGGAGAAGGGCTCCAGTGGAGGCTTGTTTTCTGTCTTTGCCCAACATGTCATTGAGGGCGGAGGAGTCGTCTATGGAGCAGCCTTCGATAAAGCCCTGCAGCTTAAAACAGCGAGGGCAACCACAAAGGACGAGTTACTCCCTTTATACAAATCAAAGTATCTCCTTTGTGATACCGGCAACAGCTTTTCTCAAATAAAAGAAGACCTGAAGGGCGGTAAAACAGTTCTCTATTGCTCAACGCCTTGCCAGACTGCCGGACTTCAGGCTTATCTGGGAAAAGCGTACGACCTTTTGATATGCGTCGAATTTGCCTGTCACGGCGTGGGCAGTCAGCAGCAGTTCGACCAGTCTATCAAGTACCTTGAAGCCCGAAAGAGAATTCATATCTCGCATTTCGAGTTCAGGCACAAGATGAAGCATGCGTCATCATCTCATTATTTTATGTATGACGGCACGAAACAGGGAAAACCCTACAGGCAAGAAGGCCTCTATCTCCTTGTGCCCTATTACAATGCCTATTGCAAGCAATGGTTAAGCAGGGAAATCTGCTACCGATGCCCTTATGCAACAGGCGAGAGAAATGCGGATATCACCATTGGTGATTTTCATACCATAGGAAAAATCCTTCCCCGGATAGACCGCTTCAAGGGGGTATCCATGTTCCTGTGCAATACTTCCAAGGGACGTGTCTTGTTTGATGCCGTCAAGGATAGACTGACAATATATCCCATGTCTTGGGACGTGATAAAACACGAGAATCGCTTTTCTGGGGGTGGTCCCGCGCCCAAGGAGCGCGAGGCTTTTCTTCGCTGTGTGAGGAACGAGGGGTACGATGTGGCCGTCAAGACCATGCTAAATCCCCTCAGAGACTGGAAACGACTTGTTTATTATAACTTACCCTCATTCGTGAGGAAAAAATTGACTGGATAATGAAATATATGAGAGACAACCTGCCTGATGACTACGGCATCGTAAGGCTTCAGGATAAGATATTGGAAATTGCCGTCTATATCAACGACTTCTGCGACAAGCACGGCATCGACTACTGTCTGATGGGCGGTTCTGCCCTCGGGGCAAAACGCCATCAAGGGTTTATTCCTTGGGATGATGATCTGGACATATTCATGACGCCTGATAATTATGAAAAGTTTAGGGCTTTATTCCAATCTGATGGTGATCATGAAAAGTATTACCTCCAAGAATATGGACTACAGAATAATGGTATGGTAACGGTGCCTAAACTGAGGATGAACGGTACCACCTATATAGAGGAACTGACCAAAAATTGGAGAATACATCAAGGGATATTCGTTGATATTTTCATTTTACACACATGTCCGAATAATAAGTTACTACAGCTTTGGCAATGCTTTTGGGCGAAATGTGCTGTAGTCAAAGGAATGTCCATGCGCTCTTACAGTCGCCAGACAGGTGTCAGGCAATGGTTGCTGGGTGTTGCCAAGTTCCTGCCAAAGAGTGTGATGCTGAGATATGCCCTCAAGCAGGTTTACCGTTTTCGTCATTGTAAATCAGACTATTATTGTAATTTCCTTGGGAAAGCAATCTACAAAAGAGGACTTTACAAGCGGGCATGGTTTGAAACGACCGAGCCGTGTCCTTTTGAAAAGGTTTCTTTGCGCGTTCCAACCGGATTACATGATTTCCTGACAGAGCGATTCGGAAACTACATGATTCCCCCTTCTGCTGACAGAATAAAATGGGAACAACATGCAGAGAAATGGGATACA
>CACYQO010000147.1 GCA_902776545.1 uncultured Prevotellaceae bacterium | reverse complement strand
GCATATTTACAGGTTTTGCTGCAAAAATATAGGGTTTATCGCACATCTACGAGACGTTAACATTCTTTAGTCCTTTTATCACCACACAGAGATATTATTTGACAAATCCCCTTTCAGACGAATGCGCAATCCGGGTGTAGCGTCCCCAGACATTAGAACGCCCAACAGCAATAATTGTTCTGCCGAATGCGCCCCTGAAAGGGGCAATAAGCTACCAGCCCAGGGCAACACCCTGGGGGAACAGGGAACAAAACAGGCTGCGCCCAGACAGGGCAAAAGCGTTATCGATGGGAGAGAAATGCTTTTGCCCCTTTTGGGGCGGAATCATCACACGGCATATAACACCCAGGGCGTTGCCCTGGGCTATTTGGTTGTTGGCCCTCCAGGCCGCCGATGCGCGGGGGCATTGTTGATTAATCCCAATCTGCAATATGATTGATTGGTTCCGTGAACAGAAGGATGCCAGAGACAGCAGGCAAAGGATAGCCAGCAAGGAAAAGATGCCTACGGTATTTATTCCGGTGAGTAACAACACATATCTATCATCTTGCGACATCTCTTATCTCAAAACACGAATCTAATCTGGTTGCCTAATGGCATTCAATAATAGTAAATCTCACTTACTCGAAATCCACGTCAGTTTCCGCCATAAGCCCTCCAACGGACCACGCTGGTGGCTGCTGAACCATAAGCGGCAGAAGAGATACTGGACGATGACCATCGACAGACCGACAAGGACAGCATAGGTGATGCCCAACTTGTAATAGCATCCCAGACCGTAGCCGTAGAAGATGAAACAGCCGATGACGGACTGCAACAGATAGTTGGTGAGGCTCATACGGCCGAAGGTGCATAGGTGACGGAGCACCCGTCGCACTCCCTCAAAGGCATACCATGCAGAGACCACTGCTGACACGATCATCAGGAGAATAAAGAGGTTGTATATCGGTTTGAGCCATATATCAAGTGCGCCAAAGTCGACGAAGCTCAGACCGATGACAAGTGCTGCCGAGACGCAGAGGATGACGTGCCATATCTTCAGGTTGTTGCCTTCGTTGTAGAACAGTCGGTGGCGGCACAGCTGCATGCCGAGGATAAAGAGACAGAGCAGTTGCGTCAGGCGACCGCTGAACACGTTGAACCGTAAGTTCAGTTCAAAGCCATAGCGCACGTTGTTGACGGCATTCTCCCAGAACGTGCCGTGCTCATGCAAGGCTATCGTCTGATTATAGATCTCAAAGAGCCTTGTGTGGTCTATCGTTGTTCCGCTCAGCAGGCAGAACAGTTCCACGGGTTGGATGGCGAGCAGGGCAATGATGCACCAGACCCACTTCGAAGACAGGTAGCTGATAGGGATGAGCAACAACCCATAACAAGCATAGAGCATCAGGATGTCACCATCGTAGAACGCCACGTTGATGATGCCAAATACAAAGAGCAGGCACATGCGCCAGGCAAACCTGCCGGAGAATGAGCGGCCTTTCTGCTGCTGGTTGTCGTTCATGATGAAGAAGCTCAGCCCGAAGAGCATGGCAAAGATGCCGTACATCTTACCGGAAAGCAGCCATGCCAGCACATCGGCTACTGTCTGGTCGCAGGGCAGCGTATGGAGGATGGTCTCTTTCGTAAAGACGTCGAAGTGTTCTACAGAGTGATATAGGATGATGCCAGCCACGGCGATACCCCGCAGGGCATCTGCCACATCAATGCGTGTGTTGGGAAGGAAGCGGGTCTTGTACATTATCTTTTCTTGTTCAGTTAATCCAACTGCAAAGATACAAAAAGGCAGCAGATTTCATCAAACTTCTGGGATAAACTGCATAGATTTGTGATGAATGGCAGAGATTTATCTGCCAGAACAGGAAAGGAAACGGGCACCTGACTCTTATTTCCCTAAGAATCTCTGTTGGAGGTAGTCAGTGAACTGTTCGCGGTAGAGGTCGCCGATGGGCAGATATGTCTGCGCGTCTAATATCACCCTGTTCTTGTTTACCTCCTGTATCTTCTTCAAGTTGATGATGTACGATCTGTGAATGCGCATGAAATAAGAAGGCAGCCGTTCTTCCAGCTTTTTCATGCTATAGAGCACTACGACAGGCTTCTGGTCTTCAAGATGAATCTTCAGGTACTCGCTCATCCCTTCAATGTACTTGATTCCGCTGATGCTGATGCGCACCATCCGATGTTCAGTCTTCAGGAACAACGTGTCGTCGTTGTCAGGTTCTGAAGAAAGAGCTGGCGTGGCGGGAATCGTCTGCTGATAGGAACGTGCCTCCAGTTCAAATTGTTTCTTCACCTTCTCAGCCGCCCTTCGGAAGTCGTCAAGGCCGAACGGCTTGAGGAGATAGTCCACAGCATCCACCTTATAGCCCTCAATGGCATACTCGGAGTAGGCCGTGGTGAAGACAATGATGGGGCGGATGGCGAGTGACCGCACGAAATCCATGCCGTTCAGGTCGGGCATGTTAATGTCGATGAAGACGGCATCGATGATTTCATTCTCCATTATTTCCTTTGCCTCCAACGCACTCTGACACTCTCCTTTGAGTTCCAGATAGGGAATCTTCTTAATATAAGTTGCAAGCTGAAGTAA
>CACYQO010000146.1 GCA_902776545.1 uncultured Prevotellaceae bacterium | reverse complement strand
ACCCTATACGATTATAAAGTTATCGAGTATGTTCTGCCTTTCCTGCTGTCCTTTAGGATGTATTTCAAGGACGCTGTTTCTTCAAGCCTTTTAGTTCATAATTTATCATTAAATCGCGCAATATATCGAGAAATTGTTGTAATTTTGCAGCCGAAATGCTTTAAACAACGATGATTGTGGCAAACATGGATCTGACATGCCATATAAGGTGAGGAAATTGAAATATATGAATCTTCGAACTGATGAACAATTCTATAAACTCCTGCGCCTGTCACTTAGACTGACGCAGGAGTTTCCTGTTGATGTAAGCGCAGAGACATGGCGCCGATTATATCAGACGGCAGTACGCCAATCGCTTGTTGGCATTTGCTACCAAGGCGTATGCTTGTTGCCAGAGGGCAGCAAGCCGCCTGTGGAGATTGCAATGCAGTGGGCCAGTGAGGCAGAAAGCATCCGAGGACTGAATGAACAGCTGTATCAGGAGGCGGCGCGACTGACACGGAAGTTTGCCGAGAAAGGACGCAGGACGGCGATACTGAAAGGACAGGCCAATGCGCGGCTCTATCCAGATAAGTATGCGCGACAGCCCGGGGATATAGACATCTGGGCGGAAGGTGGACGGGAGAGCGTATTAGCACTGCTGCCCAATCACGAAAAGCCGAGCTATCACCATGTGCATCTGCCTGCCAATGAGAACGGCGTGGTGGTGGAGGTGCATTTCCGGCCATCATCGGGGAATTTCAATCCGATAACCAATCGGCGGTTGCAGCGGTGGTTAAAGCGAGAGATACTTTCGGCATCTATGGTAGAAGAGGGCTTCTGTGTGCCGTCTGTCAGGTTTGCGCTCGTGATGCAGTTGGCGCATGTGCAGCGGCATTTCTTAGCCTCAGGCCTTGGATTGCGACATGTCTGTGACTATTATTGGCTGTTGCAGAACTCAACGGCAGAAGACCTTCGTGTCGTGGCAGGATTGCTGAAGGAATTTGGGCTGCATCATGCGGCAGGGGCGCTGATGTGGGTGATCGGCAAGGTGCTGCATCTCGATAGCAGTCTGATGCTATGCGAGGCTGATAGTTATCGCGGCGAGTGGATGCTGCGCGAGATTATGGTTGGAGGCAACTTCGGATGGTATGCCAAAAAGAATCTGAATTTCTTCCAGAGCAGGATGGAATTTCTCACGCGGGGACTGCGCATGATGCGGTTCAACTTCAGGGAAATGATCTGGAGGAATCTGAGATTATGGAGTTATCTCATCCTGACGATACCCAAGCGCATCTATCGAGGGCATTGGTCTTTGGCAAAAGCAGATGAAAGAGATAGGTTAAAGTATGGAAACAAGATATTATGAGGTGGCAGGACATCGGTTCTGCGTCAGCGGCGAGGAAGATGTATTCACGCTGATGTCCAACTATGAGCCGTTTGCCTGTGCTGACGGTGAGACTGTGTTTGCCTTAGACGTAGAAAATGGTGATGCTCCTGAATATGTCGAGGAAATGCGACAGGAGGATGAGGGACAGACGATTATCTGCGGACATACGGCTGCAGGTGAAGCGGTCTTTGAATTTCATTGGTGGGGCGTAACGGCAGGCTGGCTCGTCTGCTCGGACGACTATAGTCAGGGACGACTCATCACAACGGGCAAGCATGAGAAAATGGCTATTGACAATGCACTGATGATTATGTTCGCCCTGGCGACGGCTGATAAGGGTACGGTGCTGTTCCATGCGGCTGTGGTGAGTTATAAGAATAAAGGATATATGTTCTTAGGCCCAAGCGGCACGGGGAAGAGCACGCACGCCAGTCTGTGGCAGCGGTATATAGCGGGCACGGCATTGGTAAACGATGATAACCCTGTGGTGCGTATCAGCGAGGATGATACAGCGACGGTCTATGGCTCGCCTTGGAGCGGCAAGACTCCTTGCTATCGCAGCGTGCATTACCCATTGGGCGGTATCGTCTTGCTGAGTCAGGCACCATATAATAAGATTGAACGTCTGAACGGCATCTATGCGTATGCGGCTCTGATGGAGAGCATCAGCGGCAAACGCTGGGATGAGCGCATAGCCGACGGTCTGCACCAGACGGAGAACGCGTTGGCATCTTCTATCCCCGTTTGGCATCTGGAATGTCTGCCCGACGAAGAGGCGGCGAAACTGTGTAACGAAACCATTACGCAATGACCGACAATGAGATCATAGAGGAAGCTGTCAGACTGGTGAGGGAAGGCGTGAGCGTGACGTTGCCCGTGAATGGCAACAGCATGCTGCCGTTTATCATCGGGGGCAAGGAGAGCGTCATCCTGCATGGGCCAGGACTCATAGACGTAGGCGACGTGGTGCTGGCATGGGTGGACGGCTGTCGGTATGTGGTGCATCGCATTGTCCGTATTGATGGTGAACGGGTCACACTAATGGGCGACGGCAATCTGTACTGGCTGCGCCCCGTGAGAAGATATTTATTAGCAATATACAGACGATTATGAGACTGAAGAAAGGATTTGTGCTGCGCGAAGTGTGCGGCGAACGTGATTATGGGCGAGAACCTCAAGGCAATCGATTTCAGAAAGATATTGTCCTTGAATGAAAGTGCCGCATGGCTGTGGAAGGAAGCGAAGGCGCAAGGCGACTTCACCATAGAATCCCTGACCGCCAAACTTTGTGAGGAATACGATGTCACAACCGAAGAAGCCCGCTCCAGCGTAACGGACATCCTCGAAAAGTGGGACAAAGAGGGAGTGATAGAATAATAGGTAGCCTCCCGCGTCAGTGAAGCGGGAGGCTATCTATGAAACTTACGCACAAGGTGTATAATCACTGCTGCTTCGCCTTAATGAATACACCTTCCATCCGTTGGCGGTAAACGCCCGTTGCATACAGCGGGTTCTTGCCGATATAGTAGCAATTTCCCTCAAAGTCGTCAATAACATCCAGATTGACAATCTCCGACCTGTTGATGCGCACGAAGTTAGGATGCTCCGTCAACATCTCCTCAATCCGCCACAGCCGATGGTTCACCATCAGGCTTCTCTCGTTGGTTAGGAACATGACACTCCCATTCTCGAAGGCTCTCACCCATAGAATCTCGTCATACCTCACCTTCTCCCACTTCTCGTCAGTCTTCACGAAGAAGCCGTCTCTCACTACATACGGACTTTGCCTACTGTCTTCAACAAATTCCAGAAGTTCATCATTGTTCATTTGCTTTTCATTTCTTTTGTTAACAATTTTATGACACACAGACAGATTTAAATTCTGTCCGTCGCCACATACAAAATTAAAAGCAAACAAACACTTCGCCTAACGACTTACATGAATAGCCTTTCTGCTTACATAAAGGCAAAATTTTCTTCATCCCGCTTACCGTTCATGTAAGCCATCCCGCTCCTCATGTAAATCGTTTGTTTCCCCAGAAAAACCGCCGTACCTTTGCATCGCAATCTTACAAAAAGAGATCATTAACAAGGCGGTTCCTGAAAAGCCTAAGATAGAGTAAGGAATAAAATGCACGAATATGTATTTAATTGATTTAGGTAGTTGTTTCAATGTTCCTGATTACATTGATATGGTGGAAAAAACAAATACTGTTATTGATATGAGCTCTTTTCTCAAGTCTATGGGAAAAGGAAGTGAAGACGCTTCATACTTTATAAGTGGAGATCTTGAAGAATATGTGAAAAAGTTGGAGGGTATTATTTCTAATAATCAGTGCCATTTGTTTTTAAACAACAACAATCGTTCGCATGAAATATCTGCGATTTTATCCGCATTTTGTTTTAATAAATTTGGACAAAACAATACTCGAATAATCCTCAATTTTGATTACCATCCTGACAACGAAGGATCATGCGATAACGGAATAAAATTTTTAAATTGGGGAAATTGTGTTAAAATAAAAAAATATAGTGACATAGCTAAAGGTTGTGTATTAAAATACAAATACATCACAGGCACCAAAAAGAATCCTATTAAAGATGAAATTGATGGCATTTTGACTAAAATGAATGGTAACTTTGACCTATACATATCTATTGATACGGATATCTATAAAGGCAGTTGCACATATTATGGCGATGGTAATCTCGAATTTTGTGAATTACTGGATGCTATAGAACACATCAAAAAAGAATATTCAGGAATTTATCACATCTGCGGTGCTGACATTACTGGTCTCCCAGATAAAACAAATGGAAAATATGGAGCTTTAGGTGATAGAAAATGTTTATCATCACTTAAGAAAGAAGACTTAAATACAATTGTTAATGAGGCTTGTGATAAGATTAAACGATTAGAAAAGGCTTTGATTGACTTGAATCAGTAAACTAATTTCGTTAATAGATAAGGCACATTATAGTCATGGTGGCAGATTCTTGAATGAAATGGTGACATGGATCTTACTTTTCCCCCTATGACTAACTGAAACAGAAAACGCCCGAGAACCCTTCTAAAGAGACTCTCGGACGGTTTCTTTCTATTCTACGATTTCCGTCATTCAAGTAACCACTTCCAGACAGGAATTACCTCAATCTCTTTGCTATTATCTAACGGAACCGTCTTCGTCGTAAGTGACAATTACCATACACTCCAACGAAAGAATATTCAAACTGACAATAAAGACTCCAAGCTTTTCATATTTATCAATTTATCGTTAAATAACGCAATATTTCAGGAATTTTTCGTAACTTTGCAGCCGTAAAAGTTTAAGCGACGATGATGGCAAACAAGAATCTGAAATGCCATACAAAGAAATTAGAAGATATATACTTAGTAAATAAGG
>CACYQO010000145.1 GCA_902776545.1 uncultured Prevotellaceae bacterium | reverse complement strand
TTCGATGTCCTGAGCAGAGATTATTATAGTAAACAACAACCCTATAACGATAAGTATTGCCTTCTTCATAACTCCTTAAATCATAAAGTATTGTAATAGTTGGTGCAAAAATACGAAAAAGTGGAGAATTATCAGTAACTTTGCCCGTGGTTTTAATAAGATTTGTGATATGAAGAGAGTTTTATTCGCTTTAGCAGCCATAATTGCTTTGGCAGCATGTGGAAATAAACAAGCAGCCGCTCCCGAAACAGAGAGCAGCAAAGTAAGTAACGAAGTTGTAACTAATGACACAATCAGTCCAGAAATGAAAGAAGCAAACATGAAGGAAGTTCAGGCTTATTTGAAGGAGTGCGGCGCATTCTTCATTGCCACAGCCGATGAGGACCAGCCACGAGTTCGTCCTTTTGGTGTTTCAGAGATTATTGATGGCCGTCTGTACACTTCCAAGGTGTAAGACGGGGAATGTATCTGGGGACATTCTTGCAATACTCTTCATATTCCTTTCCAAAACGCTTGCGCAGGCCAGGCTCTTCTGACAATGGGAAATAGAAAATGTTGATAATGAGAAATACGATCGCCCAAATGCCGATAGCCCATGAGGACAGCATCAAAGCCTCGCCGGCGAGTATCAAAACAACTCCTGTAATCATCGGGTTACGAACGTAGGCATAAGGGCCGGAAATGATCATCTTGCTGGTTGGATCCCATGGCGCAGGAGTCCCATTGCCAAGTTTCGGGAATAATCTGACTGTTGACACCGCTAACAGCAGGCCAGCCAAGAAGCATACGACACCTATCAGGAATCTCCACAGCACAAAGTCACAGGGTTGCCAACCAGAGAAATACAACAATAGCGATGGTATGATGATGGCCACAGGCACTGGCAATGCCATGATTGCCTTGAAAACTCTTAATGATAAAGATTGCTTCATACTATATTTGGACTTATCTTCATAGAGTCTTTACTACTTTACATGGGTTGCCCACTGCAATGGAGTTCGAGGGTATATCTTTCGTCACAACGCTGCCTGCACCGATGGTCACGTTGTCACCAATGGTCACGCCTGGCAGGATAGTGACGCTGCCACCAATCCATACGTTGTCGCCTATGCGCACGGGCTCGGCCCACTCCCTACGGCTGTTGCGCTCTACGGGGTCAGTACTATGGCAAGCCGTGTAGATGCTGACATTAGGACCTATGAAACAGTCATCGCCAATAGTGACAGGTGCTTCGTCGAGCACGGTAAAGTTGAAGTTGGCAAAGAACCGCTTGCCCACACTAATCTGTTTGCCGTAGTCACAGTAGAAAGGCTGGATGATCAGGATCTCATCATTTCCCTTGCCTTCTGCTTCTCCGACGGGCGCAGCAAATTATAGTCATGGATTATCTCCTTCACTTCCGTTAGTTCCTCAATCAGTTGCGGATCGACGGCGGAATAGATCTCACCTGCCAACATCTTTTCTTTCTCAGTCATACTCATGCGATGCCTAAAAGTTCAATTTCAAAGATAAGCGTCGAGCCACCGGGGATGTCGGGCTGAGAGAATTTGCCATATCCCATCTCGGCTGGGATATAGAGTTCCCATTTGTCACCGATATGCATCTGCTGGATGGCGATGATCCAGCCTTCAATTAGGTCACAGAGGCGGCAAGCCAGAGGCACACCGCCACGACTGCTATCAAACTGTTTGCCATCAATAGTCCTGCCTGTATAGTGAGCTGTGATGATACTGCGAACCATTGGCTTTGCACCATCCTGATTGCCCTCGCTCAGCACTTTATAATAGATGCCTTTAGGCAGAGCCTTTACGCCATCCTCCTTAGCTTTCGTCTCCAGCCAATCCTTGTTGGCCTGTATGTATTCTCGCTTTACCATATTATTTGCAGATTTCATCAATCTCCTTACGTTTCTTTTCCTTCGGCTCGTCGGCTGCATAACCGATGGGAATCAAAACGGCAGGTTCCTCGTTCTCAGACAAACCAAATAGTTTCTTACACTTCTCAGCATCGAAGTTGCAAACCCAGCAGGTTGCAAGTCCCTGCTCCGTAGCTGCCAGACACAAGTGCTCCACGGCAATGGCAATATCGATGTCGCCATGATGTTTGCCATCCGAGCGCACCCACTCCTCGTCGTGCAGGATGGAGCAGATGATGTACATCGGAGCAGTCGCGAACCACTCGCGGTTGTAGCACTCCAGCAACTTCGCCTTGTCGGCCTCATTCTTGACTATGCGGAACAACCAAGGTTGTTTGTTCACCGCAGACGGGGCAAAGCGGACACACTCCATTACGTAGTCCAGCTTCTCCTGTTCCACACTATTCTCCTGATAGCTCCTACAGCTATACCTCTGCTTTACTAAATCTAATAATTTCATATCTTCAATCGATTGTTTTATACTTTTATGTTAGAATCATGACCGCAAAAGTGTCATCAATCACATTCTGAGTAATTTTCTCTATGGTGTCGATGCCGTCCATGTCACCATCGGCCGCATTGTTGACCAGAATATCGACCTTTCCAAATCGTTCAAGGACTTTCGAATAGATTTCCTTTACGGTATCTTCATTGGAAATGTCACTTTCCAGAATCATATAGTCGGCATTCATTTCCTTCAGCCTGCTCTCAACACGATCAGCATTGCCTGAGTTTGCCTCGAAATACCTGTCCACACCGTTCTTGTCAGTCTTCGATTGGTCAAACTGCCTGTGGATTCTCTTGTATATCAAGACCACTTTTGCCCCTTCACGAGCAAAAGCAAATGCTGTTGTTGCCCCAATCCCCTGCGGGTTATTCGCTCCTGTAATCAGAGCTACTTTATTCTTAAGTCCGTAGTTAACCATATAATTACCTTCTATTGTTTTTTTGCTGTACCATAACGGGTGCAAAGGTACGAATAAAAATCGATATGAGGAGATTTCCCTATTATCTTTTCGGGAAAATCCCCCTCCAGATTATGATTTTTCCTTCGTAAATGCCAAGAAAAATACCGTACTTTGCACCGTGAACAAGAAACAAA
>CACYQO010000144.1 GCA_902776545.1 uncultured Prevotellaceae bacterium | reverse complement strand
GGGTGATTTGGGTGACGCAAGGAGAAATTTTGCTACCTTTGCATCATGTTTGTACGTAAGAAGAAGAACAGGTCGGGCACCATCAGTGTGGTGGTGGTGGATAAGAGGCATGGTTTCAAGGAGGTGAAGAACTTCGGTGTCGTGACTACTGATGAGGAGGCCGAAGTCCTTTGCATGAGAGCCAACGAGTGGATTCGTTCCTATGGCGGACAACAACTGATAGATTTTGGCCATTGCCCGGCACAAGACCGCGAGTTGGAGGAAACGGAGCGTGCTTTCGCCAATATCGACTCCGTGTTCATGAACGCGCCTCAGCTGATCCTCAACCCGATCTATGACAGCATCGGCTTCAACCGGATACCCGACAGTGTCCTGAGACATCTTGTGATAGCAAGGATATGCCAGCCGATGAGCAAGCTGGCCACAGTGGATTACTTGAGGTCCCACTTCAATGAGGACACAAGCCTTGACCAGATATACTACTATATGGACAAGCTGTACAATACCCAGCAGGAGACGGTGCAGCAGATAAGCGTTGAACATACCCGGCACATACTCGGCGGATGTATCGGAATCGTGTTCTATGATTGCACGACGCTCTATTTTGAGTCGTTCATAAGGGACAAACTTTGCGAGCCTGGTTTCTCCAAAGACGGGAAGAGCAAGGAGAACCAGATTGTGATAGGACTGTTGGTCAGTGCAGGTGGCTATCCGCTCGCGTATTCCGTATTCTGCGGAAGCCAGTACGAAGGGTTCACGATGATTCCCGTGGTGGATGATTTCGTGAAGAGATTCCAACTGGAAGATGTGGTAGTGGTCGCGGACTCTGGGCTGATGACCAAGAAGAATGTGTTGCTGCTGCAGACGGGCAAATACAAGTACATACTTGGTGCGAGAATCCGCAATGAGGCCAAAGAAATCAGGGAGTGGGTACTTTCCCAGAAGAAGGTGGAGAACACCTACCCTGAGTACGAGAAGACACATACCATCGCCGCCCCAACGTCCGAAGATCCGAAGGGTACGGATAAAATCAGAGAACGTCTGATCATCACCTACTCGAAAGACAGGGCAAGGAACGATGCAGAGAACAGGAAACGCGGCATAGAGCGGCTCAGGCGTGCCTTTGGCTCAGGAACCATCAAGAAAGAGAGCATCAACAGGAGGGGCTACAACAAGTTCCTTGAGATAACAAATGATGTCGACATCACCATCAATGAGGAGAAAATCCTTGAAGATGAGAAGTGGGACGGATGGAAGGGATATATCACGAACACCGACATTGTGGCAAGGGAGGTTGTATCCCAGTACCATGAGCTTTGGGTGGTGGAACGTGCATTCCGAGTTACGAAAGGCAATTTGGAGGCACGGCCGGTGTTCCATTTCACGCCCAGAAGAATTGAGGCGCACATCTGCATCTGCTTCATAGCATACAAGGTGTACAAGGAACTGGAAAGGATTATGAAACTGATGAAGTTCCCCATGAGTGTAGACAAGGCTCTTGAAATAGCCAAGACAATACCGACAGTCACCATGAGGCTGCCATTCAATCAGCAAAAACAGACCAGAACCCTCTTCCTGACGGATGAGCAGCGTGCCATCAAACCGCTATTCGACCTCAAAAAGTATTTTGGGTGACGCATTCCCGAAGTCAGGAGGATGGTATTTATAAAAAACTACCTAATTTATAATTTACAATAAAAGTTACTATGTCTTTATGATAAGAACTCTTCGTTTGGAAAAAATGGCAGGCAGAATGGTGAATATATGCAAAATATCGTTACTTTCTGTTAATTACTTATTTAAAATATACTAGTTTTTGCTAATTTTGCAAACAAATTATTGGCATTATGCACAAAATGTCAAGTTCTAGCAAGTAAATATAACAATTTGTCATACACTTTATAATACGGTGTTCTAAAATTTAACTTAAAATATATTCAATATGGAAAAGAAGGCATATAACAAACCTTTGATGTTTGCAGAAGAATTTGTTCCGCAAAGCTTTGTAGCCGCTTGTTCTGCGGATGAGGATTATGTAACCTACCATTTCGAGTGTGATGCAAAAACTACAGGTTGGTTCCAAGGTAATAGTTTTCATGTTTATTTTGATAATGGAGATGGCGTCTTTGACAAAAATTCAGATCAGAATGCATTTCCAAACAGCAGTTGGGGTTATAGTCCTTGTGGAGAAACACATGATATTACAGTACATAAAGGAGAAAGTATAGAAAACGTTTTCCCAAAGGGGTGGCTTGTTCCTCTAGTGGGGTTAGTTGGTTGGGAAATGCCCGAGAGAGCAAGGATGGTACGTATTTATCAACCAGAACCAGGTAATTACAATAATACCCACTGTACATTTCAACTTAGCGAGAGTGAGTTCCACATCAGCAACCCATCGTAACTAAACACTTCATCAATCGTTCCACATGAAATTTCCATGAATAAAGAAGAGGTGTGGAACATTTCGGTCAGACCAAGCATAAATGATATAATGGGGGCAGGCTTGATGTCTGCCCCTTCATCATGGTTTTTTAAAACGAAAGCGATTTTTATTATCTTGACTTCGGGAATTGATTGAAAAAATCCAACATTTCAAAAACCGACCATTGATTATCAGTTAGTTACAGTCTTTTCTTGGGTGATTTGGGTGACGCAAGGAGAAATTTTGCTACCTTTGCATCATGTTTGTACGTAAGAAGAAGAACAGGTCGGGCACCATCAGTGTGGTGGTGGTG
>CACYQO010000143.1 GCA_902776545.1 uncultured Prevotellaceae bacterium | reverse complement strand
CCGTTCGAAGTCTGTGGAGAAGGTGGAGGACGTGAAGACCGGTCTGATCTCCAGCCGTCGTATCATCTTCACTCCATCGGTCGATCTGAAGGATGAGCTTGCCAACACTGGTATCGTCATCACCTGCTACGACCGAGACGGCAAGGAGGTGAAGCGTGTAACTTCGACTTCCGGCGAGGTGGAGGATCCCGAGAACCAGAACAGTGATAGTAACTCAGGTACCGACATTCCTCCGGTGATTAATCCTTAAACGAGGAGGTGAGTTATGACGAAGAAAGAGACTGCTAAGTTTGTGATTCAGGTCATCGTGTCGATTGCATCGGCGATACTGACTGCCCTTGGGGCTACGTCGTGTATGAGTCATTAGATCTCTCGACAAGCTCGAGATGACTGGAAATGAAAATCCGCACCGTGGGGCTGTGACGCCTGCGGTGCGGATTGGTGTGTTATGAGTTTGACTTACTCGTAGTACTCGATCGTGCGGGTCTGAGTCATCTCCTGGCCCATGATAGAGCCCTTGCGGCTGATCCAGTTGCCGTGATCGTCGTACTGGTATTCAGAATAGGGCGACTTGTTCTCCATACCTCCCAGGTTGATACTGTCCTCGGCGGGAGCGCCCTGTTCGTTGTAGCTACGGGTGATTACCATTTCCTGACCCATCACGTTCATCGTCTGTGTCTTCACGTGGCCGTCTTCCCACTTGACTGCAATCGACAGTTCCTGTCCCATCACATTGAGTTTGAAAGACTGGATATAACCGTCGGCATCATACTGGGCATCGCTGACTTCCTTGCGCTGCATCTTACCGTCGGTAGTGAAGTCGATGACGATCTCCTGGCCCATGAGGTTCTGAGTGATCTTCTTGACAGGGCCTGTTGCCTCGTTCATCTCCACATCGTGGAACTTACTCTGGGCCTGCATGGCAAATGGCAGTGCCAGCAGCACCAACATCATGAATACTTTTTTCATGATTCAATACCTTTTAAGTGATTACTTGCTGTCAGCCTCGGCCTGCTTGGTCTCAGGAGCATCCTCGCCGTAGTAGTTGTAGTAGGCGTTGTAACGGTTGTAGCCCCAGTTGCTCTGCAGACGGTCGGGATCGAGCTCCTTTGCCTTGTCGTAGTACTTGATGGCCTCCTGATAGAGGGCCTTCTTGGCGTTGGGATCCTCTGTGTTCTGAGCCTGGACAGAGATAGCGGTACCAGCATAAGTCTGGAGGGCTGCGTTGTCAGACTTCAGCTCGCAAGCCTTCTTCAGATAGGTGGCTGCCTCTGCGGGGTTCTCGTTCAGCAGACCGAGACCCTTATCAGCGAGGGCTACGAAGTTGTTGGGGTTCTCAGCCAGTGCATCGTCGAGCACCTTGTAGGCTGCATCCTTCTCACCGATGCCAAGCAGGGTGTTGTAGAGCTTCTCCATCACACCGTCGGTCTTGTGCTCAGCATAGATCTCCTTCAGCTTGTTGCAGTAGCTGAGTGAGTCCTCCTTGGTCTTCAGACCGTCGCCGAGGATCTCGAGCTTCAGGTTCAGGCAACCCTCATACTCCTGAGGATCCTTCATGGCGATGTCGCACAGCTTGGTGGCTGTCTCCATGTCCTTGTCCTGATAAGCATAAACGGCTGCGAAACGTGCTACCTGTCCGAAGAACTCCTTCTGCGGGGTGCGGTCGTTGTTGGCGAAGAGGGGGGCTGCGTCGCTGAGGACGAACATCTCCCAGTACTTACGGGCCTTAGCGTTATCACGGTTCTGGGCAGCGTCCTGACCGGCGTTCACAAGGGTGAAACGGGGTGCGTTGAACAGGCGCTGAGCGTTCTTCTCAGCGAATGCGGGCTTTACCTTTCCCTTCTCATTGGGCTGCTGGTCGAACTTATCGCACTCGATTGCATTCTGCAGAGCTTTGTAAGCTGACTCTACCATGAGTTCCTGATCAACGGGCTTCTCTTCCTTACCCATCTGCTTGTTTACCTGGTTCTCGGTAACGATGGCGCTCTGGGCTTCAAAATCTGACATAGCAAGGTCAACGAGCTTATTGTAGGCCTTGGCTTTCTCAGCGGCGCTAGCCAACTGATCGAGACTGCTCTTCAGAAGTGTTTCTGCTTCTGCATAGGTCTTTGCCTTGAGGATTGCCTTCAAAGCGTCACTGTCACCGGCAAATGCTGTAGCACTGGCTACGAACATCACTGCCATCATCATTAATTTCTTCATACACGTAAAAATTATTAGTTGAACAAAAAAATATTTATTCGTTGTTATTTTCCGGAGCTTGTGTCTCAGGGGCTTCTGCCTCGTTCACGATCTCTGCCTCTTCAATGTCGTCGTTCTCCTCAGAGTGCTGCACCTTGCAGACGCTGGCGATCACATCGTTCTTCTTGGCGAGGTTGATGAGACGCACACCCTGAGTGGCACGACCCATGACACGCACATCGGCGACTTTCAGACGGATGAGCACACCCGACTTGTTGATGATCATCAGATCGTTCTCGTCGGTGACGACCTTGATGGCAACCAGGCGGCCTGTTTTCTCGGTGATGGCGAGGGTCTTCACACCCTTGGCGCCACGGGCTGTCTTACGATAGTCTTCTACCTCTGAGCGCTTGCCGTAGCCGTTCTCAGATACCACCATGATGGTCTCTGTCTGAGGATCGTTCACGCAAACCAGTCCTACCACCTCATCGTCGTCGCCATCGAGACGCATACCGATGACACCGGTAGAGACACGGCCCATCGTGCGGACATCGTTCTCATCGAAGCGAACGGCACGTCCGTTGCGGTTGGCGAGCAGCAGCTCATTGTGGCCGTTGGTGAGGCGAACGCCTACCACCTCGTCACCCTCGTTGATATTGATGGCAATCACACCAGCGGCGCGTACATTCTTATAGGCTGCCAGACAGGTCTTCTTGATGATACCCTGCTTCGTGGCGAACACCACATAGTGGGAGTTGAGGAACTCTGCCAGTAGCAGCGACCCTTCTGGGTGAAGAAGAGCAGCGTGTTGTGCATCGTGGCGGGATAGATATACTCGGTGAAGTCGTTGTCGCGATGACGGGCGGCCTTGGCACCGACGCCTCCCCTGCCCTGCTCGTGGAAGTCGTTGAGCGGCGTGCGCTTGATGTAACCCATGTGGGAGATGGTGATCACCACGGGATCGTCGGGATAGAAGTCCTCGGCATTGAACTCGTGGTCGAAAGGAATAATCTCCGTGCGACGCTCGTCGCCATACTTCTCCTTCACCTCTTGCAGCTCCTGCTTCATCACCTCCTTACAACGCTCGGGGTTGTTCAGGATTTCCTCCAAGTCGGCAATCAGCTTCATCAGGTCGTCGTACTCCTGGTGGAGCTGATCGACACGCAGACCTGTGAGCTGAGCCAGACGCATATCGACGATGGCCTTCGACTGGAGCTCATCGAGTTCGAAGCGGGCCTCCAAGTTACGCTGGGCATCTGTAGGGGTCTTACTATTTCTAATAATGTGTACCACCTCGTCGATATTGTTCACGGCGATGATCAAGCCTTCGAGGATGTGGGCACGCTCCTGGGCTTTCTTCAGATCGTACTTGGTGCGACGGATTGTCACATCGTGACGGTGCTCTACGAAGTACTTCACGCACTCCTTGAGTGAGAGCAGACGGGGACGACCTTTCACCAGGGCGATATTGTTGACAGAGAACGAGCTCTGCAATGCTGTCATCTTAAAGAGCTTGTTGAGCAGAACGTTAGCATTGGCATCGCGTTTGCAGTCAACCACGATACGCATACCCTGACGGCCTGACTCATCGTTGACGTTTGCCACACCCTCGATCTTGTGCTGGTTGGCCAGATCGGCGATATATGCCACAAGGTCTGCCTTATTGACACCATAAGGGATCTCTGTGACGACAATCTTGTCGTGAGTCTCCCCACTCTCAATCTCTGCCTTGGCACGCATCACGATACGGCCACGACCTGTCTCGTAAGCGTCGCGAACCCCCTGCAAACCATAGATATAGGCGCCTGTGGGGAAGTCGGGACCAGGGATATACTGCATCAAACCATCGGTGTCGATGTCGGGGTTGTCGATATAGGCACAGCAGCCGTCGATGACCTCGCTGAGGTTATGGGTAGGCATGTTGGTAGCCATACCGACGGCAATACCGTTACCACCGTTCACCAGGAGGTTTGGAATCTTGGTTGGCATCACGGTGGGCTCCTCGAGGGAGTCGTCGAAGTTGGGCGTCATGTCAACGGTGTCCTTCTCGAGGTCGTCCATGATGTGTTCTCCCATCTTGGAGAGGCGGCACTCCGTGTATCGCATGGCTGCCGGTGAGTCGCCATCCACGGAACCGAAGTTACCCTGACCATCTACCAGCGTGTAACGCATGTTCCAGTCCTGAGCCATACGCACAAGGGCTCCATAGACGGAACCGTCGCCGTGGGGGTGGTACTTACCAAGCACCTCACCTACTACGCGCGCACATTTCTTATAAGGTTGTGTGGATACGTTGTTGATGCCCATCATACCATAGAGGATACGACGGTGTACGGGTTTGAAACCGTCGCGCACATCGGGAAGTGCACGAGCCACAATGACTGACATGGAGTAGTCGATGTAGCTGGACTTCATCTCTTCCTCGATGTTGATCTTAATAATTCTGTCGTTGTCGAATGTTTGATCCATTAAAAATTCGTTTTATTTATTTTACTATTTTACTTGCTCGTTTTGGGGGCAAAATCGCGTTTAAGGCACTTTTTAAGCCCGCTGACGGTGCAAAGGTAGTCAATTTTTAATAAAGAGCCAAACCTTTTAAGCTATTTTATGAGGATTTGCTCTCTTTTTTTATCTCTATTTTGGCATGGTGTTTGCAAAATTATTCGTATATTTGCAAAGTGAAAGAAATAAATTAGTATTATATGACGAGTCAATTTTCGCCAAAAGTATCGGAAATACTGGCATTTTCACGCGAAGAAGCCGCCAGACTGGCCAGTCGCTCTGTCGGACCAGAGCATCTGCTGTTGGGGATGCTCAGAAGCAACGACGGACCAGTGATTGACCTGTTTCACCGTCTGAACCTGAATCTGCAGTCCATCAAGACAGAACTGGAGCAGCGCGTGAGAGAGGATGAGATTGGTGTACCTATCCACACGACAGACCTCGTGCTGAACGAGAAAGCCAGTAACATTCTGAAACTTGCCGTGCTGGAGGCACGTATCCAGCGAACAACTAAAGTAGATGAACAGCACCTGTTGCTTGCCATTCTGCATGATGCAGTGAACAACGGTGCCAAACAAGTATTAGAACTG
>CACYQO010000142.1 GCA_902776545.1 uncultured Prevotellaceae bacterium | reverse complement strand
CGCGTCTGTGGAAGGTACGCGAAAGCCGCCGCTGGCTCTACTTTCCTAAAAAGAATAGTACTACAGAATAAAACTCGGTTTCGACCGACCGCTCCAGCATGTCAGGGCGGGTGATCCAATATATAAGGGCGCCCGCCCTAATATATGCGGCTGTCCGCCCGAATCAAGTTACCCCGTACCATTCTCCCTGTTACAACGTATCTCTTTCCCTGTTCCCTCGTACCTTTTCCCCTTTTTCTACGTATTATAATCGGCAATATCTTATTGTGACAGCCCAGAAAACCACAAAAGCATATGTTTTTGTCCTTTTTCTTTGGATTATTGGAAGTTTTTTCTTATATTTGCAACGTGTTTCGTAAGAGGCACAGGACATAGTAGGCTCTACACTCCCAATCACCACCTCGGACAAACGGAGCCAATCAGTAACAAGGGCGTCGGCGCATAGTGCGCAGGCGTTTCAACGGTTACTGAGGCTTGTGGTGAGCTGGGAGTGCGTGGGAATGACCTGCGCATTTTCGATGAATTTAAACAAGCCCTACAGCAACACGGTTAAGCTGCATACTATGATAAAATATGGTTTACGAACAATTCTATTGTTCATGTTTATTCTCTGTTTTTCATATATAAATGCAGGGAATAATTACTTGATTGTCCTTCAAAAAGACGGAACACAAACAGGTTTTGCTTTAGCAGAAAAACCCGTTATAGATTGTTCTTTGGGGCAATTGTCTGTTACTTCAGACAAATATAGCATGTCAATTCCTCTTGCTGATGTTGAGAAATACTCCTTTGTGGATGAATTACCATCGAATATTCCGATTTTCAAGTATAATGAAGGTAATATAAATGTCAAATTTGGACATGTGATTATCGAATCTATGCCTTCAAATACTATGGTGTCCGTATTTGGTATTGATGGAACGACCATAAAATCATATACTACCGACTCAAAGGGACATTTGGAATTTGATTTACCTGATAATCATAAAGCTCTTATAATTAAAGCTAATTCAATAAGTGTAAAAGTCATAAAAAAATAGGATATTATGAAGAAATCTATTCTTGCCATTATGGCATCACTATTTGTAGTGTTTGCATCGGTTAATGCTCAGAGCTTTAAGATGCAAGTTGAAAAATCTGATGGAACCATTATAACTCTCCCAGCAGATTTCGTAAAGCAAGTAACATTTATACCTGCGGAAACTTACTCTATTACTTACTCACTTAATGGTGTGACTTCATCTAACAACGAGACGTCAATATCAGAGGGAATGCCGTATTCGACAAACCTAATAGTAGATGATAATTATTACATTAGTTCTGTTAATATCCTGATGAATGGGTATGATGTCACATCTACGTCATATTCAGAAGGTACAATAAAAATTAAAGAAGTAACAGGTAATATAATTATAACTGCGACAGCATTACCTTATAGTGAGGGTGTGGACTTAAGTGCGCAAGGAATGGCTAACTGCTATATTGTTTCGGAATCGGGTAAATATAAGTTTTCTATTACCGGCTACAATGGCAGTAAAGCATTCCTTCTTTGGAATGAAAATGGTGTCAATGATATTACTGAAGTTGAACTATCAGGCAATTACATATATTTCCAAAAGAACGAATTTCAAAAGGGCAATGCTGTAATTAGCTTAGCTGATGCAGAAGGAACTATTGTGTGGTCATGGCATATATGGTCAACAGACAAACCAAATGCAATCGAAGTAAATGGACAGAAATGGTTAGACAGAAATTTGGGCGCAACAAGTACAGAGCCAAACAATCTTGATGTATATGGTTTAAGGTATAATCCAGGCAATCCCTTCCCCTTCCCTGGTCCCAAGTATAGCAGTTTTTCTATAACAGAAACTCCATCAGTACCTGAAGGATGGTATGTAGCAGAGGGCTATGGTTTTTATTCTTCTTCAAAGATGCCAGGTCCTGCAACACCAATGATGTTGTGCAATAGAACTGATGTTTTTGGTAATTCGGTCTATTTCAGGACTGGTTATTCACAATGTCCTATTGGTTATTATCTCCCTTCAGCCTCAACATTCCAAAATCTTTTAGGTTTTGAGCCAACTATTACAGACTATGGCGTATGGGTAAATGATAATTTGTATATTCCTTGTAATGAACCTAATGGTACGAATGGTAGATATTTGTGTTCTGGCATATACAACTCTACGGCAGTGGATACATGGATTATATCCTTTTATGAGGGCGTGTCAAAGAAAACATATTGTCAGGGAGCTGCTTTGCTACCAATTAGATGTATGAACTATTCATACTAATTTTATAGTATATCATGATTGGGGCGGGAAGCTATACCGACATCTTCGGTCTCGGCTTCCCGTTTCGAGTTTCCCACATTATTACATTAGTGGGGGCTATGCTTTAACCTCTTCCAATTCACCAGTCTCAGAATCTATAATGAACCCACGAACCACAATGTCCTTGGGGACGAGGGGATGGGTCTTGATGGTCTCAACGGTCTTGCGGACAGATTCGGGCGTATCTTTAAAGCCCTCCAACCAATAATCCAGGTTAATGCCGCACTTGCGAATGGTGTCAAGTGTCTCATCCGTCACCCCGCGGGCTATCATCTCATGACGGAAGTGGTCGTAACTCATGTGGCAGGCTCCGCAATGCGAGTGGGCCACCACCATAATTTCCAGCACGCCCAGTTCGTAAATGGCGACAATCAGGCTACGCATGGCTGAGTCGAAAGCCGAAATAACCAAACCTCCAGCGTTCTTGATAATCTTGGCATCACCGTTCTTCAGACCGAGTGCCGCAGGTAGCAGCTCTGTCAGTCTGGTATCCATACACGACAGTACTGCCAGTTTCTTGTCGGGGTACTTGTCGGTGAGATATTCATACTAAATTTGCGTGTAAAGTTACGAAAAATCAATGAATAAGTGCTACCTTTGTAGCCAATTATTACGATACTTTAAGAAGAATGATAGAAATTGGTCTTAAACATACAAGTGAATTGATGGTTACTGATACCGTTACCGCTATTAAGATGGGGTCTGGTGACATGCCTGTACTGGCAACTCCTGCCATGATGGCATTGATGGAGAATGCTGCCATGCTTGCTGTCGATGATGAATTGCCAGAAGGTAACACGACTGTTGGCGGTCATATAGAATCTTCGCATCTGAAACCCTCAAAGATTGGTGACAAAGTATCAGCTACAGCCGAAGTGACTAAAGTTGATGGCAAGAAAATAGAGTTTAAGATATCTGCCTATTCTGGTGATGTGCTACTTGGTGAGGGTACACACCTGAGATTCATTGTTGACAGAGAACGGTTTCTGTCTAAGCTTGGTTAACATGGTACAGCAAATTGATTACAGTGTCAATATAAGATGAGAACAATATTTACTTTGATAGTTGCTACGTTATTTCAAAACATTATAGCACAAGAAAAGGAACTCTTAATTATTGGGACAATGCACGAAGTCCCTTCTATCGTGAGTCATAGTTATAGACCTCTACTGAAGTATGCAAAGAAGTATAAGCCCGAGGCTATCTTTGTGGAAGATATTAGACCCGATGATACATTGAGTCTTAAAAACTATACGCCCCGATTCTTAAAACTTGCTGATTCTATTTCGCATGTTAACACTTTAGACGAACAGAGATTCCATGATTTGAGAACAAAACAACTCACAGAAATGGATTCCAACGATTTCGCTTTTTTAGCAGATGCCTATTTGCAGAATAGAGACAGGGCAAACTATACTTATTATGATTATTTGAAAACTTATGGTGTTACAGGTTCCAAAAAACCGCTGAGGAAAGAGAATGGTGATCTGATATTCCCGCTTGCCATCTCGATGGGAATTACAGAACTCCTGCCTATTGATGACCATCAGGTTGAACCAGAATACCAGAAAGCCTGGAGGAACGCTATGAAGGCCAACTCTGGAACAGGAGATGACCTTATTCTAGCCAAATTGATTAAAAAGGATAGTCGCAGCAGAGTGTGGCCATCCCTTTGGGGCAGGCTTGGAAAACATACCAACAAGCCTGCAACGCTTCAACGATTCTACCTAATCAACTCTTGCCGATATGTTACTAAGCCCAACGAATATAGCCAGGCTGTTCAACGACTATGGGATGAAAGAAACTATCGGATAGCCGAAAATATCGCAGAGCAGATTAAGGCTCATCCTTACCATAAAAGTATTTTGGTTATTGGAGCAGGACATGTCATTAGCGTTAAGAATATGTTGAAGCAAGTTTGTCCAGAATTGCAAGTTAAATTAATGTACGAGGAATAATGATAAACCAGATTAGGAATCATGGCTCCACTCTGATTTAGAAATTGATTAGATATTGCATGACGCTCCCCAAGTTTATAGTGACCCTTGACGGCACCTTTCGCCTCGGTATGGTTAACCAGCATAAGCATCTACTGAAGCGGGGTGACCAGTGCATCGGCGGTGGGTACTACCATTTTGACTTTGTTTCCAACCGCATCCTCCTTGACAGGGAATCCTACGATTTTGGTCGCCCCAAATGGCATCTCCTGGAAACATTGAAAGTACCTTCTACGTATCGTGCAAAAGGCTCGAAATTCGCATTCTATCTCTGAATCCCCAGATAATCGAAGAACTTGTCAGGCCAGTAGTTCATAACCAGCTCGTCAGGGAAATCTGTCTCTTTCAGCAACGGATAGAGCCGTTCGTAGTCGGCTATCTGGAACGAGATATGTGCATCGCTGCCAAGAATCGTAGGCACCTCGTACTTCTTACACAAACGCAAGATCTCCAGATTATTATCTCGTGCCACTGTCTTCTTGCGCTGTGGAGCCAGTGAATGATTGTTCACCTCCAATAGCGTATGCGCCTCCTTCGCAGCCAACACTAATTGCTCGAAGTCCAGTTCTGCAGAGCCATCGCCAGGATGACTGATTATGTGAATCTTGGGATTCTTGATGACACGGATCATCCCCTCCGTGTTCTCCTCCTTCGTGCCACCTTGATACCACGCAGCGTGAATGCCTGCAATGGCAAGGTCAAGCCATCCTATTTGTTCATCAGTCAGATCAAGACTACCTTTCGTATCGAGAATGTTGATCTCGCAGCCCATCAGCAACCGTATACCGTACATCTGACGAGGTACGGTGAACATATTCTTGAAATACAACGTCGGACAAGTGCCGGGTACACTCGGCCCATGCTCCGTAATTCCCAGCACCTCCAATCCCATATCTACAGCGGCCTTCGCCATCTCCTGAAGGCTACTGTAAGCATGCCCGGATGCCACCGTATGCGTATGCGCGTCTATTAATACCTTTCTCATACAACTTTTATTTTATAAAATGCGGATAATCGGGCTCTCCAAGCTTCGGCTCGTATGAAAAGCCCTCGTAACTGAAAGCGCAGAGGTCTTCGGGCTTGTCGATGCGGTTCTCAATGATGAACCGCGTCATGGCACCACGGCATGTCTTGGCCCAGACTGCCTGCATCTTCAGATTACTACCCTTTCGGACATAGAACAAAGGCTGGACGATTCGTACTTCCTTGCGGACGCGCTGCCAATCAAACGAGTGCTGGTACTCCTCCGTAGCAAGATGAATCAATACGCCGTCATCGGCTTTCACGGCATCAATCAGGATGTCTGTCAGACGGCTCTTCCAAAAAGCGAACATATTCTGACCCTCTCCGCTCGGCAGTTCAACATGACCCTCCATCCGATACGGAAGAATAGCATCCAAAGGCCGGAGCAGACCATAGAGAAATGAAGTAATCCACAACTTCCCATGCGCAACATTGAGGTCATCGACCGTCACGCAACCTGTTCTGAGCGGCAATCTGCTGGCTGCAGCCCAGCATCTCGGCAATCGACTCAGCGGAATACTGGACCATATCCCTTGCGAATCCCTCTGCCTCATTCTGAAAACGAGGTGTTGACAAGCTGATGTCAGGAATCGACTTCACCCTGTCGTTCATGATTTTGGCTGATGCGAGAATAATCTGCATTTTCTCAATTCATCTTCGTCATGTGATAACCCATTCGCTTCAACTGCATTGCAGTTCCAAAAAGGTATAACTGGTGCAGGCAAGCAACGTAGCCATTGAAGGCCTCCTTAGTGCCTGGTTCGAGTCGCTGGTGCATCAAGGCATTATAGACCCGCGATGCACACTCGCCAGTCACCTTTTCCAGAACGGTATAGTCCACGCCCTGCAGCAACAGCACTTCCTCGCGGATGTATTCGTCCATCGCATCATAGCCCCGCTTGTCGCGCATATAGGCGTAAAGGTCTTCAATCTTTGAGTATATCTCCCATTCCGTGTCCCACATCTTCGCTACAGCCATGCCGATATACATCATCCAGCCGAGTGAGGCCGAAGGGAAGTCCTGAAACTCGCGGATGCCGTCAGGGATATAAGCCTTGGCTATCTCTTCCCACTTATCTTCCACGTCAGGACACTCCGGCATCCGTTCATCCACTTCTTTCATGCTCAGCAGGAACTGATGCAGGTCTTTGCGTAATTGCTCTTCAAAGCTCTCCATTTCACAAATACTATTAAAAACTCTGGCAAAGGTACGTAAAAATGGGCTTTTTTTCGTACTTTTGCAGCAATTATTAGGATAGTTTATGAAAGTAAAGATTCAAACCATGCTGGGCGACATCGTAGTTCGCCTATACGACGAGACTCCCATCCATCGCGACAATTTCTTGAAGTTGGCGAAGGAGGGTTATTATGATGGTACGCTGTTCCATCGGGTTATCAAGAACTTTATGATTCAGGGGGGTGACCCCGATTCCAAGGGTGCACCTGCTGGGAAGATGCTGGGCGTCGGTGGTCCTGACTACACACTTGAAGCCGAGATTAAGGACGGACTTTTCCATAAGCGTGGCGCATTGGCTGCTGCACGCCAGGGTGACGAGGTGAATCCTGAGCGCCGTAGTAGCGGTTCGCAGTTCTACATAGTCTGGGGAGATGTGTACAGCGAAGGCCAGCTTGGCCAGTTCTCCAAACAACTGAGGATGCAGAAGGTGCAGGATGCCTTCAATAAGCTTGCTGCCGAACATCGTGCTGAGATTATGCAGATGCGCCGTGACAGGAATCGTGAAGGTCTTCAGGAACTACAAGACAAACTGGCTGCAGAAGCAGAAAGCAAGGTTGGTAAGTCTGGTCTGACCGATGAACAACTGAAGATTTACTCAACTGTCGGCGGTACTCCCCATCTTGACGGTCAATACACCGTATTTGGCGAGGTTGAGGAAGGCCTTGATGTGGTTGAAATGATTCAAGGCACAGCAACTGGACGTGCCGACAGACCCGTAGATGATATTGAAATGAAAATGATAGTCATAGAATAGACATCATGGAATACAGAAAGATAGGCGATAACTACTATATCCGCATGGATCGAGGTGATGAAATTATCTGTAACCTCCTCGAAATCTGCGAAAAGGAATCCATACCGTCAGCCGTTTTCTCTGGAATCGGAGGCTGTCAGAGTGCAGAGCTGCAGGTGTTCATTCCCGAAACTGGCAGCTTTGAGACTGAACAGTTAGAGGGGATGCTGGAGCTGGTATCGCTCAACGGAAATGTCGTAAGAGACGATGACGGCAAACTCTTCCATCATACTCATGCTTTGTTCTCATTCAAGAAAGACGGCCAGCATGGAATGGCAGGTGGGCATCTGAAAACCACAATCGTGAACTGCGTCCTACTGTTGGTGGTGCTATCGGAAGGAAGTTTGACCCTGAGACTGGTACTGGATTCTGGAACTTTAAAGATTAAAAGCTATGGTACAGCGCTCGGCTTTGCCGCTTTCCAAAGGAAAGAACTATAAGGTCGTTACACTTTGTGGAAGCACCCGTTTCAAGGAGCAATACATGGAAGTTCAGAAACGATTAACGCTGGAGGGCTACATTGTCATCAGCGTAGGACTGTTCGGGCATTCCGGCGACGAAGAGGTTTGGAAACCAGGCACGAAGGAAATGCTTGATGACATGCACCTTCGCAAGATCGACATGGCAGACGAAATCTTTGTCATCAATGTCGGCGGCTACATTGGCGAGAGTACCAAGAGGGAAATCGCCTACGCTGAGAAGACAGGCAAGAAAGTGAATTATCTAGAGAACGATTAGAAATGAAAAGACTCGCTTTATTCTGTATGTTTTTCCTGCCTTTGTTTGCATGGGCGCAAAAGCAGTATTTCCTGCCAACGGCTACCCCCTCTGACGAGGAAAAGGACAAGCCAATGATTGAGGTCTATCTGCCCCAGCAGCCAAATGGATGTGCCGTTGTGCTCTGTCCTGGCGGTGCCATGAGATGGCTGTCGTGGGAGAGCGACGTGGTGAAGATGGCATCGTTCCTAAATGAACACGGCATTGCCGCCATCGGACTGCGCTATCATCTGAACAAGGAGCAGATGCCGCAGGGTATGAAGATGCCACCGATGGTGGATGTGACACATCCTGAAGCATTTCCGCAGGCCGACGCCAATCCGATGCACACGGCCAGTGGCGACTCTATCATCCAACTCGCAGCACAGGATGCCAAGGCTGCCATCCGTATGGTGAGAGAACATGCTGACGAATGGCACATCAACAAAGACAAGATAGGATTCCTCGGTTTCTCAGCTGGAGGCGGTGTGGCTATCGCTGCCACGATGTCTGCCGACAGCACGGAGCGTCCCGACTTCCTCTGCACCAACTTCGGCCCCTCGCTGATGCCAGTTACCATTCTACAGGATGCCCCTCCCCTGCTCATCATGACGCGTGCCGACCATCCCAATGTAGCAGCAGGCCTCGTGGCCCTCTTCATGGAGTGGAAGAAGGCAGGAGCCAATGCCGAACTTCACATGTACGGGGACGGCAAAGGCCCCTACGAGCTGATGCCGCAGACGGGTGAGACAACGACTGAGACATGGAGCACTCATAGGAAACAATGAAAGATAGGATTCTGAGCCTGTTGGGGACTATCAACAAGGGCATCTACGAGAAGGAAACGGAGCTTTCGCTCTCGCTGATGGCGGCGCTGGCTGGGGAGAGCGTGATATTGCTCGGCCCGCCGGGTGTGGCCAAGTCGATGGTGGCACGTAGGCTGAAACTGGCGTTCAAGGATGCGCGGTCGTTCGAGTATCTGATGTCGCGCTTCAGCACGCCCGACGAGATATTCGGCCCCGTGAGCATCAGCAAACTGAAGGACGCGGACAAATACGAGCGCAACACGGAGGGCTATCTGCCGACGGCTGACGTGGTGTTCCTCGACGAGATATGGAAGGCCGGGCCAGCCATACAGAACACGCTGCTGACAGTCATCAACGAGAAGCTGTTCCGCAATGGCGACACTGAGGTTCATCTGCCCCTAAAACTGTTGTTGGCGGCCAGCAATGAGCTACCTACACAGGGCGAGGGCTTGGAGGCGCTATGGGACCGCTTCATCATCCGCATTGAGTGCGGCAATATCAAGGACGTGAAGAGCTTTAATGCCATGCTGCTCGACAATACTGCCGACGGAGACATTGAGGTAGCTGACGGGCTACAGATTTCGGACGAGGAATACTGCCAGTGGAACAAGGCTATTGACACGGTGGCAGTCTCGGAGGAAGTGCTGCGCATCATCAACGTCATTCGCAAGTCGCTGGGCAGCGTCACCATCGCCCAGACCGACGAGCGGCACAACGTCTATGTGAGTGACCGACGGTGGAAGAAGATTGTCCGTCTGCTGCGCACGTCGGCCTTCGTCCACGACCGAAAGGAGGTGACGGCTGATGACCTGCTACCCGTCTATAACTGTTTGTGGCAGGAGCCGGAGGAGTGCGAGGGTATCAGGGCCATGGTCATCCGTGCCTTGTATAACGACCTGACGATGGAGTTCGCCAGTCTGCGGAAGAACTTGGAGAACGACATCCGCGTGAGCCGTCAGCACCGCGCCACGAACCGCGCCCGCCAGAACATGCAGCTCTTCGACACGAACAAGAAGATATACGACAACTATTACTACCACCTGCTCGACCACGACACGGGTAATACCTACGTCTTGGTGGCCGAC
>CACYQO010000141.1 GCA_902776545.1 uncultured Prevotellaceae bacterium | reverse complement strand
TTGTACCTTTGCCATGTCATTGATGATTTTGCTTGTCTTGATTTGCAGCACTAAGGTAAGTGAAAAATCTGACATGGCCAAATCCTGAGCCGCTCGGCTCTGCCGCTTGCCCCAGCAAGAACTTTTTGTTGCTCAGGTACTTATAAAGAAAATTAAACTAAAGTGCTGCGGAATTTAGGCTGATATAGAAAAAACAGGAATGTATATATCCGGTCCACATCTGCTTATTGCAGCCGTTATTATTATCTTATTGATAGCATTCATTATCACGATGCTGGTGTTGAATGCCAATGCGAAAAAGATCATAGCCGCCAATACCAAGTTGGTGGAGAACCAAAACACATTGCTCAAACAGAACAAGATGCAAGGCTGCGAACTTGAGAAGCGGATGAACGAACTGGCTGAACAGAATTCAAAATTGGAGGAGCAGAGAAGCGAGTTGGAAGAACAGAAGGAGATGATCGTGTCGCTACAGCGGCAACAAGAGGCGCTGGCGGAGCAATTGAAACATAGTATCCCGGACGAGGTAATGCTGTTACGCGAGCAGACTCGCCAGCATCGCGAGCATATAGAATTAACGTCTGACATGACCGACGAGGAACTGATGGCATGGATAGACCATAAGATGGATGAGACACGTCTCTTCACCAACCCGAACCTGACACTGAAGACCATGGCCAAAGCGCTCGGGCTAACGCAGAAACGTCTTGGCGGACTGTTCAAGAATCATCCGAAGTACAACAGCCTGGGGGATTACCTCAACGAGAAGCGTTTCCTCTTGGCCTGTCGCCTGTTGCTGGAGGAACCGCATTGGACCATCGAAGCCGTTGGCGCAGAGGCCGGTTTTGGCGGTCGTCGTACTTTCCAGACAGAAGTGAAACGACGTCTCGGCATCACACCCTTGCAATATCGGCAATCACAAAGTTAACTATTTCACTCTTGACCTTTGGTCGAGGCTGCTTATGCTCGGCATACTTTGAGTAAACTTCGTTCTGCGTTGCTTACCCGCAACCTTCACTTAATCAACACCCTTCTCATCGCCCAAGCATAAACGATGACAACGCCGATGGTAGAAAACTCCATTAGAGTGTTAACTATGCCGGAATCGTCAGCTCCCAGAAGGAACCACAGCACGGGGATGATGCTGGAAATGAGGATGTAGACTGCCATCCAGATGCCTATCAGCCGCAGACGACCACGATAGCTGACGGCAATCAGCACACCCAATGGTAGATAGACCAGCATAAGCGACAGGGCTATGGTCAACCCCACTTCCCTTGGAATCACAGGGAAGGCAGTGGTGACAAATCCCGCAATGTTGAGTGCTATCACCAACCACCACCAAATCATGCATGGACGGTATAACGGTTTCATTCCTCGCAGCAGTCCATAGTACATCACCACAGCCCCGAACGTCTGGATGACAGCCAGCACCATCGGCAGATGATCTTCCATCATGTGCATCAGCGGTGTCCAGGTGCAGATACCCTGCAACAGCAGACATACAAAGGCCAACTCAATGAGCCAGCGGGGTAATCCGCTGTCCACATGATTCACCCGATACTTACTCTCAATGCTTTCTGTCGTTCCGATAATCTGCTTGTCCATAACTATGTTTCGTTTTTATAGTGCAAAGTTACGATTTTTCAGTCATATATGTCCACACCGAGACATCTTTTTCACATTTTACCGTTCATTTTTTACAAGAAATCCCTTTTTCTGCGCAAAAACGTTTTCGTTGCGCAACAAGTCTGATTTTTTTTTATCTTTTTCACCACTATTTAAAAAGATAATCGTAATTTTGTGGGAAAAATAGATATTAACTAAATTATAAAGAACAATGAGAAAATTTACATGGATTTGGACAGCTATCCTTTCAAGCTGCCTCACATTAACTTCTTGTAGCATTGAGGACAACCCTGCTAACTCAGAGACGCCAACACCGGCAACGGAAGAGGACATGGCCGACTACACCGTCATATTCTACACGACAGGTGGCGGAAACCTTGATGCTTCCATAGAGAAAGACTTGGCTGCTCTTTGTGGTGCTCTTGGTGAAGACAACAAGCAGGTGCGTATTATTACTCAATACAAGTATTCCAAGGAATTATCAAAGGATTATGCTTTTAGCGGTGAACCTGGGAAACTCTATCGCTATGAACTCGATGCCAAGCTGCTGAATAAATCGACAGAAAAAGGTGCAAAGCCGCTGTTGCTGACCAATGATATGCTCTACGGTACGCAGCATGCTAATTCGCAGCTCTATCAGCCCGATTCTATCGCTAACTTCATTAAATATTGTGTGAAGACGGCTCCTGCTCATAACTACGTATTCATGATATCCGACCATGGCGCAGGCTATCAGATCGCCTTCGACTATGATAAGTCGAAAGTTGCTGCCACTCGTGGTTTGATGAGCGATGACAATCTGCAAGGTAATCCGAATCTGACAAACCGTGAGATGCTGGAGGGTATCCAGAAGAGCGGTGTACACATGAAGATGATCAACTTCGACTGCTGTCTGATGAATAATTTGGAGACACTATCGGAGTTTAGGAGTGTTGTTGACTACGTGATTGCTTCAGGTCATTCTACCTTTGGACAGGATCAGAAGGCTTTCGTTGAGATGCTGAAGAATGCGGGTGCCAACGGAGAGAACTTGGTGGTATGGGGGCAGAAGTTCGTGGACGCTTGTGCCAAGAAAGCGGCTGACCATAAGGAAAATACTATTGTTGAACCAAATCCTAAAGCTCAGAATGTAGATTTCAATATAACGGATATGAGTAAGATTCCCGTCGTTTTGTCAACCATGAGAACATTTACAGATCGTCTTGTGGCTATATGGGAATCAGGAGTATTCGCAGAGAATACAGAGGTTTTCCATGACCATAACCCCGAAGCACCTCTATACGATGCAGCGGACTACCTGAAGCTATTGACTGAAACACCTCTGAAGGATTATGACGAATTTGCTCAATACTATCAGGCTTTTTATAATGCCTGTAAGTCGGCCATCATTTGTCATGCACAGTCAATTTCCTCCTTAGGCTATGAGGCAAAGGACCTGACGTATAGCGTAACTTTAGGTTGCCAGGGATTCATCGGTGTTGAGCGCGATTTGTCTTCTGAAGATTATCCTGCCGTCATCTTAGGGCAAACTATGGATGGCAAGACTGCCCAACTGAATGTCTTTTTTGAAAGTGTCGAACCTTATACCTTCGCCAATGAGACAACAAAGGCCTGGTATGATGCTCATCAGCAAGCCTTTGCCTGGGTAAACTCATACGAGACAACTTACTTCGACCAGAGCGTAGGCTGGAGCCGCTGGCTGAAAGTAAACCCCTGC
>CACYQO010000140.1 GCA_902776545.1 uncultured Prevotellaceae bacterium | reverse complement strand
TGTTGAAAAGAGGATTACTCATAATTACTAGTCTTTATGCTGTTAATACTTCTTTGTTGCAAATATAGTACTTTTTAGGAATAAATGATTCATTTGGGGGCAATTTTTGAGAATAATTAGGATTTAGACAGAAGCCTGTTCTCGCTGATTTCATCGGCAAAGGTAGGCACTAAATCTTAGAGGGAGAGGGATTTGAAAATCGCGATCTTGGGATTTCTTGTGATTTCTTGGAATTTCTTGTAATATCTTGGAATATCTTGGAATATCTACACCACAAAGCAAAAAAAAAGCACCAGAACTAAATCTGATGCTTTACACCAATCAGGAAACAGCCAATGACATTGACAGCCATCGTTCCCCAAGGAAACGAAACGGCTACCCAGGACAGAACGGCTTTACCGACCAGATAGCGTGCACCACCGCCAAAGAAGCTGCCAATACAGACAAAGAGCAATTCTTTCATAGGGTCTTTATTACTTTGCAGGGATTGCCCACTGCTATGGAATTAGAGGGGATGTTTTTCGTCACGATACTACCTGCACCGATGGTTACGTTGTCACCAATGGTGACTCCTGGCAGGATGGTGACGCTTCCACCAATCCAAACATTATCGCCGATGCGTACAGGTTTAGCCCACTCACGGCGAGTATTGCGTTCCACAGGGTCGGTGCTATGACAGGCCGTATAGATGCTGACATTAGGGCCGATAAAACAATCATCGCCAATGGTGACACGGGCTTCATCGAGTACGGTGAAGTTGAAGTTCGCAAAGAACCGCTTGCCAACGCAGATATGCTTGCCGTAGTCGCAGTAGAAAGGCTGATTGATGATGATAGCATCATCGGCGATATATCCCAGAAGCCCCTTCAGCAGTTCAAGTTTCTTTCCGTTTTCCGACGGACGCAGCAGATTATAGTCGTGAATCATCTCCCTGGCAGCAGCCAACTCGTCGAGCAGCTGTATATCAACAGCGGAATATATCTCGCCCGCCAGCATCTTCTCTTTCTCAGTCATATATTTCATATTATCTACACAAACCTGCAGATGTGATCCACGGCAATGTCGGAGAATCCGAATGCTTCAGCCTTAGTCATACGTCCGTTAGAAATCTCTGCAACGGAGCAAACTAGTTCATAACCCATCTGAGAAATGGATTTCTCGCCTCTCAACACAGCACTGAGATCAACGTCCATATTGTCCTCCATCATGTGGAATGTACGTTCGTTGGCTGTTACTTTCAGTACGGGAGCAATGGCGTTGCCTGTAGGTGTTCCCCTACCCGTAGTGAAGACGATAACCTGACAGCCGGAGGCTACCATAGAGGTTACCGATGCGATATCGAACCCGGCAGTATCCATCACGACCGCACCTTTCTTTGAAGGGTGAACCGCCTGCTGAAGCACTTCGACGATAGGACGGGTTCCACCTTTGCGAATACAGCCCAGGCTCTTCTCTTCAAGTGTTGACAATCCTCCTGCCTTATTGCCTGGCGTGGGTTGGCCGGCACGACAATCTTGACCAGCGGCAGAGAGATGTGACTCATATTCACGGCAAACCTCAATTATCTCATTATGAATATCCGTTGTAGCGGCACGTTTGGCAAGTATATGCTCACCACCGATCCATTCTATCGACTCACTCATCACCGTTATTGCACCCATATCAATGAGAATGTCGCTCATCTCACCGACAGACGGGTTGCTGGCAATACCCGATGTGGCATCACTTCCACCACACTCGATGCCGATATAAAGCTCTGAGGCATCGAAGAGTTCTTTCTGCTGCGAACCTGCCTGTTGAGCCATCTCGCGTGCAGCACGGGTGGCCTTCTCAATGGTCTTCAATGTGCCGCCCTCCTCCTGGATGCCGAACGAAATGACGGGCTTACTTGTCAGCTGCTCAATCTTCTCCCTCAACTGCCGATGGGGAACTGTTTCGCAACCTAAACCGATAATCACCACGCCATAGACGTTGGGATGGCAGGCAAACCCCGTCAGCACCTTCTGACTCATGTCTGTATTGGCCTGCACGTCGGAGCAGCCAGTGTTGAACACGATGTTAACCGCCCCGCGAATCTGACTGGCCACGATGCGGCATGACTCACTGGCGCAGACGCATGTCGGCAATATCAGGATATGGTTACGGATGCCAGGACGTCCCTCGGTACGGCGGTAGCCCCAGAACTGGAAAGGTACTATCTGCTGTGGAGCAGACTGGGCAGCACACATCTGCCAGTCATCACCAGCCAGTTCACTGTCATAGTCACGTCGTTCGCTCTTCAGGTTCTGGTCATTCACCCATCCGCCTTTTGCAACGTCACAAACGAGTCTGCCCAAACTCTCACCATATTTAATCACCTCACTTCCGGCGGTCATATCTGACAAAGCTATCTTATGGCAATAAGGAATATCCTCCATAGCTTTCAAAGTGATCCACTCGCTGCCTTCCAAAAAACAGACATCCTCTCCTTTTGCAATCTCAGCAACTGTAGTGACAACATTGTCAACCCTGTCCATCAACAAGGCATTTACTTTCATTTTCTCCATATTCATGCGATTCCTAAAAGTTTTATTTCAAAAATCAGTGTTGAGCCACCAAGGATGCCAGAAGTTGAGCCATATTCTGTGTGAAATACTGCTTGACGCCAGGTTCTGAGTCAATCCACATCTCTGAGCAGTCCTGCATCATCTGTAAGGCTGAATAGAGTTTCAGCCGTCCTTCGCCGTCACAGGTGCTTGTTGTTACTTTATAATTCAAACTGTACATATTCCTAATTTCTTGGGTTGTTTGCTCACTATCTGATTATAAGATATTCATAATGATTGTTTACGTTTCTATCTTCTTGTGGTTATCTTGACGTTAATCTGTTACCACTTCATTGAAATGCTCCTTGCCCCAGGCTATCAGAGCCGTAAGTGCTGGCATCAGCGATGGGAACAGTCCGTCATCAGACGGCGGATCTCATTGAAGCGCAATACGCCCGTCTCGCTGGTGTGAAGCATATAGAGAACCAACATAGACCACTTGTCACCGAAACGACTCACTACTTGCCTGATAGGACAGGCTAAATACTCTGCTTTTACATCTGCCATAATCATTGAATTTGCCGCAAGGACAGTGCAAACCGAATGCAATCGAGCTCGCTCGAATTGCTGAGGTGCAGCCTGTTCTCGCTGAGTTTACTCAGCAAAGGTAGCAAATAGTTACCAAGTAACAGCATTACACCTACTTTTTGGTAACTATCTCACCAAAAAGTGCCTTCTTGTGGGAATGATTTTTTCGCTGTACCTTTGCAGCGTCAAAACGAACAAATAACATTTTAAAGAAATAAGGAAGGGCATGTGCTCTAGATATTGGCCTATGCTGATAACTCTGCCAATAGCAGAGATGGACTATTATGATTTATCTCCAACACCGCCAGTATTCCAACATTTCGACCTCATTGCAGGCGAAGTTTGCGATTCAGCGAGAGAATTGCCAAACATGTTTGAGCAATCCCGAGCGTAAGCAAATTCGACCGAAGATCAAGTTGGACAGGGATTCGTAGGCGAGAGATTCAAGAACATTTAATTATTTCATTTTTAACGATTCAAGATATGAATACAAACAGACAACTTATTGAGCAATTTCTTCAGTTTATCAACACAGGTGATGCTACCATTGGCAAACCGATTATTAGTGACGATGTTATCTTCTACGCTCCTACTTCACCAGAG
>CACYQO010000139.1 GCA_902776545.1 uncultured Prevotellaceae bacterium | reverse complement strand
TCAAGCAGCTCCGAAAGATGGATGCCATGTCGCTCTGCGATGGTAATGTAGGCTTCGCCGGCTTCTGGCCCTGTGTTGACGGCTATGTGATCTGCGACGACCAGTATCGTCTTTACGAACGTGGCGAATATAATGATGTACCCGTGATTGTGATGACAAACTCAGATGAGGGTGCCTTGTTCTCGCCAGGTAATATCAAGCCTGAGGATTATCAGAAATCAATAGAGAACATCTTTGGCTCCTTTGCAGAGGAGGCAAAGAAGGTATATCCAGGCAATACAGCTGATGAAGCATGGCACGGCTTTGGCGACGCTTTCCGCGATATGGGTTTTGCATGGCCCTCTTATGCATGGGTCAGCCTACAGGCTAAGACGGGTAAGAGTCCTGCCTATGCCGCCTATCTTGCCCAGCCCTCCACGCGCAGTTTCTCTCAAGACCCGCGCCGTCGCGGTGTGGCTCACGCTGACGACATCCTCTATCTGAATGGTGAGTTCCTGAAGCAGCCCGACAAGTATCCTTATGAGGCTGCCTTATCCGAAATCATGCAACAGTACTGGGTGAACTTTATCAAGACTGGGAATCCCAACGGTAAGGGTCTCCCCTACTGGCCTTCGTTCGACGACACGAAACCCACCACGATGCAGTTCAGCAACGGTGCTTCACTCATCATGCGTCCTAACCGTGAACAAGTAGATTTCATTGATCGCTTCTATAAGGCTAAGCGTGAAGAAACCGAGAGCCAGCGTTAAAGAAAGAACCGTTTAAACTCACTCTCGAAATTCGGCGTCAGGAGATTCTGGCCCATCGCCTCCCTGATTTCATCGATTGTCCAGAATCTCCCACCGTCGAGTTCCTCAGCCGAAGGTTTGATGGGACCGTCATAAATAGTGGTGTTCACATAGACCAACTCACGCTCCCTACGACTCTCGAACACATACATTCCTTTTCTTTCTGATTCAAAATCCGTGATGCCTAACTCCTCACGGACCTCTCTAACGAGTGCCTGCTCAGGGGTCTCACCATAGTCCAGATGACCTCCCACACTGGTATCCCACTTCCCTGGCTGGATATCCTTCCATTCAGGCCGTTTCTGTAAGTACACCTCACCTTTGGAATTAAACACATGCAGATGTACCACAGGGTGCAACAGTTTGGAGCCATTATGACACTCACCCCGTGTGGCAGAGCCAATCACCTGTCCCGTTTCATCTACTAATGGAAACCTCTCTTCTGAATTATCTTTCATATCTCAGGGCTTTTATTTTTGTGCTGCAAAGTTACGAAAAAAACAAGAAGAGCTTCTGAATTTAGTTTTTTTTACCGAAAAACTTGCAGGATTTGGAAAATATGCCTATATTTGCAAACATAACAGGAAAATCACATGGATATATGACAGAAAAATTAGACGAAACCGATTTGAAGATACTCAGAACGCTTCAGAAAAACGCCAAGCTCACCACCAAGGAACTGGCAGATGCCGTACATCTGACCCCTACCCCTGTGTTTGAACGACAAAAGAGACTGGAGCGTCAAGGCTATATCAAGAAATATGTGGCCATCCTTGACCCTGACAAACTGAACCAGAGTTTGCAGGTGTTTTGCAAGGTAAAACTGAAGCAGATCAACCACGAGATTGCTGATGCCTTTACACGAAGGATTATGAGAATCCCCGAGGTGACAGAATGCTACAACACCTCTGGTAATTATGACTATCTCCTGAAAGTCCGTGCAGCAGACATGAAACAATATCAGGAATTCGTGCTGAACAAATTAGGCGAGATTGAGAGTCTGGCCTCTATTGAAAGTACTTTTGTCAAAATACAATGAATGGCGACTGAGCCTCATTGGGGTTCTTTTTAGTTTACTAACCCTGGGAACTTCTTGTGCCAACGAAGACAAGCCCATCGATGAGCCAGTGCTGAAAGGCATCATCTCGAGCTATAACGAATACGACGGAGCCATGTTGGATTTTACAGAAGCAGACATGGAGAAAGCCGGATTCACACTCGGTGACGTTGTCAGCATAACCATCGACGACAAAACGTTCATCATACCATACTACGATGGCTACTACTCTCGTGGCGGAGAATTACTCCTCGTGGCTTATCCCAGCTACCCCAGCATTTGCTTTACGGCCAGCAACACCGGTCTGCCCATGGAACTCAAAGGGCTGGTGGGACATGCCGTTACCGTCAGAATGAAGGAAAAAGGCGGCTGTCTCAACGTGCAAGAAGCCATGACCATGACATACTCCAACGACCGGCCAATGCTCGCGCCGTGAAGGCTGGTAACATTGCAAGTGGTGTGTTGTACCGAAGCTCAACACCGTTCACCAACGAAATCAACCGCGCCAACTATGTATCAGATTATCTGGAAAGCCAGAAGATAACGACGGTGCTCAACCTCGCAGACACAAAGGAGAAGATACAGTCTTACGATATGCCTCCTTACAGCCGTACCCTATGGGAAGGAGACAATGTGATACTATGTCCGTTAAAGACTGACCCTACGGCAGATGACTACAACAAGAAACTGATAGCAGCCCTGAAGGAGCTCCCGTCACGCCCTGCCCCCTATGTCGTGCATTGTATGGAGGGTAAGGACCGTACAGGATATGTATGTGCGCTACTGGAGGGATTATGCGGCGCAACGTATGAGGAAATTGTAACCGATTATTTGATTACCTATGACAACTATTATGGCGTCACCCCCCAAAAAGACCGTGACGTATGCAACACATTATTGTCGCTGAGACTTTACCCGTGCCTGATGTATTATGCCGATATTAAGGACGAGGCACAACTACCGAATGTTGACTACGCAAAAGCGTTCTCCAACTATCTGCTCTCTCACGGCATGAGCAGTGAGCAAGTTGACGCACTGATTAAAGTCCTCACAGTTACTGCCACAGGCAATCATTAAGAAGACTAATTATAGACATGCACGCTGGAGCCTTGGGCTGACGGCAGGTAATTAATACCCCACCAGCACATCTGCAAGAGAATGAATGCTAGGAGCAGTATCCACAAGGCAAGTCTCGGGCGGTGAGTGGGCAACTGCCTGTAATGCACATATATCAGATAGGCAAACCAGGTGATGGCAGCCCACGTCTCTTTGGGATCCCACGACCAGTAATGGCCCCAGGCTTCCTTGGCCCAAAGGGCACCAAAGAGCATTCCAAAAGTCATAAAGGCCAGACCTACATATACGAGGTTGTCGGTAATTTCATATTCTTCGCCGGAAGCGGCTTTTTTCTTGAAAAACAGTAGATATAAAGCCATTACCATAGCAGCACCCAACACAGCGTATGCAAACATATAGACGATGACATGTGGGGCGAACCACGGACTCTGAAGGGCTGGCATCAGTGTCTTGGAATGAATTTCCGGCTTAAAGAGGTTGACGCAGATGAACACCACAGACAAAAGCGTGGAAAAAGAAAGTATCCATTTGTACTTCCAACGGAAAAAGACGATAAGTCCGGCCAAAGGCAGGAAGAATGAATACCAAAGGCGCGTCTCACCCATCGTTCTCAGTGGCGGACGCTCTAATGACACCCACATCAACAGGATGAAAGCAAAGAATACCAACAGTCCCGATACAGTTGTCGCATAGGCGACTGTCGTTTTACCCTTCCACGCAGCCCAGGCCCCTGTGGTCCATAGCAATACTGCTGGAATTGCGAAATATATAAAGCTGTCCCAAGTCATACGCGTTTTCTCTTTCCTCCAAAAATAAACATACAAACGGCACCGGCGAGCATCATATAGATACCCGTATAGACCAGCGGTAGCCATGGATCGCGCACAAGTTCAAGAATCGATGTTGTGCTCATCGCTCCCATCTGAGTGTCGTAACCATATTGGTATATCTTCCAGCCATCGACTTCCACAGGTTTGTTCACATCAATAGTAGCATGGATGTTTTTGCCTGTCTTCGTCTGAATCTCAACTTCTGAGGCATAGCGCTTAGGCGAACCGTCATCGTAGGTCTCCATGATGAAATCTTTCAGTTCAATAGTAAGTGGCAACTCTACCACCTGCTGTTTCATGCTCAGTGCCCGCCATTCCGGCTCTCCCTTCAGTGTAATCATCTTCAACCGCTGCATATCAGCATTTCCCAGCGTGGCAGTTGTCATTGCAAGAAACAATCCCAGATGATTTAGCATAAAAGGGATATCCTTTTTCATATTCGAGAATCGAAAATGAAGCCCTCTCCTCAGAATGATCTGTCCTAAGATGATAGCAATATAGGCATAGATAAGCACAAAAGGCCAGAACGAAAGCATATTGTTCAGCCACGTGCCGTCATCGGTCTGACGTGTCAGTCCCATGATTGTTGTCAGTATAACAGCATACACCAATGCAGGAATCGCAGCCCCATAGGTTCCAATAAACTGAAAGCCATACACTTTTTTCCGTAGCAGGAAAAACAAAACGATGACAGATAGGAATGCAAACAGCACGATGCCGTTGACAGGCCATCGGAAGGCATCCCAAACGACAGGTCCGACACTCGTCTCCAGCACCAGACCTGCAAAAATGAAGGCCCCTCCTATGAGAAAGCCTTCTTTCATTCCATATGGTTTATTCCACATCATTCTTTCACAGTTTCATACGCCGGCTACGACTTCAATTTCAACCAATGCTCCTTTTGGTAAAGTCTTTACAGCAACAGCAGAACGTGCTGGATATGGCTCAGAGAAGAATTCTGCATAGACAGCGTTCATATCTGCAAAGTCGTTCATATCAGCCATGAATACTGTTGTTTTCACGACATCGTTCATCGTAAGTCCGGCTTCTTCGAGAATCGCCTTCACGTTGAGCAATGACTGGCGGGTTTGTTCTTTGATACCGCCTTCTACAAACACCCCGTTAGCAGGGTCAATGGGAATCTGACCAGAGGTATAGACAAGATTACCTACTTGTATAGCTTGACTGTACGGACCTATGGCCGCAGGAGCTTTTGATGTACTAATAACTTTCTTCATAACCTTTATATTTTTACAATATAGTCTAGTCGTGACAAGAATCAACATTTGTTAATAATGCGTGCAAAAATACGAAAAATTTGGGAATTATCCGTAACTTTGCCCACAGTTTTAATAAGTTTTGTGATATGAAGAAAGTTCTAATAGCTTTCCAGCCGCTCCCGAAACTGAGAGCAGCGAAGTAAGTAATGAAGTAGTAACAAACGATACAATTAGTCCAGAAATGAAAGAAGCAAACATGCAAGAAGTTCTGGCATATTTGAAAGAGTGCGGTGCATTCTTCATTGCCACAGCCGATGGCGACCAACCGCGAGTACGTGCATTCGGCGTTTCCGAGATTATCGATGGCCGTCTGTACATCATGACGGGCAAAGTGAAAGACGTATACAAGCAGATGGCCAAGAACGGCAAGTTCGAAATCTGCGCATTGAAAAAGTCTGGTAGCGAGTGGATGCGTCTGAGCGGCACACTGGTAAACGACGAGACGCTCAGTGTGAAGGAAGAGTTTCTGAACCGCAACGAGGGTCTGAAGTCGATGTATAAGGCTGATGACGACAATATGGCAGTGCTCTACATCACCAATGCAACAGCCCGTTTCTGCTCATTCTCAGCTCCGGAGCGCAAGGTGAATTTTTAGGACTTCCTGCCAACTGCTTGCTGGCTGTGCCCATAACCTTTCCCATTGCTTATCTTTGCACCATGCTAACACAAAAACTTGGACCAACTACAGAAAAAAAGCGTCACCTGATACTCGATGTTCTTAGGGGATTGGCATTGAAACTGATCTTCCTGTGGACGCTGGTGTTCTCGCTGCCTGCCTCGCTGCTCTATGCCTGGAGTGTGGTTGAGGGACATCCTTGGGGACTGACTGTCCACTCGCTGCTCTATGCCGTGAGCGTCATTCCTATGTCGTTCAGCTATATCGCGGCGGTCTGGTTGATGTAACTGATGCTACTTTTGCACAAAAAACGAGG
>CACYQO010000138.1 GCA_902776545.1 uncultured Prevotellaceae bacterium | reverse complement strand
ATCAGTAAAGAACAATTAGACAACATTCTGGAGGCAGGCCGTTGGGCTCCTACAGCCAAGAACCTGCAGGAGCAGCATGTCTATGTGGTACAATCAGCCGAAGGACTGGCCAAAGTTGACTCGCTCACCCCCTGCCGATATGGTGCGCCGACGATGCTCATCGTGGCCTTCGACAAGAACAATGTGTTTACCTATCCTGGACAGAAGTACGACTCGGGTATTGAAGATGCCACCATTGTAACCACTCACATGATGCTTTGCGCGAAGAGTGTGGGTGTAGATAGCTGTTGGGTGAATTTCTTCGATCCCGACAAGATGGCTGAAGCATTCCAGTTGCCAGAGAACGAAGAGATCCTAACCTGTCTTGCCCTCGGTTTTCCGGCAGAAGGCGCAGGACCACTTGCCAATCACAACAGTCGTAAGCCGATCGAGGAAACCGTAACTTATTTATAAGCATCTTGGAATTGAGAAACTAAAACTATGGATAGAAGAGACTTTATCAAGAAAGCAACGATGGCTGCGGCGGGTGCGGCAGTCATATCACCTGTATCTGCTATGCTTCACCAAGAGTCGAACAAGAAGTGTAAAGTTCTGCTGGTGAACGGCAGCCCCAGAACCGATGGCAACACATTCTGCTGTCTGAAAGAGATTGAGGCTACCTTGCAGAAACACGGAGTGGAGTCAGAGATCGTTCAGATTGGCCGCAAGCCCGTCCGCATGTGTATCAATTGCGGTGGTTGTCATCAGGAGGATGCTAAGGGATGTGTGTTCGATGACGATATGTGTGCCGTCATCACAGAGAAGATGGCGACGGCTGATGCACTCATCGTTGGCACTCCCGTTTATTACGGCCAGCCTAACGGTGGTATCCTCTCACTGATGCAGCGGTTGTTCTATTCATCGGGCCACCTGGTACAAAACAAGCCTGCTGCGGCTTTGGCAATTTGCCGACGCGGCGGTGCAACGGCCACACTCCAAACGATGAACATGATGTTCGAGATGATGAATATGCCCGTGGTGACTTCTCAGTATTGGAACATCGCATACGGCGCAGGAAAGGGCGAAGTGAAACTCGACACCGAGGGCATGCAGACCATGCGCACCCTGGCCACCAACATGGCATTTCTATTACACAAGATCCATGCTGAAGGCAATCCCGCTCCCCAGCGCGACGAGCGCCCTGAATTCATGAACTTTATCAGGTGAAAATCATGAAGGAAGGCTTTACAGCACAGGTAAGATGCGATCCCATACCAGGTTCAGTTCTCCCTGCAAATCTTCGACATCAGATGTAATGGCGATGACGGCATTCTTGTCAGGCACCACGATGATGTACTGACCTCTGGCACCATCGGCACGGAAACAACCAGGACGGCAGCGCCACATCTGATAGCCATAGCCCTGCATCCAGTCGCTGGTCTCCTTTGTCATGCCCTTAGCCTCAGCTTCCTCCATACGGGTGCCGGGGTTGATGCTCTCCACCTGTTTCTTTGACATCTCAGCCACCCACTCGGCTGGTATCAGCTGCTTGCCGTTCCACTCGCCTTTCTGAAGCAGCAACTGGCCCATCTTTGCCAGATCCTCAGTCTTCAGCCAGAGGCCCCAACCGCCGGTATTGATGCCCTGCGGACTCTCTTCCCACTTGGGCTTATCAATGTGGAGCGGTTCAAACAGTCGGCCGTTCAGATAGTCAACCACCTTCTCGCCCGTCACCTTCTGCACAATAGCTGAAAGCATATAGGTGCCAAGGCTGTTATACAGATAGAAGGTACCAGGCTCATGCACAACAGGATGATCCAAGAAGGTTTTCACCCAGTCTTGTTCAGCGCCCTCGGCATTACGGAAAGACGGCTCAACATCGTGTCCGCACGACATCGTAAGCAGGTCGCGCACAGTCATCTTCTTCAGATTATCACTGACGTTTGCGGGAAGTTTGTCGGGGAAGAAGTCGATAACCTTGTCTGTCAGTGCCAGCTTACCGTCGGAAATGGCTAATCCTACAGCCGTAGCGGTAAACGTCTTACTCACCGAGTGGAGCACATGCGGCACGCTATCCACTCCCTGACTCTGCCAGTGGCTGTAGATGACATGACCGTTCTTTACAATCATCACGCTGTGGATGTCCATCGAGTCCTTTGCTGCCTGTTCAAAGAAGCCGTCCATGGCCTTGGCTACACTCTCTGGCGTTTCACTACGTGGCAGGTCGATAATCTCTGCCGATTCCTTCACGCTGTTCTTACATGCCGTCATTGCCATCAGCGTGGCGGCGATAATCGTCAAATAACATTTCTTCATATCTGTTCGGTTTTTAGGGTTAATACTTTCTTTTCTGCGAGCTGCTGACACTCGTGGAATCTCAAGACACTTCGGCAACAACCTTAACGAAGTCCGAGGCGGGATGCTTGCAGATGGGGCAAGTGAAGTCATCGGGCAATTCCTCACCCACGTACTCGTAGCCGCAGATCGAACAGCGCCAAATAGTCTTACCCTCTGTAGTCTGACCCACGGGCTGGGGCTTCGGTTTGATATGCTGCTGATAGTAATTATAGGTAGCCGATGGCACGTCGGCGAGCACTTCCATCTCAGTGACTGTGCCTATGAAGAGCATGTGGGTACCAAGGTCAATGGCCTGCTCCACGTCAGCAGAGATGAAGGCATTGGTGCCACGAGTGATGGCTAGCGTGCCGTTGTCAACACGGCGACAGTCTGTAAAGCCGTCAAATTTATCGACCGTCCTGCCGCTCTGGAAACCAAACTGCTTGAATAGTTCGAAGTCAGCAGCCTCGCTGAGAATAGAGGCGGTGAAACGGCGCGAACGCATGATGAGCTCGGTCGTGAAGTTACCCTTGTTCAGAGCTACCGAGATACGATTTGGCTGTGCCGTCACCTGTGCGACGGTATTGCTGATGCAGCCATTGTCCTTGCCTGCGTCACACGTCGTGATGACGAACAGGCCATACTGAATGTTGAAAAGAGGATTACTCATAATTACTAGTCTTTATGCTGTTAATACTTCTTTGTTGCAAATATAGTACTTTTTAGGAATAAATGATTCATTTGGGG
>CACYQO010000137.1 GCA_902776545.1 uncultured Prevotellaceae bacterium | reverse complement strand
TGAGGAACAGATGCAGTACAATTCCTATTTACTGAATCTCGAAGAGCTGAAGTCCCTACGTCAGAAGGATTTTAGCAAAGAGGAATTAGTCAAAATGGTGACTTAGACTAGAAAAAGTTGTCACTTTCGGAGGCAAAAAAGAAAGTGACAATGAAGCACAAGACAAGAACAGAACGCGTGTATAACGAGGCTACCGGTTGGTATGAGACACGCGAGGTTGAGTTAAAAGGTTACACGTTCACGGATGATGACCGTATTTTAATCGTTCGTGAATACCTTGAAAGCGGTGTTTCCGCAGAGAAAATCATCAAGAAGTATCACATCAGCAGTCGTTCGGTGTTGTTTTCTTGGATGGATAAGTTCCTGAATGAAAAAGATTTGTTACCTTTGCAGCAGGAATCAATTCTTGACGAGGACATGGCAAAGACGAAGGATGAACGCTTAAAGGAGAAAGACGCTGAAATAAAGCGCCTTCGCAAGGCGCTGGAACTGGAGAAACTCCGTTCCCATGCCTATTCCACCATGATTGATCTTGCAGAGCAGACCTTCAACATTCCTGTAAGAAAAAAATCTGGCACCAAACAGTAAGTCTGCTTCGCGAAGACGGCTCAGGGGCCGCCCTGAGTACGCTTTGCGGGCTGTTTGGTTACAGCAGACAGGCATATAACAAGCGTGGTGACAAAGACTGCTTTGCCGAGGATGCCATTGAACCAATCATCATGGAGAAGGCTCGTGAGTACCGCAAGGCCAATCCTGGCCTAGGAGCTCCCAAACTGCATGCCATCCTGAAGAAGCTGTTTGATGACACAGGCTGTTTCCCAGGCCGTGACGCGTTCACGGAGATGCTGCGCAGGCACGGGCTCATGGTACGGATGAAGCGGCGCAGACGCTATAAGACAACTGACTCCGAGCACAGCTACCGCAAGTATCCTAATCTCATCAAGGACCTTGTTCCGACTCGTCCCAATCAGGTATGGGCCAGTGACATTACCTATGTGGAGACGACTGAGGGAGTCTGCTATCTGTCGCTCATCACAGACCTGTACTCCCACAAGATAGTGGGATGGTCAGTCGGCCCGACGCTTGAGACAACGTATCCGATAGAGGCGCTCAACATGGCCTACAAGAGCATCGACGACGATACGGCCCGATGTCTGATACACCACTCTGACAGAGGCTGCCAGTACTGCAGCCAGATGTATGTGACTATCCTTAAAAGCCGTGGCACACAGATCAGCATGACACAGAGCGGAGACCCGCTGGAGAATGCTGTTGCAGAAAGGGCTAACGGTATACTGAAGACAGAATGGCTGTACAGAATGACCATCCCTACACGCAAGGCATGCAAGAGGGAACTAACGAGGATTATCGCCTTCTACAATGACGAGAGACCACACATGAGCATCGGGAACCAAACACCGTCAGTGGCGCATACTCAAAGCGGACCACAGCAGCGAATGTGGAAAAATCCGTGGGAAAATGCTGATTCCTAGAGAAAAGTTTGTACCTTTGCAAGCGATTCTAAACGAATGAAACGTAACCGAGTCAGTGAAAATGGCGCGAAAAGGTTAACCTTTTCAGTTGTAAGGACAATATGCAGACAACCTGTTCAGTCAAACTGACAACCAATATCGTTATAAGAATCAAAAGAGGTAAACGCTTTTAGTGAGATAGTAATTATAGTAATAACCAATTAAGTTTAACTCTCCAAAAAGTGACAACCTTTTTCAGTTAAGGTCATCACTGATTCGTTAAATAAACCAAATTAAAAGCAGATTTCCTTAGTTTGTTAATTGTAACTTATAGAAAATAGCTAATTTTGTAAACCAAACTTTATAAAAAGCGAGGAATCTTATAAACTAAAGTTTAAAAAATGAGTATCAGCAAAGACATAATCAAGCAATGCTTGATGAACAAACAGAGAGAGATAGACGAAGCGGAAATCATCAACCGCCCCATCGAATTCGAACCCAATGGCAACTATGTCATTGTAGGAGTGCGTCATGCAGGCAAGTCATACATGCTCTATCAGCGTGTACGCCAACTTCAGGCAGAAGGAAAAGGCTGGGACGAAATTCTCTTTATAGATTTTGAGGACGAACGTCTGGCAGAATTTCAGACAGAAGACTTCAACAGTCTGTTGGAAGCCCATCTGGAACTATACGGCAAGAAACCAATAGTTTTTCTCGACGAGGTACAAAATATCCCATATTGGGATAAGTTCGTGCGTCGCCTGGCCGATGCCAAATACCGTGTCTATGTCACAGGAAGTAATGCCAAGATGCTCAGCAAGGATGTGGCCACTACCCTTGGCGGACGGTTCTTCATCCTTGATGCCTATCCTTATTCGCTGAAGGAATATCTTACAGCCCAGCATGTGGAACTGAAAGAACACTGGCAGTACGATAGCGTCCAACGCAGTGAGGTCAAGCGCCATCTGAGCGAATATTTCTACTATGGTGGTCTGCCGGAGATCATTTCTTTTAAGAACAAACGAGCCATGCTGTCAAGCCTCTATCAGAAAATATATCTAGGCGACATCTGCGCACGAAACAAAATCAAGAACGAGAGGGTAATGAACATTCTCATCAAGAAAATGGCGGAAAGCGTCAAACAGCCCTTGTCGTTCAACAGACTTAAGAACATCATTGTCTCTACAGGCAGCCCCATCAGTGTGCCAACGACCATTGACTATGTTGATTTCACCGCCGACAGCTGGCTGGTACTGCCTATGGAGAACGAAGTGGGCAAACTAACCGAAAAGGAAACGCAGAAGAAATACTATTTCATAGACAACGGACTGCTGAACTTGTTCCTCACCAATCCTGACACTTCATTGCTCGAAAACATGGTGGCCATAGAACTTTGTCGTAGGTATGGCAAAGATAACGTGTTCTATCTGAATGTAGATAAGGAAATAGACTTCCTGGTGCCTGATGCCAAACTGGCCATCCAGGCATCATACAGCATCAGAGAGCAATCGACAAAAGACCGCGAGATACCTCCCCTTGTCAAATACAGCAAATCTCACCCAGACTGGCAGTGCTTCCTGAGGATGGCATCAATGTCATTCCTGTGTGGAAATGGCTGCTTAGTTAAGCATCATTCCCCTATCCCACCGCCAGCGGCCATAGCCACCTTCCAACGGCCATGAGCGGAACGGCAGATAGTCGTGATGTTGGCACGATGGGGCGCAGGGGCTGAGCCGGAATTGTTTTTCACCTCCTTCAGCTTGCGGAGATAGAGGATATACTCACAGACCTCTGTGTTCTTCAGGAGGATGTCCTTGTAGATGGCCAGATACTGTTCCTTGCGCTTACCCTGTGGCATGTAGGCATCGCGCACAGCCTGAAGTCCACAGTTGATGGCATTGTAACGCTCCAGCCAAGTGGTGTAGCTATGCGCC
>CACYQO010000136.1 GCA_902776545.1 uncultured Prevotellaceae bacterium | reverse complement strand
GAAATTCGATGGCATCCGCATCCACGCGGGCAACACCGCAGAAGACACCGAAGGCTGCATCCTCGTAGGTAAGAACAAACTTGTAGGTCAGGTCGTTGATAGTCGTATCTGGCTCCACCGCCTGAAGCAGAAGATCGTCGAGGCCAAGAGTAGGGGAGAGCCCGTCTGGATCACCGTCAAGTGACGGTCCAGCTATTTCTCTAATGTCTCTACCACTTCTTCCAACAGCCGTCCCGCTGGTGGCTACCATGAGCATTGAACCGTTTATTGCTTAAGGTCTTACCTGCCTCTGTAGAGAGAACATATACAGGTTCTTTGCTTTCATGACTACTCAAATTGTCCCTTCATCTTAATAATCTTCGTAGGACACGCCTTCTTGCATTTCAGACAATCAGGATGCAGATAGCCCAACTGTTCGCCTCGGCTGCTGTAGGGAGTGAGCTGCATAGGACAAACACGGGCACACAGCTTGCATTTCTCTTCACACTGGCTGCTGACATGGATGCTCTTATATGCCTTTGGCAACGGAGCTTTCTTGGGAGCCACCCATGATGAAAGTGATCCCATCGGACAGAAACTACACCACGTGCGGGGAGCATAGATGAAGGACAGGGTCCCCAGGCAAAATACATCTGAATGCCGAACATGGCGAAGATGAAGAATACCATAAACAGGCGGAATCCGAAGGAACGGACGAATTTAGGAATAGGACGATGAGGGGAGTACTTAGATAACAGACGGTCGTACATATTGCCTCTGGGACATACATTTCCACACCAAAAACGTCCTTTCCAGACAGATGTCAGGACTGGGCCTATCATGCAGATGAGAGCAGCCCATCCCAATACAGGGAAGAACCATGCGAGTATCAGGTATGCGAAGATAATCCAAAACAGCTGTGGCCCTTTGGCCGTATAATGTCGATGAAATTTCATAAAAAAAAGTATTTTTGTTGCAAAATTACCATTTTTCAGCGTAAAATCGCTATCTTTGCAGCAATAATTAAAATAGTTTAGGAGATTTGATATGGCACATTTCGGTTTTTTGGATTTAGTGAAGCAGAGGTATAGCTGTAGGAGCTATCAGGATAAGAGTGTGGAAAAGGAGAAGTTGGATTACGTAATGGAGTGCGTCCGCTTTGCTCCGTCGGCAGTGAATAAGCAACCGTGGATGTTTCGCATAGTGAAAAACGAAGATGATAAGGCTAAGCTTCAGGAGTGCTATAACCGTGAATGGTTCAAGACGGCTCCTATGTATATCATTTGTAGCATTCTTCACGATGAAGAGTGGGTCCGCTCAGACGGCAAACATCATGGCAACATCGACATTGCCATTGCGGTTGAGCATCTGTGCCTGGCAGCTACGGAGCAAGGTCTGGCTACATGCTGGGTCTGCAACTTCGATGCTGAGAAATGCAAGCAGCTCTTTGCCATTTCCGACAATGAAGAGCCAGCTGTATTGATTCCTATCGGTTATGCAGCTGACGATCAAAAAGAGAAGAAACGCAAGATGATAGAGGACATCTGCAAGTAATATTAGAAAAGTTTAGGAAATTTGATATTTCACTAAAATACAGAATATGATGACTGATAGCAAGAAATGGGTGGCCTGTTGGGGAAATGCCACTTCGATTACAAACCGTCGTGAGGCCGTTTACGCCAAGGATCTCACGCTGCGTTATCCCATCCGTATGCCATTTGGTGGCAGTATGCTGCGTTTCCGTTTTTCTAACCTCACAGGTACAGAGCCTGTCACACTCTCGAAGGTCTTTGTTGGGCATACACCCGTCACCTTTGGCGGGGAGAAGAATGTATGTCTGATGCCTGGTCGGGAGACGGAGAGCGATGCTATCAGCTATCCCGTGAACCGTGGTGACACGATAGAGGTGAGCTTCTATCTGGCTGATTACACACAAATGAACAGTGGCACGCTTGTGACTGGTCCGTTGTCGAAGGGCTACTATGCCTATGGTGACTTTGCAGAGACCGACGAACTGCCCATCGATCTGTCGCGTCATACCAACTGGTACTACTTTCTCAATACCGTTGATGTGCTGACCTCGCCTGAGAATCATGCCATCGTGTGTTATGGTGACTCCATCACGGCCCAGTCGTGGCCCGACTATATGGCTCAGCTGGCTTTCGGCTCTCATGTGGCTATCATCCGTCGTGCTGTCAGTGGCACACGTATCCTGCGCCAATACGACTGTATCACCTATCAAGCCTACGGTCTGAAAGGTGCCACGCGCTTTCCCATAGAGATGAATGTGGCTGGTGCGTCGGATGTTATCATCCAGCACGGCATCAACGACATCATCCATCCCGTGGGAGAAGATGTCAATCCCTTCCGTCCCTGGAGCGATCTGCCGACGGTAGAGGAGATGGAGCGTGGGGTAGAGGATATCTACGTGAAACCTGCCAAGGCGATGGGATTGAAGGTGTGGAGCGGCACATTGTTGCCAATCTTTGGTTGGCGAACCTACAATGAAGATCGCGATGCCATGCGTCAGCAGTTTAACGAGTGGTTACGTACATCACCGATCTTTGATGGATGTGTCGATTTCGATGCAGCCGTACGTAGCACCACTAATCCGAAGGCCTTTGCCGACGGCTTTGACAGTGGCGATCATTTGCATCCCAGTGAACGTGCCTACGAGGCGATGGCACAAGCTGCAGTCCATAAGTTGATTCGCCACATGCCTCGCTACGACCACGAAGAATCATTCTAAAACAAAAGTAGCTTCTCTATGAGCGGACAGTACCATGTCTTGAACTGTTCTGCCGTTGGTGTATGGCCTCCAGGGAAATGATAGCTGTTCTGATAGTGCTTTAGGAAAAGTGGTTCAAAGTGTGCAAGAGTGTCTTCTTCTCCAAAGAGTCCCCATACGCGTTCCTTATTATATAAATTACAGCAGTCAAACTGGTGAGCCTCCATTGCTTCGAACTCACTGATCAGTTGTTCATCAATGGTGAAGTCTTGCTTACCATCAGCCCTTGGTGACTTATACTTGTGTGTGCCGATACGTTCACGGAGGAAGTCCGACATCTTGAAATATGGATTGCCGAGTAGGGCAGGGAGGCCAACTGTCTGAGAGATCATTTGTGCATAGAACGACCCACAGCTGTTGCCGACGAGCACGTCTGGCTTCTCCTTGTCACAGATGTCGCGGATGAGTCTGATGGCATCATTAGGGTGGAGTGGGAGGTCAGGAGTCAGCACATTGGCTTTCCCTTCAAAAGCCTCCCTCAGTGCCATAGCTGGCACACACTGGCCGCTGGCATAGAATCCGTGAAGGAACAATATCGTTTTTTTGCTGGTTTCTGTCCAAGTCATTCTAATATGGGGAATGCCGTCAAGCATGAAAGACTCGGAAGACTGTCTGAATCCCACGCCTTCATAGAACCCTTTGGCATACTCCTGAGCCTCAATATCTATACGTGTTGCGTGGAAATATTTAATCGCTGTATCAATGGCATAAAGCATGATCTGCTTGCCATAGCCTTTGCCTCGCTCAGTGGTGATAACCCTTCCGATGGAGATTTCAGGCATGTGGGTACCTGCCGGACAAACACGAGCCAAAGCAACGATCTTGTTTGCCAGGGTCAGCCATAGGTGGATGGACTTCTGATCATCACCGTCTAAATCCTGATAAACGCAATCCTGTTCAACCACAAAAACCTCGCTACGCACTCTCAGCAATTCGTAAAGCTCATCTGTGGTTAGTTCCTGAAAAGATTTCAGATGCAACACTGGTTCATACAATGTGTATTCCCGTACCTGCTCAGTATCCATTTTTATTTTGTGGTATATTCA
>CACYQO010000135.1 GCA_902776545.1 uncultured Prevotellaceae bacterium | reverse complement strand
CAGAATTAAGATTGTTCAGTTAACCTACGCTTACTATCAAAACGGTAACAAGAACATCGACTCGGCTGAGAAAGAACTTTTCTTCAGTCTATCAAAGGCTTATGACCTTTACAACTATCTGCTAGCACTTATTGTGGCTGTCACCAAAGAGGCCGGGCGCCGAGTGGAAGTGGCTCAGTCACGTGCACGTCGTGAAGGTCAGGCAGAACCCTCACAGAAATTTGTGTTCAACCGCTTTGCCCTTCAGCTCGAAGAGAACAAGGCACTTTCCGACTTTATCAGCACCCAGAAATTCACCTGGGAAGACGCAGCTTCCACCGTCGGCCAGCTCTTCGAGACCATCGAGAGCAGCGACATCTACAAGGAGTACATGGAGAGTAAGGAGGACAATTATGAGACCGACCGCGAACTGTGGCGCAAGCTCTACAAGACCTTCTTCATGAACAATGACGAGCTTGACGCCATCCTCGAAGACCAGAGTCTTTACTGGAACGACGACAAGGAGATCGTTGATACCTTCGTATTGAAGACCATCAAGCGCTTCAAGGAACAGAATGGTGCCAAGGAAGAGCTGCTGCCCGAGTGGGACAGCGACGAAGAGAAGGATTACGCCCGCAAGCTGTTCCGCGCTGCCATCCTCAACGATGCCCAGTACCAGCGCTTCATGAGCGAGGCCTCCCGTAACTGGGACTTCTCCCGTCTGGCCTATATGGACATCATCATCATGCAGATTGCCATCGCCGAGATCATGACCTTCCCCAACATCCCCATCAGCGTGAGCATCAACGAATACGTGGATATCGCCAAACTCTACTCCACCCGTAAGAGCGGCGGTTACATCAACGGCATGCTCGACAGCATCGCCCGCAACCTCATCCAGACAGGTCGTCTGCTCAAACACATGGAGCCCAAGAAGGAGAAGGAGCACGCCAAAAACAACGCTGAGGATCAACAGGACCCCCAGAAACCCAAACGTCAACGCATTAAAAAGTAAAATATGACAAATTTAGTATTAGCTGCACAGGCAGCACAGGGAAGCGGAATGAGTATGATTATCATGATGGTGGCTATCTTTGCCATCATGTGGTTCTTTATGATCCGTCCGCAGCAGAAACGACAGAAAGAGATCCAGAAGTTTCAGAACGAGCTCACCGAGGGCCAGCAGGTAGTCACTGGTGGCGGCATCTACGGCACCGTGAAGAGCATCGACCTGACCAAGAACACCGTTGATGTGAAGATTGCCCGCGACGTGGTGATTACCGTCGATAAGAATTATGTGTTCAAGGATGTGGCCAACACACCCATGCAGAAGTAAGCACCGCATATTATATATATTAAGGTATAGGGATGGGCGTCAAAAAGTTGTGGCAGATTGTCAGCGACTTCGTATTCAGCAATACGAATAGGGATTTTCTGGTCTTTCTGTTCTTCTTGGGCCTCTCTGGCATCTTCTGGCTCTCGCTGACCCTCAACGAGACCTACGAGCGCGAGTTTGCCATCCCTGTCAGAGTGGTGGATATCCCCAAGAACGCCGTACTCACCTCCGAAGAGGTGGATACCATCAAGATGACCATCCGCGACAAAGGCATCGTACTGGTAGCCTATCAGTATGGCGACTACCTGAATCGGCTGCGCATCCCCTTCAAGAACTACACGCGCAACAACGGCTCAGGCTCCGTGCCCGCTTCTGAGTTACAGAAACTGGTGTATCAGAATCTGGTCAGCAGCTCTAAGATCACTGCCTGCAAGCCCGATAAGCTCGAGTTCTTCTACAACTACGGCACCCATAAGAAAGTGCCCGTCAGGTGGAGCGGCCGCGTCATCCCCGAAGAGCTCTACTTCATCTCCCGCGTAGATTATTCGCCCGACAGCGTCACCGTCTATGCCTCTGATGAAAAGCTCGACAGCATCAATATCATCTATACAGAGACGCTCAACTATGCCAACTTCCGCGACACCCTCTCCATCACCTGTCATCTGGCCAAGCTCAAGGGGGTGAAGGTAGTGCCCGACAGAGTGAAGATCAACTTCTATACCGATGTGCTCACAGAAGAAAACATCGAGGGTGTACCCATTCAGGGCATCAACCTGCCCGAAGGCAAGGTGCTGCGCACCTTCCCCGCCAAGGTCACCGTCAGCTTCGTCACAGGTGTCAGCGTCTTCCGCAACCTGCGTCCTGAAGACTTCACCATCGTGGCCGACTACAACGAGATCAAGCGCCATCCCTCCGAGAAATGCCGCATAACACTGAAAAACGTGCCCCCAGGCATCTCCCGTGCACGCCTCGACGTGACACTCGTCGATTACCTCATCGAGAACGAGCCATGAAGATCGGCATCGCAGGAGGTATCGGCAGCGGTAAGAGTTACGTGTGCGCCCTCATCCGCCAACGGGGCTTCGAGGTCTATGACTGCGACAGTGCCGCCAAGCGCCTGATCCGCACCGATCCAGACATCCGCGCACAGCTAACGGCCCTCATCGGGCCCGATGCCTATACGGCTGAGTCACAGCTTAACAAAGCCGTCGTGGCCCGTTTCCTACTCGCCTCCGACGCCAACGCAGCCGCCATCGACGCCATCGTCCATCCAGCTGTGTTCCGCGATTTCGAGGCCAGCGGACTCCAGTGGCTCGAGAGTGCCATCATGTACGAGTCGGGCATCTCCCGCCTCATGGATCGTGTCATCGTTGTCACCGCCCCTTTGGAGGTACGCATCCGTCGCGTCATGAATCGTGACCACATCTCCCGCTCCCAGGTTCTCGCCTGGATGGGCAAGCAGCTCCCGCAGGAGCAAGTCGTCGCCCGTGCCGACTTCGAACTCGTCAACGACGGCGAGGCAGATATTGAACAACAATTAAATAATATAATAGAACAATGCAACAAACAATTTTAGCTATTGCCGGTAAGCCCGGCCTTTACAAGCTCGTCAGTCGTGGTAACAACAACCTCATCGTTGAGGCCCTCGACGCCACCCACAAGCGTATGCCCGCCTTCGCCACCGACCGCATCACATCACTCGCCGACATCGCCATGTTCACCGAGACCGACGATGTGCCCCTGATGGACGTCCTCGAGAACCTGAAGACCCTCGAGAACGGAAAGAAGGCCAGTATCAACGAGAAGAAAGCCTCTGGCGACGAACTCCGCGCCTATTTCACGAAGGTACTCCCCAAGAAGCTCATCACCTGGTACAACATCCTCGTTGAAGCAGGCATCACCGACTTCAAGGAAGAGATGAGTCCCACCGAAGGCGACAACATCGACGATCGCAAATAAACACATAATCCCCAGCCAATCGGTTGGGGATTATTATTTTCATCTATCATCTACGCTCTGACGAGCGACCACCCCCGCAACATCGCGAAGTAATCGAGCGAATCCGTCCCATTCTCCTGTATCGCCATCGCTACGCCTAACATCATCCAGCGCGAGGGCTGATCCGACGGAATACCGATGGGTTCATCAGGCGCAATCCCCGTCAACCGACTTACATTCTCAATATACGTCGATGTCAGGTTCTCATTGGGCGGAGCCCACTTATTGATAATCATTCGGATGGTATAAAGCCGATACTTGTGATAATACGTACGCGTGAGCAGATAAAACGCTGCGCGCCAACCATACTCCAAACTCTCAAACTGACAAAAACTTGCATCTGTCTGCTGGGCTCTCAAGCCCTGCCACTGATCCTTACCTCTGCGGATGTTCAGTGGATTATTGTTTCTAATTCCTCTTGGTAACATATTGGGTAGCTTTTTTAAAACTGATATCTGATATCTGATACACATACTTTCGGCTCTTCCATGTCCGGACCATAGTCATCGTATGTTCTGCATCCATTCCATGTTGCTGTCTGATGCGCTTCGCTTCCTCAACCGTGAATGTCTCAGGTAGGAAGTCCAGCAGGTTCTGCGGGCCACGTTTGGAGGTGGGGATGTCATCATCGGCATGCCGGATCTGTTCACCGAAGAACATCATCTTCAGATAAAGATCGTAGAAGAGACTCCAACGGCAGAACTCCTCGATAGCCTTCTCCCACTTATTCCCGTTCGCCACATACAGCAGACAAGCCTTTCGGAACGCATGCACAAGGGCGCGGTGCGTGAGGTTGTCGAACACACGGTCTTGCGACAGACGGGCGAAGTCGGCACATTCATCCTTCAGTTGCTGAGCCAGTTTACGGGCTTGGACACAGTCAATTACCCCCGTTGCGGCTTTCAGATTCTCAATGAAGGGCTTCAACGCCTCGTCATATTTCTCGTCATAGTTGCCAAAGACCGCTATCTCCGAACCTATCTCCTCATCAGGAATCGTCGCCAGACATAAGCGCGAGATCGGGCCGTCGGTCATCACATACTTGAAATACCGCATCGCCTTCGAGAGCGTGGTGTTCGCATTCCAGTTCAGATGCAGACAACCCGAGGCCATTACACTCTGCGTACTGGCACGATCAGAACCGAAGTCATTACCCTCGTCGTCACACAGCTTCATGGTGGTAAACTGGTTGTTGCGACCCGTGCAACCCTCAATCTTATCCCACTGCTCCAACTCGTTCAGTCGGATGTAAAGCGGTGCACCCTGGGCATCCTCCATACGCTGCACGAGAGGCAGCTTTGGTAATGTCATATTTCAGCGTCTGGATAATCAGATCGTCGGGGCGTTGCGGCTTCTGCTTGTTGTTAGCCTTGTTGTTATATTCATCATTGAACTTCTTCAGGCGATCACGATTCTCCTTATCCCGTTCCACCATATCAGCGATGATGTGCTGCAAAGGCTGTTTCGTACAGGAATCTTTACCCGTACCCGTTCCGGCAATGATCAGACAACAGCTGCGCAGATCGCGCTCCTGATTGTCGATATACATAAAACTGAGTTTTCGCGAGTAGGTCGATAAAGGCGGGAACATCGCCTGCGCTACCGTTGCCTTATAGCGCTGAGGGGTGTGTTGCGTCACCGCCTTCACCAGCTTCGGCAACACCTTCGGGATCTCGGGCGGCATCTTACTGGCAAACAACTTCGACAGTTCCGATTGGTTTTGTACGGAAAATTCCGACTTGTCTTGTTGGCTGGTATCACCGCCCAATCTCCTACTCTCTCGGAACACCCGTTTCTGAAACAATGTCAGTCGCTGACTGGGATTATAATAATCGGTATAGAAGTCGTTCACGAGGTTCTGGATATTCTCATCCTGCCAGTTGTTCGGCATCAGTTCCTTCAACATACCCAGTGTCTCTTCCTTGCTCAGCAGTTGGGTACAGCTGCTCAGAATCATCTTCACCGAGTTGTGCCTACCGCCCTGATCCACAAGGTCAGCATCGGTCACCCCTTCCTCCTTCATACACTCCCGGAAGATAAACCTCGTCCGCTCATTAGCCCCTTTTGTCATTCCGAGCGTAGTCGAGTACTCGGCTTTGCCGCTTGCTACCGAAGGGACGCAAGAATCTCCTGAGATCTCTCCACTCGCTTCGCTCGGTCGGGATGACACTGGGGTGTTCGGAATGACAGGAGGGGTACCTTCCCACGGTCGATAATGCTTAATCGCCTTCTTAGCCTCTTTCGGCACTTGCTCTTGCCCTTTCTTCTCCCGCTCCTTCAATACCTCAAACTCTGCTGCCGACTCTTCAACCGACATCTTTTCTTCAAAGATGGCATCATCGAGATAAAACAGGTTGTCATCAGTAGCAGGGCCCGTAAACATCACCCTTGCCTGGTCGTGGGTATTCGTGTCCATTTCCGTCTGAGTGATCATACTCACGCGCACCTGCGATTCCAGAATGGTCTTGCCTTTCTCTCTGCGGCACACCGCATGCAGACCGCAATTAGCCGACCCCGACAACTCCAACAGCCCGATCTCGTCTTTCTTTTCCAAGATGCGCTGTTTGATGGCTGCCTGCTCCTCAAGCGACTGGCAATCAATATCGTGTGCAAACGTCGATGCAGGATGACAACAGCCTTTCAATACTCCATCAGGCAACAGGTCGTTGTAGTTAAACTGCAACTGTCGCATTTTTTGCGCCTGTTGACCACCTCGTGCATCATAAAAGCATTTGGCGTTCTCAGGGGCATTACGCAGGGCGACATATTCCTCTCTCGAAGTGACGGGGCGGGCCATCTTGTGCCCGCGACCGTCTTTATAAATCAGATTTATCATACAGCCTACAATTATCTAATGGTATTTTTCTTTTCCTTTAAAAACTTCATCAGTTTTGCCACATCCTTTGCCAACAGCTTGGCAAATTCATCACGTTGATCACTGGGCAGCACGAACACATATCTGTCGAACCCGTCTCTGCCATACGATAGGCTGCTATGCAGTAGTTTTAGTAT
>CACYQO010000134.1 GCA_902776545.1 uncultured Prevotellaceae bacterium | reverse complement strand
TACCCCGATCAAGACCCTGTCGGGCAGCATCGAGGTGAACCACCTGTCGTTCCGCTATCAGGACGACATGCCGCTGGTCATCGACGACCTCTCGCTCAGCATTAAGGCTTGCGAATACGTGGGCATCGTGGGCACCTCCGGCTGTGGAAAGTCCACCCTGCTGCGCCTGTTGCTGGGCTTTGAGAAACCCCAGCGTGGCAATATATACTACGACCACTACGACTTGGAGAAGATTGACAAGAAACAGCTCCGCCAACGGATAGGGACGTGCCTGCAGAACGGCAGTCTCTTCACGGGCGACGTCTTCCACAACATCACCATCACCGCCCCCTGGTCCACCCACGACGATGCCTGGGAGGCACTGCGAATGGCGTGTATGTACAACGAGGTGAAAGCCCTGCCTATGGGCCTGCACACCGTCATCAGCGAGGGCGGCGGCGGATTCTCCGGTGGCCAGAAGCAGCGTCTGCTCATCGCCCGTGCTCTGATAGGGCACCCCAACATCCTCTTCTTCGACGAGGCCACCTCAGCGCTCGACAACATCAGCCAGAGGCAGGTGAGCGAAAACCTCGACCGGCTGCACTGTACACGCCTGGTCATCGCCCACCGCCTGAGCACCATCCGCCACTGCGACCGCATCATCGTGCTCAACAAGGGGAAGATTGCCGAGGAGGGCACCTTCGAGCAGCTGATGGCCCGCAAGGGCTTGTTCTACGAAATGAGTCTGCGACAACTTTAGAATGTATAAGCGTAATAGTCAAACTATGAACAAGATATGGATATTATCAAGCATACTATTGCTGACAGCCTGCCAGCAACAAGGCAAGGCAGGTGACTCACCCGAAACCAGCGACACCACAGTCATCGCCACAAGCCAGGATGCCAACACGACAGCCACCGGCAGCACCGCTCCCGTCTTCCAGACTATGGGCAAGGTGGTGGCTGCTCGCTATGCCGACGTGAAGTTCGAGACCGTCCTGCCAGTGACGCGCGTCATGGTACGCAACGGCGACCGAGTGCGTCAGGGGCAGTTGCTCGCCGTGCAGGACTCACGGAGGCAGGAGAATGCCGTAGAGCAGCATCAGCGTGAGATAGAGCAGGCCCGCCTCCAGATGCAGGAGGTAATCATCTCGCAGGGATACGACCCCGATCAGATGGATCGTGTGCCCCAGCGTGTGCGGCATATTGCCGAGGTCAAGAGTGGTCTGCTGATAGCCCAGAACAAGCTGGCGGCGGCTCACGACGAGTTGAATACCACCCGTGTGACAGCTCCCTTCGACGGCATCGTGGCGAATGTCAAGGCACATGCCGGCCAGCTGGCACAGACAGGGGATGTGGTGTGTCGCGTCATCTGGCCGCAGCAGATGGAGGTGGAGTTTCGGGTAATGGAGAGCGACCTTGGCCGCTTCCCCATAGGCACAGCCATCAGCGTGGTGCCCGTAGCCGACGAGCATGCCCTTTATGGCGCCAAGGTGACGGAGATTAATCCCGTGGTCGATGAGCAAGGCACCATCATGCTCAGAGCCCGTGTGGCTACGCCCAACAGCCTTTTCGACGGTATGCACGTGTCTGTAAACCTAAAAACACCCCAGCCATGAGACATTTCGCCATCGCTCTGATGCTCTGCGGCATCCTCACAGGTATGGCCCAGACCACGGTTCGACTCGACCTGGAGCGCACCGTCGAGCTGGCCACCGATAGCAGCCTCACCGCTGACCGCTATCGCAGCGTGTTCCACGAGGCACGCTACGCCTGGCTCTCATGGATGGCTGGTCGCAAGCTGCAACTGGAGCTGAGCACCACCCCGCTGAACTTCGAGCAACTCATGACCCAGCGATATGTCAGCGACACCGACAACGACGAGTATCGCCAGCAGAAACGACTGCTGTCAAGCGCCAGCGTGCAGGCCCAGCAGGTGATGGAGCCGTGGGGCGGCTCCTTCTATGCCTCGACGGGACTGGCCTACCTCGGCAACTACGGTGACTTTACCCAGCACCAGTTTGCCGTCACGCCCGTCCGCGTGGGCTATCGACAGGAACTGCTGGGATACAATCCCTACCGCTGGAACCGCCAGACCGAACCCATGCGACTCACGGTGGCACAGCAGCAGATGAACTACTCGGTGGAGCAGACGGCTGCTGAGGCTGTCAAGCGATTCTTTCTACTGGCTGTGACGCAAGAGCAGCTGAAGATGGCGCAGGAGCAGATACAGTCGTGCGACACCATCCTCGCCATCGGCAACCGCCGTTTCCGCATTGCGTCCATCTCGAAGGCTGAACTCGACATCCTGACACTGCAACGCTCGCTTGCCGCCACCACCCTGAAGAGCGCCCAACTGAGCCATCAGCAGGCAGCAAGAAGTCTGGCTGTATGGCTGGGTATGGACGAGCGCACCCGCCTGGAACTGATGATTCCCTCTGTATTGCCCCGCCTGGAGGTGACTGCCAGCGATGCCATAGCCCATGCCTCACGCAACAATCCCAACTATCTGTCCATGCAACTCAAAGAGCTGGAAGCCCGACGCGACGCTGAACAGCTGAAGCGCAAGAAGGGACTCAACGCCAGCATCGATGCCTCGATAGGTCTCAACCAGGTGGCTGAACGCTTCGATTATGCCTTTCGAAGTCCACTGGTGCAGAATCAGGTGATGGTAAGCCAACTGGATGTCATGCAGACCGTGGCAGAAGTTGACCAGCGGCAGTCGATGGTCGCCGATGCCCACCGCTCACTGCAGATTGCCGAGGATGCCTATACCGTCATGCTGCAACGTTTCATCAGAGGTCAGGCCAACGTCAACGACCTGTCGCTGGCACAGCAGTACTGGCAGACTGCGCGAGTCGATCAGGTCAAGGCATTGCAGGATTTCTGGAACAGCTATTTCCATCTGCGCCTGCTCACGCTCTACGACTATCTCAAGCGGGAGCCTATACGCCACTGACGCGACAGTTTGGGGAGCGATTCAGGCTGTTTGTCGCAAATGCGCCTCTCTGTCGCATGTAGTTCAGAAGAAAATCAGCAAAAAGTTTGTTTTGCTCTGAAAGTTGTCGTATCTTTGCAATGTCAAAAGGAAACAACGACATTCCTGAGACATTAATTAATAATAAGTTTAATAATTTAAAAATTTAAAGATTATGAAACAGAATGAAGAGAACAGCCTGAAGAAGGCTCAAGAGTTGACAAAGGAAGAGTTGGAGCAGGTAAACGGCGGCTCAGGTCCAAGTATCCAAGATATATTGAAATCTACCACTGCTATATTGATGTTTCCGTGAACTCACAGAGGACAGGTCCCGCAAGTTCAGCAAGAGAACAAGAAGCCGATTTAATCAAGGGGACAGGTCTTTGATACAGGCCTAGATCAAAGACCTGTCCCCTTGATTCCGTCTGAACTTGGAGCAGGTCCACGTCAGAACGTGCCCTAGCCAGACGAAAAAACGGAAGTCGCTTTGACTCCCGAATCCCTTCCCCTTTCAAAATAAAAGATCAATGACCTGTCCCCCTGATCTCCTCGCTATACCCTGAAAGACAACAACAGCAACACGGGAACCTTTGTGGATAATGTGGAACTGAACCCGAAGGAGCGTCGTATCATTACCGACGGCACCCTCTTCACCATCGGGGCCACCAGCATCATCCTCCGCTCTGCCGATAACGAATAGTAGGTTTCATGCATAATTGAAATGAGCCCGGTAAAATACCGAGCTCACTACTATAGAGTTGTCACATTCTATTTTCCAATTCGATAAACGAGGCGGACAGAGTAGCCGAAGTGTTTGCCGCCACCAGCATCTGGACTTACTTCGTTACCTGCGAAGTACAAGCGTATGCCACTCTCAGAATTAACTTCGTTACAAGACCAATAATAGCCTCTACCATTGGCGTAGGTGATGGATCGATCTTCACGTTGGCCAGCTGCCCGCAGGAAAACAGCACCATGTGCCTCCAACTTGCTTGTCCAATCTGCTGTAGTAATTACATTGCATGATGCGAAACCTATTTTGGCACAATCGTCGTTGAGATATTTTGAATTCAAACTATAGTAATCTGTACTCCAATCGTCTGGTAGCAGAATAATACCATAAGCACCATCAATAGATGCCTTTGTATAGCGTATGCCTGAAGTAGTGGTACGAGTTTTAAATAGATATCTCCACTCAGTACTTTTCAGCGAAGACCAACCTGTGCCGATGCCATCTTTCACCTCATCGACTGAACCCCAATCAACAAATATATCAGAATAACTGGAATTAGTAGTATTATTACTTATTCCATAGTGTCTTGCGGTTGTGCTCCAGCCGAAGAGGTCGACATATAAGTCGTCGCTGAGGGTACTCACACTCCCGTCGCCGTCTATTTGATTATTTGAAGAAGCATCGCCGACGTACCACAACTGGTTAGGAGCGAAACTCCACGACCAAGGACCAATGTTCTTACTTGCTCTCAGGTTACCCTTAGAGAAATAGACTTGCTTGGTGGAACTAACGGAGAACTTGCCGCTGACACAGGGTCCCCCCATCTTCGCAGTAACCTCATAGTACTGGCCGTTTGAGAACGGGAAGCCGCTCTTTGTTAGCGTATAGATGTAGGAGCCGACGGTGGCAGTAAGGGTGAAGTCAAAATATTCCTTAAATGCATCCATACCTGCCAGTTTGTCAGGAATAGCAAGATATATTATACCGGCACCATTTTCTGTGTATGTTGCATCAGGAATGGTAATATTGCTCTCATAAGGAAGTGTTATTCCCGCAGTCGTTATCGCTGTTTGTATCCATGCAGGAGCGGTAGAATTGACATCCAAGGACGCACTTATTGCGCTGGGGCTGATAGCATTGTTGGCCTTGTCCTTCAGCGTGAACTTCACGATGGCCTGCTGGTTGGCACCGAAAGAGATGCCATTGGGAACGGTAACCGTGCTGGTAACGGTGTTGACCGTAAAGCTACCAGAGGCAACAGTGGCGGGCGCACAGAAGTCATACGTTGAGGCAATCTTTGTCAGTGTGCCATCCTGGCCGCCGTAACTGGGGTCAGCAGCCGTATGGAAATAGAACGTCAATGCTTTGCTTGCGTCAGGAGCGCTGTCGAGCGTTCCGCTGAGCGTGGTCTCTGCATCGTCGCTGGCTGCAGCGGTCAGCGTTCCAATCTCCGATCCATTCTGATAGACTAATACTTCCTCGCCTTCATCCCATATGGCGTTGAGTACGTTTTTTGTGCCGCTCTCGTCAAGCAATAGAGCGCGAGTCTGTGCATCATCGCCCTTCGAGGCATTGATGGTCATAGTGTACTTGCCCGTCGGGTTGGCGGGTTGTTGAATCTCGTTGATGGTGTCGTCGCTGCTTGAGCATGCGGTGAGGGCGGCTCCTGCCATCAGCAGGGCGGCCAGAGTCTTGATGTTTGTAATAAACTTCTTCATAGTTGTGTCCTCCTTTTGTTTATTCCCAATCACCATCTTCTACTATCGCTTCGCCATAGCTACTGCGTTGGGCTGACACTGATGTCTGCATGGGACTTGCCTGTAGCAGGTGCGTCTGATGTTGCAACTTGACGACATCCATCGTCGGTTTCTGATAATCTTTTCTTTTCATAATTATCTTTAGTTTATTGTTAATAAATGTAAATTGGAATTTACCGACAAAGGTACTAATTATTCTGCCATTTTAACCAATTCTGCGGAAAAATCTACAAGTTTTAACGGAACCCCGACGTATTTATACATTTATTAACCCAAAATCCCGAAATATAACCACGATCAGAGGGACAGGTCTTTGATCGGTTTGTGACACAGGTTTCCGCCAACTCCGCCACTCCGCCATGCCTCTGCAAACGGAAGCGTAGCAGGTAAGGAAGGTGGATCAGATTGTGTGAAAATCACTGATAATGATAGTATTCAAGGTGCTAAAGCCTCAGGAATCCAACCATTTCATACAGCCGGACAAGACGGTGGCGGAATGGCGGAAATGGCGGAAAAACCCTCTTTGGATGTCGAGTCAAATCAGTACGACTCTGCAACATGTGTCTAGTGATTTAGCTTATGAAGAGAAAAAGTGTCTAGTGCGATTCAGGAAAAGTCAGTGAGATTTTGTTGTGACAACAATAACCCATGGTTATCGTCAATTAACCCTGCCTTATTGCGCGATAAGGCAGGGTTAAGAAATTCCACCCCTATGGAAATCTTGCTACGAGGCTTCGTAACACTTTTTTGAAGGCTTTGGAAATAGTGTTGGAAGGCCTTCTAAAAAAAAGGGGTAAATAAAAATCGGGCTGATGTTTGGTCAGTCCGATTTTTATGTATAACTTTGCACCGAAATAGACAAATAATATATAATTAAGGTATAGATATATGAACGAGAACGAACAGAACAAGAAAGGACTGCAGCTGGAACTGCCGCAGGAGGTGGCACAGGGAGAGTATGCCAACTTTGCCATCATCACCCACTCAAGTAGTGACTTTGTCATCGACTTCGCCAGAGTTCTTCCCGGTGTGCCGAAGGCGCAGGTGAAAAGCCGCGTAATCCTGGCGCCAGAGCATGCCAAGCGCCTGTTGGGTGCACTCCAGGAGAACATCATCAGGTATGAGAAAGCATTCGGTCCGATCAAGATTCCCAACCAGGAACCGCGCACAATTGCCCCCTTTGACCTCTCAAAAGGCGAAGCTTGAGAGCAAACTGAACTTAAAGATCGTAAAAAGTGTTATATCTTGTTAAATGTTACAAGGTATGACGCTTTTTCTTTATTATATATTAGGTGGAATCGCAAAATAGTTGTACCTTTGCAGCCCGAAACGCCCTTCTGGGAAGAAGCGGGCGCCGTAACATGCTGAAAATAAACAATATATACATATATAAATTAATAA
>CACYQO010000133.1 GCA_902776545.1 uncultured Prevotellaceae bacterium | reverse complement strand
TTTGTGATAATAAGTGCGATAGACGATATAGCGACCGTCGCCTTGAAGCATGAAGGTGACGCCCATGGCTTCGTTCAGCGTGCCTTGCCACAACTGGGTGTAAGGGTATGACTGCCAGCGGAGGCCCTCAGAGGCGAGGGATTTGCAGTCGAGGTTGAAGATGCTGACCTGTTGGCCTGGAATTGATTCAAACAGCCTTTGGCCCTCGGCCACTACCAGCCAGCCGTAGTCGGTAGCCAGCAGGGGCTCTACGCCGAACTCCTGTGCGTAGCGGGCCATCAGCGAGATATTGCCGAGGGTATGGTCCTCGCGCAGCCCTGTTGCACCCAGATAGGCAATCCGTCGCATACCCCTCGACAGACAGTAGCGGGTAGCTTTCGTCAGGTCGTTGTCTTCCTGCTCGTCGATCTGTATCAGACGGCTTCTCAGTTCTTCAGGCACGGAGTCGCCGTCGCCCACGATGGCATCGCACTGGGGCCAGTGGCGGGCAGCACCGTCGCAACAGACGACGTAGGGTGCTTCTCGCAGCAGTCGCAAAGGCTCTTCAGCCGTAGGGAACGCTCCATTAGCCAGGATGACGGCATCAAACTCGGTCATACTTAGTGATTTTGGCCATCTTCTTCCACTTGTAATAGCCTGCGACGGCGATGACGACATACAGGCCGTAGAGTCCGGCTTTGAAGGGGATGCCCTTCTGGACATAGAGCATACAGCACACGACATCGACCACGATCCAGAAGAACCACTGCTCGAGATACTTACGGGCCAGGGCCCATAGGCCGATGAACGAGAGGGCGTTGGTAAACGAGTCGAGTACGGGCACCGTGGAGTTGGTCCACCTTATTAATATATAATAGGTGACGCCCCAGGCCAGGAAGAAGCACAGCGTGGCAGGCAGGTACTTCCTTCTCGGCATGTGGGTGATGGGCAGTTCCTGATTCTGTTTCCTGGACTTCTTGAACTTCCAGACATAGAAGCCGTAGAGGGCGGCCAGGGTGTAGTAACAGGCCATGCCGGCATCGCCGTAGAGGCCGTGCTCCCAATAGAGCACAATGTCCATGGCCGGCATGATGATACCTACGAACCAGAGGGCGATATGGGCCCTGTACTCGAGCCAGATATAGAGCAGTCCGAGTATCGTGGTGAAGATGTCGAGCCAGTGCGCTTCCAGGAAGGTTATCATCATGACTGATTACGGTTATCTCATTAAAAACTGACAGACAGGTGAGCCATCGCATTGAATGGTGCCGAGGGGGCGAAGCCGGCCTCGTACTGGTCTGAGGTGTCCCAACCCGTCGCCTTTACCTGACCGTTCTCCTTGATGAAAGCAGGAGCGGCCCAGCCGTTATTGTCGTATTTGGCAGAGAAAATGTTGTAGAGGTTCACGCCGAGGGTCAGGTCCTTGATGCCCAACGACTTCAGGGCGAAGGTGTAACTGAGGTCGATATTTGTGGTGAAGTGGCCGTCGAGCATCATGCTCACATCTATGGGCTTGCCGTTGTCGTCGAGCGTCTGATAGCTCTTGAAGCCTGTGTTCGTCAGATACTGGTCGCCTACGTACTGGCTCTGCACGCTGGCCTTCATACCGTGATAGTTGAAGGTCAGGATGTTGTTTAGGATGAAGTCGGGCGAGAACGACAGCGGAGTGTCACCCAGGCTCTCCACAGAGCCGTCAATCAGCGTCACATCCCAGTCTTTAGCACGGTTTTTCGACAGTGTGGCGTTGGCGTCCCAACGGAACCAGTCTGTGGGCTTCCAGGCTGCCTCCAGTTCGACGCCCAGACGGTAGCTCTCACCCACGTTCCTGGATATGGGCTCGCCGATAAAATTCAGTTCGCCCGTCAGCACGAATTGGTCTTTGTACGACATCCAGTAGACGTTTGCACCAGCCGTGAATCGCTCGCTCTGGAATTTATAGCCTCCCTCTAGGTCGTTCAGCCGTTCTGCCTTCTGCTCTATGCCGATGTTGTCACGATAGTCGTTACGTGTCGGCTCTTTATGGGCGATGGCGTAGGAGGCATAAACCTTATGATGACGGGCGAAATCGTAGTTCAGGCCGAACTTGGGATTGAAGAAGTTGAATGTGTCGTCAATCACATACTTGCCGTCGGCGTTGGCACCATACCAGGTACCCGGATGCTGCGTCTTGTAGCCGATGTGACGGTACTGTAGATCGATGAAGCCGTTGAACCCTCGGAAGAAGTCGTAGTTTATCTTGCCGTAAACGTTCCAGTCGGTCTTCTTGCCATTGCTGCGATAATATTCAAAGTCTGGCTTCAAGTCTATACCCACAGGCGGGTTCTTCACCCACGTCACCAGTCCGAATTGGTCGCCGTCATACTTGTTCCAGCCACCTCCGAAGGTCGCCTCGATATTCTCATGGTTATTGTACACCAGCGAGGCCACCACGGCATAGAAATTGTTGTCCATCTTCATCTGTCGGATCAGGTCGCTCTTTAATGTCTCAGGATCGATGCCGGATGCTGTAAGATGAATGGGCATGTACTCCGTCAGGTTGCGTTCTGGCTTATATTCCTCATAATAGCCGTCTCCCTTGGTATAGTGGGCAGTTACGCTCAGATTCAGTTCGTGGGTCAGTCGCTGGTTCCACAGCATTTGATAGTGCTGTTGGTGGTAGTTGTCAGTCTGTCCGTCGTAATAGTGGCGGTTGCCCTGCTCATCGTAATACTCTCCACATGAGTTGTAAGTGCGGCCATAAAGGCTTTGCTCGTACTTCGAGGTGTAGTTCCAGGCGTGGTAGGTTTGCTCCTCTCCATTCCATGTGATGAATTTCAGCACGGTATTGTCGCCAAAGTATCCTCCTTGAATGAAATACGAGTTCAGTTTCGTTGAGGCACGATCCAGATACCCCTTTGATCCGATGTTAGAGAGTCGGCCCTGAATGCCCCAGTGGTCTTTGATGAGTCCTGTGCTGAAGCGGAGCGTCTCCTTATGGCTGTAGTAGGAGCCGCCGGAGAGGTCGATGCCGAAGAAAGGTTGCATGCCGATGTTCTCAGTCTGCATGTTGAGCGTGGCTCCGAAGGCACCGGCACCGTTGGTCGACGTACCCACGCCGCGCTGTATCTGCATCGACTGCACACTGCTGGCGAAGTCGCCCATGTTGACCCAGAACACCTGGTGCGACTCGGCATCGTTCATCGGTATGCCGTTGGCTGTGATGTTGATACGGCTGGGATCCGTGCCACGCACTCGGAGTGAGGTATAGCCGATACCGTTACCAGCATCAGATGTCATCGTCACAGATGGGGTCAGCGACAGCAGGTAGGGCACGTCCTGCCCGAAGTTTACTGCCTTCAGCTGCTCTTGTGTCATGTTAGTGTAAGCCACAGGCGTCTTCTTCGAAGCACGGGTTGAGGTCACCTGTACACCCTGTAGTTCCACACTCAATAGCGAGTCGAGATAAATCCTGTGTTCCATCCCTACGCCGGTATGATCCGGATCAGGTTAGAGGGTATCATCTCAGCCCGCAACCGCGGACACCCCTTGAAATCGGCTGCAAAATTATACAAAAGTTCCCGAACCGCCAAATGATTCGGGAACTTTTTTACCTTTTTACTTTTTTACCTTTTTACCTTTATCGGATTCCCATGCGGGCCTCGACGACGTTGACCACATAGTCGCCCAGTTTCTCACATTCGTTGATGAGGTCCATGTAGATGGTACCGACGGCGTAAGTGTATTCGTGATTGTTGATGTCGGTGATGTTCTGCGCCTTCAGCTGGTTGCGGAAGTTGTTGATCTCGTGCTCGATGTTGAAGGTGCGGTTCACGTCGTACGACTCCTTACGGCCGCCCAACAGCTTGTTCATCTCGGTGAGCGAGTTGTCTGTGAGGCCCATCATCTGGTGGATATGGCTGTACTGCTTGTCGTTGAAGTGATCCTGCTTGCCGTTGTATTTGCGGGAGATGGTGCGGGCCATGTTGTAGCAGGCATCGCCGATAGACTCGAGTTCGCTCACCTCACGCAACATAGCGCGGATCTTACCCTTGGTGTCATCGGAGAGGTGGGCATCGCTGACGTTCTCGAGGTATTTGGCAATCTCCAGTTCCATGTTGTCGCTGATGCTCTCGTATTTCTCGATACGGGAGTAGAGCTTGTTAAACTCGCCCTCCTTGTTGTCCTTCTTGTTGGAGGAACTGCTGGAGAGGTTGAGCAGATCCTGCACCATTCCGAACATGCGCTGCATACGCTCTGAGAACGAACGGATCTCCTTCTGGGCTTCGAGCACTGAGAGCTCGGGCGTCTTCATGAAGCCGGCAGTGATGAAGTGCAGACGGAACTCGTCTTCCTCGTCGGCGTTCTTCGGCTTGATGGCCCAGCAGACGAGTCGCTCAATCTGCGGGATGAACCAGATGAGGATAAACGTGTTGGCCACATTGAAGCACGTGTGGAAGGCAGCCAGCACGAAGCTCAGCTTGGCGGCATTGGCGAGGAACACGCTGCTCTCCACCGTTCCCTTGACCATCGTGACATCGTAGCCCACGAGTCCGCAGACGGCATCGATGAAAGGACGGAACACGAACAGGATCCAAACGACACCGAAGAAGTTGAAGAACATGTGGGAGAGGGCTGCCCGGCGGGCCTGAGTGTTGGCTGAGAGGGCTGCGAGGTTTGAGGTGACCGTCGTTCCGATGTTCTCACCCATCACCAGCGCGATACCCTGATAGATGGGCAGTGCACCGCTGGAGCAGAGAATCATCGTGATGGCCATCACGGCAGCTGAAGACTGCACGCAGAAGGTCATAATACCTCCCAACAGCAGGAAGATCAGCGTGGTGACAAACGAGGTGGGATCGAACGAGGCGAAGAAGTCGAGCAATGTCTGGTTCTCGCCGAGGTTCATCTCTGTGCCCGTCATTCGGAGCGTTCCAAGTCCCAAGAGCAGGAACGACAGACCGAAGAGGAAATCGCCGATATAGCGGTATTTCTTCAGATAGATCAGGATGATACCGAGGAAGAAGGCGGGGTAGACGGCG
>CACYQO010000132.1 GCA_902776545.1 uncultured Prevotellaceae bacterium | reverse complement strand
TTTGCAGTGTCGGATGAAGAACTGAGAAACCTGGCCATTAAAGAGAAAAATTGCGAGACTTAAATCTAAAAATTGCGCGCATTAATGGTAGCAATATTTTCCCTTAATACCACTCTTTTGAAGCGTTATCAGACGACACAAAGCGCTCTACTATATTTATTGACACACATTATTCTTCCGCCTCAAATATGTCATAGGCTTCATCGTAAACCTCTGTACGGATGGAAAGAAGGTTCAGCACGGAATGGAATATATAATGCTGTTCGAGTACCGCTGGCAGTTCTCCTACAGGCACATCCTGCGAGACAGATGTCTTCTTGTACCTCCTGAAATGATCCGAGGTCCATACAAGGAAGGGGATTTCATACTGCACCTTGGGTGCCAGTTTCATCGGGAGACCATGCATGAACATATTGTTCTCGCCCAGCGACTCACCATGATCGGAGATAAAGATCATCGCACTCTTCCAGTCACTCATTGAGTTCAACGTGTTGATGAGACCATCAAGCAGGAAATCGGTGTAACGTATCGTGTTATCGTAGGCATTTACCAAGAGAGCCTGGTCCTTCTCACCCTCCTCGATGTTTCCTGCCACAGGCTTAAACACCTCAAACGTCTTGGGATACTTATCGGCATATTTCGGACCGTGACTGGTGCTGGTATGCAGGATGATCAGCACCTTGTCTTTCTTGCTGGATTCGATACGTTCACGAAGACCTGCGAAGAGGATGCCGTCATACTGACTGTTCTCGTCGGGATAAAGGGCAGCGAGATCTGTATCAGTGAGATACTCGTCAATATGTATGGGTGGTTCTCCCCAGTTAGAGGTACGCCACGACACGTCAACACCCGTCCTGAAGGCATAGTTTGGTAAGAGCTCATACAGCTCATCGCTGTTCTTCGGCTCAAGAATGGCCTTACTGCCAGCAGTGGTGTAAGTAGCGCATGAATTGGCCTGATAGACTTTCAGCCCCTTCTGTTTCGAAAGCAGTGGATTGGTCTGTCGCTCATAGCCGTAGAGCTGGAAGTTGGCCTTTCTTGCCGACTCGCCGATGACGAGCACCACGACAGCCTTCTCCTGGTCGGCAATCGAGCCGTCAGGAAGTTTGATCTCCTCAGCCTGTTCATCATGACGACTGCTTTCCACGCGGATCGTGTTCACCAGATAAGACCAAGGTTGCAGCAGTCCACCCAGTTCCGTATCGTGCTGACCGATCCACAGCGAATGACCGATATTCATCGCAGCGATGCCAAGGACGACAACCAATGAGAGGCCGCAACAGACAAGCATTTTCTTCACCTTGCCATAGACCACGGGCTGCAACAGGCAATACAAGGCAGGAAGAACGCCTAAGGCAAAGATGTAAAGCCACAGCGACCAACTGAAGAATCCCGAGGCTTCGGAGTATCTGGTATTGAATACGTTTTCAACGGTTGTCGCATCTATCATCACGTTATAGGTGAGGATGAAATACACTGCCGTCGCATTGATGATTGAAAGGATAGCAAGCAGGATACGACCAGCCAGCCTCAGTAGGAACACCGTGAGATAGGCCATCATGAAGTTGAGAGCCAACATGATGATAATCAGTGACGCCAACAGGAACAGTTTCCCACCAGCACTCTCATTGGTATTGTCTGCTACATAACTAAAGAAAGGTATGTTGTATAACAACAAGGTTCCTAAGCTAACGATACATGAGAAGACTGATAGTGATATTTGTTTCATGCTTGCAAAGATTGTGGGAATTTAACGAATCACCACCCGCGAGGAAGGATGATATTGGCGATGCCGTGGGCGTTTTTGAATAGCGGACTGATCTCGGCCTCAGAGAAGCCAGCGATGCCACAACCGATCTTCGTGACGAAGAACGTCAGTTCGGGATGAGCCTTCGCAAACTCGATAAACTCATCGACATAGGGCGCGATGGTCTCTACCCCACCCTGCATCGTCGGGATGCCGTAGCTCTGCCCCTGAAGGCCAACACCCTGACCCCAGATGGCGCCAAACTTGCGATAAGCCAGGAGGGCTGCGCCGCCACCATGCGCGCCAGCCAAATTGCTGCCGAATACGAAAATCTCATTTTCACCGAGTTCGGTGATACGGTCTGGTGTATATAGTTCTGCCATAGTTGTAGAAATTATAGACGCAGGCATCCACATTGTCCTGCTTCGACAGGAAATCGACAGCAGCCATGAAGTCCTCGGTATTGATGTCGGGCGAAGCTGTACGACGCGGTTCACCGCTGCTCTCAGCCGTGAGCGGTGCTACTTCAGATTTACCAACTCATACTTCTTGGAGCCAAGGCCAATCTGGGCTGCATGGTCGATAGTGTGTGTACCATGCTGTTTGTCGATGCGCTTCAGCAAATCGGATGCAGGCCTGGTCGAGCGCTACGGGGTCGGTAGAGGCGAGGATGCCATAATCCTCCAGCTTCACAGGCTCGGGATGATCCACGCAGTCGCAGTCTATGGACATGTTGTTCATGACGCTGATGTAGATGATGCCCTGCTTCTTGTTGAAGTAGTTTACAACGGCTTGGGCGGCAGCTGCCATACTTTCGAGGAATCCGTCCTGATTGCCAATGAACTCTGGTGTCCACAGCTTGCCCATATCCAGTTTCTCCATCTTGCCGGCCGAGTGGATGTAAGCCTTGCCGTTCTGACTGGCACAGCCGATGGAGAGATTTTTTAACGCACCACCGTAGCCACCCATAGGATGACCCTTGAAATGGTTGAGGGCAATCATGAAGTCGTAGTTGGCCATGTGTCCGCCTACGATGTCGTATTTGATGTGTGTCTGATCCTTTACGGGGATTCGAATCTCATCGTACTCGTCCATGATATCGACAGGAAAATACTTTGTGAAGCCGTGACGCTCAATCACTTTCCAGTGGTTCTCTGACGTGTTGCGCTCGTCCTTCTTGTCGGCAGGGCCGTTGCCGTAGGCGGTGTTACATTCCACGATGGTGCCGTCTACCTCCCATATTAGGTTTTTCACCAGTTCAGGTTTCAGGTAGTTGGGATTGCTTCTTCACTGCCACACGCCCCTTGGCTTCAACGCCAAGTGCCTTATAGATTTTTACCAACGATTCCGGTGAAATCTCCCTTGTGAGATACACCTTTGATGCCTGCTGAGCCATCGCCGCAGCTGACACCATCAACATGGCTGCTGCCAAAATAAAGCTTACTTTTCTCATAAATATACTTGAATATGACTACAAAAGTAGTAATAAATACCGAAATTTCGCTATTTTTGCAGAATGTTTTAGAATAATTAGTAAATGGACAATAAACACCTGAAATCGTACTTTGTATCAGCAACCATTATTCAGGTTCTGCTGCCGATATTCTGTTGGTGACATGCCCAAGTGCTCCTTGACAAACTTGCCGAAGAAGGACAGGTTGGGAAAGTCGAGTTCGTTGCAGATTTCCTTGACCGTCTTGTTGCTGTAGCGTAGTTGTTGGCGGATAGTACCCACAGTGGTCTCGTGTATCAAGTCAAGGGGGGAACGGCCTGACTCGTCTTTCACGCACTTGCAGAGATATTTCGGGGTGATGTTCAGCATATTGGCAAAGACTGACACACTGCGCACACGGCCGTTAGACTCTGCTAACAGCGACATAAAGCGGCGATAAACCAGCGTACTCTGACGGACTGAAGAATCTTTCTCGCTGTCGCTTTCAGCGGTCTCTCCTCTGCGCCTGTCAACAAACATCTGGAACTCGAGTATGAGCGCCTGAAAGAGCAGCCGCACCACGTCGTGCTGGAAACTGCCGTCTCCATCCTGTGTCTTGTTCATCAGCAACTGGTAATAGTGGCTGAGGCCCTGTCGTTCACGTTCAGACAAGGTGAACAGCGGATGCTCCTTGACGTATTCCATGTTCTGCCAGACGAACTTGTTGAGATACAATGAGCGGTCGATGGCTCGCTGTGCAAAGGCAATCACCTTCACGTCAGCATTCTGACTGAGCAGGATCTCACCAATCACCTGCCCGGGCATATAGACAAAGAAATCACCACTGCCAATACGATACTCCCGTCCCTCCACCACACACTGCAAACGTCCCTCCATGCAGAACACAGCCATTACGAAGGCCAGCGTCGTATTCTCGTAGTCAGACAGGTTCAGTCGGGTGATGTCATCAATCACCAGCAAATCACCATCTTTATAGTCAAACAGGTGGTTCTTCCAGAGGTCGTCAAAGTCTATATGTCGCATATCACCTATAATTTGCGTACAAAGGTAGTCAAAAAATCCCAATTTCAGTGTTCCTTTTCACCTTTTCATGGAGATTATTTGCCTGGAAGTAGAGAACTCGCCACTTTGTGTGGAGTTTGGGACACCGAAAGTATTGGAAAATGCATTATCTTTGCACCCAGATATTATTTATAAATTGTAATTGTTATGATGAAGATTCATGTTTTGCATACCGGCGAAGTCCGTGTATCACCTTACCTGCCGTTTGGCGGCGATAACTGCAACCTGCTAAAAGCATCGGGTATGACCACTCCGAAAGAGGACTGGATATGGTTGCCTGTTTCTGTTTATCTCATTGAACACCCGAAAGGGCTGATTCTCGTTGACACGGGCTGGCACCGCGACATGTCGCCCGAGGGTGTCTATGACAAGTTGGCTCAGATTAAGAGCCTCGGATCGCGTGTATTATATAATGTGAATCAGGGGCAGATACCGCTTGGGGAGGCTGTCGATGAACAGTTGGAGGCGATGGGCATCAAACCTGCTGATCTTGACTATGTGCTGCTGACGCATCTGGACTGTGACCATGCCAACGGACTGCGAGCCGTGAAGGATGCCAAGCACATCATCGTGGCTCAGGAGGAACTGGACTGTGCCCGCAAGAACGGCTTCATCCGCTATAAGAAGAAGTGGTGGGAGGGTGTTGACCTGCAGACCATCGTATGGAACGGTACGGAAGGTCCTGCCCAGAAGTCCTTCGATCTCTTTGGTGACGGCAGTATCAAGATGATCAACATACCCGGTCACTGCGACGGACTTTGTGCCGTGAAGATTACCCGCGAGGACGGACACTACGTGCTGCTGTTCTCAGATGGCGGTTATGCCACGAAGTCGTGGAAGGAGATGATCACCAGCGGTGTGTCGCTCGACAAGGAGATGCAGCGCAAGTCGCTTCAGTGGATTCGCGAACAGTCAATGGATGCCAACTGCATCGAGAGCCTTGCCACTCACGACACCGACATCAAACCGCATGTGATAGAGTTGTAGCAAGGAAGTCCTTTATCAATTTGGCAATCTCCGTGTGATGGCTTTCGAGTGCGAAGTGTCCGCTGGGTACGAAATGTATCTCGGCATTGGGCACGTCGCGCTTGAAGGTTTTGGCACCTTCAGGGATGAACGAAGGGTCGTTCTCTCCCCATACAGCCAGCAATGGGGGCTGGTAGGTACGGAGATACTTCTGAAACTCCGGGTAGAGGGCAACGTTCGAGCGATAGTCGAGAATGAGGTCGTTCTGCATCTCGGCGCGGCCAGGCTGGCAGACATAATAGTAATCGAGTGAATAACCGTCGGGACCTACTGAGCCTTCTGGAGTTCCGAAGGTGTATTGTCCGATGATGGTTTCAAGGGCATAGGCCGATGCAAACTGTTGGCGCAGTTCGTCAGTAGGGTTCTGCCAGTATGCCTTGCGAGCCTCCCATTTCTTGCCAAGTCCTTCCTCATACATGTTGCCATTCTGGGAGATAATGGCCGTGATGCGCTCAGGATGCCACATCGCCAGACGATAACCGATGGGGGCACCATAGTCAAAGACATACATGGCGAACCTAGTCAATCCGATAGCCTCTGTAAACTTATCTACGATGCGAGCCAGATGGTCAAAGGAATAGGTAAACTCCTCACGGCTTGGCGACTCCGTCTGTCCAAAAGCAGGAAAGTCGGGCGCTATCAGGTGGAACTCCTCAGCCAGTTCTGGCATCAGTTCACGGAACATATGACTACTGCTTGGAAAACCGTGCAGCAATAGAACGGTTGGCTTCTCTGGATTGCCAGCCTCGCGATAAAACACGCGGCAGTCTTCAACTTGGATTTGGTCGTATTTCATATTGTTCGTTGTTTGCTAAATTCCGATTTATCTGTCTTTTATCACTATCTTTTTTATCACCTTGGCTGGAACGCCACCAACAATCGTATTCGGCTCTACATCCTTTGTCACGACGGCACCAGCGGCTACTACGGCTCCATCGCCGATAGTGACACCTGCAAGCACGGTGGCATTGGCTCCAATCCAGACGTTTTTGCCAACGTGGATGGGAGCATAGCTCATGCTCTGACGGTTGGCCGGGTCAAGGTCGTGATTGATGGTTGCCAGCACGACGTTGTGACCTATGAGTGCGCCCTCGTCGATGGTGATGCCGCCCTGATCCTGGAACTTGCAACCCATGTTGATGAAGACCCGTTCACCAACGATGGTGTTCTTACCACAGTCTGTATGGAATGGAGGGAACATTCCTACCGTCATGGGCACTTCACGTCCCCAAAGTCGCTCCAGCAAATCGTGCAACTGCTCTGGAGTATGATATTTGCCGTTAATCTCAGCCGTAATCTTCAGTGCCTCCTGCGACAGCTGATGGAACATCATGTGGACATCACCACCGCCAACGACGGGTTTGCCCGATGCCATGTAATCACGAAATTCTTGT
>CACYQO010000131.1 GCA_902776545.1 uncultured Prevotellaceae bacterium | reverse complement strand
GTGGTGCATCTCACCTCTACCGCAAAGGACCGTAAGATCAAGGAGCTCTTCATCACCATCGACAAGCAGAGCTACCATCCCACTCAGGTAAAGCTGTTGCAGGGAAAGATCTGGACCATCTTCGAAATCAAGAATCTCTCGAAGTCAAAGATTGCCGACTCAGAGTTTCGTTTCAATGCCAAGGATTTCCCCAAGGCAGAGGTCATCGACTTGCGCTAACACGCTGACATCGGTCGTATGAACAGGTTACAACTCTATCGGCTCCTGCGTGCGAACAATCGTCTGAGCACACGACGCAGTCCGCTGTTTGAACAGAGCAAATGGGCAAAGGCACTCGTCTTCTTCGGAGGCGCAGTCTTTGCCCTTTACCTTATTATTTATGGTATCCTCATCGCGATGTCGGCTGATGGCTATGCTGGTATGATGGTATCGATGATGCCGATGATTCTGGTGTTCGACTATCTGTTCCGCTTTATCTTTCAGACCACGCCAGGCGTGATGGTGAAACCTTATATCCTCCAGCCGATCTCCCGTTATACGGCCATCGAGTGCTTTCTGATCTCCTCTCATCTCAGTGGCTACAACTTCCTGTGGCTGGCCATGTTTCTGCCCTACTCCATCATCATTCTGATAGCAGATGCTGGTTTCTGGGCTGTCCTGACGGAACTCATCGGCTGTCAGTTGTTCATCATGCTCAACAGTCAGGTCTATCTGTTCTTCCGCACACTCATCAACCGCAACGTCCTTTGGTTCATCGCCTCCATGATGTTCTACCTGATACCTTTCTGGCCGTTGCTGATGAAGTTCGACACCGACACCTTCGCAAAGATGCTCGACCTCTATGCTGCTTTCGGGCGCAGCGGTTGGCTCTTGCCTGTTCTGATCGTCAGTATCGTCGCCCTCTTCTTCATCAACCGTTCCTTCCAGTTTAGATATGTCTATGAGGAGATCTCCAAGAAGAAGGAGCGTGCCCTGAAGCATATCTCGCAGTTCGGTTTCCTCAACCGTTTCGGTTTGATTGGCGAATACCTGAAGATCGAGATCAAGTCGAATATGCGCAACCGTGCCATGCGAACCCGTTGTATCATGAGCCTCGCTATGATCATTGTCTTCTCATCGCTTACGGCCTATACCGACATCTATAACAGCACGTTCATGACCAACTTCTGGTGCATCTACTGCTTTGCGCTGTTCAGTGTCACCTCACTCACGAAGTTTATGGGACAGGAGGGCAACTACATCGACCTGCTCATGGTTCACGAGGAGAACATCATCGCCCTGCTCAAAGCCAAGTTCTGGTTCTATACCATCGCCCTGCTCATTCCCTTCTTCATCATGTTGCCAGCCGTCTTCAAAGGCAAGTTCACCTGGCTGATGATGCTGGCCTACATGAGTATTGCGGCAGGTCTGGTACATTTCATCATCTTCCAGCTGGCCGTCTATAACAAACAGACCATCCCCTTGCAGCTGAAGGTCACCAACGGCTCCAACTTCGAGAACGGATGGCAGATCGTCATTGAGATGCTGGCCCTCTGCTCACCTGGTATCATTGTCAGTACAGGCTTCGTATTAGTAGGCGAGACACTCACTTACATCCTTATGATTCTGCTGGGTCTGGCATTTGTCATCGCCCATCCTTTTTGGATCCGAAACATCTATCAGCGCATGATGCAACGACGTTATGAGAACCTTGAGGGCTTCCATAGCACGCGCCAATAAGATGAAATAGCCGAATACACAACTTCACCCGCAAAAAAGAAAATGCACCCGTAGCTCAGTTGGTAGAGCACCTGACTCTTAATCAGGGTGTCCAGAGTTCGAGCCTCTGCGGGTGTACTTTTTTTATGTTTTGCACCCGTAGCTCAGTTGGTAGAGCACCTGACTCTTAATCAGGGTGTCCAGAGTTCGAGCCTCTGCGGGTGTACGATCTCTAAGAAGGCTGCCGATATGGCTCAGTTGGTAGAGCAACGCATTCGTAATGCGTAGGTCCCCGGTTCGAGTCCGGGTATCGGCTCACAAACAAAATTCCTTTATTTATTTACATGCGGAATTAGCACATCGGTAGTGCACGGGCTTCCCAAGCCTGGGAGGCGGGTTCGATTCCCGTATTCCGCTCTCCTTTTATCTCAGACGGATAGGATCCCCCACTTTGATCTGATAATCATCACCCAGCTTATTCAACTTATACAGCGACTTCAGACGGATGCCGTATTTCTGAGCGATTGTGTACATCGACTCACCCTGGCGCACGTAGTGACGGTAGCCCTTGTAATCCTTCGGTGCCTTCTTCTGCTTTTTCTTCAACCAGATGATCTCACCGTTCTCCAACTCGTCGCGCTTGTCACGCTCGTTATACTTTGCCAGTTTCCTGTAGCTGATACCCACCTCTTTAGCCAGACTCTTGAAGGTATCACCCTGACGCACGATGATGTAATAGTTCTTGTTGAAAGCCTTGATCACATGCAGATCCTGCCCATTTACAGGCTGGTCTTTCGTGTGCTCAATCATGAACTTGTCATAGTGCTTTGCATCGTCATACTGGTAGAGCTTATACAGTTGGATAATCTCTATCAGCTTATGGGCATACTGCGGATTGGTGGCATAGCCAGCAGCCTTCAGTCCTTTCGCCCAGCCCTTATAGTCAGTCTTCTTCAGTGAGAACAGCTGTCGGTATCTCGGACTGTTCACCAGGAACTTCGAGTGGTCCTCATACGACTCGTAGGCTGAGTCATACGCACGGAAGCACTCATTATCCTCGTCGTCGTCATGATAAGTCTTGCGTCCGTTCCATCCGTTACACTTGATGCCGAAGTGGTTATTCCCTTTCACAGCCAGTTCACTCCTGCCCGCACCACTCTCAAACACACCCTGTGCCAGTGTGATCGAAGCAGGGATATTGTAACGCTGCATCTGCTCGATGGCGATATCCTTATACTGGTTGAAATATTGCTGATACGTCTGGTTCCATGTGATCTGTCCAAACGCCGATATCGACATAAAAAACGCTATAGGGATAAAAAACTTCTTCATCTTTTTACAAATCTTTGTGCAAAAGTAGTGATAATTCCCGAAATATTCGTATTTTTGCGGAAAATTATCGCAATTTATGGAACAACTGGAACTAAAATCAGTGATTACAGCCTGTCAACTTGACGAACTGTCACCTGCCGAACAACATCTCGTGTCGTTAGCCATTGAGGCTACCGAACGCAGTTACGCCCCCTACTCCCACTTCCATGTGGGTGCTGCCGTACGATTGGATAATGGTGTCGAGATCATTGGCTGCAATCAGGAGAATGCCGCCTACCCCTCTGGCCTCTGTGCCGAGCGCACGGCTCTCTTTACTGCTGGTGCCCAGTATCCTGATGTGGCTGTTTCCACGTTGGCCATTGCCGCACGAGGCACCGATGGCGAGTTGCTCACTGAGCCCTGCAGTCCCTGTGGCAGTTGCCGTCAGGTGATCATCGAGAGTGAGACGCGCGCCAAGCATCCCATCCGCATCCTGCTCTACGGTCGCCGTTGCATCTACGTCATCGACGGCATCCGTCAGCTCATGCCCCTGATGTTCTCTGAGTTCTAATAGCAGCCTTTGCCCTTCGCTGTCGATTCTTCGTTGAGGTGGAAGTCATAATCCAGATTCTCCTCATCGATCTTCACAAACTGTTTCTTACCCTCTATCTCATCTGTCGGACTTTCCCAGATGATGTCCTCGAAGCGTGCCCCCTCTTCGACAATTGTCCTGAGCAGGCAGTTCTCAAAGTGATAATCTACCTCATCACTGATCTGCTCCCCCTCCAACTCATCGTCAGCATAGCCTGTAACGATCGTCCCTTCACAGTCGAAGTGCTTCAGTGGGTTCTCTGTCTCATTCGCCATCCTTAAAGCCTTGCCTCTGCTGGCATCAAACGGATAGAACTGGGCGATGGTGCAGTAGCTTATCTCAGCCTTTCCACCAATCACTGCCAAACAGTCACCACCGGCATTTGTCAGCTGACAATGGTCTAATCTTATCGACGAACCAACAGTCCTCACACCAGTACCTTTCGAATTATGAACAACACAGTGCGTCATCGAAAGTCTGTCATGATTCTCATCCAGTTCAGCCTTATCCATCACGACACCTTCTATGGCATTCTTGATCACAGTCTCCACTAGTTCATTATCTGTTGACGACTCATGGAAATGCACCCCATTCCACTGACCGCTCACACGGTCATACGGCAGATAGTCGAACATCCGGTCGAGTCGGTCGCCTCGCAGTTCACAGCCTTCCATCTTCAGGCTGCCCTCCACCTCCAGTCCCGATTGGTCGTGGAAAAACAGCTGGGTATTCTTCAAGGTCAGCGTCACCCCTTTTCGAACGGTCAGGTCGCCATAGACCACCAAAGGCATTGTCGACTCTATCACAGTATCTTTTTGTATCTCAAGGTCATACAGCTTTTGGGCATCCCATGTCCACGCCCTCAGGTTCACGGCCTGCTCATTACCGTTCTCCTGGATGAACCGATCCGTTCGAGTTATCCAGGTAGATGCCATCCACGTTCACGCGAAAGCCCGTCTGGTTACCCTTCTTCAGTTTCACCGTCTGCAGCCTTTGTCCGCTATCCTGACGGTTAAACACCCAGAACGCATACGTAGAAGAGGGCGTATTGCTGAACACCGTATCCAGTTTCAGTGTATCTACCGAGAAATCCAGACGCATACCAGGTCCTGTCGAGAACTTCTCATCATCCTCGCAGGCCACGCACATCAGCGCCACTATCAGCACATAAAAAATCCGTTTCATCTGATGATAAAACGGATTTATTTTCAATTTATTGCTAAAGGCTTACTTAAAATAGCGCTTCAGCAGTCCGGTGAAGCCAGCACCATGACGAGCCTCGTCCTTAGCCATCTCATGAACGGTGTCGTGGATAGCGTCGAAGCCAGCTACCTTCGCGTTCTTGGCGATACGGAACTTATCCTCGCAAGCACCAGCCTCTGCGGCAGCACGCTTCTCCAGATTCGTCTTGGTGTCCCAAACGCACTCACCCAGCAGCTCAGCAAACTTTGCAGCGTGCTCTGCCTCCTCGAAAGCATAGCGCTTGAAAGCCTCTGCGATCTCGGGATAGCCCTCACGGTCAGCCTGACGACTCATGGCCAGATACATACCAACCTCGCCACACTCACCATTGAAGTGGTTACGCAGGTCGTTAATCATCTCCTCTGAAACACCCTCGGGCTTGCCGTCGCCAATCTTGTGAACGGTAGCATAGGTCACCTCTGCATTGTCATCCATCTCAGAGAACTTAGAGGCAGGAGCCTTACAGATTGGGCACTTCTCAGGAGCTGCATCGCCTTCATAGATATAACCACAAACGGCGCAAATAAACTTTTTCTTCATAATTGTAATTGTTCTTTAGTTATTAATTAATGTGTCTTTTTAGAGTTCTTTTAAACTTCTGTTTGCAAATATACGAACTAAATTCCAATTTTCCAAACATTTTCCAAAATTTATTTTCGCCAATGCGATTTATAACTCTGTTATACTGCCTACACCTGAGCGCTTATTATCCTTTTTCTTAGGATTACCAGCGTATTTCAGCGAGCCGACACCTGACACCCTACCCTCAATATGCTCCGAAGCATAGCAAGTGATGCTGCCCACACCCGACACACTGGCCTTTACATTCAGCGCCTTCAGTTTTTCGGCATTGATGCTGCCCACACCACTATTGATGATCTTGACATCGTCTGCGATACCGCTGATGTTGATGCTACCCACACCGCTGTTCACGATCTCAAGTCGGTCTGTGTCCAGACTATCCATGCTGATGCTGGCAGCACCGCTGTTCCGCAACTCAATAATTTATACAGCTCTATGTAGTTGTCTGGCGCAGTCAGTTCAACGGTACCATCCTTTCTCTCGTCCTGGATGATCTCCACATGACCCACACAAGTCATCTCCACTTTCTCGAATGGCTGCAACTTATAGGTCTGTGTTACCACATTGTCGCTCGGCTCAATCTGGTTGGAGTCCCATCCCATCACGTTCATCTTACAACTCATGAAAGTCATCATGCATACCATCAAAAACAAAACCTTTTTCATTTCCTTACAATTTTAATTGGTTATACTTTGTCTATTTGACGCTCTCGATGGCCGAAAAGTTGCAAAGCTAGCTATTCTCGAAAAACATTCCCTTTAAGGGAACAACATATTCCCACGTTGGGAATGAAATGTTCCCACGTTGGGAACAAAACATTCCCATACTGGGAACATATCGAAAGCCTGTAGTTTAACGATTGCGATACTTAATTCAACTAACACCTAACATCCTATTTAAATAAACCCAGTGTTTATCGGGGTTCCCGAAGGTTTTCCTATCCTCAACACCTAACGTAACACCTAACTATCTCCTAACAAACATCTAACGTTAGGTGTTGTGTTAGGAGATTGTTAGATGTTTGGAAGCACAAGATATTTCTAAGTTCCTTATACAAAGGCATTTCCAAGAAAACCATGTTAGATGTTAGGTGATGAAAGATTTTTCAAGAATTGCCCTTAAATGAGATTTTTGCGGGAATTAAATCTAGAACTTGCCACATTTAAATCTAACAATTGCTGAAATTAAATCTAGCAATCCGCCCTATAAATTGGAAGTAGGGCGCAAAAGTTCCTGTCTCTTCTGCGCCCATATATTTAAATGCCCACAACAAATTTGATGTTACCTTACTTTTTCAAATAATCTTCTACTGGCTCCCTGCTTATACCCATTTTCTTGCAATTATCTAAATTGATATGGTCTGGTAGGCATAAGATTTCTCGCTTAGAATTAAACCAAGCGCCATAACCATTACGAGTCATGGCAAAAGCGTGATCGCCAATACGATAAACAGATTTAGGGATATACAACGTTCCAGAATTATTTCGTTGAAATATTGTGGATTTGTAACAATAAAAAGCCTCTACTCCTATTTCCTGGACTCCATCTGGTATATGTATATTCTTTATGTCATTATTAAAGAATGCCCTACTACCTATAAGAATAAGACCTTCTTTGAGCGAGAGGTCATCCACGTCTGTATTACAAAATGCCTCTTCACCAATAACTCTCACAGTTTTAGGTAAATCTACCTTCTTTATACTTCTACATTTTTCAAAAGCTTTATCTCCTATTCCTACAATGGTGAGTGTTTTTCCATCTGTAGAAGTAAATGTCTCAGGTAACACGACTTCAGTAAAATCCTTGTAAGCTTTCTTCTTTGCAACAATAACAGCATAATTGGGCTTTGATTCTACTACAGAATAGTAATAGGTAAGTCCATTGATAAGAGCAGAACGAACATCCTTACTGACCGAAGCCATACCGATTTCTCTGGATGTTAATATGATGTCATCATTTGATGTTTGTCCATACAATGGCAAAGTTAACATCATCAAACTCGTAAAAAATAATTTTGCTTTCATATTCTTTCTTTTTTAAATTAAAAAATCATCACTATCCCGTTAAAATATATAATAAAAGAGTTAGTTTGTTTCCTACTAATAAGTCCTACTTCACAAATATTTTCTTAGAAGTGCCATCACTCATTTTAATGATATTAATACCCTTTTGTGGTTGACTTATTTGACGACCATTTATCGTGTAGCGCTTAACTTCAAAAGTATTATTTGACTCTCCAATTGTTAAGATTCCTGTTGGGGACATCTCTTCTATAAAGACAAAATCCTTCCAACCTTCTGCTTCCATATATTTTTCTTTAGTGCCAATTGGAACGTACAATGTAGCATTCATAAGCGTATTTCTACTAAATGCATTAGAAAAGCCAGAATTATACCCACTAGTCCATGTATATCCACAAGGAGTTTCTTTTGGATTTATTATTTTTGAAACAACTGTCAAAAGATTATCACAAAATTCAAAATTAAATTTTTCAATCTTTTCTGGTAATGTTATTTCAGCAAGACTCTCACAACTTCTAAAACCATAAGCACATACTAAACTATTAGGCAAATCAATACTTTTAAACTTACAACCTCCAAAAGCACCACTTTTTATTGAAGTAAGGTTCTTAGGAAATTTTATTTCAGATATATTGCAACCACAGAAAGCTTCTTCTCCAATTGTTTTAATATTGTCATGCATATTCACTTCAGTAAGATTAATACAACCACGGAATGCATAATCATCAATCTCTGTAATAGTTTCAGGAATAGTAACAGTTTTTATGCTTTTACATCCTCTAAGTGATCTTCCTATTTTCGTTACACCTTCTGGTATAATAAGATTTGAAATGAGTGAACCACTAGAATCATACAGAAGAGCTTCTCCGTAGGTATTAAAAAAATTAATATTTTTATAATCAATATTTAGAAAAGTTTTTATATCTTTTACATATATTGTATCAACAATCAAAGATGCACCGTAAGCATGTTCTCCCATACTTTTCATATTTTCACCAATAAACAAACTATTAAAATGACAACTTTCAAATGCTTTCTTGCCGATAGTTTCCAAACTATTTGGTAATATTAATTCTTTTAATTGATCACATTTATAGAAAGCATCATCATCAATGGCCTTTATTGTTTCTGGTAGAATCACCTTTTTCAGACACGTTACATACCAAAATGCATGCTTACCAATTCGAGTGACCTTTCTGGTTCTATTCATGTAAACCACTTCTGAAGGAACCTTAATTGTTTCCAATTTATTTGAATAATACTCACTTTCCCCATAGAATGTATCATAAGTCAATTCCAACTCTTTTCCGTCATTTATGTAATTATAATACAGCATTATTCCTTCATCGTTCTGTATTCTAAAGTCCCAAGCAAATGTTTCTAATCCAACTTGAAAAAGAATACTGGTAAGTAAAAATATGTAATTTTGTCGTTTCATGTTGATGTTCTCTGCTTAAATAGTTTCACAAAATAAATGTTAGAGATTGGTGTTAAATGGTGAATCCTTTTGCTATTTGATTAATTTCATCAATACATCCTTCTGTAACAGAATCAAGACCGTATCTACTGGTTCCATATGGGAAAGCATCTGGATATTTAGAAATAAATAGAGCAAATGGCTCCCACTCAAAAATGTCTTGGATTCGCTTTGCTGCAGCATCTTTCTCTTTTGGAGAATTTGGATATAAGTATCTTTTGTACTCATATTGCAATTCTGCATTCTTTCTTTTCCACGCTTCCATTTCTTGTCTATCCATATTGTTTGATATTGCGCCAGAGCCCCCTTATGGCTGTTGTTAATAGATGTTTTTGGCTAATATACAAAAAGCGTGGGAGTCCAACCTTGTTACTCGTCCCACAGCTGAGGCTCTGGCATCGCCCTAATCGTCTGAACGAGCAACGCCGAAGCCCACGCAATATGCAGATACCCTATAGGGTATTACACATCCAATGAGCATCACCCGTTGCTTTGTTTTTGACGATTAGTTTTGGAACTGCCAGATTCCAGCTGTCAAAAGACAAAGCGTAAGATAACGCTTTCCTCTAAATTAGGTCCCACCTCATCCGCTTCGGCTTTTAGCTTCTACTTCAGAAGTAATGACGGGGCAAAGATAAGAAATATTTCTGAAACTAAAAAGAAAAAGGCAGGAAATCTTTTGG
>CACYQO010000130.1 GCA_902776545.1 uncultured Prevotellaceae bacterium | reverse complement strand
GGGTACTCGAAGCCGAGGGCGTAGGCTATCTGGCTGACGGTGTCGGTGGTCGTGGTGAGGCGGTGGCGGGCCTGAGCGATGAGGTGCTGCTGGATGAGCTGCTGCGGACTATTGCCCGTCTGGGCTTTTACGAGGTCGCCGAAGTAGTTGGCCGAGAGGTTCAGCGCGTCTGCGAAGTAGCGCACGGTGGGCACTCCCTGACGTGCGGCTAGGCCTCGGGCAAAATAGTCGTCGAGCAGGACGGTGAAGCGCTGCATGAGCTGGCTGTCGACGGGTTCGCGGGTGATGAATTGGCGGTCGTAGAAGCGCACGCAGTAGTTCAGAATCAGGGCGACGTTCTGCGCCATCAGCTGGCGGGTGTGGCGGTCGATGCCGCGTTCCAACTCTGTCTCGATGTTGCCGAGGATGTCGTGCAGCTGCTGGCGCTCACGCTCCGATACGTGCAGGGCCTCGTTGACTGAATAGCCGAAGAAGGTGTAGGGCGACATCGATAATCCCTGCATCAGTGCCGGCGAGAAGATGAGCATCACGCCCTGGTAGCTCTGTTCGAGCGTGCCCAGCTCAACGTCGTGGTCGGGGGCGAAGAAGAGCAGCGTGCCGTTGTCGTAGTCGTACTCGTTGCGCCCGTAGCGCACGGTGCCGCAGCGTGCATCCTTGTAAACCACGCAGTAGAAGCCAAACGTATAGCGGGTGTTGCCAAACGAGCTGCAATCAGCAAGGTCGTCGAGATGGATGACCTCAATGAGCGGATGGCGGACATCGTCACGTCCGAGGGCATGCATGAATGCCGACACGGTGGGGAAATGGATTTGTCTTATCTTCATGGCGCAAAGATACAAATTTTTTCGCAGATAATGACTATCATCCTACATTTTCTATCTTCACGGTGTCCAACTCTTGCTGATAAATCACGCCACGCTCCTTCGAGAAGAAATCAATTGTCAGGGCGGCGAGGGCTACAAGGATGAGCGCAAGGGCAGATGCTCGGAGCCAGGGCTTATCGCAGAAGGTGAACACGCAGACAGCGATGACCATCATGACGGCAGAGACGATGATGGTCTGCGGATAGATCTTCATGAAAGCAGCCACGCGAGCCTTCTCGCTCTCCAGAAACTTCTCAGGCGACTCCTGGTATTGTTCCACGAACTGCTTGCTCCGCTGATGATTATTATAGGCTAATGCAGCTCCTCCTCCGATAAAGATTACCGCCACCACCGTCAATGGCAGAATGATGGCGCGAGCCGACTCCGACGAGCCCCAACGCCATGCCACAAGGGCCAGCAGGAGGCATACCACGCCTCCTGCAACCATTGCCAGATCCTCCTGAATTTCGCCAGTCAACCATTTGTTGGTATAGTCAATCAGTTCCATATTATCTACAATTATAACCGCCGTCAACGTTGAGGATGGTACCTGTCAGGAATTTGTTGTCGGGACTAGCCAGATAATAGATAGCCAGGGCAATGTCCTGCACCTCGCCCATGCGATTCATCGGATGGATGGCAGCAATGCCCTTCTCATCATAAGCCCCAGCCTCGATAGCGTGCTTCAGGATGTCGGTCTTGATGGCACCGGGAGCAACGGCGTTGATGCGGATACCTTGCTGGGCGTAGTCGATGGCAGCAGCCTTGGTCAGTCCCACCACGGCGTGCTTAGTTGCGCAATATTGTGCGGTGTAAATCAGTCCGTTGAGTCCTGCGATAGATGCCAGATTGACAATCGTGCCACCGCCCGTCTTCAGCATGGCGCGGATGGCATACTTCATGCCGTAATAAACGCCCAGGACGTTGGTGTCCAGCTGCTGCTTGAACTCGTCCGTCTCGGTGTCAGCCAGCGGTGCGGCACCCAGCGAGATGCCAGAGTTGTTGACAATGCTGTCCAGCTTGCCGAACTTGGCCACCGTCTGCTCGATGACCTGAGCCACCTGCTCCTCGTTCGTCACATCCAACTGGAAGAAGGTCATATCCAACCCCTCGTTCTTGGCTTCCTCGACGAATGCCTGACCCTTCTTTTCACTTCTACTTGTAATAACCACATTCCAACCGTTCTTTGCAAACTGGTAAGCCGTAGCCTTACCGATACCTGTTGTACCACCCGTAATGATAATTGTTCTCTTCATAACCGCAATTTTTTTTAAGTTATTAATACTGTTATTTGTTCTCGGCTGCAAAGGTACGGCGGAAATCCGGATAACTGCCTAAACAAATTACGGATTGACGTATACAAATTCAAAACTCGGCTGATTTCGCCCGCCGAATATCGCGCGTCCGTTCCAAGTCGCGGACATTCTTGTGTTAGTTGCAGCGTCTGCCAGTCCACTTCTAAAAGTTTCTATTCCGATGCTCTTTGGACAGAGTTGCGATGCTCTCTGATAGCATCGTGCGGACATACACGGATGCACTTCTTGCAGCCGATGCAGGCATCAGGATATTTGATGTAAACGTGCTTGTGTACCCAGAGGTTGATTTTGCCAATGACCTGTTTCGGACAGGCTTCGACACACTGCCAGCAAGCCTCGCAACGGCGGGGATTGACGGCTACGAATTTTGATTGTAAGTTCTTCATTTGCTCTATGTTTTGGTTTGACGGTGCAAAGGTACGGCAATTCCCTTGAACACCGTATGAACAAATGAGGACAGAGTTTGGACTAATCGTGGTAATTGGCGCGAAAGGCACTGGGACTGATGCCGACGGACTTGGAAAACAGACGGGAGAAGTAGGCATAGTCATCGAAGCCGAGCAGACGTGAAATCTCCTGTATGTTGAGCGTGGAGTAAGCCAGTTCGCGCTTCATGCGCAATACGATTTCGCGGTTGATGTACTGGCTCGTAGAGAGACCAACGGACGCGGTGAGGATTTCGTTGAGATAGCCCACGGTGATATTCAGGCGGTCGGCGTAGAATGAAGGCTGGCGGCTACGGGTGATATTCGCGTCGAGCAATGAGGTGAAGCGGAACAGCACTTCACGATGGCGGGGATTCAGTTTCTCCGTCTCGTCGTTCTGATTGATTATCTCCGTGAAAATGTCCACGGCAGCGCGGGCGAAGTCTTGGACCAGTGGAACAGTCAGCCGACGGTGGAGCATCGGCAAAAGGGCTGCAAGTTCAGCCTCCCTGCGCTCGTCGATTGGCAGCAATCGTCGTGAGAAGGCGAACCGCTGCATCGTCTGTCGGTTGGCCTCGCCGATGTGTACGCCGTCAACGCACAACAGCCAGCCCTCCGTGTCGCTGGCATGGATGAAATGATGTACCTGTCCTGGCAGTATGCAGCCTATCTGGTGGGCATGAAAGACTTGCTCGCTGAAGTCCACGCTGAGATGCAGTTCGCCCCGTGTGAGCAGGCCGAATAGGTAGTAATCATCGCGGTGCTGTCCCGTAAGATGGCTTGCCTTTCCGCCCATCGTCAGGCTCCTTAGGCTGACGCCGCCCTCGGCATAGTCGGTGATATGGTTGGTGGGTATCTGCATAAATACTATAGGTGAAAAAATTCCTCACGTTCCCGCTCCGTCAGTTTCTCCACAATAAGGCCATAGGAATTACGGACAAGTTGACAAATAACGTCATCTGGCACGTCTTGATTGAAATAGGGGTCATTCACGGTGGTGAACGGCATCTTTTCAGTCACGCCTGGCAGCGACAGGCAATAGTCCCGGAACTCTTCTACGTTCATAGTCTTGTGATAAATCCCGATTTGTCTGTCATCACATGACCATGCAAAGATAACACATTTTGCGATGAATCCTCTCGTAGTAGCACACATTTGTATTTTACACATCAT
>CACYQO010000129.1 GCA_902776545.1 uncultured Prevotellaceae bacterium | reverse complement strand
ACCTCGTGCATCACGATGCAGGATATACTCCTTGGCTACGGCCGCAAAAGCGGTATAGTCGATACCATGGTGATGATAAAAACGTTCATCCTCCGTATCAATCAGGGCTTGCCAGAACACGGGGTTCACTTCTTCATAGCTGACAGGTGTACGGTTCTCGCTGAAGAACTTACCAATCATCACACCGTCGGCACTATAGATCTCTGAGGCTGTATTAGGACGTTTGTTCTTGATAGTTGCCATCGAGGGTGACTTTCCGAACAACCACAGGAAGTTCATATCCACTGCGCCCAGATAGATAAAGAAGGCAGCTATCATTGAGACAATACCCTACCAGGGGCGACCCTTATAAAGACTCTTATACCAAGGCCACAGACCTTTCGTCCATTGCCAGATGCTATTTGTTAATTCGATAAGTTTCTGTTTCATTGCGATATGATATAATCAATGATTGTAGTTATCTCGTCAGGGTGGAACCAGCGTATCTGCTCGTCTTTCTTATACCAGGTGAGCTGTTTCCGGGCATATCGGCGTGTGTTGCCTTTGATGCGTTCCACGGCTTCTTCCAGAGACCATCGCCCGTCAAGGTAGTCGAACAGCTCTTTATAGCCTACGGTGTTCAGCGCATTCAGTGAGCGTTTGGGATACATCGCCTTCACTTCATCCAGCAGTCCGCTGGCCATCATCTCATCTACACGCTGATTGATGCGGGTATAGAGTTCTTCTCGTGGTCTGTTCAGACCAATCTTGATGATGCGGAAAGGACGTTCACGTTTTTCACGACGTCGAAATCGTGCAGATTTCGAGGGCATGCACCACACGTCGCGGATTCTGCTTGTCAACAATCTCGTAGTATTCGGGATCCAGCCTTTTCAGGTCTTCACACAATCGTTCAAGGCCTTCCTCTGCAAGACGCTGTTTCATCAGTGCGCGTGTCTCGTCATCGATGGTGGGAATATCGTCAATGCCTTCACATACAGCATCGATATACATCATGCTTCCACCAGCCATCAATGCGTAATCGTGTGTCTGAAACAACTGACTCAGCAGTTCCAATACCTGTTGTTCAAAGAGCGAGGCGCTGTAGTAGTCTTCCAGTCCGAGTGTACCTACGAAGTAGTGCTTGATCTGTTGCATCTGCTCCTCTGTAGGACGTGCTGTTCCGATCTTCAGTTCCCGGTAGATCTGTCGCGAATCGGCATTGATGATAGGGATGCCGAAATGTGTAGCAAGATCCATACAGAGTGCTGTCTTTCCAACAGCCGTCGGTCCAGTAATGACTATCAGCGTTTTCTTCAACGGTGAGATGTTGAATAGTTATCTAATGACTCCACGTTTTGAGCTCTCGATGAAGTTGCAGATATATTCTACTTCCTTCGAGTCAGGATACTGGGCACGGGCCATTGCGACACCATCCTTCAGCACCCCTTGAGAGTAGATGATACGATAGGCCTCGTGGATAGCCTCGATGGTCTCACGCGGAAAACCTCTGCGACGCAATCCCACCAGATTCACACCCGCATAGCGAATAGGTTCCTTACCTGCAATGACGTAAGGCGGAATGTCCTGACTTGTGCGAGAACCTCCCTGGAACATGATGTAGCCGCCGACATGCAGGAACTGGTGGAACAGACAGCAAGCCGAAATGATGGCATTGTCGTCAACAACGACTTCACCGGCAAACTTGGTTGAGTTGCCGATGATACAGCCATTACCGATTTCGCAGTCGTGTCCGATGTGCATGTTCTCCATCAGCAGATTACCGTTTCCAACGACGGTCTTACCCTTAGAGGCTGTGCCACGACTGATGGTTACATTCTCACGGATGGAATTGTTGTCGCCAATCTCACAAGTGGTCTCTTCACCCTGGAACTTCAGATCCTGAGGTTTGGTAGAGATCGATGCACCTGGGAAAATCTCGTTGTTATTACCGAGACGAGTACCAAAGTGCAGGGTTACGCCGTTATACAGTTTGTTGTTGTCGCCTATCACTACGTTCTTATCAATCACGCAGAAAGGACCGATGATATTGTTATCTCCCAGTTTTGCCTCGGGGTCAACAACAGCCAGTGGATGTATTTGATTTGCCATATATTATTTATTCTTTACGATTTGTGCTGTGAATGTGGCTTCTGCCACTACCTGGTCGCCAACGAAGATATAACCCTTCATCGAAGAGATGCCATGACGAACAGGGGCCAGCAGTTCCACCTTGAAAATCAGTGTGTCGCCAGGAACTACCTTCTTACGGAACTTCACATCGTCGATCTTCATGAAGTAGGTACTCCAACGCTCAGGTTCTTCGAGTGTGTTCAATACCAACAATCCGCCACACTGGGCCATTGCCTCTATCTGAAGCACACCAGGCATCACTGGCTCCTGTGGGAAGTGTCCCTGGAAGAAAGGCTCGTTGGCAGTGACGTTCTTCACACCTACGATGGTGTTTGCACCCAGTTGTGTCACCTTATCTACCAACTGCATCGGGTAGCGATGGGGCAGCAGTTCACGGATGCGGTTCACGTCCATCACCGGCTCCTCGTTCGGATCGTAGATAGGTGCCTGAATTTCGTGCTTGCGAATCTCCTTACGCATCTGACGGGCGAACTTGTTGTTGATGGTGTGACCTGGACGGGTGGCAACGATACGACCCTTGATAGGTTTGCCGATCAAAGCCATATCGCCGATAATGTCGAGCAACTTGTGGCGCGTACACTCATTGTCCCACTGAAGAGGTTTGTGCTGGATGTACCCCAGATCGGTAGCGTCGCGGTGTTCAACGTGCAACATATCTGCCAGCATATCCAGACGCTCCTGAGTGGTCTGACGCTCGTAGATCACGATGGCGTTATCCAAATCGCCGCCCTTGATCAGGTTAGCCTGCAACAGGGGCTCGATATCACGTACGAAGACGAAGGTGCGAGCGCTTGCAATCTCGGTGTCGTAAGCAAAGGGATTGTCGAGTGTGGCAAACTGCGAACTGATAAACTTCGACTCGAACGAGCACATGGCTGTAATAGAGAAGTCCTCATCGGGCAGAATGGTAATGCATGACCCCGTCTTTTCATCCTTCACCTCAATCTTCTTACGGATGACATAGAAATCTTTGGGAGCATTCTGATCCTCCATACCAATCTCCTTGATCTTCTCCACATATTGGATGGCCGAACCATCGAGAATGGGGAACTCTGGACCATTGACGTGAATCAGACAGTTGTCGATACCCATAGCGTAGAGGGCGGAGAGTCCGTGCTCTACGGTTGATACGCGTGCTTCTCCCTTACCGAGTACCGTACCACGCTGGGTGTCAACCACGTTCTCAGCAATGGCATCAATAATGGGTTGCCCCTCTAAATCAATACGCTGAATCTTATAACCCGTATTCTCTGGTGCTGGATTAAAGGTCACCGTCAGATTCAAACCTGTATGCAGTCCTTTTCCAAAAAGGGAAAAACTGCCTTTCAAAGTCTTCTGCTTCATATTGTATTTGACAATTTGACTATTTCAAAAATTTATCTTTCAATTGTAACAATCTTCTTCAACTCATCCAACTCACGCTGAAGAGCGGCTATCTGGAGATACATCTCAGGCAACTTGGGATCAAGAGCCCTGGCTTTCATATATGTCAGATGATTGATGGCAGGATAGCCCATCACTTTATCACCAGGCTTGGTGTCTTTCATCACACCTGCTTGTGCGCCAACGAGGGTCTTGTCGCTGATGTGGATATGTCCGGCAAAGCCTACCTGACCGGCTACCATACACCACTTGCCGATCTTTGTGGAACCAGCCATGCCTGCTTGGGCAGACATCACCGTATTCTCACCGATCTCACAATTATGGGCCACCTGAATCAGATTGTCCAGTTTCACACCCTTATGGATGATGGTCTGACCCATCGTAGAACGATCCACACAGGTATTAGCACCAATCTCGACATCGTCTTCTATCACTACAATACCAATCTGTGGAATCTTGTCGTAGCCTTCAGCATTAGGCGCAAAGCCGAAGCCATCGGCACCGATGACGGTTCCTGCATGTATTGTAACGTTATTTCCTAATTTGCATCCCTGATAGATGGTTACGTTGGCATAAAGCAGACATTTCTCACCGATGGTAACACCGTCTCCGATTACCACATGCGGGTAGATCTGAGTGCCATTACCGATAACGGCCCCATCACCAACTACGGCAAAGGCACCGATATAGACATCTTCCCCGATAGTGGCCTTGGGAGAAATACTGGCAAGTGGGTCAATCCCAGTTTTGCGAGGTTTCGTTGATTCGTAGAACTGCAACAACTTGGCTACACTCTCATAGGCATTCTTAACACGGATAAGCGTTGCGCTGACAGGCTTTTCAAATACGACATCCTCGTTAACTAATACAACACTTGATTGAGTCTCGTATATAAAATGCATGTATTTGGGATTCGATAAAAAGGAGATGGCACCAGGTACGCCTTCTTCGATTTTTGCAAATGTGTGGACTGTTGCCTGTTCGTTGCCTTCCACTTTGCCTTGGATCAGATCCGCAATTTGTTTGGCTGTAAATTCCATAACTTTCGTATCTTTTTAATTATTTGTGCAAAGATAGCAAAAA
>CACYQO010000128.1 GCA_902776545.1 uncultured Prevotellaceae bacterium | reverse complement strand
CTTGTTCTATGGTGTGGGCATCATCGCCTATATCGTGATGGCCATTGTCGTGCCTGAAGCGAAGACGCCAGAACAACTGTTGCAGATGGAAGGCAAGGATGTGACGCCGCAGAATCTGGCTGACGTCGTGGTAGAGAACAAGCAGACGGCACGCCCCACCCGCGGATGCTTGGGTACGCTCTTGTTCGTGTTGTTCTCGATCGTCGCTGCCTTCTTCGTGGTCATCGCCTCGATAGTGGGGGTGGGACTGTTGATTACACTGTTGCTCGTCATCGTGTCGCTTGTCATTGTCTTTACCGTTCCTTCGGCAACCCATGTGAACCTGCCCTTCGACATCGAATATCTGAACTTAGGCGAACTGATCAACATCCACCCTTGGATAGTCATTACCTTCATCGTCGGTGTGCTGCTCGCCCTCTCCATACCCATCTACGCCATCGGCCACATGCTGTTCTCCAGGGCTGGCAAGGTGCAACCCATGGGCATCGGACAGCGTATTCTGTGGGTCGTGCTGTGGGTGGCGTCGCTGTGCTGTCTGTTCCCAGCACTCGTCTGGATTCAGCAACAGGAGAAAACGCATTATAATGTAGAAATGGAGGAGATCTATTCCTATCAAGGGGTGCTGATGAGCCATCAGGATAAGCGTTTCCTGCGCAAAGGCGGCTGGGATCTGATCAAGGCAGAGGACTGCGACCATTATACCTACAGCGGATACTATAACGGCAATCACAATGTGCGCTTCCTGGATGTCTATAATGAGAATTGTGAGCAAGTGTTTCAGGCAGAGCGCAAGGAGGCCGTCGAGCCTGGTGTATATCGTCTGGACTGTGCAGTCAGGGCGGAGGGTCCCGGACCCTGCGTATATGCCATCGGCGACAGTACGATGTTAAAGTCCATCCCTGTTTATGAGCAGCCCCAAAACGGTGTGCCTGATATGGGCTGGTTCAATATCAGCATCGACAACATCGTGGTCTCTGGCAACTCCATCGCCTACGGCCTTTCTTCCGATGAAGCCTTCACAGGCCAGCCCTGTCGCGCCCAGTGGTTCTCTGCCACAGACTTCAAGCTCACCCGCACCGGCGATCTGCCGAAGTCAAATAAAAAAGACGAATGAATAAGTATAAAATATGGAAAAAAAGATTTATGAAAAGAAGCATCCGAAGATGATGCTGTTTATGGCGAGCGTATTGTTAGTGTTAATCATTGCATTAGTAGCTCTGGATGTGATCATCATCAATGCGGATTATATGCCGGGTTTTTGGGGTATATTATTGTTTATAGCCAATTCGCTCACTATATTTACAATGTTGTTCACGTTCTGGCTTAGGACGAAACGCTATCATGACCTTTGTATCAAAGGGAAACCAGCCGTTGTTATTACCGATAATACAGTAGAAATCTATAATCCCTTCGGTGAGAAAACTGTGATTCCCTGGGATGAGATAGAAGTCTTTGAGGCCTTCCACTCCTGGGATTGGAGTACTTGCCGCCCCCTCTATAAGGACGGGCAAAAGAACAAGCACCGCTATTTCAAGAAGGCCTATATAGATCTTATCCGCATGAACTATCTCGATATCTCAGAAAAAGAGTTGCTGGACGAATTCAGGAAACATCTCTATTAGTGACGGACGTGGTCTTCTGAAAATCCAATAATCATTAAATCTCAAGGCATAATCATCATGCTTTGGGATTTATTTCGTATCTTCGCAGCAGATTTGCAAAATAAAACGGTTATGAAGAAGTATATGAAGATTTTAGCCCTGTGCTGACAGGTGCACTGCTTGCTGCCTGTGGAAATAAGCAGCAGACCGAGGCGACAACATCGAATAACCTCTTCTCTACGCTGCTCGGCAAGAACGAGGCAGAGGTTCGGGCCCGTATAGACAGCGTGTGGACACACTTCTTTACACCAGGCGACATCAGCAAGTATGATGCCGACGGCGAGAAATGTGTCTATTACGAAGTGGGTGACTCGATGGGCATCATCGTAGATACTGGTAGTAACGATGTGCGTACCGAAGGCATGTCATACGGCATGATGATAAGCCTCGTGCCCTGGCTCGCGAATATGTGCAGAGGCTCTGGGATGTCCAGCCGCCGACAGGCAAATGGCGCTACTATGTCGGCATGGTCTATTTCCTCTCCATGCTCCATGTCTCTGGTAATTTTAGTTTGTGATGGAAAGAGACAGGCCACGAACAGCTTAATGAATGACATTTTGTAACAATTTGACATATATTATTGTTAAATTGCAATCAAAACGATACATAAGACAACCAAATACTTTACAATATGAAAGTAAACCGATGATTTAACAATCAAATTGCAACCAATATAGCGCTTGTATCTTTTTTTCTTTGTACCTTTGCCGACGGATTATTATATAGTAAGGTAAAAGGTATGAATATAAGGATAACAGAACTGACGGACAGCCGAGATTCGGTGAACAAGTGGATGGAGCGCTATGGTGTACGCTTTGGTGTTTACAAGAACGGTGTGTTCAACGAACAACTTTTCCCATTTGACCCAGTTCCCCGTGTCATCAGGAAGGATGATTGGGCTTATCTGGAACAGGGCTTGAAGCAGAGGGTGCAGGCGCTGAACAGATTTCTGTGGGATGTCTATCATGAGAAGAAAATCATCAAGGACGGTATCGTACCCGAGGAATTCGTATATTCGTCGAAAGGCTACATGCCAGAGTGTGAGCGAATCAGTCCGACGGGTGGTGTGTATGCCCACATAGCAGGTATTGACTTGGTGGAAGGTAAGGACGGTCAGTGGTATGTGCTGGAGGACAACCTGCGCATACCGAGCGGAGCCAGCTATCCGATGATTGCACGGCAGATAACGCGTCGTGTCGCTCCATCCACCTTTGCCTCGCATACCATCGCGGAGAACCGGGGGTATGCCGACCTGCTGCGCGGTATGATGGATGAGATGAATGACGGGCGGGGAATCTCTGTCATTCTGACCCCAGGACGTTATAATTCTGCCTACTTCGAGCATTCCTATCTGGCAGAGAAGACAGGGGCGACGCTGGCCTATCCCGGCGACCTGTTCGTGGAGGACAACAAGGTTTATTACTCAGGTATCTATAAGGAACGCACCCGCGTAGGTTGCATCTACCGCCGTGTCAGCGATGAATATATGGACCCGCTGGTGTTCGAGGCATCGTCACTACTCGGCATACCCAATGTGATGCAGGCTTACAAGGCTGGCAACGTAGCACTTGTCAATGCCATCGGAAACGGAGTGGCCGATGACAAAGGCATCTACTATTTCGTGCCGAAGATGGTGGAATACTATCTGGATGAGAAGCCTATCCTTCAGAACGCACCGACCTACCTGCCATATTTCAAGGAAGATTACGACTATGTGCTGTCGAACATACAGCGGCTGGTCATCAAGGATGTCAGCGAGGCGGGAGGCTACGGTGTGGTATTCGGTAAGGATCTGTCGGATGAGAAACTCGAAGAGCTGAAAGCCCTCGTCATCGGCCAGCCACGACGCTGGATTGCCCAGGAAGTCATAGATTTCAAGGATTTGAAAGTATTGGATGATACTGATTCCCAGTCATCTGCTGACGGGTTCGTTGAGCGCAAGGCCGACCTGAGGGCATTCGTCGTCAGCGGAAAAGAGACGAAAGTGTGGCGCAGTGGCCTGACCCGCTTCTCGCGTAATCCGGACTCCTTCGTGGTCAACTCATCGCAGGGAGGCGGATTCAAAGATACGTGGGTCATGGAGGAATAACAAAAAAAGGAGAAAACATTATGGTAAAGAATACGATTATATCCATTATGGTAAAGAATACGATTATATCGGCCAACAAGGCCAACAGCCTGTTCTGGCTGGGGCGCTACGAGGAGCGCGTCTATATCACGCTCCACCTGATGCGCAAGTGCTATGACAAGATGATTGACGGCGAGATGGAGGACTACTGGCCCTTTTGGCAGAAACTCGACCCGCAGGGTGTTTATCAGACCAATGATGAGTTCACGCTTGGCATGATGTACGACGGCGGGAACCCAAGTTCTGTGATGTCGGCACAAACCAGGGCTATGGACAATGCCATCCTCTTGCGCGAGGAGATTATGTCTGAGACACTGAGCTATCTGGAAATGAGTGTCGCGCTATTGAAGAAGTGCAGTGAAAAGCAGGAAACGAATGTCATGATCCTGCAACCCGTCATCGACTGGTCGTTAGCATTCTGGGGAGCTGCCGAGCAGCGGCTGCTGAACCATAAGGCCCTGTACATCATGATGATCGGACGCAATATAGAGAACCTCGACATGCTGCTGCGCTTTGAATACAGCTACGAGCGCATCGCACAGGCATATGACTCGGTGAAACACTATTCGCGTCAGTTGCCAGGTCTGCTCGACGATCACATAGAGAGTCAGCTGGACAGTCTGATTATCCGCGAGAAATTCAATCTGAGCGACTTAGAATATAAGAATAAACTGCTGGCGTTTGTCAATCAGTTGGTGAGGGTATGAAAAGGTATTTATACAACTACCAGACCATCGTGACTTTCAGCGAGCCAGTGTCGGCACATGCCGTCATGCTGAGGTGCCAGCCTGCAGCCAACGCTTTCCAGACCATCGAGCAGGAGCATGTCATCGTTTCGCCCGACTATTGGATGAATGCCGGCACAGACGCTTTCGGCAACCGCATCCTCTTTGGCGGAGCCAGTGAGCCGCATACGGTGTTCGCATACGTCAGCACGGGTATTGTAGCTACGGAGACTTATTTCCAGAAACAGCGTGGTGAGAACATGTTCCTGTATAGCCAGCCTTCACAGCTCACGCAACTCAACGATGCGATGCGAGAGGCTGCTGTGACGGATGCCGGAGCAACGACGGCAGAGAAGGCGCGGCAACTGTGCCACAGGGTCTATGAGATGATGGCCTATGAGCCTGAGACCACTACGGTTGAAACGCCCGCAGCAGATGCGTTCAGCCGCCAGTGCGGCGTATGCCAGGACTATGCTCACCTGATGATTTCCTTCTGCCGTGCCAACGGGTTGCCAGCCCGCTACGTGAACGGGTTCCTCGAAGGCACCGGCCAGACCCATGCCTGGGTGGAGGTTTTCGACGGCTATAGCTGGCAGGGCTATGACCCTACCCACGACCGCACACAACTGCAGCAAGGCTATGTCAAGATTGCCCACGGGCGAGACTCCGCCGACTGTCCCGTCAGTCGCGGCATGTTTCGCGGACTGGCCATACAGCAAACACAAATCAGCGTAACATTACAAGAATTATGATAAAGACTATCGTATCGACAGAACTGCCCGTCGATGAGCAGTTCCGCATCCGCAAGAATGTGATCCATCACGGCAGGGAGGGACTGCGGTTCTGCGTAGTCACGGGCACGCACGGCGACGAGCTGGAAGGACAGATGGTGTGCTACGAACTATCACGTATCGTCGGCGAGCATCCTGAACAGCTTACGGGTACCCTGGAGATCTATCCTGCACTCAATCCACTTGGCATAGACACCATACAGCGGGGCATACCCAACTTCGACCTCGACATGAACCGCATCTTTCCTGGTGACCCTCAAGGGACCATGGCCGAGCAGACC
>CACYQO010000127.1 GCA_902776545.1 uncultured Prevotellaceae bacterium | reverse complement strand
CAATCAAGATTCGATTTGCCCACAGCAATAGTGACTGAAAGTATCTTCAATCAGTTGGTGGACAGTGCACAGACCAAGTGGCTTACGACTGAACATCGTCGGCTGCGGGAGGCGTTAGCCAATTCCTCCCCTAAGTTCTTGGCTGAGCCAAGCGGCAAAGCCGAGCGAGAGGAGGTTAGGAGGGGTCTGCGCTCGGCCGAAGGACGCTTGCTACCAGAGGGACGCAAGAACGAGGGAATATCAACGTCTGTTCAGACCACCCCTGCCCCTCCTAACTCAGGAGGGGAAAAGAATACTCTGCTGGATCAATGGGCCAATGATGAAAATTTCATCAAGTTCTGCCAAGGGCAGGAAGCGAGTAGGAAACGTGGTGCCGGAGGGAAAACCAAAGGCGAGATTTTCAAGGCATTGACTTTGGAAAAGAAGCTTCAGACGTATTGTGACAACCTGAAAAAGAGTCTGCCGTTTGTGATTTTTATCGCAACCTATATTGAGACTGCTTCGGCGAGTGGAAAGTTAGGCTGTTGGAGAAAACAGGCGGCGTGACCATGTGGATGAGGGTGTTCAGACCGAGGGTTCCTCCCCTAAGTTCTTGGACGAGCCAAGCGGCAAAGCCGAGCGAGGGGAGGTTAGGAGGGGTCTGAACGCGGGAAATGCGGGTGTTCAGACCACCCCAGCCCCTCCTGACTCAGGAGGGGAAAGGCTGCGCGAGATTTGGGAAGAGGCTTATAACAGGTTGTCGGATGAGGATAAGGCAAGGATTCTCCTTGTTTATATCACGCCGTCCGGACATGGTTTGAAGGTCGTTTTTATGGCTGATGTTGCCGTTGGAAACCTTATTGACAACCAGAAAGACTTCTCAAAGAAGCTCGGTTTGAACCCCGATGAAGCTTGCAAGGATGCTTCAAGAGGTGCGTTTCTGACTACTCGCGACGACATCATTTTAATTAACGAAGAAAAACTGTTTACGTATGAAAACAAAGAATTTGGTGAGAAATACAATGACAGCTATCACGCTGGTAAGTCTCAGCCCACTGTACGTTCTGCTGGCAGTGCTGTGGCTTCTGGCCATACCGGTCAGGGCAGTCATAATACTGGCGACGAGGATCCTGATGCCGGGACGGTGATGAATGACGACAGCATCGACACCACCTGGCAGGGGCATGACATACGGCCCGTTTGCGAGGCATGGACTGCCCAACATTTCAGTGGCGGCGAAAGATCCCGACATGAGGCCAGCGTCGTGCTTGCCCGTGACCTCTTCATCATGTACGACCGTGACAAGCGGAAGACTCTCAAGGTGCTGTTGGCCCAACCGTGGGTGCAGCAGATTATCCAAGAGAGGGGTGAGGACGTGGAGCGAACAGTCAACGATGCTGCTACATACGTGGCGGCTCAGGAGAGCGAGACTGCCAAGAAGGGAAAGCCTTGGCTGCCGAAGGTTTCGAAAGAGATGAAGGAGGTGTTGGAGAAGATTGGGGCGATGGATTCTCCCCCTAAGTTAGGGGGAGCTAGAGGGGGTCTGCGCTCGGCCGAAGGACGCTTGCTACCAGAGGGACGCAAGAACAAGGGAACATCTGAGGCTGTTCAGACCACCCCTACCCCTCCTAATTTAGGAGGGGAAAAGGATACTGACATCTACGCCATGTTGCCGCTGGAGAAATGGGCGGAGGAATTGAAGGAGATGGCGGAGTACTATCCTTGTATGAAGGAGTTGTTTCTGAATGCACATCCGCATAAGATGCCGGCGGTGCTGTTCAGTAGTGCTGCACTGTTCGGGACGCTGATGACGAGGGCATATTACCATTTCTGGTATGAGCCGGAGATTGTGCGTAGGCTGAACTATTGCATCTTTATCATTGGTGATCCTGGAGCGGGAAAGAACGTCATTGAGAAGTTTTACTTCAAGATTGCAGACCCGATGATTCAGGCAGATCAATGTCTCATTGATGCTGTTAATAGGTATAAGGACGGCAGAACGGAGCGCACTACCTCTACCAAGGCCCAAAAGGGCGACGCCCTCAAAAAGCCTGTTGTTGGTATTCGTGTTCACCCGGCCCGCACAGCGACTGGTGAGTTTATCCGGCACATGCTGGCAGCGGTGGAAAACGTTCAGGGAACCCCTATGAATCTCCACATGTTCTCGTTCGACTCGGAGCTGGATAACGTCACCAAAAATAATAAAGGTGGCGACTGGAAGGACAGGGAGATCCTTGAACTGAAGGCTTTTCACAATGAGCAGGATGGCCAGATGTATGCCAATCAGGAGAGTATCACGGGTATGTTCAACGTGTTCTGGAACTTCATCTATACCGGCACGCCCTACGCCCTGCACCGCAAGGTGAACCAAAGGAACTTCGGTACTGGTATGAGCACTCGACTTGCCGTGATTCCACTGCCTGACAAGGGTTTGGCTCAGCGGCATCAGAAGAGAGATCCCAGTGCCAATGAGACTATCAGAACTTGGGCTTATCGTCTGGATCGGGTCGAGGGGGAAATTCCCATAGAGCCACTGAACGACGAGACCTTCGACTGGCAGTCAAGCCGCATGGAGATTGCAGAGTTCAACGGCGATAAAGCGGATAGGACTTTGCTGAAACGCATACCTTATTATGGTATTGGCGTGTCGCTTCCGTTCATTCTGATGCGGCATTGGGACGAGTGGCAGGAATCGAAGACGCTGACGATGGATGACACCGACAAGCGGCTCTGTCGCCTGGCTATGGAAATCCAGTACAAATGCCAGCAGTTCTTCTTCGGTGAGATGGCTTTCAACTACTTCGCCGACCAGAACAAGGAGTTCGTGGTACGCCGCAGAACTACCCGTTTTGACGATTGCTACCGCAAACTGCCTGATGAGTTCAAGACGCAGCAGATGATGGATTCATTCCAGTGCTCTCAGCCTACGGCTTCGCGCAACATCACCCGATTCCTTCAGGACGGCATCATCGAACGCATTGCCCACGGAACGTATAGGAAAATCCTTCAGGAATTGCCGTAACCTCTCGCTTTGCCTCACAAGGAGCAATCCTTGTGGGGCGAAATATTGACTTCGTCGATGTTTCTCCCGCTCGACAGAGCTCAAACGAGTTTAGCTCTGTTCTTGCTTACTCGAAACATTCAAATATTCAAGTATTCAAATAGGACAAGAAGGTTTTTAAAATCACAAAGGTATGACACCACGAGGGATTCGAAATTGCAATCCACTGAATATCCGCAGAAGCAAGGATCAGTGGAAAGGTTTAGCAGAACGTCAGCAAGATGCTGCCTTTTGCCAGTTCAAATCATTGGAGTACGGTTGGCGGGCAGCGTTCTACCTGCTGACGCGGACTTACTATCATAAGCACCGCCTGTACACCATCCGTACCATCATCCGTCGCTGGGCGCCGGAGTCGGAGAACAACACCGAGGCGTACATCAACAACGTCTCGAAGCTCACCGGCATCTTGCCAGACGAGCCTCTCGGCATCCCATCAGAGCAACCCACGCGCTGGATAGCCCTCGGCGCCGCGATGGCCATCCAAGAGAATGGCACATCGTCCCTGGACTACTTCGCCATGCTCCGAGGTTGGGAACTCTGTCGCCAAGACGTGCAATCAGGTAAGTTGTAATCTCTCTCTTCATTTCTTGCGTCCCTTTGGTAGCAAGCGAACAAGTTCGAGCGGCCGCCGATGTACCCCACAAAGGTATGTCGGCGGCTTTTTTGCGTCGATTTTGCACCGATTTGGCCTAGAATGGAAAATCCAAATCTGTTCCTGTACCAGAAAAGTCATTTCCCCAATCCTTATCCCCTGCGTCTATCAGGTGTACAAGCGAAAAACCACCCCAAAAGTCAGCACACAGAAGGAACTTTATGGATTGGATTGTGAGCCTGTTGGCAGGTGAATGAACGGTCTGAAATGAAAAATTGCTGCAAATTATTTGGACTATTTGGCGAAAAGTTGTAAATTTGCAGTCGAAAAGGTGGCGAAAAGTTGCAAAACCGCCACAAAATACATTGCGAAAAGTTCTTGCTTAGGCAAGCGAACAAAGTTCGAGCAGTAATTATGCTAAAAAGAAAAGTATTACCACAAATAGAGGAATGGTATCAGGGAGGATGCCGGAAAGCCCTTTTGCTCTCTGGTGCCAGACAGGTTGGCAAGACCACCGCAGTACGTGAGTTCGCAAAGTCACATTACACGCACTTCGTGGAAGTGAACTTCGTAAAACGTCCGATAGCACAGAAGGCCTTTGACGGCGATCTTGACACCAAAACTATCATCACCAACCTGTCGGCTATGGGTTTCGGGCCGTTTGTCGAGGGAAAGACACTTGTTTTCCTTGATGAGATTCAGGAGTGTCCTAATGCCCGTACTGCCATTAAGTTTCTCGTTGAAGATCATACCTATGATTATATTGAGTCAGGTTCCTTGTTGGGTATCAATTATAAGCCTGTACCTTCCTAT
>CACYQO010000126.1 GCA_902776545.1 uncultured Prevotellaceae bacterium | reverse complement strand
GGCTGTCGAAATATCGCTGCATCTCCTCCGGGGTGCTGCATTTGATGGTCTCACCCTTGGCATATTCGCGGCGAGCCTTGTTGATGGAGCGGCGCATGGAGGGGGTGATGGTGTGGTCATCACTGATGGTGGCAGTACGCACTGAGGCTATGCCGCGTATCATTTTCAGTGCCCGCTTGATGTCGGCCACGAGCGCATTGTCTTCCAGCGTGATAATCATCTGGGGCGAATTGGGGATGGTTGTTGCCATGATAAATACGTATTTATGTGAAATTTCGGCTGCAAAGCATTTGGGGAGGATATTAACACGATTTCTGTGCAAAATACTATTCAATTTGTATAGAAAACGTTATATTGAGGATGGGAATAGTCCCAGAAAACAATTAAATTCTATTAAAATGATGAACAGAAAAGTTTTGTTCTGGCCGTTCTTGCGTTCCTTCGGTAGCAAGCGACCAAGGTCGAGCGACACATAGGTTCCTGACCCCTTTGTGTCTAGAAAGATGCGTATTAGGCTACGTCCTTCTATTGAAATAATATGCAGATTATTCTTATGTTTCAAATTATTTTACTACCTTTGCACACATAATTCATAACAGATAGATTACTTATGGCAAAGATTAACGTCCAGAATACGGAGATAACCATCGTTTCTCATAATGACGATGGTCACCTATCGCATTTCTCGGAAAAAAGAAAGTAATTATGTACGAACAAATTAGGGAAGATATTATCTTTGTATTTTTTTACGGTGGAGTGACAGCTTTGGCTTTAATTGCAAGCTGTTATCTGTGGTTCCGTCGGGCCAATGCCATTGCCCCTGAAATCACGTCGCCAGTACGCCTGCGCCGATGGACTGCAGCCTTCTGTATGGTCTTCGTTTTGAATCATGTATGGTTTTTACCTGATTTTTTTCTCACCTCAAGCGATGATGCTATGATGTTCAGTCTTGTAGGCGTATTGCTTGACTGCATGACATTTTTTCCTTTGGCGATAATAGTATTGTTGGTCATGCTGCAAGACCGCAGGCGTCCGCTGTGGCCTATTCCCGTGATGGTAGCACCACTTGTCGTAGGAATGTTGTTGAACGTTATCAACCGTAGCCTAACCCTTCTGCCTATGATGAGTGTCTATTTGCTGTTGATGAGCGTTGGCTTAATTATATATATGGTTCGCGCGCTGAAGCAATATGGGAGCTGGCTACGTGACAACTATGCCGACCTGGAGCATAAAGAGGTGTGGCAGAGTTTCGTGGTACTGGCCATCATACTGTTAGTGTTCAGCACCTATGCGCTTAGCAGCAGAGGCATGGTTTTCGAATACGTCCTTCAGGTGGTAGTAGTCGTACTTATCTGCTATCTCTTGTGGCGTGTAGAAACGTTAAGCGACATGAGCATTTCACAACAGCAAGACCTTCCCACAGAAGCAGATAATTCTTTGGTAATCCATTCGGATACCAAAGAGGATGTGGAAGACTACGAACTTCCATTATCCATTCGAAACAATATCGGATTATTGCTACAGCAGCGTTGCATCGATGAAAAGCTCTACCTGCAGCACGACCTGACCCTTATTCAACTTGCCAAGGCTATTGGTACCAACCGTTCATATCTTAGCCAATATTTCTCCTATCAGAGCACGACTTACAATGATTATATCAACAATCTGCGCATCGATTTTTTTATAAGTCTCTATCATGATGCTGTCGCTGCACATCGTCCCTACACAGCCCAGCAACTGGCAATCGAAAGTGGCTTCCGAAGTTACAACACTTTCAGGCGTGTTTTCAAGCAGCGAATGGGTCAAAACGTGAGACAGTGGATGGACGATACGGATCAAAACTGTCCAAATCATCAAAAATAATATCCAAATAAGCAAAATTTTAAGCGACAGGCATTTGGGCTAAAGCAATTATAGGGAATTTGGTTACCTTTGCAAAACAAAATATGACATCAGAAAACCCTATAATATGTTTTATCCTATAAAATATGTAATTATGAGAAAAATGAAAAAGTGGATGTTTGCCGCCATCCTGATTTGCGGCTCAAGTGTATTTACTGCTTGTACATCGAATGAAGACAACTCAGCGACTAATGAAGACAAGAATTGTGCCGACCTCGTGGTCTACGGCAAGATCTTCACTTCCGAAGGCAATCAGATTGTAGAGGCATTTGCCGTGAAGGACGGCAAGTACGTTTATGTAGGCGACAAGGCGGGTGCCGAAGCTTATATCGGAAATGGCAAGACCGAGGTGGTGGACTATACAGGAAAGGGGCTTGTGATGTCTGGCTGCGGTAATGGACACGCCCATTACATGCTGGGCTATGCCCTCAAAACCATCGGCACAATGATTGGGCTGGATGTGAATACCGAGAAATTGCTGAAGGAAATTCTTCCCGCTGCCGTCCAGAAGGCAAAGAATGAAGGTGCAACCTCCATCTTCGGGCAAGGTTGGCGCCTCCAGAGTCTCGACCCTCTACCTACTCGTGAGGATCTGGATGCCATCTGCAGTGATATCCCCATTTATTTGTTGGACGAGGAATGCCACAAAGCACTGGGCAACACCATCTTGCTGAAGAAGGCAGGCATCATCAAGGAAGACGGCACTGCCGGCAAGACCACCTTACGCGGTGGTGAGATTGTTGTTGACGGGAACGGTATGCCTACTGGTCTGATGAAAGAACAAGCCCAGACCTATTTGCGCTCCTTCCTGGACAACGACAACCTTTATACCCTCGATAGGGCTCTGTCTAACTTGGTTGAAATCGACAAGTACATGGCATCGGTGGGCTACACTATGTATCACGGTGGTTGGGGTAACTATTTTGTAAACACAAATTACTACCAGGCTTGCCAGCAGATGGACAAGGAAGGCAAGCTGCACTTTGTCGTGGGCTTGCCTTACGAGATTGAAAGCTGGATGGATATGGACGAGGCACTGGGCAGAGCCGTTGACGCCAAAAAGTTCGCCTCGAAACGCGTTATGCCAAGATGGATCAAGCTCCTCTTCGACGGTGGCGTAGAAGCTGGTACGGCTATAGTAGATCCGCTCTATCCCGACGGACACCAGGGTATTGCCAACTGGACAGAAGCAGAGGTGACCGAGCTGACTCGCAAGGCTAATGCGCAAGGGCTGACCATCCACATCCACGTTATGGGAAACAAGGGTGTCAGCCAAGTGGTCAATGCCTTCGTCAATGGTGGACAGGACGAAATGCGCAACACGCTGGTACACGTGCGTAATGTCAACGATGAGGATTATAAGCGTATGGCAGAGCACAACATCTATGTCACCTCAGGTGTAACTTGGCATCACATGCCAACTGGTGCAATTGAAATACTGAAGACCATGGTTCCTGCAGGTCAGGAGGACAAGTCTTACCCCTTTAAATCGTACTTCGACAACAACATCCCTGTGAGCATCCATTCCGACTATCCTGCATTGAGCGGCAGTCCCGACGACCCCTTCGGTATCATGGAGATTGCTGTGACAGGTGTACTCTGGTCAGAGAATGGCACGCCTTGGTGGCCAGAGGAACTCGCTACTCGTGAGCAGGCCCTCACTGCCCTGACCATCAACTGTGCCAAGCAGATGTTCATTGAGAATGAGAGAGGCAGCATCAAGACTGGCAAATATGCCGATTTCCTACTCCTCAATCAGGACGTATTATCTTGCCCAGTGATGGAAATTCACTTGACCAAGCCTACAGCAACTTACTTTGAGGGCAAGAAGGTTTTCTCGATGTAAAAAAGAAATAGTAATGATTCTAAAAAGATTATATCGTTGTATCCTTCAACATCCATCCCCAAGGGAAAAAGGGCATTAGTGTGGTGACGGAAAGAAACCATTTGAGAAAATAACATAGTGGGACGATTCTTCTGATATAACTTAAGAACCGTTCCATTTTTTTATGAGCTTCAAGATAAAAGCCGTATATAGACAATATGTTTCCAAATAATGCAATACTATTAACTTCTAATGCTACCTTTGCGGGTAAAAGCAGCAATAGGGTGTAGCCTCTTACCCCTACTTGCAGGGAATGCCACAATTGTGGTAGCCTAATTCTTTTCTGTGGAGTGCCACATAAAGATGCTTGTCTGCTTTCTGATGAGCAAGCTCGGCAGACATTAGGGTCTTGTTTCCCTGAATTGTTATTTCACAACAAGGAATCTCTCCGAACTCCACCTTATACATAATAAGGAAAACGCAGAAAGGAAGCGTCGTCCCATCAGCCGTCAGGAAGATATTTTTCATCGCTTCACCGCTCTCGTCAACGAGCATGCCGCTCGTGAACATGCCATCGCCTTCTATGCCGACCGTCTCTGCCTGACACCCAACCATCTTGGATCCGTCATCCGGGAAGTCAGCGGACAGACAGTCATGCAATGGATTCACCGCCACATCATCCAGCAGGCCAAACTACAACTAAAATACAGCGACCTGCCTGTCTGGCAAATCGCTGAATCCTTGAACTTCCCCAATCCCTCGTTCTTCTCCAAGTTCTTCAAACGCGAGGCGGGGATGACTCCCAATGAGTTTAGACTGGGATAAAAAGTTGTAGTCATTTATTAGTCTCATGTATTTTCTCCTTCAGTTTCTTGTTTTCTGCCTGCCATTCGGCATTGCTTTTGCTCACCCAATCGTTCATCCATTTCAGTTTGTCGTTGGTTTCGACCAGATGTTTGTTGGTGTCTTCCAATTGCCGGCGTGCCGCTTTCAGTTGCTTTCGCTGCCTGAAGAGACAGAACAAAACGATGACAAAGAATATAGACAGTAGCGACACTACGCCTCCCCAAATAGTCAGAATACGG
>CACYQO010000125.1 GCA_902776545.1 uncultured Prevotellaceae bacterium | reverse complement strand
GGCTCCCTAGCTCAACTGAATAGAGCATCTGACTACGGATCAGAAGGTTGTGGGTTTGAATCCCGCGGGAGTCACTTGAAAATCAAGGAGTTACAGAGATGTAACTCCTTTTTGTTTTGCCTTTACGATACAAATCTGATACAAATTTTGAGCTTTGACTCCCCTTTTAAATGTAGTGAAACCATATTTATTTTTATGGAATTTCATAAGATTACAACTCTTTTGTCTCCCCCATTATGCATTTCTGTGGAGCCTTTCATACTATTTGAGGAGGTATGAACGATAAAAAACAGGTATGAGATAGTGATGGAAATCTTGCCTGAAAGTAGTAATGATTAAATCTTCCTAAAAAAATAGTGTCAATCATCTGTTATCTTAGGAAATGTCGTATCTTTACATCACATTTTATTTGATACACTACAAGCCGTAGTGCAAATAGTGTTGGATAACGCCATTTTATGGGATTGGAAAATCATTTAGATATTTATTATTATGAGGATAATCAACAAAATCAAAAAGTTCATTATGTCACTCAAACTGGTGCACACGCTCAATCCTAGTGTGTTCGAAGAAACTGTGGATATCATGGAAGAGGTGTATCCTGGCTATAAAGCCCAACTTTCGAAACTCTATGATGAGCACCAGTTCCGCCACATGACAGCACTGATGAAGAAGTTCATCGAGGACAATGGTGGTTATGAGCGACTGGCCACTTTCTATAATAACGCCGACGAACAGAAGAAAGAGTCGGTACGAAACGCTTTTCTGAAAGTTTTCAAGCCCGGCACAGCCTTCGAAGATCAAGTCCTGATGTTGGACAAGGCTGCCAAGATAAAAGGAGTGGGTCTGCTCACTCAGTTGTTCGGAGAAGTGAAGGACAACATTATCATGTCCAGCGTGAATTCGGGGCATCGGACGCTGGATGAATGGCACACTTTTGTCCGGAGGGAACATGAAGCTGGAAACGACATCAGACTGGGTATTTTGGAAGTGATGGAAGAGCAGGAGAAGCCAACCCAAGAAAGTTCAACAGATATTGGTCATGCTCAGCAACTATCCGATGCTCAGGTTGCAGAAGTGAGCCCCCAACCAGTTATCCCCGAAGAACTACGCACTGAAAAAGCGGCAAAAATGTTCAGAAAAGCCATCTCCAAAGGACTCTGTGATGAGTGTTACCATTGGAAACATTCAAAAGTACTGCTTGCATATTTCGCAGACAGAGCCAGCGAGTATCTTCAGTTGAGTAAAGCCGAGCAGGATGGTAAGAAAAAAGTCTTTTGGAAACCTTTCGAGACCTTGTTCCAGGTATCAGGTCTTTCGGGTGCCAGAAACACATATACCAATAAAACCGGCATACTTCCCCAAAATCATAAGATAGTTGACGCTATCTTCGATTGAAGAACAATTTGATGCATAGGAACAGGCGTGTCTATTTATTACATACGTTTATAAAGTCCAAACGGCAGATGCCTGTTGATGATGGCTATGATGTGCCAACGCTTAGTGACATAGGCTTGGGATTTCCTCTTGCGAATGGCGTCAATGATTTGACGGGCCACTTTTTCAACAGGCATCACCCAAAACAATCCTTCGCCTTTTGCCATTGCTGTATCAACGAGGCCTGGGCGTATGTCGGTAACTGCTATGTGACTGCCGCTCTTGAATGCTTTCTTACGCAGAGCTTCCATGTAGTTGATTTGGAAGGCTTTGGTTGCACTATAGGCTGGTGCCATAGGTTCGCCACGTAGCCCGCCAACAGATGTGATTGCAACGAGGTGACCATGCCCCTGCTTTTCAAGGACATGATAGAACATGTCAATGACAAATGTCCAACCCCTTACGTTCGTTTCTATTGTTGGACTTTCCAATGCATAGTCAAGTGAGGGATTGAGATCACCCCTACCAGAACACACGATGGCTATATCAACGCTTCCGAGTTTCCTACAAAGGGTATCGATGGCCTGCCCAAATTCTTCCTGTTTGGTGATGTCAGCCGCAGAAGTAAAGGTGTTATCGGGATGTCGCTGATACAGTTCATCCAGTAAATATACACGCCGTCCAACAATACCGATGCGGTTCCCTTTTGCTGCATATATTTCAAAGAGGGCTTTACCTATGCCCGATGTCGCTCCGATGATGAGAACATTCATTTTACTTTTTTTGAGTACAAAGTTAATGAGAATGTTTTCCCCCACCATGGATTATGGAATAAAACACCATTCATAAAACAAACTCTCAAAACGTTTTGAGAGTTTATAGGCCAAAGGTGATCTCTCTTCGGATGTTGCTTATAGTGGTGGGCGTTACTTTTAGATAAGAGGCAATATCTTTCAGACTGATACTTTGCACAATTTCCGGACAACGACTGAATAAACGCTTGTATCTTTCTCTGGTTGTCATACGGAAGGTATCAAGGTATTGTGCATATATTTGAGAAAAAAGATGGTCGGATATGGCTTGTTTGAGGTCTTTCTTATCGTCGGAATTAAGCAGTGAACATAATTCTATGCCTGGGATTTGATATACTTTGCAAGAGCACCCGGCCATAATGGTCACCTCAGAAATCTTCCCAGAAAGACAATTCGGGTAATCTGCCACAAACTCGCCCTCGAAGGCAAAGCCCGTGCAATAGTCCTTTCCCTCCTCGTTGTTGTGCACCATATACTTGAAGCATCCATGCTCCACGTATGCCACCCATTGCGCCGGCTTACCCATTTCTTCCAGCGTATCTCCCCGCAAGAATGTCCGTACTTCCCCATACTCCATGCAGTACTCCTGCAGGAAGTCCAGGTTTAGCCCCGCCTTATAGGTGTTGAATTGCTTGTTTGATTGGTGGGTCATATTCGAAGTCCTTGGTTATGTATATGCCAATCCATCCTGCTGACATTTGATGACGTCAGCATATTGAACTCCGTTTCTTGTCCGTATGACCGAAAAATCGTTGCAGCAATCCGGATTAACATATTGATATGTATGAAATTAGTAACATATTTATGAAGAGTTCGTCATAAACCACTCTTTTGGGATGCTTTTTTAAATTATTACTGTCCGCTAAACTTTAAGCTTCATTTGATAATTAGGGCTGGCATCAGATTTTGATGTCAGCCCTTTTGGTTATCTTTGCAGTCGCCAAACATAAACAAACATAACCATGGGCAAAAGTACACATTTTTTCGGACAGCCAGTGTATGGTCAGCTGATAAAATCGCTCGACCGTGATAAAATTGTTGAAATGAGCCGCCAAAACGGCGGTGAGAGGTATGTGAAGAGCTTCGATGGCTACACTCATCTGCTGACGATGCTCTATGCCGTGATCATGCGCTTCGATTCTCTGCGCGAAATAGAGGCCTCCATGACAGCCGAGGTAAGGAAGCTACATCATGTCGGTATAGAAAAGGTTCCCAAGCGCAGCACGCTCTCCGATGCCAATGCAAGGCGTGATGAGAAGTTCTTCGGGGAAGTCTATCGCGACTTGTATGAGTGCAACAAGGGGAAGCTTTCTTCGGACAGCCGGAGAAACGGCAGCGAGGAATGGATCAAGCGGCTGAGAATCATTGATTCCACCACCATTTCTCTTTTCTCCAATGCCATTTTCAAGGGCGTGGGGCGACATCCCAAGACTGGCAGGAAGAAAGGGGGCATAAAGGTGCATTCTGTCATACATGCCAATGAGGGTGTTCCTTGTGACGTAAGGTTCACCTCGGCAGCAACAAACGACTCCTTCATGCTGGCACCGAGCCACTATCAGCATAATGAGATTGTCGCTATGGACAGGGCGTATATCAACTACGAGAAGTTCGAGGAACTCACAGAAAAGGACGTGGTGTACGTCACCAAGATGAAGAAGAACCTCAACTATGAGATACTTGTGGACTGCATGGATATGAACCGAGAAGGGAGGATGGAATATCGGGATCAGGTCGTTGTGTTCCGTAAGGGTGAGATAAGCCACATAGCCCGCATCATCACATACGTGGACATTAAGAAAGGAAAGCAGCCCAAACTCATATCACTGCTTACCAACGACTTTGACATGTCTCTGGATACCATAGTGGACATATATCGAAAAAGATGGCAGATAGAGTCCCTTTT
>CACYQO010000124.1 GCA_902776545.1 uncultured Prevotellaceae bacterium | reverse complement strand
GCGCTTCATGGTTTATCTCGCTGAGAGTTGCTGGCGCAAGCTACCTGTGTTCAAGCCAGAGAACCTGGAACACGAGAGGATGTGGATCATGAAGGAGGCACAATGTCTGCGTGAAAGTGCCTTCAGCTTTTGCAAGGCAAGAACCAAGGGTAACCGTGTGTACGAGGCTGGCAGTATCGAGACGCTAATCCGCATTGTCGATGAGAATGGCGGTTTTACCATTATCCCAGAGATGCACTTGCCATTCCTCTCAGAAAGTCAGCGTGAAAACGTGCGACGAATAGAGGGCGATTATCTCTCACAGCGCCGTGTGTCGCTCTATATCCGAGAGGACTACATCCGTTTGGCATTAAGCTATAACAGGATAGTGTTCTCGCTCATTGGATTTGTCGTCCCGCAGGAAAAAGCATGTATCTTGTCACCCATCACTTGATGTAAGGTCGCAAAGACTGTATCCCCCGTACAATGGCTGGTGTAGAACTGTGTCTGGGGGTAAGCTTTCATCAATCTGTTGGCAAGTTCTGAAAGCTTGTCTTCGCTCTCATGATTGTCGAGCAGGTGGAATCCTCCTACGACGGTATTCACAGGGAACGGACAGGCTGCAAGGATGTTCTCCAAGCCGCTATGAGCGCAACCGGTAAAGAGCAATCCGCCAGTATATAGCGCCAGCTCGTGACGGAAATCATCATTTTCATAGCTGCCATCCGTGTTCTCTACGAACAGATGCTGATTACCCTCTGGCATCGGATGAACCTGAGGTATGTGCGCTAAGATGAAGATGTTGTCGTCAATGCTTTCGCTTTGGCCAATCGTCAATAATCGCTCTTGCGGAATCTCAGGCCATTCTGTAGTTATGCCATGCAAGTTTTGACGTTTGGAGTAAAATTTCCCCTTGAGGGCATCTGGCGACACGATGATTCTTGCCTTGTCGTTAATCTCCATGAAATGCTTCAAGCCACCAGCATGATCGCTGTGTCCGTGAGAGATAAACACATAGTCCACCGTACTAAGGTCGATACCCATCTTCTCGGCATTACGGATAAAGACATCGCTTGCTCCTGTGTCCATCAGAATCCGATGATGGTCTGTTTCAAGTAAGACAGACAAGCCATGCTCTGTCTCTAACGAATCATCACAGCTTCGATTGTCTGATAGTACGGTCCACTTCATATCAATTGATTCGCTTTTGAGAATAGTCATCCATTAAGAAATGCTTATTTTACTAAATAACCTTCTGCTTTCAATACATCAATAGCCTTGTCGAAATCTTCTTTTTTAGTTAGGATATAGTCTGTATTGAAAGTTGAAATCGCAAATATACCGATTTTATTTGCTGCCAGCAGACTGGAAATCTTTGAGAGAATACCGATTAGTGAGAAGTCGAGAACACCTTCTATGCGGAAAGCCCGCCAGCCGTCCTCACGCTCAATGGTGTTGCCTGGAACTAAAGAAATCGGGCATACAAGCGATTTTTCCTCGTCTGTTGAACCTGTAAACACATATTCCTGATTCAGGTTAATTTCTGAATAATCCACAACCTTACATACAGAGAACTCGTTATTAATAAGCTTTAATTGCATCATCTCTCTCTTTATTTCTTGCCGAACGATGGTACGAAATACACAGGTTTCTCTTGATGGTGGTCACAGTCGTGATGATCGCAGGATTCAAGAGAATCTTTCAGCTCTCCATTCAGATAAGCATTGAGAACATCATCAACCTTTCCCTGGCATCCTCTGATGACTGCTATGCCGTGAGCAGAAAGCTTGTTGTAGGCTCCCATGCCCATGTTGCCAGCCAGCATGAGGGTGATGCCCATCTCCTGCATGACAGATGCGATATTCGATTTGCATCCGCATCCTTCAGGAGAATTCAGACGCTCTTGCTTCACAACCTGGTTCTGTTCATCGAGTGTTACTACGGTATAATAGGCACAGTGGCCGAAGTGGTCGTCCACCATGCTATCACGTGTCGGAATTGCTATTAACTTCATCATTATTTCACAAATACTATTAATTCAAAGGGCAAAGGTACTCATTATTCCCCGTTTTTTCGTATATTTGCAGCCATATTTAACAAATAAATGAAATAGGAGGCCTGATTATGGCAGAGAATTGTGAAAAATGTAAGTTTAGGGCTAAGTACGACCAAAAGCCCAATTCGTTTTTAGGCAGGTTCTGGCGGTTGCATATCAACTTTTGCCCAGGCTGGAAAGCGTATTTCACCAACTTGAGTGAAGAGAAGAAAGCCGAGTTAAGGGAAAAGTATAATTTCACGAAATATTGAACTATGAACTTATTGGATTTAGCAAAATCGAGGTACAGCTGCAGGAACTATCAGCCTACGAGTGTTGAACAGGAAAAGCTGGACTATATCATGGAGTGTGTTCGCTTTGCACCTTCAGCAGTGAATAAACAACCTTGGTTGTTCCACATCGTCAGCAACGAGGAGAACAAGACTAAGCTGCAACAGTGTTATAACCGTGATTGGTTCAAGACGGCCCCGATGTATATCATTGCCTCTATCCTGCATGATGAAGAGTGGGTAAGATCCGACGGCAAGCATCATGGCAACATTGATATTGCCATCGCTGTGGAGCATCTTTGCCTGGCTGCTACTGAGCAGGGGCTGGCTACGTGCTGGGTATGCAACTTCGACGCTAATCTATGCAAGGAACTGTTTGGTTTGCCAGAGAATGAGGAACCAGCAGTCATCATTCCTTTGGGCTATGCTGCTGATGAGATAAAACCAAAGAGCCGCAAGGCCATTGGTGAAATTGTTAAGTGATATGGCATACACAGGACGTTTCGGACAGTCAGATGACTATAGGCGCGAAGAACTGATTCGAATAATTGAGCACTCTGTAGAGAACCTGACCCTTCAGGAATTGGAGGCTCTGTATTATGACATGTCTACCAAAAACTACATCAACGAATGAAACTGAAGAAGCGAAAAATAAAGTATGCTGCTTTATTCTGCCTCTGCTGGTTTGTATTCTTAGTTATTCTGGTTGACGGAGTTCTGAAATTCCAGACATTGGTTGACTACTTCGGATCCTACGCATTAGTAGAGATTACGCTATTGCTATTAGTCATCCTGCCCACATTGGCAGTATACAGATTCACAAAAGAAGATAAAACGATGAGTAAGAGAGAATACATACAGGCAAACAAGGACTGGCTGGAGGCCAAGTCAAAGGAGGAAGGGGTTAAGGCTCTTCCAAAGGAAATATATTATAAGGTGCTGGCAGAGGGTGACGCTTCGAGTGCCCAGCCGACAGTACGCAGTATCATCACGGCCCACTACACAGGAAAGACCATCGATGGCAAACAGTTTGATAGCAGCCGTGGCGGTGTGCCTCTGGCTTGCAGGCTATGCGACCTCATTGAGGGCTGGATTATCGCCATGCAGCAGATGCATATCGGTGACAAGTGGGAACTGTATATCCCTGCAGAGATGGGTTATGGCAGGTTCTCTCAGCCTGGCATCCCAGGCGGTTCAACGCTTATTTTTGAAATTGAATTGTTAGGTGTCGCATGACGTTACGTGAGCTCATACTATCAGTAGATTCTGAGCAATATAGCGATTCTACGCTATATCAGAAGCTCCGTGAGACTAAGCCAGAATATGGCTCCAGCAGACATATACTAGTCAAGTTTGTCGATGGGGAGATTGCTGTCACCGATGCCCATGTCGGCTCTTTGGGCGATATTATCACTTACCCAATTGACGTTGAACCAGATTTGAATATCTCAAAGGTCCAGCTTTTGGATGCCATTCTTCATGAACTATCCAACAATGGTTTCAGTGAATCAGAAGAGTCTGATTTTTGGAGTGACTTTGATAATCTGCAAAAAGCAAAGATAGTACGATGAAGCTACCGAAGTTTATCATTACTATGGACGGTGTTTTCCGTCTCGGCATGGTTGACCAGCACAAGCACTTGCTAAAGCCGGGTGACCAGTGCATTGGTGGTGGCTATTATACCTTCGACTTCGTTTCCAATCGCATCATCCTTGACAGAGAGTCATACGACTTTGGCCGTCCCAAGTGGCATTTGATAGAAACACTAAAAGTTCCCTCTACCTATCGTGGCCTTCGTATTGTTTACAAGTACGATGATGGATTCCATGATGATTTCAACGTCAGCGAAGAACTGCAAATAGAATACTATGATTGACTTTGATTCCATTTGGCGCACTCAGGATGAGATAAGGACGGTGGTTAATGCCGTTCTGGGTGAATGCATCTGGAATCTGGCCTATGAAGAAAGGCGTAGTGCCATCGTTCTTGAACTGACATTCTTCCTTGATGAAGATGCAATCAGTAATCTTTGCTGCCAGTTCCCAATACCGGCAGATTATGATGGAGTCGGTTCTAAAGGAACTAAGTTCGTATTCTACCTGTAAGTTACGTCTGATATTGTGCAATTAGTGCATAATTCCGTCCTAATTATGACTATTTTTGTGAAAAATCAAACTTTTTTTCTGCTACGAAAAAAGGCTTCATCAGCCTATTATACCTTTGCACCCAGAAAGATGAAACAAGGCTCGTTAGCTCAGTTGGATTAGAGTACGACGCTACGAACGTCGGGGTCGGGAGTTCGAATC
>CACYQO010000123.1 GCA_902776545.1 uncultured Prevotellaceae bacterium | reverse complement strand
ACTTATGAACCACGAGGATAGAGGCGAGATTTACCGCAGGCCCGGCCATCAACATCACTAGTGCCGCTCCTGGCGAGAGTCCTTTCATCATCAGGGCTGATGCCACGGGAATACTACCCGTCGAGCAGATATACATCGGTACGGCGATAACCAAGATTACCAGCATCTGCAACAGTGGTTGACTGCCGAAACTGAGGAAAAACTCATCAGGTACAGCTACCTGAATCAATGCCGCAACAACAAGTCCGATAAGAAGTCGCAGGCCTATGTCGCGAAGCATATCATAATAGGCATACTTCAGTACGCGCCAAATCCTGTTTCCGCTTTCTACTTGGCATGCAACGGCCACATCCTCCTTCACGTCATCCTCACGAACCAGACGGTTTACCAGCAGTCCGCCGCAAACGCCTGTGATAAGCGCTGCGGTAGGACGGATAATGGCAAAGCCCAGTCCCATCAGCGAGAACGTGGCCAGAATGGAATCGATGCCCGTCTGTGGCGTGGCGATGAGAAATGAAGCAATGGCTCCTTTCGAAGCCTTCTCGTTCCTTAGACCGATGGCCGTAGGGATGACTCCACATGAACACAGCGGCAGGGGTACACCCAGCAGCGCAGCCCAAACTACGGACAGCTTGTTATTCCGCGAAAGATAATTGGCGTAGAACCTCTGCGGCACAAATACGTGCAGCACGCCTGCGATGAAGAATCCCAACAGCAGATAGGGAGCCATTTCGCAGACCACGTTCAGAAGTGATATGAAGAAACTCTGTATATCCATCGGGTGCAAAGGTACGAATAAGCGAGTGAAATACCAAATTTATTTGAGTATTTCCGAGCAAGAGTACCTTCGGCAAAGCCAGAGGTACAATAAAAAATTGAATTCTAGTACCTAAAAGATATTATTCTCTCTTTTTGGCCCTGAAGTATAACATGGCTCCTTCTACGTGGAAGTCGAGGATGTCATAATATGGTTCCAGCCGCTTGCGCACATCGTTGGCCGTGTCGAAAGGAGGCGTAAACCAGCCCATGCGGGCTATCTCGTTGTCATCGACACCGCCCCAGAGCAACTTGAAATATAACTTACTCCACCATTTGCCCTGCGTGATAGCATCATCGTAGAAACTCTTGCTGAACTTGTACGAACTCTTAATCTTGTCTGCCATAATTCATATTCTTTCGTTTTCGGCTGCAAAATTATTATATTGTTGCCGCAACTCGGTTGCAAAGTAAAAAAGTGGTTGATCGTCACCGACTAACCACCTCACTAAAACTAAACAAATCTGCCGTTCCGCTGGTGGCTACCATGAGCATTGAGCCGTTGGCACCGACGGTCTCGTAGTCGATGTCGATGCCTACGATGGCGTTGGCTCCCATAGCCTGAGCACGCTGCATCATCTCCTGAATAGAGGTATCTTTGGCTTAGGTAGGAGAAGGGCAATAACAGGATGGAAGTTACGAATCCTGGGACATATCCTCTCACGACGATTGACTGTCCGAGATGTACGATGAGGTGGATGGAAAAAGCCATGAAGACAGGATTGAGCATACGCCGAAGCTTGGGATGCTTCTCACGCAAGGTTTCGGCATGTGCCAGTAGCCATTTGTGCTCCACAGCAATCTCCTCGCCATCGTGGATGATAAACGCAAGGATGAACAGGAGGTATAAGACTGTGCTTCTTCATTGCTTCTTCTTTTGAATATCACGATAGTCAGAGAGCAGATTCCAAATACCATCTTCTGATAGTACTCCGCGTTTGAGGTCTGGAGGAAGATTCCCTGCTTCGTCAGCAGCAAAGTCCTGTTTCCACAACTCACTTCCATAGTATTTGCTGAGTTCGGCAACATCTTCTTTGACAGCCTTCAACGAAATAGCAGATCCATCCTTGATGGCAGCCAAGGCTTTATTGAAGCGTTGCTCCATCTGCTTGATTCGCTCAATTTCGATTTCATCGCAACTCCTCCTTGCAAGGCATAGTTCAAGCGAGCTTGACTCTGCACTTGCTTCGTTCGTCGTTTGTAAAAGTTCACAAATCGCGTCCTCTCTGATAATCTTTGGTGCAGACTTACCTGCCAGCACCAATACCTTTTTGCCATTGCGGTAGATATGTAGCTGGCGAGAACGGACAACTGCAGTCAGTTCTGGATCATCCTGCATAGCTATCCAAAGAGAATGATATATGCCATCTTCTTCAAACAGCTTTTTCTGCAGGTGCGAACACATGTTGGTAGTATCGATAGTCATTTGAATTTATCTTGAATCTTACCAGATATAGGCACGCTTTTCGGGAGCCAGAAAGAGGGCATCGCCCGGCTTAATGTCGAAGAGTTCGTACCACACATCCGAATTACGCACAACACCGTTCACACGCTCACGAGTGAAGGAATGCCCATCGAAGCCAAGATACCTCTTCACGTATTCCAGCGTGTATTTTGAGCGCCAGAGATTACCATAGGCGATACAGAACTGGCGCATCTGCTGCTTCAGATCTTCGCCCTTGATGCCCTTCTCCTCTTCGAGCCATGCCTTACAGGCATCGTAGGCGATGAGGAAACCGCCGAGGTCAGCGATGTTCTCCTGTTCCGTAGTCTTACCATCGCACATCACCTTGCTGCCAGGCAGTGTCTCCATGCTGCTGTAGCAGTCGTCGAGCAACTGGATACGCTTATCGAACTCTACCTTATCCGCCTCAGCGATGATGCTGCCCACACTGCCATATTTATCGTAAAGTGCTCCTCTGCTATCGAAGCCGTGGGTTATTTCATGCGCGTAAATCATACTATAGGCAAACATCTCTATCGACAGACCATTACTGTTGATAAATGGTTCGCTCAGGAAGACTGGAAAGATGTTGATAGAGTTATTATCAGGTTTGTATCTTGCATTCACAATAAGTGTTGGAAAAAGATCTAAGAAACATGCATTGAATTCAGCCTCTTGAACCGTCTTGCCCAGCAGGTCGCTCATCAGTACTATATTGGCTCGTTGCAGCTCCAGATAGTCCTCCACGATATTCTTCGTCTTCGACAGGTCGGGCATCGCATTATCATACCATGTGTCGGGATAGCCCAAACAGAAGGTGATGTTGTCAAGTTTCTCGATAGCTTTGGCCTTGCTGTCACCACTCATCCATTGATTGTTTTCCAGACGCTTGCGATAGGCCATGCTAAGACGATCGCAAATCTGCTTCAAAGAGCTCTTTACCTCTGGCTTTACAAACTTCTTGACATATTCACGATGACCCTCATAACGCAGGAGTCCATCTCTCATTTCCTTCATCAGATACTCATTGTAGTCTTTAGTATCGTCGCTTGAGCTGCCATAATAGTTCATAAGATTTTTTTCAAGCGCTTTGCCAAACGATTCTGCGATTGTCTTCGGATTACAAGCCTGAATGCTGGAGAGTCCTTTTACAAACATACTCATGTCCTCAGGCTCATCGCCCATTCCGAAATACGTCACCTCGGTGGGCAGGTAGCAATATTTCACATCAAAGCCCATCCCTTCGCAGATTTTTTTCAGCATGGGCCATTCTGCCCCAATGGCACTTTCTGTATCAGGCTCGACCACAGGAGTCGTCTCCTGATCAGCATAGGCGATACTCTCAGTTGCAGAAAACATGATACCCATGATACCCTTCTTGCTGACCATCTCTACCGATATTGGCAGAGGATAGCCTTCCTTGATCATCTGTCCGATGGTCAGCCACAGCTGCTCGCGACCATTATCGGCAGCATCATTCAACCGTTTCTTGGCTGCTTCGACAATCTCATCGCATGCTGCCTGATCGGTAGCAAGACTCGCGAAATGCTTGGAGATGACTTCCAGTGACGGATATTCCAGTTCACTCAGATTCTTGTCAAATGTCTTTTGGATTTCTGTAGGAAAGAATCCATAATACTGCTTATCCGGTTTTTCAGCTTCCAGATTGTCGGTGAGAGCGTCAATCCACTTGCCGTTGCAATAGCAGAAGAAATCCTCACCAGGCTTTACGCTGGTGTCCATCATGTCATTCACCACAAACTTCTCCTCTGGGGTCACAGAGGGGGAATCAATGTTATCGTCTGTACATGCAGTTAACAATATGCTGCAAAACAGAGCAATCACTACCAACAAATTGTCTAATCTCTTCATATTATCTTAATCAAACAGTTTCTTCCAGATTCACAACACAGTGACAGCACCGACTACGCAGAAGACGATGGTGCGTACCAATCGTCCGAAGTTGGTGAGATAACCTTTCCCCAGCAGTTTGGCTCGGATGGCTTGCTCTAATTGCCGAGGTGCCGTTTGCATCCAACTTTACAAATAATTAAGATGGAATACAGAAAGATTGGCGATAACTACTATATCCGTATGGATCGAGGTGACGAGATTATCAGTAACCTTCTCTTAGTTTGCGAGAAAGAATCCATACCATCAGCCGTTTTCTCAGGAATCGGCGGCTGTCAGAGTGCAGAGTTACAGGTGTTCATCCCAGAAATTGGCAGTTTTGAGACTGAACGGTTGGAGGGGATGCTGGAATTGGTATTGCTAAACGGCAATGTTGTAAGGGACGATAATGGCCAGCTCTTCCACCATACTCATGCCTTGTTCTCATTCAAGAAAGACGGCCAGCATGGAATGGCAGGGGGGCATTTGAAAGCCACAACTGTTCTATATACTGCCGAAATTGAACTGCGTCCAACTGTCGGCGGTGCTATCGGAAGGAAATTTGACCCTGAGACAGGTACTGGATTTTGGGCATTTAAGGATTAGGGAAATCTCCTCTCCCACTTGGAAATACTCAAATATATTTGGTATTTCGCTCGCTTATTTGTACCTTTGCACCCGTTATGGTACAGCAAATTAATCAGATAAATCTTAATAAACAAGATGAGATTAGAGACAGATAGACTCATTCTGAGGTCTTGGCATGATAGTGATGCCGAAGAACTGTATAAGTATGCCCAAAACCAGCAAGTGGGGCCTGTCGCAGGGTGGCCACCACATCAGAGTGTGGAAGAGAGCTTGGAAATCATTCGTACTGTGTTTTCATACCCAGAGACGTATGCCGTTGTTCTGAAGGAAACGGGAAAGCCCATCGGCTGTATAGGTTTGAAAACAGGGAACGCAACGGACTTGACTGAACGCGACGATGAATGCGAACTTGGATATTGGCTGGGTGTGCCGTATTGGGGACAGGGGCTGATGACAGAGGCCGCAAAGGAAATGGTTCGCCATGCATTTGAGGATTGTGGGATGATGAAAGTCTGGGTTGGCTATTACGACGGAAACAATCGCTCGAAGCGTGTACAGGAGAAGTGTGGATTCAAATACCAGTGGACTACCGACAACGTGGATGTGCCATTGATGCATGAGACGCGAAAAGGGCATGTCAGCAGTCTCACAAAGGACGAATGGAT
>CACYQO010000122.1:1309-8715 GCA_902776545.1 uncultured Prevotellaceae bacterium | reverse complement strand
TATTATAATATGTAGTTGTGAGATGGCCAAAAGCCTGACGATCTCCACGCAAACTCTTCAGATAGTTGACAACTTCGTGCATGCCGTCACGTATCTCTGAAGGCATATTACCGCTACCGCTGAAACTCTCGTCTGGGTCGGTGTATGTAACATGGAAATCGGTTGTGGCAGCGTCGAGAATCATCATTTTCCACTCGTAGTAGCCCTTAGACTGATAGAGATTCGTGGCATGGATGATACTGTCGCAACGCAGGAATACGTCTTCGCCGACTTCAAACGTGAGGCGTTCATAGAAACAGTCCCCACGGAGGGTCAGTAGTCGCTTACCATCCCGTGTGAGCCGGAGAGAGACCTCATCCTGATGACTGATCTCCATACCACCTCCCATGTTATAACTGAAACTCTTCAACTGGCTCTTGGGAGCCTTCTTATTCTTAGCCGAAACTGGAGTGCCCATCCAAAGCACAGCCAGCAAAATAAACAAAATGCGTATCATCGTGTGCAAAATTACATAATATTTGCAAATTAACCAAATTTTTATTGTATCTTTGCACCATCATTGCTACATTATTACATGATATGAGAAGACAACGCTACTTACTAACCACCGTGCTTTTGATGGCGACACTGATTCCCACTATAGCACACTCACTGATTTATCTGGATGTTGACGTATGCCTCCATCAGGACGGCTCTGCAAGGGTGACGGAGAAACGTACCTGTATGATAGGCGATGATGGTACCGAAGGGTTCATTACGATGCTGAATATGGGCAACATAGGCATCTATAACCTCAAGGTAAAGGACGAGCGAGGTGTGGAGTTTCTCTGCGAGGAAGGCAACTGGAACACCAACCGTAACAGACGGGAGAAGACCTGTAGATGCGGCATCCATCAGATCAACGGAGGCGTGGAACTGTGCTGGGGCATCGGAAACGCGGGAATGCGCACCTATGAGATCAGTTATACGCTCACAAACTTGGTTAAGGCATACACCGACTACGACGGATTCAATCACTCTTTCTATGAGGCAGACAACACACCCGCCCAGGCCGCCTCGCTGACGATAAGACTCGAAGGCGACTCTCTACATATACCCACGTCACGAGTCTGGGCCTTCGGCTTCACGGGCAGAGTAATGTTGGCTAATGGCCAGATGTCGGTAGCGGCCTCCGAGCCACTGAAGGAAGGTGGCAGTATGATTGTGATGTGTCAGTTTGACAAAGGCATCTTCACCCCTGCCGTCAATGGCAAGGGAGCGTTTGCCGAAGTACGCCACAAAGCCTTCGAAGGGAGCGACTATCAGGAAGAACTGTATCGTGAGAGATTTGAAGACTCCATTCCTCTATCAGGCACACCCACATCTCTGATGGGTGGTTACGGATTCACTGGTGAGAATAAGGCCTCGTTGGGAGAACAAGCATCAGACACTCTGAGCGACCTGATAGACAACAGTTGGTTTATAGGTTTCATCGTTTTCATCGTCTTTATCGTCTACATGATGTTCAAAGGTCACGACTGGGGCGGCGGTTCGTCATCAGGCGGCTACAGCGGAGGCAGTAGTGGAAGCAGCTCCAGATCGGCAAGTAACAGAAGCAGCGGCTGGGGTGGCAGTTCATCATCACGTGGAGGCGGAGGCCACAGCGGCGGTGGTGGAAGCGGATTCAGATGAAAAAGAGAATTGTCAGCATTTTACTGGTGATGTTTCAGTAATCGTCTAAGATTTGCTTTAGGCGCTTAAGGCGTTCCTCTTTTTTATTGCGACGCCACTTCTTGGGGACGAGACGAGCCAGGAGGGGGAGCAGATTGACGGCGCTGGGGTCGGCAGCCGCCAGTTCGGCCTCAGTCTTGTTGATTTTCAACTGTTTCTTCAGCGCCTCAGGCAGCACGTCGTGGGGCCCGTGTCCGAAGACGACGACCTCACGGACGTTCAGCAGTTTGGAGATGAGGAACACGGTGTCGCGCACTTCCGTGAGATTAATCATCCGAGGTTCGTAGTTGACGTGCGAGAACGCCAGCGAGCGGCAACTGTCAGACACGCTGAAATAGCCCAAGGAGTCTGTCGTCGTATTGCCGTCCTTGCTCACCACGTTGGCACCAGCCACAGGAATGAGCGTCTCCACATCGACCACCACAAGCCTCCGCTGGGCGGAAGCCTGCTCTCCTGCTACTATGAGCAGGAGCAACAATATGTCTCGCATCATCTTCATCGCCTGCAAAATTAGGCATAAGCGCCCGTGCAGCCAAATGTTTTCAGACTATTTAGTGATTATTCAGACAAAATTAAAAAAAACTTTGCCACAGATTACACAGATGATCACAGAAGAAATGATTATCACAGAATCATTACCTATGTAAATCTGTGTGAATCTCAAAATCTGTGAAAATCGGTGAAATCTGTGGCTAAATACGTAAACGTTTACGAAAAAAACAATCCAAAAGCGATGGTCATTTCAGCAAAAAGTGCTAACTTTGCCGAAGATTTACCTATTATATTTTTATTCTAACAATTAACAAAAAGCATTATGACCAAACAAATGAAACGACTGGGCACACAAGGACTTTGGCGCCATCGTCAACAATCAGGACGGAACCCTGTTGACGGCTGAGGAGCAAGTCCAAGGAACAGCAATCAATTTTGGTGTGGCCGTTGCAGACGACGGAGCCGTCAGCCGTGTGGCTGCCGACGACGCCAGCGCAGTAGCCACCGTAAGTGGCAAGTTCCACAGCGAGCACGGCTGTCAGGCCCTGCAAGTGGTGGTGCCCAACGCCACGAACGTAAAAATCACGGTCGGACAGTGTACCTACAGCCCTGCTACCATCACCGTGACCGACGCCACAGGCAATGTGGTAGCCACGAAGACTCCCAACGCCCCTGGCTGTTGGAAGAACGACAAGAACAACGTCGATGTGCTCTACTACACCGGCGAGGCTACCACTCTGACCATCACGGGTATGGACTATTGTCCCTTCGTGGGTGTCAGCGCGCTGACTGAGGAAGAGATCGCAGCCCTCAACGCAGAGTATACCCTCTCCTACTTCGATTTCGACGGTACGACACTCATTGGCACCCAGCTGGTCAAGGGTCAGCAGCCCATCGGCGAGTTTGCCTTTGGTGCCGACGATGTCACCCAACTCGATGGCGGTGCCTTCCGAGGCTGGTTCGACAAACCACAAGGTGGTAGGAAGTACAAGGTGGAAGACATCGTAGAGGGCGATATGTCGCTCTATGCCGTTGCCACAGCCATCGAATTTGCCTTCCCAGGCGCTTCTTATTCCTACAACCTGGCTGATCCCAACTTCGATCCTGCCGACCACGAGTGTATCGACATCATCGGCGACAAAGCCTACTATCACGATGCCTCTCACGGATGGGCATTCTACGACGGCGAGAAGATCAACCTAATAGTTGCAGGCGATGCTACTATCACGATTGTCAACTGCCAGTATGGCAACGGCACGAACATCGCTGTCGTTGACGCCAATACGGGTGAGGCCATCGGTTCGCTGCCTGCCAAGTCGGATGCCGACGGCGGTGTGGCTTCCTTCGAATATGAGGGCGGACCTACAACCCTCTCATTAGTGATGGAGTCTGGCGGCGAGATGTATCTCCACAGCGTAGCCATCGCCAACAAGAGCGGTGAAGGCGGTGATCACGAGCCGGCTACCCTCGACAACGAGCCTGTCTCTGCATTCTTCGACTTCGGTCTCGGTATCGACGGTCAGAAGGCAGATTTCGGCGAGGCTAACGACTACTTCGTCACCAGCAAGGTGACCTACGGCAGCAATCTCTCGATCTTCGGAGCCCGTCTGGAACAGACACAGTTCATGCCTGAGACCCAGCAGAACGAGGAGGAAGGTGGTACGGCAGCCGACGAGAGCAACGCCATCCGCTTCATCATCCAGCCGAACTACGGTCTCACCTTCACCCCGAAGAAAGTCTCGCTGAAGACCACCCGCTTCGGAACGGACAACGGTCTGCTCGACTTCGCTTGGGAGAATCCCGACAAGACCACCGTACTGCTGGCACAGGGCGTGAAGCCTGAGCGCAACGACAATGTCAGCGAACTGTCGTACGACATCGAGGGTGCCACACCTGGTGAGGGCAAGTGCGCACTGCTCATCAACCTCTACCACCTGCAGAGCGGCAAGCAGATCGGCTTCGGCGACATCACCATCGAGGGTACGCTCAGCGGTACGGAGAAGGAAGTGCCCATCCTCGCCACTGTGACCATCAACGGCGAGGAGTTCAAGGCCGAGAAGATCTTCGACGATGCTTACGAGGCCACAATGGAGCTCTCAAAGAAGGTGCCTATGATCAGCGAGACCAACCCCATCGAGGCTACGGCCAAGAAGGGTGAGGTAGGCGTCATCGGCTACGTGGGCGACGAGACCCAGTGCGTCGTGACCATCCCGATGACTCAGGGTGAGACCACACTCGACTATGTTCTGACCTTCGTACAGAAGCCCGACTTCAATCTGACTTACATCGACACCGACAAGCAGACGGTACTCGGCGAGTTCAAACGTGAGCAGGATGAGACCATCGGCGAGTTTGATGTGGACTACAATACCGCTACAGCTCCTGAAGGCATGAAGGTGCGCGGCTGGTTTAAGAAGACCGCCGGCGGCGAGAAGTGGACTGCTGAAGATGTCATCACCAGCGACATCACCCTCTACGCTGTCGCCACAGAGATCGAGGAGCCCAGCACCTATAAGAAGTATAACTTCGACCTCACAGACAAGCTCTTCGATCCCGCTGACCACGAGGCCTTCAATCCCTCTGGCAGCTTCTACTGGCACGATGCACAGCACGGCTGGGCCTTCAAGGGCGATGCAGAGAACAAGATCGACTTGCTCGTAGGTCCGAAGGCCATCGTATCGCTGACCCTCTGCCGCTACGGCAATGCAGGTGACATCATCATCACCGACGCCAACGGCCAGCAGATCGGTACGCTGCCCGGTAAAAACAATGAGGATGTGGATGCAGAGATCGTTGCCTTCAACTACGAGGGCGAGGGTGGCACCATCACCCTGAACCTCAGCACCGAGGGCGAGATGTATCTCCACGGTGTGAAGATCGTGAACACCAGCGAGACCAATTACGAGAGCCAGGGCCAGTGGTACTTCGTGAAGCCCGGCAGCGCAGAGAGCCTCCTCGAGGTGCTCGATATCGTCAACGGCGCCAATGCCGACAAGGACGCTGAGCGTTCATTCATCTTCGTGCCCGACGGCACCTACGACCTCGGCGAGACCGTGAAGACCGCCATCAGCGGACATAACATCTCCATCATCGGACAGTCGACGGAGAACACCATCATCGTGACGGCTCCCGACAAGAGCATCGAGGGACTCGGCAGCGCCGATATGTTCAACGTCAGTGGTACGAACCTCTATCTGCAGGATCTCACGCTGCAGAACGCCCTCGACTACTATGGTGCCCTCGACAACAAGCAGGTGGGCGGACGTGCTGCCGTCATCAACGATGCCGGTAACCGCACCATCGGTAAGAACATCCGCATGCTCTCTTGCCAGGATACCTACTACAGCTCGAACGACAACATGCAGTCGTACTATGAGGACTGCGACATCCACGGTACCGTTGACTTCATCTGCGGTGGCGGCGATGTTCGCTTCCAGAACTCTACCCTCTCTCTGGAGCCCCGTCAGACTGACCTTAAGGGCAGCCGTACCGTCGTCGCTCCTCGCGGAACGGTGAAGTTCGGCTATGTCTTCGACAACTGTAACGTCGTAGACCTCGCACTGGGCAACGGCACCTGGAACTTCGGACGTACTTGGAACAACCAGCCCATCACGGTCTATCTGAACACTACGCTCGACGACAATGCCGCTGCAACGCTCATCTCTTCGCGCTGGATCGAGAAGGGTATGAACAATACAGATCCCGTGCTCTTCGGCGAGTTCAACACAATGGATGCCGCAGGCAACAACATCACGCCAGCATCGAACATCATCCATTCTCACGGTGGAGACTTCGAGACCATCATCAACGCTGAGCAGGCTGCTGGCTTCACCTACGAGATGATGTTCTCCGAGAATCTTGAGAAGCAGTGGGATCCCGCTCTGCTGACCCGTCAGTTAGAGGCTCCCGCCAATGCCAAATATGAGAACGGCATCATCACATGGACACCTGCCAACAACGGTGCCATCGCCTATGCCATCTTCGTCGACGGTGTGTTCGCAGGCATCACCGAGGAATCAAGCTTCAGCATCGAGAACCTCGACATCATCCCCAACAAGATCACCATCCGTTCTGCCAACGCAATGGGCGGATTCGGTCCTGAGGCTGTCGTAGCTGGTGTTACCGCTACCGCAACGGTCACCCTGTCGGAGGCTGGCTATGCTACCTTCTACGACTCAGAAACCAGCTACTCGCTGCCTTCTGGCCTGAAGGCATACATCGTCACTGCAGCTACCACCGACGCTCTGACCTACAAGGAGGTGCCCTACGCCATCCCCGCAGGAACGGCCGTCATGCTGAAGTCCGACGATAAGAGAGGCGGTACATACGTCCTCACACCTACTGGCCCCACTGGTGTCTATCTCGGTGAGAACCTGTTGGTAGGCTGCGACGTAGAGACGATGACCTACGGCAATACCATCGACGACTATCTGTTCTACAAGCTCGCTTTCGGTCATTCCGGCAGCAGCAATGCCAATGTATTCGGCTGGTACTGGGGTGCAGAAGATGGTGCAGCCTTCCAAATTGAAGGTCATCGTGCCTGGTTGCCCATCTTGAAGGCAAAGGCCTCTACCCGCGGCTACAGCCTGGAGGACGACGGCACCACCGCCATCAACAAAGTGGCCGCCGGCAGTCAGAAGGATGTGTACTACAACCTGAATGGCCAGCGCGTCGCAGCTCCCACCAAGGGTCTGTACATTATTAATAATAAGAAAGTCATCATTAAGTAAGAATAAAGCAGAGCTCGCTCATGCTTTATCAAGCGTGAGCGAGCTTGAACAAAGTTCAAGGTAATTATCAAATAACGTATTAAAATTATGAATAGAATCAAATTTCTGATCGCTACTGTCTTTGCCGCTATGGCACTGACAGCCTGCGTGGCTAACGAAGACTCTCCTGTTCTGCCCGCCAATCCGATAATGGACAATGTGGACGATCCTCAGGAGGAGGTCACCGACCAGCCCGCTGCCGATCGCGAGTAACATCACAATCGACATCATTAAAATTAAAAATAGGCTGCATCGTTGTGATGCAGCCTATATTATTATATTAAGGTGTAAACCTCGGATTACTTCTTGGCAGGAACGGCTTCCTCTTCCTTGATAGTGCGACCCAGTGTCAGGTAAGCCACAGGAGCAGCGATGAAGATAGAAGACAGCGTACCGAAGATGACACCCAGGATCATTGCGAACGAGAACGAACGA
>CACYQO010000122.1:0-1298 GCA_902776545.1 uncultured Prevotellaceae bacterium | reverse complement strand
GCCATAGAGGCCGATGTTCTCACGGATACGGTCGAAGACCACCACCTTATCGTTGATGGAGTAACCAATCACCGTCAGGATAGCACCGATGAAGGTCTGATCGATCTCGAGTGACATCGGAACCCATCCCCACAGCACACTGTACCAGCCGATTACGATGAGGGCATCTCGCGGGCTTTGTCGATCATATCGGAGAGTTGGGGTGTAGGATTCTCCACCTCGGCGGCACGGTCGAGGAACTGCTGGTAGTAGGTGCGGGCCTGCTCATCGTCCTTGAGGATGTAGGCGTAGGCATTGGCGATGTTGAAATAGGTGGCGACGTTCGCCCTGAGAGAGCGTGATGGCCTTCATGATGGTCGAGTCAGGACGCATGAGTTCACGGGCGAGGTTCAGATAGTTCAGTCCCTCAGGATAGCGTTGGGTATCGACGCAGACCACACCAAGACGATAGGCACAGCCCGCATGCTGCATCTGCGAGAGATAGAAGGCTGCATGCAGATGTTCGTAGGCCAGTTCAAGGCTGTCCATCTGGGCGTAACTCATGCCAGCGGAATAGAGCGTATTGAAGGTGGAGTCGCCCTGTTCGAGTAAACGATTGTACCATTCGGCAGCGTTCGCAAAATCTCTTTCCAGGAAGAACGCATCGGCGACGGCACGATTCACAAGGATGTTCTTTGCATCATACATACAATAGTCCAATCCGTATTGCAACCCTTTCCAGGCTTGTTCCTTCTGCGCAAGGGCCAGCGTCAGCCCAGCCACCATCTCACCGTCGTGCGGATAACGGCGCACCAACTGTTCTGTCCAATAAATGTAGGAATCGACATCGCCTTGCTTCTGATAGCTGTAGGCAAGCTGTCGGAACGCATCGTGCGAGAGACTGTCCTCAGGAATCAGCTTCAGTAACTCAGCTGCCTTGCGGAAATCCGCACGCCTGTAGTGGCAGTCGGCGAGTTTCGTGCGAATCTCATAGGTATCGTCCTTTTCAAAAGCCTGCTGGTAGAAACCCAAAGCCTCGTAGGTGTTGTTTTTCATCTTTTCAGTTGTCTCACTCCGACTTTGATTTTCGGGCTTCCTTCAAACGTCGCTCCGTGTAGCGAAAGATGAGTTCAGCGTTCTGACGCTCCAAATCATTCTTAATAGTATTATGACTATGACTTACCTCTTTCTCCAACATCAACAGACTATCGATGGGGATTCTCTCAAGATCACCTTTGGTAAGCATGCGCTGGTAGGCCTGAGGCCAACGGCTCGAATGGGTGTCGGCACCTTCCAACGTCACACCAAGCGTAGACTTA
>CACYQO010000121.1 GCA_902776545.1 uncultured Prevotellaceae bacterium | reverse complement strand
GCTCCTGCGGCAAAGGCAAGCATGTAGGGCATGACAGGCATCAAGAGTGAGGCCAGCAGCAGAACTGCAAGTGCCCCGATAGGCTCAACAGCACCACTCAGACTGCCAATCAGGAACGAACGCCACCTGCTGTTGCCCTCTGCCCTCATGGGCATGGAGATGATGGCTCCCTCGGGAACGTTCTGAATGGCGATACCCAGCGATACAGCTACTGCCGATGCTACCGACAGACCTGATGCACCCTGCTCTGCGCCTGCGAATACTACGCCGACTGCCATTCCTTCTGGCAGGTTATGAATGGTGACAGCCAGTGCCAGCATGGCTGTTCGCGACAGTCTGGAACGGGGGCCTTCTGGTGTATCTGAACCAACATGAAGGTGTGGGGTCAGTTCGTCGAGTGCCAGCAGGAATCCGATGCCTAACAGGAATCCAACGGTAGCTGGCACGACGCTCCATTTGCCGTTGTCTGCCCCCATCTCCATCGCAGGAATCAGCAGCGACCATACTGATGCCGCTACCATCACGCCTGATGCAAAGCCCAACAGTGACTTCTGCACACGAGCCGACATTTCGTCTTTCATGAAAAAGACGAATGCCGAGCCCAACATCGTACCTAGGAGCGGAATCAGTAGCCCGATAAATACACTGAACTCATTCATATTCTCTAATACTTGTTCTTTCATGCAGAATTGCTGCCCTGACTTGCGCCATGTTGCTGCGCGAAACGGGGAGTGATTCGTGGCAGTGCTTGATAAGCAACTGGGTGGAGCCGGCATGTGAGATGACTTGCTCTACTTGACGAAGGTTGACCAGAAAGGCTCGATGGCAGCGGACGATCATCGGATAATCCTGCAGCGTTTCCTCTGTCTGCTTCATAGTGGCGCGAAGCATATCGGTTTGCACCTGTCCATCGCGCAGATGGCACACTTTCACGTAGTTGCCAACGGCCTCAATATATAATAGGTCGGTAATGTTAAGCGAAACAGACTCGTTGGTAGTACCAGAAAGCAACACTTGGGTGTCGGATGCTTCTTGCGGGGCATCGCCCTTCACCAAAGCGTTTTGCGTCTTCTTCAACTGTTCATTCAGCTGGCGTGTCTCTTCTAGTTCGGCTGCCAGATACCTGCTGCGAAATTTGAAGCGCCAATAGAGTCCGATAGCAAAGGAGAGGAAGGCAATGATTGCCAGCGTCTCAAGATAGTTGCTTGGCGAGAGTTGATTACTCTCTACAAGACTACTCATCGCAAAGTGGCGATACAGACAGATTAATAGTGCTACTAAAGGTGTGTTGATGAGCTGAAAGCGCAGATTGCGACCAATGATATAGCTGACGCCCCGATCGTAGGAGCGAGGCATGCGTAAAATGTATCGCAGAATGATTTCCGTTATAAAACAACTAATCAATCCTAATGCGAAGATACACAACAGATGAATATATGCTTGCCATTGCCATACTTCCAGTCCGAAGGGCTTGAAGATAGCTATCGCCAGTACCATGAAAGCAGTGCTGATGAATCTGATGCTGATGGTTTCTTTGTGACTTTTGTTCATACTGCCGACAAAAGTACAAAATATTTTAGACAAAAGAACAAAAGAAACAAAAAATATCCCAGATTCATATCCATTCGTCACAAACTCGTGCAGAATATCCCAGATATTTGGAACTTCCCGTCAACCGCCTTACCTTTGCCATCAGAAATATTAATTCAAATGACTAAGAATATGAATACGAACATGAAACCAAGAACGATTATCGGCATTCTTTTTGTTGTAGCCAGTCTGCTGAAACTTGCTACGTTGTGGGGCATTCTCCATTGGAGTTGGTTTGAAAGGACGTCGGAAGGCCCATGGGCCATGTATTTGAGCATCTTCGTCTTATTGTATGTGGGCGTACATCTTATTATTGAGAGCTATCGCCGCGATCCTGACCAGTGGCTGCATCGTCCACTGCCTATTGGTGAAGACGGCAAGCGTATCTGCTGCTCGGCCCACTATGGCGGCGATGAGTACATCTATCACGGCGAAGTGTTCCATGGTGCCCGTCTAGATGCTTTCTGCGGCGGCATCCGCATGGACTTGCGCGGGGCAGTCATCACCGAGGACGAGGAGATCGAAATCCATACCTTCTGTGGCGGTATAGAGCTCTTTGTGCCTCAGGGGGTGAACGTCGTAGTAAAGAGCCGCAGCTTTATCGGTGGCGTAAACAATTCAACAGAACGGCTGACTGATAAGGATGTTCCTTGTCTTCACATCGTAGCCAATAATTTCCTGGGCGGTGTAGATATCAAGAATTGAAAAATAAACTGAGACGACGCGTAGTTTTTCGACTGCGCCATGCGTCTAAGAGACAAAGGAACAGTTAAACTGAATAAATTGTAATTATGAGAAAATTGTTTTTCACCGTTGCCATCGCTCTTGTTAGCTTAGCGAGCACAGCACAAACCTCAATGAGGACCAATATGGACCCGAGTGTAAAACCTGGTGATGATTTCTGGCAGTACGCCGTTGGCGGATGGCTGAAGGCAAACCCGCTGGACGCACAGCACCCTGAGAACGGAGCGTTCACCGACCTGTATGAACTGAACAACGAACGCATCAACAAACTCATCTTGGCATACGCCGAGAAAAAAGATCTGCCGCAGGGTTCTGACGGTCAGAAGATCGGTGCGCTCTACCGTCTCTACATGGACAGCGTCAGCCGTAACCGCATGGGCTACGAGCCGATCATGCCCTATCTGCGACAAGTGCGCGAGGTGCAGACCCGCGACGAAGCGCTGCGCCTGATGTACGAACTCGATGCCAAGGGATTTAATGCTGCTCCTTTCGGCCTCAGTCTGAGCCTGAACCCCTTCAACTCGTCAGAGTATCTGATGTTTGCGGGACATGGCGGTGCCTCGCTGCCCAAGGAGTACTACGACCAGCCCAACGAGCAACAGCAGGCCACCGTTGCCGCCGTCAAGAGCCTGAACAAGGACTTTCTGAAGATGGTGGGCTACAGCGAAGCCGCCGCCGAGCAGAAGATGCAGGCCGCATGGGCCATAGAATATAGAATAGGTATGAAGACACTCGACCAGGTGGCCCGTCGCGACCCGATGGCCACGAACCACCCGATGTCGTGGGAGCAGCTGCTCAACGACTTCAAGGGCATCGACTATGTGGCCTATCGTGATGCCTTAGGGCTGCCGAAGGACATCGACGTGGTGAACGTCGGTGAGTTCGACGCGATACACGAGGTAGAGAAAGTGCTTGCCGAGACGAGCGTAGAGGACTTGAAGTCATATATGGAGTTGCACGTCATTAACGCCTACGCAAGTCTGCTGAGCGATGCCTTCACCGACCGTGCCTTCGAGGCCTCGAAGGTCATCAACGGCGTGCAGGAGCAGCAGCCACGCTGGAAACGTGCCGTCGCTACCATCAGCGGCAGTCTGGGCGAGACCATCGGCAAACTCTACGTCAAGGAATTCTTCCCAGAGAGTAGCAAACAGCGCGTCTACCGTATGGTGAAGGACTTGCAGCAGGCCTTCGAGGACCGTCTGAAGGAGAACACCTGGATGAGCGACTCGACTAAAGCCAAGGCACTGGAGAAGCTGCACGCCATGCACATCAACGTGGGCTATCCCGACAAGTGGCAGGACATGGAGAAGTTTATCGATATCCGCGAGACGGAGAACCTCGTTGAGAACTTCATCCGCATCAAGCAGGAGTCGCGTCAGGCCGGGTTGCGCAAGTACTGGCACCAACCCGTCGACAAGACCATGATGCCCTGCTCGCCGCAGACGGTCAACGCCTTCTATCACCCGCTCTTCAACAGCATCAATTTCCCCGCTGCCATCCTACAGCCCCCGTTCTTCGACCCAGAGGCCGATTATGTCTGCAACTACGGAGCCATCGGAGCCGTTATAGGCCACGAGATGACCCACGGCTTTGACGACCAGGGCTGTCAGTTCGACAAGGACGGAAACCTGAAGAACTGGTGGACGGCTGAAGACAAGGCACGCTACGACGAGCGCACCAAGGTTATCGCCGACTGGTTCTCGGAGCAGGAAGCCGTGCCTGGTCTGAAGGTGAACGGTCAGAAAACCCTCGGCGAGAACGTCAGCGACAATGGTGGTCTGAAGATTGCCTATCGTGCCTACAAGAATCGCATGGCCTCCGAACCCCTCAGCGATGTCGAAGGCTTCACCCCTGACCAGCGTTTCTACTTGGCTTATGCCCGCGTCTGGGCTTGCAACTCTACGCCTGAGTACATCGCCATGTTGGTGAACAGCGACGTTCACTCACCAGCTCGTCTGCGAGTGATGGCAGCCCTGCCGATGATCGATACCTGGTACGAGGCTTTCGGCATCCAACCCACCGACAAGATGTTCATCCCTAAAGAGAAGCGGGCATTAGTGTGGTAAGCGCCACGTCACAAACCCCTGCATAATATCCCACTTATGCAGGGATTTCTGCAACTATCTGTAATTATTTCGCTTTTTCTGCGACTAATAGGTCAAAAGGATTCAGTTGAACAATGGAGACGAAAGAATTAGAGAAAGAATTCCTCACAATGATCGAGGCGCAGAAACGTACCATCTACAAGGTGTGCTACATCTATGCCAAAGACCAGAACGACCTGAACGACCTGTATCAGGAGACGGTGCTCAACCTGTGGAAGAGTTTCCCCCGCTATCGGGGAGATAGCACACTCAACACATGGGTATACCGCATCGCGATGAACACCTGTATCACGTTCCTCCGACGCTCCAATACCCGCCCGCAGACCGTACCGATGACGGCCAATGTGGCAAGCATGGCAGCAGAAGACAACGAGACGGCAGGACAACTCAGGGAACTCTACCGACTCATCAGCCAACTGGGGAAACTGGAACGCGCGCTGATTCTCCTCTGGTTGGAAGAACGGAGTTATGAGGAAATCGCCGACATCCTCGGCATCACTAAGACCAACGTCGCCGT
>CACYQO010000120.1 GCA_902776545.1 uncultured Prevotellaceae bacterium | reverse complement strand
GCTCTCCTCACATTTTTTCCTTGGAGAAAATCTCTTTCTATCACATCATATTGGTATTTTTTCATAGTGTTCTGCTGTTTATATGTAATCGATCATCGATAATATAGAATAATTTGTTAATTTTGCACCCGCAAATTCATGTAAAATGTAAGATGTAAACCATTCAATATGTTGAACCGAAAAATACATGGGGCAATCATATCGTTGTTTGCAATGCTGTTGTTCTGTGCAAGTGCTTTCGCACAGAACGACAAGTCGGTGCCGATGGCGAAAGTGACCCCTCAACTACCTGTTACCGTTCCTGCCGACAAAGTGCTGCTTCAGAGTGTCATTCGGGATGCTAAAGGAGAGACATTGCCAGGAGCCAATGTATATGTACGTGAAACGAAGGGTGGAGCAGTGGCTGACCTTGAGGGGCAGTTCTCATTGACGCTACCCAAAGGCAAGGCGGTGACCGTGGACAGGACAGGACGGGAGGAACTCAAATAGTGATTCCCGATGTGCCGAAAGCATCAGACTCGGAATACATGAAGTCCAAGAAGAATGGACTATTCAGAAAGCGGGCGGGGCCCACTCTCTGTCACAATTCCAGCCGTGATTTTTTCCTCGGTGGGCTGCTATCCTATAAATATATAAGGTAAGAGCCGAAAAAAATCCCAAGTGAATGTCACCTGGTCATTGGAGATTTCACTTCCTTGAAGGCTTTGCCTCATTTCCCTACTACCTAATAATACTTTAACCTATTGACTTTGAAAAAGGCTCTATAAGTTCCACCTCTTAGTAAGAAAATCCTCATACGGGTAATCAACAGGAATAAAGCCTTTTTCCTTGGAGTACTCATAAAGTTTTTGCAAACAAGAATCTGCTAATACATAGACTTTATCAGACCAACCCTCGTCAATACCCCTTATAGGAACATTTGCCTTTTATTAATGACACATCGATAGCTTTCTGTCTGACCAACTCGTCGATCATTCGGCTGTGCCCTAGGGTGGAGTTTCTTTAGGGATGTTGCCAATGCTATAGCAGGACGGATTGTCATAATTCGTTCCAAATCGTCTGCCAGCATCTGTGTGGCAATATTCACCACTTTATAATCACTCGCATCAATGCAAATCGTAGCCTTATCCAACGGGAACCAATTGGTATGGACTTTTTCTGAAACTTTAGGAAAGCCTGTCATGCCGTTACTACGTATCGGTATCATGAAAAACAGACTACATAATAAAAAGATTGTTTTACTCAATTTTTACCATAATTTTACAATAATCTAACCCATCACTTCATCGAGCACCATCTTCAGTACGAAGCCGGTTGCAAAGCCAATGGTGCTAAGGTTGTAGTGTGACCGCTAGAGGCTTTGGGAATCAGTTCCTCAATCCTGTAAACAGGGATGTAAAACTGCACTTACTGGCTGTGTTGACAATCAGTAACACCTTACCTTCAAACTGTGAGAAATCAATCTCATTAGGTTCTTGAATCGGGTGCGAACTCGTTTCCAAATTTCCAGATATAGCTACGCAGGCGTCTATGATACCATTGCTTCGTCTCTTGAAGGAACGACTTCATATCTTCCATGTAGTAATATTCTATCCAACCATGGACATAATCCGTAAAACGTTGCTTCAGCCATAAGAAGCCTTTGCCATTATTACGCTTTGTGATGGATTTAAGTTCACGGACATACTTGTCCTTTCTCTTCCTTGTCTCAACAGAGAGGGGTCAGCGTACTACTACTTTCTTGCCATCCACGATGTAAATGCCGCGCGGAAGCCCATATAAGGTTGTCGAGGATTGGGATTTTACTTGCTGGCCAGCCAAATTGTAGATTGCCTTGGAGTTGGAGCAGCTGTCTGTCTGCACAGCCTGTATAGCCTGCACGGCAGATGGCAGTTCTGCAAGGATAGATGACTGCTTAGTGGAGCGTGTTGAGATGAGGTAGGCCTTGTGTGCCGGATTCTTGAAGACAGCTCCATCTGTTGCAGTCCAGTTCCATTCCATCTGATGGTTTTCGTTCTCACATAAAGTGTAGTAGAATGTGCCACCGCGGGTCAGTTGGTCCTCGTCGGAGCCTCGGAGCTGGTTTCTGGAGTCCAGGCTTTTCTTCTTCGTAGTAGGTAGCATGGTATATCTCCCTGGTTGAGCACCAAGTACAACGGCTTGTCCTGCGGGCAGTACGGTACCAGCTGTCGTGTAGTGCTGTGTAGGCCTCCATGCCTTCGGGCAGCAGGAAGCTCTGGTCGCTATAGTAGAAGGTGGTGTAGCCCGACTGTGGTATCTCCACAGTGACAAACGGCTGGCGGTATTTGATTTCGAAGCCTTGAAAATTGACCCATTGTGTGCTGCTGGAGATTGTTGCGGACAGAGTCATTTGGTGATTATCCACGATCACGTCTTTCAGTTCTGTCTGTGCCAAGTCGCTGGTTAACGTCTGTGCCGCACCGGCAGTCGTCTCGGCGGCTGTCATCATCACTTCGTTGTCTGCCACCGTCTGCCTCTCAACCACCATTCCCGTCACGGTGTTCGTGGCCTTGGCAGCCACAATAGGCGCCTTGTCTGTATTGTCGTTACGATAGAATGCGTGTAAAACAATGTCGTAGATGCCCAGCGGTAGGTCAGTTTGCGTTTGTGTGAGGGTGAACGGCTTGTGGAAAATCTCGATGTTGCCGTCCTTAATGGTAGTTGAAGCGGTTGTCCAGTCGGTCGTTGTCGCATTTCCAAGCATGTCAGCGTTGTCGAACAGGTCTGAAACGTCTATGCTGCTAGTGAGACCTTCCGCTACGGCCACAATCAGTTTGCGAGTGGCCGCACGCAGTTCTGCCACCGTTGCATCGGCATTCAGGTAAACTTGGGCCGCAGCCTGGATGTCTGCGGCATAAACATCTTCTTTTCTTGAGTCGGCAATGGCTTGGTGGAGGGCAAAAAGCTTCTGCCTTTCCTTGTATTTAGCGTATGACTGGGAGGAAATCTCTTTCGGCGCAATAAAAGCCCAGTGCGTGAAACCGCGTCCGTGGCGTGTGGTCAAGGGACCACCATAGGCATAGGACACGTCGAGGTAGTCCTTTTGTGCATCTGATATCAAGGCATACGTGCTACCAGCGGCTGTGGATGCCTCTTGGCACGTGAAAGTGGCTTCCTCAGCCGAACGGTCGCTCCACACGTTACAGGCATCCGGGAGACATCCAATGTACACGTTGGACTTGTCCGCCATCGAGAGTCTGACTTTGCCTCCAGCCAATTTCGTGACTTTGACTCGGAATCGGTTGTCCAAGCTGCGGTCGCCTTTTGCCAGACGCTGTGCCACCGATTGGGTGTTCCAGCTCATTCCATAAGTGACGAAGGCGTCGGCATCCACGTTGTAGAGGTAGAGGACTTCTGTGGCGCTGATTTCCGCTAAGGACTTGGATGGCAGTACAGGCTTGGACCATGCATTCTCATCGCCGTGTGAAGATGTCTCGTCCATCACGGACTGGAGTTCTGCGGGACTCAGCGCATAGTTGTAGATGCGCAGGTCGTCAATTCGTCCATCCATAGACGGCACGCTCGCGTCTTGTCCACGACCGATGTAGTTGCACACGGGCCGGATGTCTGCGAGTCTCACAGAGGACGCCGCGCCAGTTCCACTCGGCTCACCATCGAGATAGACCTTTGTCATGCTCTCGCCGATGGTCACGGCTACATGATGCCAGCCTCCGGGCAGCTTTCCGCCACTGATGGTCTGCATACGCTCGCCGTCTTGTAGCGTCAGCACGAGGTTTCCCCCTTGGTTCAGGGAGAGGACGGCTTGGCTTGTGTCGTTAGCAGCGAAGTCAAAGAGGCGGCAGTTCTCGGCCAAGTAGCCTGGATTATATATCCATGCAGCGATGGATACTTGTGCCAGACATACAGCAGAGGGTGGGATGCGAATATCGTTCGCCGAGCTGCCATCATACTTCGCCACCAGTCCACGCTGTCCACTCAGGGCCGCCTCCACGGGTTCCGATTTGTCGGAGCGGTTCTGGGAATAGTCCACACTTTGCAGGGCATAGTAGTAGATGGTGTTCTGGCGACAGTCGTTGTCGATGAAACAGGTATCCATGACTTGGCGTCCTATGACGTCGTATTCAATTGTTCCAGCCGCGTTCTTTTCACCACGGAGCACCATATACCCGTTGAAGTCCTTGTCCTGGGTGTTGGCTTCCCAGCTGAGTTCGATAGTGCTTATACCCGACTTAGCTTTCAGTCCCGACGGAACGGTGGGAGCTTCTTGTTCGCAGGGCGCATCGATGGGTAGGAGTTTCCACAGTTGGTGGTCGTCGGTAGCCTCGGCGCACAGGCGCACGGTGGCGTTGTTGGCCGAACTTCCACCAGCCACCTCAAGATAGAGTCCCGACTGGTAGTTGCGAATCTTGTAGTATCCGTCGCTGGCATACTCAAAGGTCCAGCGCTGGTTCTCTGCCTTTGTCACGGGATAGACGCTCACCGTGGCTCCGGGTTTCACTTGAAAGCCCGCAGTTTCCAGGTTCATGTTCTCATTGCGCAGGCTGTGGATATAGAACCCCGTGAGGTCGCCTCCGTTGTCCTTCAGAGCCTCCAGTGTCCATTGCTGGTAGGGGTAGTCCTTGTCTTCGTACTGGCCAACGGCTGCCGAATTGACTGTGGAGCCGGACAGGATTGTCAGCACCTTCTGGCTTTTCTTGTTGACTATGATGTAGTTGCTGCATGTCAGCGGACAGAGAGGCACGTCCTCGCCTTGGCATATCTGTATGCTGCGCTCGGCACTTTGCTGGTACTTGTCGCCGTAACGGTAACCGCCGGGCAGGAAGACAGGATAGGTGTAGGCGGGGCCATAGCCGTCGAAATACACAGCTTTGTCTGTACTTACCAGTTCATAAGTGCATGGTGAGGCCTGTCGCTCACTGGTTCCTGCAAATGCCTTGATGCGACCGTCGGGCATCCTATAGACAGCAGCCCCAGTCCATGCAGCACGATTCTCGGCATAGCCCAGACGCATCCCGCCAGTGCTGGTGGCCAGACAGAAGTCGCCTCGTGTAGGTCCTACCGTTCCCCACCAGATGCCATTCTCCAAACCGTATTGTGCGCCCACGATGCCTTCCATCACGTTGTGCAGCTCGTCGTTCGTAGCCACCTTGCCGTCGGCTTTCACAGTAGTATAGAAATCGGCATAGTGGTCGAAATCGCCGGCCAGCTGGTGCGTGTTCCCTTCATCGACGTATGGTTTCATGTGCTGATACCATTCCATGGCGCCATCGTTGTTGCAGGTGTTGCCGGCGCAGATGCGAATGCCGGCAAGTTCGGGATCTTCCTTCAGCAGTTTGGCCACAGCCTTGAAATCGTCCTTCGTTCCTTGATTGCTGGCAGTCACGTCCGGCTCGTTGAAGGGAGCGATAGAGACCACGTTCAGCCCGTAGTCTTGTACATATTTTACAGTTGCCTTGATGACCTTGTACCACTGTTCGGGGTGGTGGGTGAAGATGTCCACGTTAATGTCCACTGGGTCGCTGTTGAGTAGAATGCCCGCGGGCTTGCTCAGTGCGATATGCTGCAATCGCGACCGCAAAAACTTCTGCTGCCGTGCAGACAATGTGCCATCGGCATTAACAGGGTCCATCACCTGGAAGGAGACACGGCCGTAAGTGAGACGGTCGGCACCGATGAAATTGATGCCACGCAACACATTGCCCTCGTCATCCCAGGCTGTGTCCATGCCCCACTTGATGGGTGTCGGCTTTCCTGTATCCGAGACGCTGAACGGCACTTTTACGATGTTGCTACAGCATGACTGCTGAGCTGACATCCTGCAACACAGCAGGAAAAGAATCATGAAGAGCGGAGATTTATTGTATGTCATATTTGAATATGTTTTTTGTTTACCCCAAATTCCGCAGCACTTTAGTTTAACTTTGTTTATAAGTTCCTGAGCAACAAAAAGTTCTTGCTGTGACAAGCGGCAGAGCCGAGCGGCCCAGGATTTTGTCATGTCAGATTTTTCACTTACCTTAGTGCTGCAAAATCAAGACAAGCAAAATCATCAATGACATGGCAAAGATACAAATAAAATCTGAGAAAATCACTCCTTTTGGAGGAATATTTCATGTGAGAGAACTTTTTTCCCGTTTTTTAGGTCCGGTTATCGACAAAGTGCTGGGCATCCGGTGCACATCATTCGGCTATCAGTATAGTGAGATTGTAGGTTCACTGGCAAGCGTCTACTTCTGTGGTGGCGACTGTGTGGAGGATGTGACCAGCCACCTGATGTCCCATCTCTCGCTTCATCCCACTCTGCGCACATGTAGTTCTGACACTATTCTGAGAGCGATTTCAGAACTGGCCGTGGGCAATACGACCTATACATCTGACACAGGCAGGAGCTATGACTTCAATACGGCCACAATGCTGAACAGCCTGCTGGTAAAGGCGCTCCTGAGTACAGGCCAGCTTGTGGCCGGAGAGTCATACGACCTGGATTTCGACCACCAGTTCATCGAGACGGAGAAGTACGACGCGAAGATGACCTACAAGAAATTCACCGGCTACAGTCCCGGTGTGGCCGTCATAGGCGAGCTCATCGTCGGAATAGAGAATCGCGACGGCAATGCCAATGTCCGTTTCCACCAGCAGGACACGCTTGAGCGCATCTTCTCGAATCTTGAGCTGAACGGAATCCACATCAGGCGCGCCCGTATGGACTGCGGCTCCTGCTCGCGAGAGATTGTGGAGACCATCGAGAGGCACTCCGAGCACTTCTACATCCGCGCCAACCGCTGCGCCTCGCTCTATGACAGCTTGCTGGCACTGCGGGGATGGAAGAAGGAGGAGATCAACGGCATCGAGTATGAGCTGAACTCCATCACCGTGGAGAAATGGGAGGGGAAGGCATACCGCCTTGTCATCCAGCGAGAGCGACGCACGGATGGGGAGCGGGACCTGTGGGAGGGAGAATACACCTACCGCTGCATTCTGACCAACGACTATACCTCCACCAACCGCGAAATCGTGGAGTTCTACAACCTCAGGGGTGGCAAGGAACGCATCCTCGACGACATGAACAACGGCTTCGGGTGGGCAAGGCTGCCAAAGTCCTTCATGGCAGAGAATACAGTCTTCCTGCTGTTGACAGCACTCATACGCAACTTCTACAAGTTCCTCATGGACAGGCTTGACACAAAAGCCTTCGGACTGAAGAGGAACAGCCGTATCAAGGCATTCGTGTTCAAGTTCATCAGCGTGCCTGCCAAGTGGATAAGGACGGCAAGGCGCTATGAACTGAACATCTACACGGACAACAAGTCATACCTGAACCCTTTTGCTCTCGCTGATGG
>CACYQO010000119.1 GCA_902776545.1 uncultured Prevotellaceae bacterium | reverse complement strand
GAAGAGGATAGAACGAAGATTGCTTTAGCATTTGCCCAGTCTTCTTTAAGAGACAATAATTGGTTAGAGTCACAAATGCGAAAAGAATTATATGGAGTTGGTTAAAGATTGATAATAGGGAAAATATACTTATAACAAATATCAAAAGTATTAGTCATTATGGTTTCAATCAATATTATAAACAACTTTTATATTATTCGGAGAACGCTTCGTTCGATATGTCAGATAGGAATATTAAAATAACGGGAATACTGTTAATTAATGAAGATGCTGATGTTATAAATTCGTCTTTGCCCTTTTAAATTTTGTGATTCATGAAAATATTAGTAATTTTGCAACATGAAGTATAGATTGGTTATTATACTACTGATGTTTATGTTTGTGGGGAGTTCTGCAAATGCCCAGACTTTCCGCGATAGTAATAACATGCAGCTTGGCAAAGTGGAGTCTGACGGCACTGTCCGTAATGCCAATAATATGAGACTTGGAAAGATCTTCGAGGATGGAACCATCAGGGATAGTAACAACATGCGCTTGGGCACTATCGAGAAAGATGGTACTATCAGAGACAAGAATAACATGCGACTGGGCACAGTTAGTTCAGATGGGACAGTACGCGACAGCAACAATATGCGTCTTGGCACTATAAGTTCTGATGGCACCATACGAGACAATAACAATATGAGGATAGGAACTGCCAGTGGAATTAACATGAGATATGCTGCAGTGTTGTTCTTCTTCGACCTTTTTTTGAGTCTCTATTTAAATCGCTTATATAATATTCACTTCAGATTAACAGAATAATGGAAACCAAGAATAATCAAAAGAAATCTTTGATGGAGTTATTGACATGCTTAGATGCAAGTTCAGACTCAACAGAAATTAAAGTAATATTTAAAGAGATTGCTGTAGAGCTCTTTTCGAATTACCATATTCAGAAAGGAGACCGCAATTATGAGTTATTGGAAATAGAATTCTATTTCTTTTCTAATAATCACAAAGACATTATAACATATCCACGCACCTCCGACAGACCCGGAATGTGGTTTTTTCACATGAGTGGTGTCGATATAACATTTGGTTCTAAAGCTCAGCGTGACAACAATTTTTATGGTGGTATCCTTATAAGAAGCATGATTCGTACAGATTTGAGTGAACCATTACCAATTAGTGGTCCTATGAAATGTGTCGAAGAACTATTTGATTACATTAATGCTGTTGACCACAATGTTAAGAATGATATTCCATGCATAGTTAGAAATGACGAGATTGGCTATATTCCCACTGTACCCATAAGTATTGACAGAAACCTTAATTATTGCCCCAGATTCATTCCTTTTAGGGTAAAGGCAAATGAGAATATTGAAGCTAAAATTAAGTCAAAGCTGGAAGACCTAAAGACACGAAGAGAATTAGAAATAGAGCAAGACGAGTTTAAGAACTATCTTAAAGCGGAATATAGATATTACATTGAATGTGACGAAGAGTATTGGAACAGTAAATATTCGGCTTGTCCTTTGAAAAGCAAAAGAGATAAAAATGATAATAGATTTTTGTGCAAGTGATTGCCTTTGAACCATAATAATTAAAGTAATGAAACGATATATAAAGTCATTCTTACCAGACTTCCGGCCCGTTCGAGGTACAGATGCTAGTTTTGATCTTCAAGATTTTGAAGACAAGGACTTTGATTGCCCAATTAAAAGAGGAGAGATTGGAGTGTACGTTATATCTTCGACAGACATAAAATACACATACCCAAATGGGAAGAAAAGTCCAATTATATATATAGGTATGTCTGATGACTTACTAAGAAGACTGAAGGATGAGCATTTCACCAAAGGATTAAAACGTCTTATTGATAATCCAGATTGGGGAATTGATAAAAATTGGCAGCTACCTTCAAGATATCAATATATGTATTACAATGGTAGTCATATTGACGTTTTCAAATGTCGAGGGAAACAAGAGTCAAAAGAAATGGAATCCATGTTTTTAAATCAGTTTTATCAAAAATATAGAGCTTTGCCAGTAGGGAATGGTGCTCGTTCATATGGAAAGAAATAAATAACGAATACATTAGAAACGTATTAAAGATTATGAAAGGAAAAAGTTCATTCAACAAGAGAGAAGTAGAATTAATAGAATCTTTAATTCTACAAAGATGTAATGCAGGCAAGTCTCAGCAAAAGAACATACGCAGTAAGATGCGGAACTTGGGCTTTTAGGAACGTCTGGGACAGGTGAGCATTTCACTCCTCCTTCTCATCAGGTACTACAAAAGCCGATGGGCAACGTCAACCCGATAACACCGATGACGCTGACACCGATGACAGCGACCTAATTTATTTTGGGAAATCACGATGTGGAACAGATATAAAGATAAAAATAGTAGGTAAATGTTTGATGGATAAGAAAAAAGTAGTATATTTGCAGAATGGTTTTATCTGAAAGCAAAATGGACGAGAACAAGATTGTAATCTATCAAACGGAGGACGGACAAACGCAGATCGATGTCCGCTTGGAGAATGAGACGGTGTGGTTGACGCAGGTTCAGATGGCTGAGTTGTTTGAAACTGACAGGACTTCAATAGTTCGTCACATTAACAACATCTATAGAGTTGACGAATTAGACCGAGAGGCAACCTGTGCAAAAATTGCACAAGTTCAAACCGAAGGAAAAAGACAGGTCACCCGTACCATCCCATATTTCAATTTGGATTCCTAAGTTTTAACAGTATGAGCGAGACAGGTCTGGTCTCTCAAATTGTATTTTTCAGTTTGTTGGGATGCATACGCATATCCCAGAATGCAGCAATACGGAGAACATCGCCCTTAACATAATAAATGACCTTATAATAATCATTGATGATGGATGCACGATAACGTATCTTCCTGTCGCTTAGCAAAGGTTCGGGAAAACCACTATCCGGATGCTTTAAAAGTCGCTCCAGCTTTTTAAGAAATTTCTGATGTAGATTGGCTGCTGCGCGTTGTCCGCCCATTTCGTTATAATAGACCAAAATGCGTAACCACTGGCGCTGAGCTCGTTTCGAAACCTCTACTCGCATTATTTGGCAAAACTATCAATTAGTGCCTGGCAACGAACATTGAATTCTTCGCCTAAAAGCACATCACCACATTCAAACTCACGTTCCGACTCGTCAAGATCAGATAGAGCCTCCTCCATTGTTTGTAATACTGGGGGAACTTTCTCTTCGTGTTCTATAAGACGCTCTGCTAACCACTTGCGATTGCTAGCCGTGAGCGAAAGGCCTTGGATGTAATTCCATAGATTGTTCATTGATACAGCATCCATCGTATTTCTTTTTAATTTCAAAGTATAAGTTGTTTCACGACTGCAAATATAAACACTTTTTCTGAAAATTCCAAGAATATCTGCATATTTTGACTACAACCCAATGACACCGATGACGATGACACCGATGACAGCGGGGTGATTTGTTATACAATCATGATAAAACATCAATGCTCCTACGCCACTATTTCTTCATCGATTGAGTGAAACAGTCCCTGCGTTTCCTTTTTCTTCCATCACCCTTCAAACATCTTCCATCAGACTTCAGATGTCACTCACCCGTCCCTGTGACATTAACTTTTCGGGGCAATTTGTTCACATTTTTATCTCGACTGGCTTATAATCTCGAAAATTTTATCTAAATTTGCCGACAAAAACATCACTTATATGACACCTACTACAGCGCGTGTGTTCCAGATCTTCAAGGAACTGAACCAGATTCCCCGTCCGTCCCACCACGAAGAGCGCGTGGCCGACTATCTTTGCCAGTTTGCAGAGAGACTGCACCTACCCTACAAGCGTGATGCAGAGAACTGCATCGTCATCAGCAAGCCCGCCACTCCTGGCCATGAGCAGGCAGAACCCATCGTACTACTCAACCACATGGACATGGTGTGCGTAGGCATGAGCGACCCACTCCATGCGCCCATCGACGCCTACGTGGAAGACGGATGGATGAAGGCCAGAGGCACTTCTTTGGGAGCCGACAACGGCATCGGACTGTCGATGGCCTTGGCCGTGCTGGAGAGCGACGAGATTGTCCACGGCCCGATGGAGGTCATCACCACCACCAACGAGGAAGACGGCATGTCTGGCGCCTCACAACTGAGCAAGGACTTTCTGAAAGGCCGCAAGGTCATCAACCTCGACTCAGAGGATTACGATACAATCACCACGGGAGCCGCTGGGGCCTGTCTGCAGTTCCATCGCATCCCCGTGGAGCGTAAGCCCGCTATGGGAGGCAGTTGTTACCGCATCCGCTTTGAGGGAGGACTGGGTGGCCATTCGGGCGTTGACATCAACAAGGGGCGTTGCAGCGCTGTCGTAGCGGCATTCAAAGTCTTGTCTGCCATGCGCGAGGCCTGCGACTTCGACATCGCATCCATCAACATCGGCGAAGCCAACGCCTCTATCGCCTCATCGGCAGAAATCATCATCTGCGTATCTTCAGGTGAGGAGATCATCCATCAGCAGGATACGGCGATGAACCTGTGGTTGCGTGAGAGGTTTGCCGACAGCGATCCTGGCATGCGCTGTACCATCAGCCCATGCGAACCGCAGGAGACGGTCATCTGTCCAGAGGCCTTCCGTGCGCTGATGACCTGTCTGCAACAGATTCCACAAGGCGTGGTGAAAATGAGCAACACGATGAAGGACACCGTGGAAACCTCCAACAACATCGGCCGCATCGTGACGGAATCAGACTGCATCTTCGTCTCCACCCACACACGCAGTTTCATCGACAGCGAGATGGAGAGACTGAGCCGTCAGATTGCCAGCGTTTTCGCAGCATGTGGTGCCAAGAGCGAGACGGTCATGTCTGCTCCCGCCTGGCAGGAGGATCAACAGTCGGCCTTCCTACAACTCACCTCCGACACCTTCAATGACGTGTTAGGCTGGCGTCCGCGTATGGTGGCTATGCACTTCGTACTCGAGGCAGGTTTCTTTGTAGAGCACTATCCCGGTATCCAGATGGCCAGCATCGGCCCCCGCATCGTAGAGCCCCACTCCACCAGCGAGCGCGTCGAACTCTCCACCATTGAGGACATCTGGCACGTGCTCATAGAACTCCTCAAGCGGCTAGCCTGAGCACCACAGC
>CACYQO010000118.1 GCA_902776545.1 uncultured Prevotellaceae bacterium | reverse complement strand
AACAGTACAGCACCCGCAGTCAATGTCAAGGAGAGTGAGAAGGCCTACACGATGGAACTTGCAGCTCCAGGCATTAAGAAAGAATATTGCCGTGTGGCCATCAATGACGAAGGCAACCTCACCATCGCCATTGAGAACAAACAGGAACACAAGCATGAGGACAAGCACCATCACTATCTGCGCCGCGAGTTCAGCTACTCGAACTATGAGCAGAGCTACACGCTGCCTGATGATGTGGTGAAGGATCAGATTTCTGCCAAGGTCGAGGACGGCATCCTGACCGTCACCATGCCGAAGAGCGAGCCGAAGCAGAAGGTCACCAAGGCCATCGAGGTCTCATAAACCTCGCAGGGCTTTGTCTAAAAAGGATTGAAACATCTAAAAACAGTTGGGAGCATCACCGCAATGGATGCTGCTCCCATTTTCTTATTCAATTTTGACACGTACCAGGCTCTAGATTCCCTCGCCTATAAGGTCACTCACAATCTGGCGGCTTCGAGGGAAACGAGCGTTGTGTCTTATATCCCTCTCTCTGCCCAATCGCCCCTATCAAGGTTTCTATAGCCAATAGCTTCGGCAATATGCTGGCTCTGGACTTTCTCAGAACCCTCCAGATCGGCAATCGTTCTGGCAACCTTCAGGATTCTGCTGTATGCTCTTGCTGATAGGCTCAATTTCTCCATAGCCAAACGGAGCATATCCAGGCTGGCTTCATCGGGTTCGGCATATTGATGCAGCATACGCTCAGTCATCTGGGCATTGCAATGAACATTTTTGTAGTCCTTGAAACGCTCTTCTTGGATGAGTCTTGCCTTAATAACTCGTTCACGGTGTGATGTGGACGGTTCTCCGGGCTTCATTTTGCTTAACTCTGAGAAGGGAACATTTTGAACTTCGATGTGCAGGTCAATTCTGTCGAGTAAAGGACCACTTATCTTAGCGAGATAACGACTAATCTGGCCAGGGGTACAGGTACACTTGTGAAGGGGATCTCCATAGTACCCGCAAGGGCAAGGATTCATCGATGCCACCAGCATAAACGAGCATGGATATTCGACTGTGTAATTTGCCCTGGTTATCGTTATTTTACGGTCTTCCAAGGGCTGTCTGAGTATCTCCAAAGTAGCCCGATTGAACTCCGTTAATTCATCTAGAAAGAGCACTCCATTGTGGGCTAAAGACACCTCTCCTGGCATAGCCTTTGATGTTCCTCCAGTTAAGCCTACCTGCGAAACGGTGTGGTGAGGACTGCGGAAGGGTCGCTGCGAGATAAGAGACGTTCCACTGGAGAGCTTGCCTGCCACAGAATGAATCTGTGTGGTCTCTAAGCTCTCCGCCAAAGTGAGGGGCGGCAGAATGCCAGGCAGACGCTTGGCCATCATCGACTTACCGCTGCCAGGAGAGCCAATGAGAAGAATATTGTGGCTGCCAGCTGCGGCTATCTCCAAGGCACGTTTCACTCCCTCCTGCCCTTTCACATCGGCAAAGTCGAGATCGTAGGAGTATTGTTGTTCATAGAACTCCTTCCGTGTATCAATGAAAGTTGGCTCGTACATACTGCTGCCATTGAAGAAACTGATGACATCGGCCAGACCGTTCATCCCAAATACCTCCAGCTGGTTCACCACCGCCGCTTCACGCACATTGTCCTGAGGTACAATCAGCCCTTTGAACTTCTCCTTACGGGCACGGATGGCGACGGAGAGTACACCGCTGACAGGTTTCAACTTGCCGTCGAGTCCCAACTCACCAATCATCATATAGTCACCCAGCATCGACTCGCTGACCTTTCCGTGGGCTGCAAGGATGCCGATGGCCAGCGGCAGGTCGTAGCCGCTGCCTTCCTTCCGGATGTCGGCAGGCGAAAGGTTGATGGTGAGATCGGCGGTAGGCGGCTTGAAACCGTTGTTGGCGATAGCTGCACGGATACGGTCATAACTCTCCTTCACGGCTGTATCAGCCAGGCCTGACAGATGAAATTGCACGCCTCGTGTCATGTTCACCTCGATGGTGATCGTTGTGGCCTCCAGGCCCATGACTTCTGCACAATAGGTTTTGACTAACATAGTATTTGAATTTAAGTGAAAAGTGAAAAGTTATAAGTGAAAAGTGATTCGTCAGGGGGACTTTTCTTTGTCTTTCAGCAACTCTCTGAGCTTATCTTGCAGCTCGAAGGCTTTCAGCGTGTGGGTAATGACCTTTCCCTTGCCGTCTGTGACGATGTTGTCTGGGATATACGACAGTCCGAGTTGCTGCACCAACGGACTCTCCCACAACTTCCTGTCGTTGATGGTACTCCACTTCACAGAGTCTTTCTCGGCCGTCTGCCTGCAACCTTTTAGGTCAACGTCCACGCAGATGCCCAAAAACTTGATCTTGTCCTTATGCTGTTTTTGGAAGTAGGCCAGCTGCCGTTGCATGTTCACACTCTCGTAGTTCCATTTGGCCCAAGTATAGATGACGTTTACGGGGGCATTCAGGTCTGACGACTTGACGGTCTTGCCGTTGATGTCCTTGGCGGTGAAATTGGGGAGCGTGGCACCGTCTCTGAGATTCTCCACACCTTTCATCTTCTCGGCCAGACCTTTCAGCGAAGGTTCATCAGGCTGTGCCTTGCGTAGTTCGGTAACCAGGGCGATGGCTTTCTTGTAGTCAGGCCTTGGCGTCTGGGTGAAATATTTATTTAATAGGTATAGCGAGAGGGGCGAGGTGGGGTTCTCCTTGATGAAAGTCTCAGCAGCCTGAGCGGCTTCGGGAGGTGTCATCTGACTGGTCTTCAGGCGGAAACCGGTCATCGCCTCGTTCATTTCTGTACCGCTGATCTTGGTCTCCTTCAGATGCGAGGCGTCGCCTTCGATCTCCACTTCAGCCCGAGGCTCTCCGAAGACGGGCAATTCAGAAAAGTTTGGAAAGACCAGTGCGAAGGTGACAGGTTCCTCCAGCGGTATTTCATAACGGAAAGCACCCTTCAACACGCTGATTGTATCAAGCTTATGGGTGCCGTTCACACCATAGATATAGAGTTCTCCCTGATTGAAACCCTTGAAGGTTCCTTCCAGGAGGAAGGTCTGACGGTCAGAGCCGCAAGATGAAATGAAAAGTGAAAAGTGAAAAGTGAAAAGTAATGGCAGAAAGTTCCACCACTTTCCATTTATTGCGGTTCTAAACTTTTTGCTCATCACCTTTCTCACCTAATACTTTTCACTTTTCACTCATCACTTTTCACTTCAACTCCAGGTCGTTGCTGGCATAGCTGGCAAGCGTCGGATCCTTTGCAATGGCGTCGCTCAGCGCTGCAGCAGCATCAGCCTTGTTACCCAGACGGGAAGCGAGGATGGCTTTCAGATAGTCTGTGGTGGCATCGGGGTTCTTGACGAACTTCAGCGTGTTCTCTGCTGTTGCATAGTTCTTGTTCAGGATCTGGGCCAGAGCGGCACTGTTAGAGCAGATCTGACCGAAGTCTCTCTCAGCCTGGGCGTAGTTGCCCTTGGCGAGGTTCAGGTTGCCGAGCACTTCCTGCAGGCCGTTGGCATCAGTAGCGCTGGCAATCAGGTTCTCTGCTGTAGCCACATCGCCGTTCTTCAGAGCCAGCAGTCCGAGGTTGGCACTGGCCTCAGGCAGCATACCGTTGACGGCCTGAGCCTTCTTGATATACTCGTTGGCCAGCTCATAGTTACCCTTGGCATACTCAATAGTGGCGATGTTGTTATAGGCACGGGCGTCGTTGGGATAGACCTTTGTGGCGGTCTGGTACACAGCCTCTGCCTCGTTGGCGTCGCTCTTCTGAGCTGCGCCATAGAGCAGCTCCTCGATGTTCAGCTGGGTGGGGTCGCTCACGATCTGCTGGGCAATCTGCTCATCGCTGCGGCCGATGGTCTCGTAGTTGATGGTCAGGCGCGAACGGCGCAGCTGGGGCAGGATGCCGTCAGCCAGCTCACGGAAGGCCTGAGAGATGTTGCGGATCTGCTGCTCACGCTCCTGAGGATCCTGATACATGGAGAGTACACGCAGGATGACATCCTTGTCCTGGATATCGCTGGCCTGCACCAGCTGCTGGAAGCCGTCCCAATCCTCAGCCGTGTAGTTGGCGTCGACGTTGGCGTTCATCTTCATCTTCTTCAGCTCCTGGTTTACGTACTCCTCCGTCACCTTCTGACGCTGTCCGGCGAGCTTGTCGTTCAGGTCCAGACCGCCATCGGGAGAGGCGAAGGCGCTCACCTCGACATTATCCAGGGCGAGCTTCTCGTGGTCGTTGTTGATCTGGGTCAGCAGTCTGATGAACTCCTGCACGGAGTTGTTTTTCAGCTCACTCTTACGGAGTGTGGCCTGCTGGATGAGGAACTTGATGTTGGCCTCCTGCTTCTTCTTGTTGATGCGCTGGTAGCCGTCGAGGGCCAGAGCGGGGGTAGCCGTAGCGAGGGTTCTCTTATAGAGTTCCGATGTGGCGATGATACCATCGGCCACCTTCACGGCAGGCACGTCGAACTTTTTATTGCCGATGCTGGCGTTGAAGGTCAGATACATATCAGCCTTGTTGCAGTCGGCATAGGCGAAGTTGGTCTTCATCGTGTAGTTGCCACCCACCTTATATTTAATAGTCTGGCCGTTGCCAGCCACGTTCTCACCCTGGAAGGTGGCGCTGCTGCCCTGAACGGTCACTCCGTTGGCATAGCGCAATTCGGGTATAACGGTCACCACGGCCTTCTTCTTCATATACTTCTCTGGGAAGTGGCCGTTGATGGTTGCGGGAACTGTACCAGCCTGGGTCTCAAGCGGGTTGGGGGTCACGGTGAAGTTGTCGGCGGAAAGGGCTCCCAGTTTAGAGCAGGAAGCAAAGAGCATCATAGATGCTGCCGACAGGAGAAAAATACTTTTCTTGTTCATGTTGGGTTTTATGTTTAATATTTGTAATCTGTACTGTCTGTGGTTCATAGTAAAGACTTCTGTTGCGGAAGCAAATTCTTCACTTTTCACTTTTCACTTCAAAGCGGTGCCGCGAGCGGGACTCGAACCCGCACGACCGTTTCGGGTCAAGGGATTTTAAGTCCCTCGTGTCTACCAATTCCACCATTGCGGCCCACCTTTCGGTTTTTACGCCTGACAAAGATTGTGCAAACCGAACGCAGAGAGCTCGCTCTTTGCTGAGGTGCAGCCGTACGCCTATTTCCCCAAACCACCAAACAATTTATCAATTATTTAGAAATAGTATGTTAATAATTTGCAAGAATGAAAGAAAGTTTGTACTTTTGTACCACTAAAAACAAAATACAATTATGAATAATAACAAATACCCCCATCTCACAAGCCCTATCCAGTTGGGCAAGGTGACATTCCGTAATCGTATCTTCTCTGCACCCATGGGTGCCACAGACATTACCGCCGATTGCTGTCCGGGACCCCGCACACAAGGCTTCTATGAACTTCGTGCCAAAGGAGGTGCGGCTGCCGTTACCGTCAGCGAACTCGTGGTTCATCCAGAGACCGACGGCAGCCACATGCTGCACCTCGACCTGGAGACAGTGGGTTGCCTTGCTGCCCATACCTTCGTGGCCGATGCCATCCGTCGGCATGGGGCTGTGCCCAGCATCGAACTTTCACACTCTGGCCAGTATGCCGGAACCTATATGTCTGACAAGAACAAGAAGGCAAGCCTGAACCAATGGGGACCCAGTGACGGCACTCGTCCTGACGGGCGTCCTGTAAAGGCATTATCCAAGGAACAGATTGCTGACATTGTAAAGGCATACGGCGAGAAGGCAGCTCTCTGTAAGCGTGCTGGCTATGAGATGATAATGGTGCACGCAGGTCACGGATGGCTTCTGCATCAGTTCCTTTCGCCCTATCTGAATCATCGTACTGACGAGTACGGAGGCTCATTAGAGAACCGTATCCGCATCGTCCGCGAGGTGCTTGCTTCTGTACGCAATGCCGTAGGGCCCGGTTTCCCCGTTGAGGTTCGTCTCAGCGGCAGCGAACTGTTCGATGGCGGCTATGGCATTGAAGATGGCATCAAAATTGCTCAGGCCGTTGAAGAGTTTGTCGATCTGATTCACGTTTCAGCAGGTTCCTACCAGTTCGGCTTCTTCAACACCACGCCGCCGATGTTCGATGAACACGGCGTGAACGTATGGCTGGCTGCTGAGATCAAAAAGCATGTGAAGAAGCCTGTGGCCACGATTGGAGCGCTGAGCGATCCTGAGCAGATGGAGCGTATCATCGCTGAGGGGAAGGCCGACGTGGTGTATATGGCCCGTCAGTTGCTGGCTGACCCGTTCCATCCGCAGAAGGTGATGGCAGGACAGGAAGACCGCATCGTGAAGTGTCTGCGTTGCTACACTTGTATGGCAGAACGCCCTGTGACCTTCACCCGTCGTTGTGCTGTCAATCCGTTGATTGGTCGTGAGATAGAGGGTATGGAGGTCCTGCCTGCCCGTCAGAGCAAGAAGGTGATGGTGGTGGGTGCCGGCGTTGCCGGACTCAAAGCTGCCATTACGGCTGCCCAGCGTGGCCACAAGGTCATTCTCTGCGAGAAGACGGACAAGGTTGGTGGTATCTTGAAGTCGGAACAGGCGCTCCCGTTCAAGTATGAGATGTATGAGCTGGGTGTCGTCCTTGAACGTCAGGCAAAGGATGAGGGTGTGGAGATTCGCTTGAACACCACCGTTACGCCTGAATATGTGGAGAAAGAGGGCGTCGATGCGCTCATCCTGGCTGTTGGTTCCACGCCGCTCGTTCCGCCCATCCCTGGCATCGATGGTGACAATGTGATCATCGTCAACGAGTATTATCTTAACAAGGATAAGGTCGCCGATAGCGTTGTCGTTCTGGGTGGCGGTCTTGCTGGCTGTGAGTGTGCCATTCATCTGGGTATGGAAGGCAAGAAGGTGGAGTTGGTTGAGATGCGCGACACCCTGGCTGCCGACTGTAATATCCGCCAGCGTCCGATTCTGATGCGTAAGGTGGCGGAGTTCTCAACGGCCCATACTGAATATATAGGTCAGAAGATTACTGCCGATGGTGTCATTTGCAAGGATAAGGATGGCAACGAGGTGCTTGTTCCCGGCAAGACGGTCATCTGTGCCCTTGGCCAGCGTGCCAACCGTGCCGATGTGGATGCTCTTCGCCGCTGTGCCCCGTTCGTCCGTGAGGTAGGCGACTGCGTCCGTCCCGCTAACATCACCAAGGCCATCTACGAGGCCTATCACGCCGCTCTGGATATCTAAACCTGGTTTATCGATCCTATCAGTCCCGTCTTACCCATACGGCGCAGAGAGATCAGCGCTGTCTGGTTGCCGTTTGTCAACACTATCAAGGCGTTTATCTATTGGTTCTACTTTATTAGTTGCTGCTTTTCAGGAATAGTTGGAGAGATTGCCTCCCACGAGGATGCCTTCTGCACGACCTACTCTATTATATGAGTTGCCTGGAATCTTGTATTGTGGCACCGTTCCAAAAAGGATATTTCGTGTGATGCTTGATGCCGGTTCCTGATTGCTGGCGATCTGGAAAGCCTGCAAAGGTATGAAGAATGAATGAAATTTTAGCAAATAGACATGCACACATTTGGGCAAAGTCTCAAATGCGTGCATTATTCGCTTTACGGGTAATGGCAAAGATTATTCTACCTTTGTCATTTCGACGGTTTCGGTGTAGGTGCTGCCATCGGAGTCCTGGTTCAGAGCCTTCCACTTCATCACGCCGTTCTGGATGGATTCAATCTCCCACCACTGGCGCTGCTCTCCCATGCCATCGCTGGCGTTCTTCCAGCGGGCGCAGAACAGGTAGCCGTCGGCGAAGTATTCGTTAAAGAGATCGACCATTGTCTCCCAGTCTCCATCGCCAACCTTACGGGAGTACACATAAGTGCCGTCGTCCTTGATTTCCCAGCGGACATTCAGCCCTTCAGAGGTCTTACCCTCCCAGATGCCAATGACGTCCAGACGGTAGTCGATGTCGGTCTTCACCAGTCGGGCGTTCTTATCGATGACGGTGCCCTGCATCTGGCCGTCACGGATGGTTGTATGCCTATACTTGCAAACTATATCTGTGGCAGTGATGGAACTGATGACGAACTCCTCGAGCAACGTAATATCCGGCTCGCTCTCGGGATGGCCGGTAAGGGTTACCTTGTTGCCTGAAATCTTGACATCGTACTCGCGATGGGCACTCCATTTGAGTTGTTTCTCCGTGTAATCGGGCCTCGACGAACTGTAGAAAGCCTTGGTGGCCGAAACGAAGGTGGTAACCGAATTGTCGAAGGTCGGTGCGGGCTGTCCGTCGATTTCGACCTCGACCCACTTGCCAAGCAGCTTCTCGGCGAGACCGTCGATGACGGCTGGGGCCTGCTTACCGTAAAAATCGAGGAAGGGCTTCACGCTGTCATCGTCCAGATTGTCATCAGTAATGTAGAACGTGGGAACCATCTCACCCTGCCGGGCATTGGTGAGGATGGCTTCGACTGCCTTGCGTGTCATACCGAACGTGTTCTGCGCCATCACACCCTTGAAGAAAGCGCTGCCTGCAATCAGCTCGTCGAGGAACTCACCATAGGCATCGAAGGTATAGACGCGCTTGCCGGCGGCCTTGAGCATGGGAATGGCATCAACGAGCATGCTGCCGTTGAAGAACACGAAGTCGTTGTATTCATCCAGTACGGCCTGCACTTCGTCGTTGCACTTGTCGGCAACACCGAAGATGTCGGCATTGGGCTTCAGCGCCTTGAAGGCCTCGGCACGCTCCATGCCCGGACCGTTGGTCATAGCGAAGACGGCAACCTTGTCGGCCATCACCTTCTCGACCATCGCCTGTCCGGCGGCGGTGTTATCCGTACCGATGTAGGGGTATGAAGCCAGCGGACTCGTAACACTGACGGGTGAGTCGAGGATAATGACGGGAATACCGCGCTCCTTGGCCAGTGCGGCCACCTCGGCCTCGGCGCTCTCGCCGTTCAGTCCGTAGCTGGGCGCAAAGATGATGCCCTTCAGTTTCTTGTCGTCGAGCTTGCGCAACTCGGCTACGGCAGCCAGCTGCTCTTCGTAGGCGATCTCTGCCGACGTGGCGTAGTAGTAGGCCTTTAGGTCCTTCTCCTGGCAGGCGTCGCGGAACGCCGTCTCTATCTGGCGCCAATAGCCTATCTGACCGTCCTTTACAATCATGGCGATACCCGTTGAGCCAGTCCCACCGTCCACGGGATTGTCGCCTTTACTGCACGCCGTGAACAGCGTTGCGCCGCAGATCAAGGTGGCAGCGAGCACCAATTTCTTCATTTTTTTCATATTCATATCAATTTAATAAAGTTATACTTTCAATCTTTACATTATTACATTTTTCTTACTGTACTTTCTTCATCTCAAAGGTGGCGGTAAAGGTGGAGCCGTCCTTGCTACAACTGGTAAACACTGTTGCGCCGCAAATCAGTATGGCGGCCATCACCCATTGGAATAACATTTTGACCTTCAGTCCAATTTTCTCACGCTCGTCAAAGTTCAAACCCGTTTGGCTTTGCTCTCTCTTAACCAAAATTTTCATATTATCTTATTTTAAATAATGAGTCTAATTTAAATAGTCGAAGGCGGTGCCTTTACATTACCTTTCGAAGCAGAAAACAGCACTAAGAGGTGAATGGTCGCCAAGTGGAGTCCAGCCGTCCTCGCGAACAAATCCCACAGAATCAATGGTTACGCTCATAGGCTTCAATCTCCTCACAGCGTCAACAGGATTCACGTAGAATATCTTGTCAAGTACCTGCCCCTTACGAGACCATCCTCTACTACCCAAATCCTGCATCACAACCCCCTCTTCCAGAGCCGGATACTTGCCTCCGCGCTCTAACTCTATCCATACGTCTCCGATTGTAGCTCGTCCTGATTTGTTGATTTCATTGATGAACTGTATTTCCACACTGTCGCGC
>CACYQO010000117.1 GCA_902776545.1 uncultured Prevotellaceae bacterium | reverse complement strand
GAGGCTCGATGCAGAGACGATGAACCGCTTCCGTCAGATTATTGAGGAGGAGAAGATGTATAAATATAAGGAGAGATACACGCCGATGATGCAGGTGCTCGACGGTTGGGGCTGGTCGTTCTCGGCCAAGTTCTCCGATGGCTCGACCATCTCTTCGCACGGCGAAAATGCCGGTCCGAGAGATGATGGACTCAAGCGGATCCGCAGTTATATGCAGGAACTGGTTCAGGACGGCGTACAGATAGAGTTCTTGGAGGAAGAATGAGCATCAATGACATAGTCAACCAACTGAAAGCCGCTGGCATATGGCTTCGCAGAATCGGCCATTGCAGGGGTTTCGGCATCCAGTCGCCTTCAGACTACTGGTTGGTGCGCTATGTGATCAACGAACACTGGCCCTACTATCAGTATGAGGCATTAGGTCAGAATGATGACTGGCTGACGAGGAAACTGGGCCGACTCTGTTTCCGCATCGCCAACTGGCGTCAGCCTGTGGTGATAGAGAGTAGTGTCTATCGCGAGTATTTTCAGGCTGGATGCAGAAAGGCCGTCTGGGGGGAGTCGTCAGAATTGGTAGTGCTGTCGTTGGAAGGCGACTGGCGTAGCCGGCTCTCCTATATATATAATAAGGTGTCGGCTGATTCCGTGCTAATCGTCACAGGTCTCAGCAAGGCGAGAGATGTCTGGCGAGAAATCGTCAATGATGAACGGGCTGTCCTCACCTTCGACCTCTATTACTGCGGCATCGTGCTGTTCGACAAGAAAAGAAACAAAAAGAACTATATTATAAACTTCTAACCAATAAGACGTATGAAAATAACAAAGGTTTATACCCGCACGGGTGACAAGGGAGAGACAAGCATCGTAGGCGGTATTCGTATGAAGAAATCATCAGAACGTTTGGAAGCCTACGGCACCGTCGATGAACTCAGCTCACATTTGGGATTGTTGGCGGCAATGTTGCCTGAGGGGGAGCATAAGTCGATGATCATCCGAATCCAGCGGAATCTCTTCAATGTCTGCACCAATCTGGCCACGGATCAGAGCCAGACACCACTCTATGATTCTGCCAAGCTGCCCGATGGCGAGATAGAACTATTGGAGAAGGAGGTGGACAGGATGATGGGACTGTTGCCCGAGCGTCAGGGATTTATCCTGCCTGGCGGTACGCAGGCAGCAGCCCAGGCTCATGTCTGTCGCACGGTCTGCCGTCGTGCTGAGCGTCGGATCGTGGCCCTCTCGGAGGTGGCTCTGGTGAGTCCGGAAGTGCAGCAATACGTGAACAGATTGAGTGACTTTCTCTTCGTTCTGGCCAAAATAATAAATTTTAACGAAAATGTCAGTGAAATAATCTGGGAAAAAGTTTGAGGATACGAAATAAATGATTACTTTTGCGCCCAAATTCAAAAACGAGAACAAAAAAGTAATTGTAATCTGTAAATCGTAAATATTATTATGTATTGGACACTTGAATTAGCATCAAAACTGGAAGACGCTCCCTGGCCCGCAACCAAGGACGAGTTAATAGACTATGCCATCCGCTCAGGCGCACCGCTGGAGGTGCTTGAGAATCTACAGGAGATAGAGGATGAGGGCGACATCTACGAGAGCATCGAGGAGATATGGCCCGACTATCCAACCAAAGAGGACTTCCTCTTCAACGAGGACGAATATTAGGGCGTAGTTCTCTGTATAACTAATTGAAAATCAACGAGGTGTACAAAAGTTATTTTTTGCACACCTCGCTTTTGTATGATGAGCGAGAAATTCCCATACGGCTACGATGTGAATGCCTATATCGACAAGGCATTCGAGCGGATGAAGGAGACCTATTTCTGGGCTACGAAAGAGATGCTCAATTCAGAATGGACGTACGCCATCGAGCAAGACGAGGGTGGCGAATACCAGTACGTAACCTATTACGATCCAGGTAGCGACGAGAAATTCCGCACGGTCTGGAAGGAATGGGACTATGAAGGGTTCTTGAAGCATTACATCCACATGAATGGAGGAGCTGCAGAAAGGTACAACCCCGTGAAGGAAAGCTTCTATGTGCGACCGGCGCGTGTAAGTAGTGCTGGCTGGGATTTGGAAATCTATAAGATTGAGAAACGTGAGTTGGGAGGATTCTCCGTCTATATACAGGCTGGCAACCGTTCAGCTGGTGCTTCGAAGTCGTTTTACATTCCACTGGACTATTTTAAGCTGCCTTGGGAAGAGTTCCTTGACAAGTATCTCGAATTAGCTCCCCCCAGTTCATTCTATGTGAACAAAGCAGACCTCGAAAATGCCTCTGGCCTCAAAGAGTTCCTCGGCTTCTAAGACTTTTTCAAGCAAATAACCAATCATTCATAGAATGTACATTCGCAATGCCATCCGCGAGTTCATGGCAAAAGTTTAGATTACTTTGTTCATAGGATGCTCACTATTGGTTGCAAGGTGTTGAAATCTACATAGTCAACCTTCTTCCCGTATGTCTCCAGAATGATCTTTGATTCGGCATTTAATTCTTCTTCAGCCATTCTCGACAGTTTACTATGCATAAACTTCATCATCAACTTATGCTTCAACCCCATGGTGCTATAGTCGATGGCACCACGAAGATGGAATATCCTGTCTTCATCGTACAAATGCGCTGGGATTTGAGACTTAATATTATGACGGATATATCTGATGTTCTCATCATCTTGCGTGTCAAGCAGACCGACTGTTATAACTATCAGTTCCTGGCTGGTGACAGTCGCTGCAAACTTCTTCAAACCTAAGACGCTGCCAGCAAATAGTGCTCCCATGTATATGATACGTTCGTAGTTCTGGATGTTCTCAGCTCTGTCACATGGCCTCGGATGGAGCCAATGATACGTCCTTCTTCGTCCTGCACTTTCAGCGTCGTACATTGTGCAAAATCCTCGTATGCATGTTCCAATGATTCCATCATTGGCGGTGCATCTTCCCAGCCCAGCTCTATGCATTGTGGACCAAAGGCCTTGTGTTGCAGTTCCTGAAGTTTAGGAACATCCTGTATAGTTGCTAATTCAATTCTCATATCACAGTAATCCCAATCATTTTTGTCACACCATCGGTATTATTCCAACAGGAGTGAGGGATACGGCCCTCTACGAGGAAGGCTTCGTCCTTGTGGATGATGACCGTCTCATCGCCTAACTGGATGCGGGCCTCGCCCTCGGTGACGATGAAGAGGTGGTTGTGATCGTGGGTGTGCAACTCCGTCGGGCCACCGCCGTTGAGGTCGATGTAAGCGATGGAACCATCTACGATGCGTCCCATCTCTCCAAACAGTTTCTTGGCACGGAAATTCACATGCTTCGGGGGTGTCATGAAATCACTCATATTCTTTCTGTTTAATGATTTGATGCTGCGAAGGTACGCATAATTGCCGAGACAGCCAAACATTTGGGATAATCTGCGCGGAAATGTGATGAATGACATAAACACTTCATAGTATATACAGTGCTATTGCGGCACAGGCTTCAGCATCGGCCAGTGCATGATGATGGTTCTGGAGGTCGTAGCCACAGGCAGCTGCAACGGTATGGAGCTGGTGATTGGGCAGCGAATGACCGAATTGTCGGCGGGCTGCTGCAAGGGTATCGTAGAAGTGGTAGTCAGGATAGTCCATCTGATAGACCTTGAACACAGCTTTCAGACATCCTTCATCGAAGCGGGCATTGTGGGCCACAAAAGGAATGGAAGCTATCTGGTAGCGGAGATCATCAATTGTCTGCAGCTCTGAGAAGAAAACATTGGCTATCTTTTCCTCTAATTGTTCCCATACTTTTGAAAATACAGCTGCATCGTCTGTATCGCACTGGCTCAGCCCATGTACCCTCTGACACCAGTAGTTGTAGTAGTTCGGTTCTGGTTGGATAAGACTATAGAAACTGTCTGCCACCTGACCATTACGCACCATGACCACTCCTATGGAGCAGACGCTTGACGGCTGCTGATTGGCCGTCTCGAAGTCGATGGCAATGAAGTCGCGGATCATGAGATGAAATATATAAGTGCTATCTGAGCCAACAGAATCAGTGGAAGTCCGTATTTGAACTTCTTATGCATCGTCTTATGCCGCCAAACCTTCATGCCAAGCAAAGCACCAATGCTACCACCGATGACTGCAAGTATCAGCAAAGTAGCTTCCGATATGCGCCAGCTGCCTTGTTTAGCCTTCCATTTGTCAATGCTATAGACCAGGAAGGTCACGACATTGATAACTATCAGATAATATAGCAAAGCGTTTGCTATCATTGCTTCTTCTTTTGAATATCACGATAGTCAGAGAGCAGATTCCAAATACCATCTTCTGAGAGTACTCCGCGTTTGAGGTCTGGGGGAAGATTCCCTGCTTCATCAGCAGCAAAGTCTAGTTTCCACAACTCACTTCCATAGTATTTGCTGAGTTCGGCAACATCCTCTTTGATAGCCTTCAATGAATCAGCAGATTTATCTTTGATGGTAGCTAAGGCATTATTGAAGCGTTGCTCCATCCACTTGATTCGCTCAATTTCGATCTCATCGCAACTCCTCCTTGCAAGGCATAGTTCAAGCGAGCTTGACTCTGCACTTGCTTCGTTCGTCGTTTGTAAAAGCTCACAAATTGGATCCTCTCTGATAATCTTCGGTGCAGACTTACCTGCCAGGACCAATATCTTTTTGCCATTACGGTAGATATGTAGCTGACGAGAGCGGACTACTGCTGTCAGTTCTGGATCAGCCTGCATAGCTATCCATAGAGAATGATATATGCCATCCTCTTCGAATAGCTTGTTTTGCAGGTGCGAACACATATTTGTCGTGTCGAGGGTTATCATACCTTTAATACCATTTGTAACTGCGAGTCTAATGACTACTCCTTTAATTATCAATCACTTACAGATAAGCAAAACTTTAATAGGTAACAGTTTAGAAACTTCCTGTCTGCGTCGTTCTGCTTTGTTTCAACATGTCAAATATCTGATGCAAAGGTAATCATTTTCCTCGAAATCACCAAATAATTCTTCAGTATTCTCATAGAATGGCATCTTAATGTGTTATATAGAACCACAGCACAACATTAATGAGTGAAAGATGTTTTTTTGAATAATCTATACCATTGGAAAACACTCGGGGGAAGGCTGCGATTAAGTGAGAGCAGAGTGGAGTTTACTCCTTCTCTGCCGAACATGAGCAGGCTCGACCAAAGGTCAGGCTTCGCCGTGGGGGCAGACAGCCCCCATTGAGAAATAAAGAAACCACAAAACTGCTGTCCCAACTTATTATATATGTGGGACAGATGTTTTGAACCGCTGTCAATCGTGCCAATGTTAACGTGGTAGTCAGACCCGGCATCTTTGGCACGACTTTATTCGTGGATAAAATCTTTATCTGGATAAAGAGACTAAGTTTTTTGTTGACTTTGAGTAATTCTCCTGTTGATTTGAGTGCAGGAACTCGTAAAAAAACATAATTTTAGAAGAAAAACCAAGATATTCGGCAGAAAATGAAAAATTTTCATTATCTTTGTAGCATAAAAAATTTATCGTATGGAAGATGTAAACAGAATTAAATTGGTTCTTGTGGAGAAAAAACGTACCAGCAAATGGCTGGCAGAACAGCTCGGTGTTAACCCCTCGACTGT
>CACYQO010000116.1 GCA_902776545.1 uncultured Prevotellaceae bacterium | reverse complement strand
GACGACGAGGGTGTGTTCAACTTCGAAGGCGGCTGCTATGCCAAGGTGATCAACCTCGACAAGGAGTCTGAGCCCGACATCTACAACGCTATCCGTCGCGACGCTCTGCTCGAGAACGTCACTGTTGACGAGGCTGGTAAGATCGACTTCGCAGATAAGAGTGTGACTGAGAACACCCGCGTGAGCTATCCTATCAACCACATTGAGAAGATCGCCCAGAAGGTGAACCAGAAGAGCGCAGGTCCTGAGGCTAAGAACGTGATCTTCCTCTCTGCCGACGCCTTCGGCGTGCTGCCTCCCGTATCTATCCTGACTCTTTCACAGCTAAGCTGGCTGGTACAGAGCGTGGTATCACAGAGCCCACTCCTACCTTCTCTGCTTGCTTCGGCCAGGCATTCCTCGAGCTGCACCCCACCAAGTATGCTGAGGAGCTCGTGAAGCGCATGGAGAAGAGCGGCGCTAAGGCATATCTGGTGAACACCGGTTGGAACGGTACCGGCAAGCGTATCTCTATCAAGGATACCCGTGGTATCATCGACGCTATCCTCGGTGGCGACATCCTGAACGCTCCTACCAAGAAGATTCCTTACTTCGACTTCGAGGTTCCCACACAGCTCAACGGCGTGGCTTGGGGCATTCTCGATCCTCGCGACACCTATCAGAACCGCGATGAGTGGGAGGAGAAGGCTAAGGATCTGGCTGGACGCTTCATCAAGAACTTCAAGAAGTACGAGGGCAACGAGGCCGGTAAGGCACTGGTTGCTGCAGGTCCGAAGCTCTAATTTCGAGTTGAAAGAATAATTAAGGGGACTGTGATTTCGCAGTCCTCTTTTTTATGGCCTACGGATTATACGGATTTTACAGATTAATTCCTATTGGTTATGGTGTCGCCAAAATCCATATAATCCGTAAAATCCGTAGGTTATATATAATTATAATCCGTTAATATAGCCAAATTATGACATATTTTCTTTAATTATAAGGTGAAAATGGCTTGTTTTTGCGGAATTGTGAGTAACTTTGCAGCCGAATTGTGAGTAAACTGTATATCAGACAAGAATGAACAAGCATATTTCTGCACTCTTCGCCTTGATCGTGGGGGCGCTGATGATGACGTCGTGCCTCAAGTCAGACGACACAAGTGAGATTATTTACAATAACGACACAGCCATCACCGCCTTCAGCCTGACGACCGTGAACCGCTATATCCATACCACTTCCTCAAGTGGTGCGGATTCTGTGTATAAGAAGGCACTTTCGACTCCCGTATCGTTTAACATCGACCAATACAATCAGACGGTTTACAACACAGACTCGCTCTTGAACGACTGTGACCTGAAGCACGTACTGATAAGTGTGTCCACCAAGAACAGCGGCGTCGCTGTCATCAAGAGTCTGACGAGCGACACGCTGACGACCATTCTCTCGACAGACTCCCTCGACTTCACACAGCCCCGCGAGGTGCGCGTCTATGCCCAGGACGGCAAATCCTATCGCGCCTATAAGGTCACGATGAACAAGCATCAGGTGGCCACCGATAAGATCCTGTGGGAGAAGATGCCGGCAGATAGCTATCCATACGATGCCGAGGAGGAGAAGTGGGATCAGATTGTGGAAAACGCAGGACTGGCCCAGTTCATCGGCGCCGGCACGAAAGAGGCATACGCCTATGATATGGACGGACGGCTGATGGTGAGCAAGGATGAGGGTGCCACGTGGAATCCAGACACGCTCGACGCCAGCACCACGCTTCTGCCGAGAGAAAACATCGCCTTCGTGTCCTACCCTTTCGAAGCCAACGAAGATACTGACTACCAGCTGATCGCCGGCGTCGTCGATGAGGATGATATTGTCAGCGTCGTCTGGCGCAAGGTGGCAGAATATGCAGAAGGCAGTCAACCCGGGAAATGGTGCTTCGTGCCCGTTGAGGTGTTCAACAGATATTATCTCCCGTCTTCCAGCGACCTCAGTCTCGTGTGGTTCCACAAAAAAGTGCTGGCCATCAGCAACAGCTGGATCCTCGTCAGCATCGACGGCGGCATCACTTGGAAGGAATACGAAAAGCTGCAGCTTCCTGACGATGAAAACCTGATGTCTGTGAAAGCCTGCACGGACGGCGAAGGTGCCATCTGGCTCAAGGATCTGATTACGGACAACGTATGGCGAGGAATACTCGTAGAAGAGTGAAAAGAGAGGAGTGAAAAGTGAAAAGTGAGAAGTGATGAGTGAAAAATATAGGATGAAAGAAAATGTGATTTGGGGACGGAGGATTCTGCCACTACTGATCACTTTTCACTTATCACTTTTCACAGCTGCCGCCCAGGATGATCCGGAGTACAAGATGGAGGCAGGAGCAGGCATCGGACTGGTGGCCTATACAGGCGACTTCAACGGCAATCTGCTGAAAGGCATGCAGCCCTGGGGCACGCTGATAGTGAAATATCACCTGAACCCGCGCTCGGCGGTAGGCTTCAACCTGGGAATGGGAAAGATCAAAGGCTCCAGCAACAATGCGGAGACCTGGTACCCGATAGAAGAACCGTATGAGTTCAACAACACGCTGACGGAAGGCCTCTTCCGATATGAGTACAACTTCTGGGCCTACGGGACAGGAAAGGAATATCGGGGAGCAAGGCGACTGGCGCCGTTTGTGACCATCGGCTTGGGAGTGGTCCACCACAGTGGCGAAAACAGCGGCATCACGATGAGCCTGCCCATCGGTGCCGGCATCAAATACAAGATCGGGCAGCGACTGAACCTTATCGCAGAGTGGGTCTTCAGGATCACACCCTGTGACGAGCTCGACGGGAGGAAAGACCTCTACGGCATCAAGAGCAGTGGACTCTTCAAGAACACCGACTGCTACAGCGTGCTGCAACTGGCACTCACCTACGACATCTGGATGAAGTGCAAAACGTGTCACAACGACAGAGACTGAGAAAAGGCGAAAAGGTAAAAAAAGAAATATATGAAAGAGTTATTGGACATGAACCGGATACCTCAGCACATTGCCATCATCATGGACGGCAACGGGCGCTGGGCTACTGAGCGAGACCTGGATCGTACGTTTGGACACAAGGCAGGACTCGACACTGTGAAGAGAATCACTGCAGAGTGTTCACGCCTGGGTGTGAAATACCTCACACTCTATACTTTCTCCACAGAGAACTGGAAACGGCCCGCATACGAGATAGAAGCACTGATGGGACTCGTGCTCAACTTCTTGGAGATGGAACTCTTCAGCGACAATAATGTCAAGTTCAGAATGGTCGGCGACCTGAAGCGCCTGCCAGAGAGCGTCCAGAAGAAAATCCACTACATGGAAGACCTCACATCGAAATACGACGGTATGACGCTGGTAGTGGCACTAAGCTATTCCTCCAGACTGGAACTGACCAATGTCACACAAGAGATTGCGCAGGAGGTAGTGGACGGCAAACTCAAGATAGAAGACATCACCGAGGACAAAATTAACGATTATCTTTGGACAAACTTCATGCCTGATCCAGACCTTCTGATCCGTACTGGTGGTGAACTCCGCATCTCCAACTACCTGCTCTGGCAGATTGCCTACTCCGAGCTGTATTTCTGCGACACCTATTGGCCAGACTTCATGGAGGAAGACCTCTACAAGGCCATTGCCGACTACCAGAGCCGTCAGCGCCGCTTCGGCAAGACCGAGGCACAGATAGAGGGCGAAGAAGATGTAAAAAAGTAATAAGGTAAAAAGGTAAAAAAGTAAAAAAAAGAAAGTGACTTATTATATTATAAATAAGGTGAAAGGATTGGTGAGAGGTGTTTTACCTTTTTACCTTTTTACCTTTTTACCTTTAAGCTTAACGGCGCAGGACAAGATCGTCAACCCCGACATTTCCTATGCCGGCATGCCCCGCAGCTGTGAGATCGGAGGCATCGCCGTCGAGGGTGTCGAAGGCTACGAGGACTATGTGCTGGCAGGACTCTCCGGACTCAGCGTCGGACAGATGATCGATGTGCCCGGCTCCCAGATCACCGAGGCCGTGAAGCGCTACTGGCGCAACGGACTCTTCTCGAAGGTAAGCATCACCGCCGACTCCATCGTGGGCAGCAAGATCTACCTCTGCATCCACCTCGGCATGCGTCCCCGCATCAGCGGTATCAACTACCACGGCCTCAAGAAGGCGGAGCGTGAGGATATGGAAACGAAGCTTGGCATGATGCGCGGCGGACAGCTGACGCCAAACATGATCGACCGTGCGAAGATTCTGGCGAAGAAGTATTTCGACGAGAAAGGTTATAAGAACGCTGAGATCGACATCGTGCAGCGCGACGACCCCGAAAAGTCCAATCAGGTAATCCTCGACGTCAATATCGACAAGAAGGCGAAGATGAAGGTTCACAAGCTCGTCTTCGACGGCAACGAGAAGCTGACAGACAGTAAGATCAAGGGTTCGCTCTTCAGTAAAGGTGCCTTCGGTAAGATCCACGAGGCCGGCAAGTTCACGAACATGTTCAAGTCGAAGAAGTTCACCGACGAGCGCTACCGTGAGGCCAAGCAAGCGCTGCTTGACAAATACAACGAGCTCGGTTTCCGCGATGCCACCATCCTCGAAGACTCCGTCTCGAACTACGACGACAAGCACGTCGATGTTTATGTGAAAATCGACGAAGGTGACAAATACTTCATCCGCAACATCACCTGGGTGGGTAACACCGTAGTGACGACAGACTACCTCAACGCCGTGCTCGAGATGAAGAAGGGCGACGTCTATAACCAGAAGCATATCAACTGGTACTACAACAACGGTTACGTGTTCTCGAACATCGATCCCGTCGAGGTGAACATCGTCGGCGACTCCATCGACCTCGAGATGCGCGTCACAGAAGGTCCGCAGGCCCATCTGAACCACGTCCGCATCTACGGTAACGACCGCCTCTATGAAGAGGTGGTGCGTCGTGAGCTCCATACGAAGCCTGGCGACCTGTTCAACAAGGAAGCCATCACCCGCTCCATCCGCGATATCGCCTCCATGGGTTTCTTCGATCCTGAGAAGGTGACGCCCGACATCCAGCCCAACGGTGAAGACGGAACGGTGGACATCAACTGGATGCTCGAACAGAAGAGCAACGACCAGCTGGAGTTCTACAGACGGGTATCATCGGTAAGATCGGTATCAAGTTCAACAACTTCTCCATCCGCAACCTCTTCGGCAAGAACAAGCTCCATCGCGGCATCCTGCCCTACGGCGACGGTGAGCAGTTGGGATTCAGCTTCCAGACCAACGGTTCATACTATAGCTCGCTGAGTGCGAACTACGGCACGAACTGGTTCGGCGGCAAGCGTCCTAACAGCCTCAACTTCGGCGTGTTCTACTCCAAGCAGTCCGACATCTCCAGCTACTACCGCAACAACGCGTTCTACAACAACTACGCGCTCTACAACTCCGGTTACGGTATGTACAACACCGGTATGTACAACTACGACTCGATGCTCGACGACGACAAGACGATGACCGTCTTCGGTGCCTCCGTAGGATGGGGTAAGCGTCTGCGCTGGCCCGACGACTTCTTCCAACTGTCGCTCTCATTAGGTTACACCCGTTACATGCTGCGCGACTGGAGCTATTTCTATATCCACAACGGTAACTGTAACAACATCAACCTGGGTGTGACGCTGTCGCGTGTCTCTACCGACAACCAGCTGTTCCCGCGCCGAGGCTCCGAGATGATTGCCTCCGTCACCGCCACTCCGCCCTGGTCGCTCTTCGACAACAAGGACTATGCACATCTGGCCAAGAACAGCAACTCGGCCACCTATGAGGCGGAGCTGCAGGATGTCTATCGCTGGATCGAATACCACAAGTGGAAGTTCAAGCTGCGTTCGTTCACGGCTCTCACCGGCGGTCAGAAGTGCTTCGTGCTGATGACCCGTGCAGAATTTGGACTGTTAGGCAGCTACAATGATAACAAGCGCTCACCGTTCGAGACCTTCTACGTCGGTGGTGACGGTATGAGCGGCTACTCTTACGGCTACTCTGAGGAGACCATCGGACTGCGCGGCTACGAGAACGGTTCTATCTCTTACTCCTCCGCCTACGAGGAAATGATGAACGGCCGCAGCATCTCGTCATACAACTCTTACGCCTACGACCGCTTCACGCTCGAGCTCCGCTATCCGTTCATGCTGGGCAACACCACCATCTACGGCCTCGGCTTCCTCGAGGGCGGTAATGCCTGGGCGAAGGCTAAAGACTTCAACCCCTTCAAGATGAAGCGCTCTGCCGGTCTCGGTGTGCGTATCTTCCTCCCGATGGTGGGTCTGATGGGTATCGACTGGGCATACGGTTTCGACGAGGTCTACACCAGTCAGGCCGGTGCCACGAAGAAAGGCGGAAGCAACTTCCACTTCATCCTCGGACAGGAATTCTAATAGAAGTGAAAAGTGAGGAAGTGAAAAGTGAAAAGTAGAGGGAGTGAAAAGTAGAGGAAACCATTAAACCAAAATTGAGTTTTTTAGTCAAAGAGGTGTAACATATAAAGTAACGATTATGAATAAGAAATTGAATAAAGAAGGAAATGTGATTTGGAAAGCTATAGTGCTCACTGCACTTTTCACTTTTCACTTTTCACTTTTCACTTCTGTAAACGCCCAGAAGTTCGCGCTGGTGGATATGGAGTATATCCTGAAGAACATCCCCGCCTATGAGCGTGCCAACGAACAGCTGAATCAGACCTCCAAGCAGTGGCAGGCAGAAGTCGACGCCCTCACCACCGAGGCTCAGACGCTCTATAAGAACTACCAGAACGAGGTTGTCTTCCTCTCCAAGGAGCAGAAGAAAGCCAAGCAGGACGCCATCGTGGAGAAGGAGAAGCAGGCTGCCGACCTGAAGAAGAAATACTTCGGTCCCGAAGGAGAGCTCTTCAAGAAGCGCAACGCCCTCATGTCGCCCATCCAGGACGAGATCTACAACGCCATCAAGGACATCTCCGACACCCGAGGCTATCAGCTCGTGCTCGACCGTGCCAGTGATACCGGCATCATCTTCGGTTCCCCGAAGATCGACATCTCTTCCGAGGTGCTCAGCAAACTCGGCTATTCGAATTAACCGCCCCCATTCCCTCCTAAGTTAGGAGGGGCCAGGGGTGGTCTGAACAAGCGAATATTTAACAAACTTATAAACAAAGAAAAATGAAAAAATTAATCGTTTGCGCTATTTGCGCTATCTGCGGTTTCACCGCCGCCAATGCACAGGCCAAGTTCGGTCATGTGAACACTCAGGAGATCATTCAGGCTATGCCCGAATACACCACAGCCAAGGCCGAGATCGACAAGCTCACGGCTCAGTATGAAGCAGACCTCAAGGCCATGCAGGACGAGCTTCAGAAGAAGGCTGACGCTTTCGACAAGGAGCAGGCTACCCTGCCCGACAACATCAAACAGCGTCGTCAGACAGAGTTGCAGGAGATGTACCAGAAGATCCAGCAGAGCTATCAGGACAACCAGCAGGCTCTTCAGAAGGCTTCTTCTGAGAAGATGCAGGCCATCACTGCCAAAGTGCTCGACGCCATCAAGGCCGTTGGTCAGGCAGGCGACTTCGTGATCATCAACGAGATCAACGCCGGCATCCCCTACATCAGCACAACGCTCTCTACCGATGTGACCGCTCAGGTGAAGACCAAGCTTGGTCTGAAGTAAGATGAAGCGATTAGCAAGCATCATATTATTCATAGGTGTTTTCCTGGGCATCTCTGCTCAGGAAAACACTTTCCGTTTCGGTTACCTCAGCTATGAGGGAGCCATCCAGTCGATGCCCGACTATGCGATTGTGCAGAAGAAGATGAAGGCGCTGCAGGAGCAGTATCAGGCAGAGACACTGCGCGTGGAAGACGAGTTCAACCGCAAGTATGAGGACTTCCTCGACGGTCAGCGCGACTTCCCCCGCACCATCCTCCAGAAGCGCCAGACAGAGCTGCAGGAGCTGATGGAGAAGAACATCCAGTTTAAGGAGCAAAGCCGCCAGGAACTGGCCGATGCCGAGCGAGAGGCGATGGCTCCGCTCCGCATCCGTCTGATCGAACTGCTGAGTACGATAGGGCGTGAGAAAGGCTTTGCCTTCATCTACGACACTGACACGAAGGCGCTGCCCTTCCTGAACATCGACTTCGGCGAAGACATCAACCAACTTGTACAGGATGCTCTCAAGTAGTGCCGGCCCCATCGGCGTCTTCGACAGCGGCTATGGCGGACTCACGATTCTGAACAGCATCCGCCAGCAGCTTCCCCAATATGATTATCTCTATCTGGGTGACAATGCCCGTGCGCCATACGGTCCGAGGAGTTTCGACGTGGTGTATGAGTTCACGCGCCAGGCTGTGTTAAGGCTCTTTGAGATGGGCTGTCATCTTGTGATCTTAGGTTGTAATACGGCGTCAGCCAAGGCCCTGCGCACCATCCAGCAGAACGACCTGCCAAAGTGGGATCCTGAGCGCCGTGTGCTGGGCGTGATACGTCCGACGGCAGAAGTGATAGGCGAGCTGACGAAATCGCGCCACGTGGGCGTTTTAGCCACCGAGGGCACCATCAAGAGCGAGAGTTATAATCTGGAGATTCAGAAGCTGCATCCGGACATAAAAGTGAGCGGTGTGGCTTGTCCGTTCTGGGTACCGTTAGTGGAGTATAACGAAGCGGACTCTCCAGGAGCGGACTATTTCGTGAAGAAGCGCATAGATGAGATTATGACGAAGGATCCGGAGATAGATGCTATAATCCTGGGGTGTACGCATTATCCGCTGCTGATGCCGAAGATCAAGAAGTATCTGCCGGAGGGGGTAAAGATTGTTTCGCAGGGGGAGTACGTGGCCAGCAGCCTGAAGGCGTATTTAGAAAGACACACACAGATAGAACAGAAATGTTCCCAAGGCGCCACCACACGGTACCTCACCACAGAAAATCCTGAGAAATTCAAAGAATCAGCCCAGATCTTTCTGAACGAAGAGATTCAAGTGGAGAATATTACGTTAGGGTGACGAGTTGAGGCGGTTCAGACCACCCCTGGCCCCTCCTAACTTAGGAGGGGAAGAGGGGGAGGTTACGCGTCGATGTTGGCGTAGGTGGCGTTCTTCTCGATGAACTCGCGGCGGGGTTCGACATCGTCGCCCATCAGCATGGAGAAGATCTCGTCGGCCTCGGCGGCATTCTCGATGCTCACCTGCTTCAGCAGACGGTTCTCGGGATTCATGGTCGTCTCCCACAGCTGCTCGGGGTTCATCTCACCCAGACCTTTGTAGCGCTGGGTGTGAAGAGCCTTGTCGTCGCCATTGCCAGCCACATATTTGTCGATGAAGGCCTGGCGCTGCTGCTCGGTGTAGCAGTACTCCGACACCTTCTTATAGGTACACTTGTAGAGCGGCGGTGTGGCGATATAGAGGTGTCCACCCTGGATCACCTGCGGCATGAAGCGGTAGAAGAGCGTCATGATCAGCGTGTCGATGTGCGAGCCATCGACGTCAGCATCGGTCATGATGATGATCTTGTTGTAACGCAGCTTGTCGATGTTTGCCTCACGGTCTCCTTCGCCCTCGACGCCGAAGCGGACACCAATCGACTGGATGATGTTCATCACCGACTCCGACTCGAACACACGGTGCCACTGTACCTTCTCCACATTCAGGATCTTACCACGAAGCGGCAGGATGGCCTGGAAGTGACGGTCACGGCCAGACTTGGCAGAACCACCAGCGGAGTCACCCTCGACGAGGAAGATCTCACACTGCTGGGGATCCTTGTTAGAGCAGTCGGCGAGTTTGCCAGGCAGTCCGCCACCCGTCATCGGGTTCTTGCGCTGCACGCTCTCACGGGCCTTGCGGGCTGCGATACGGGCAGTAGCGGCGAGCACCACCTTGTCGCAGATCATCTTGGCCTCCTTCGGATGCTCCTCCAGATAATTGGCGAGGGCCTCACCCACGGCCTGCTGTACGGCACCGGCGACCTCAGAGTTACCGAGCTTCGTCTTCGTCTGTCCCTCGAACTGCGGCTCGGCGACCTTGATGCTAATCACTGCTGTAAGGCCTTCGCGGAAGTCTTCGGGTGCAATCTCGATCTTCGCCTTTTCGATCTGCTTGGAGATCTGCGGGTCGTTGTCGGCATATTTCTTTAAGGTACGCGTGAGAGCCGCACGGAAGCCGGCCAGATGGGTACCACCCTCAATGGTGTTGATATTATTTACATAGGAATGGATGTTTTCCGAGTAGTCGGTGTTGTACATCACGGCCACCTCGATGGGGATGCCCTGCTTCTCGGTCTTCAGGTAGATGACATCATCGACGAGGTGCGTACGGTGACGGTCCACATAGCGCACAAACTCCTTCAGTCCGTCCTTGGCGTGGAACACCTCGGGCTCACGCAACTTGCCGTCCTCATCTGGACGAAGGTCGGTGAGGGTGATGGTGATGCCGGCATTCAGATAGGCCAGCTCACGCATACGGCGGGCGATGATGTCGTATTTATACTCCGTCGTGGTGAAGATGGTGCCGTCGGGCCAGAACTGCTGGCGCGTACCAGTCTTGTCGGTATCGCCCACAATCTTCACGTCGTAGAGAGGCTTACCCTTCTCGTATTCCTGCTGGTAGATATGGCCGTTGCGGAACACCTGCGACATCATGTGGGTACTCAGGGCGTTCACACAGCTGACACCCACACCGTGCAGACCACCGGAAACCTTATAGGAGCCCTTGTCGAACTTACCACCGGCATGAAGCACGGTCATCACGACCTCCAGGGCACTCTTGTGCATCTTCTCATGTTCATCTACAGGGATACCACGACCGTTATCCTGCACCGTGATAGAGTTGTCCTCGTTGACTCGTCGATAGAGTTATCGACGGTCTCGTTGACCAGATGGTGAAGTCCCTTTTCACTGATATCGCCGATATACATGGCGGGGCGCTTACGGACGGCCTCGAGGCCTTCCAGCACCTGAATGTTACTCGCGGAATAGTTGCTTTCCCCTTCGGCCAGTGACCGTTGGTTCTCTTCTTGAATCAGTTGTTCTTCTGTCATCACTTATATTTACGATTTACCTATTTACTATTTACGATTTACGATTTTGCGTGCAAAGGTACAAAAAATAATTCAGATAAACTATGTTTATCTGCTAAAAAAACACAAAAAAGAAACCGCAACCCTTTCGGATTGCGGCGCTCATCTATAAACTTGAAATTAAAGCTTGTTGATGTGCTGTGCGAGGCTTGACTTCAGGTTGGCTGCCTTGTTCTTGTGGATGATGTTCGTCTTGGCGAGCTTGTCAAGCATCTTCTGCACCTTCGGATACAGGGCCGTTGCCTCTTCCTTGTCG
>CACYQO010000115.1 GCA_902776545.1 uncultured Prevotellaceae bacterium | reverse complement strand
TCAGTGCACAGCCCAGCACACCGAACAGTCCGCCTACCAGACAAAAGAATAATCCTTTCCGCATAATCAATCCATTTTGATGCTACAAATATACTACAGTCATACACCAATCTTGCCAACGGTTTCATTTCTTCCATTGTATGGCGAGCATGGTGAGGTCGTCGCTTTGCTCTGTGTCGCCCACAAAGTCGGCCACAGCCTGCGTCATACGCTCGATGAGCGTTCGGGGCTGCCGGGAGGTGGTTTGCATCACCTCATAGATTCGTTTCTTGCCAAACATTTGATGCCCGGCATCCTCAGCCTCGTCGAGTCCATCGGTATAAAGGAAAAGTGTGCTGCCAGGGGCGAGATCAGCCTCTTGTGTCGTATACTCCACGTCAGGCATAACTCCTATGGGCAGATTGCGATGCACAGGAAGGAGCTGTCCGTCGACAAGCGGTGCTTTATGTCCGGCATTACAGTATCGCATATGCCCAGTGTCGAGATCAAGTACCCCAGCGAAGAAGGTGACGAAGATCGTCATACTGTTTTTGCGGATCATCATATCGTTCATGCGACTGATGATACGCACAGGCTCCGACTCACTCTCTGACAGCAGACGGAAGGCTCCGCAGGCGGTGGTCATCACCAGAGCTGCAGGCACACCCTTGCCTGAAACGTCACCGATGCAGAAGTACAGGCGGTTGTCGCACAGGAAGAAATCGTAGAGGTCGCCACCTACAGCCTTGGCGGGAGTCAGCATAGCGTGGATCACGAGATCCTGTCGCTCCGGGAAGTCCGTCGTCAGCATCGACATCTGAATCCTGCGGGCAATGGTCAGCTCATTCTCGATGGCCGACTTCTCGGCGGTCGTTGTCTTCAGTTCGTCGATATACTGGCTGAGCGACCGCTGCATGTTGCCAAACGAGTCGCGCAGCATGCGTATCTCGTCATCGTCCCTGATGTCGGGCAGTGGGGCATTGAAGTTTCCTTTCGCCACCTCTTCTGCCGAACGGGCAAAGCGGTGCAGGGGGGATGTGACCTTCCTGATCTGTTGGAGACAGAACAGATAGATAGCCGCCAGACCGATGAGCATGGCCAACAGGATGGTGGCGTTGAGCATGCGCCCGTGCCGCTGGATCAAGTCTTCGGGTACCACCATCATGACGGTCCACTCCACGTGTCTGATGTTGCGATAGCAAATCCAAGACGGCACCCCATCAATGATAGCAGATACTGCCCCCTGTCGCCCTTTGAAAGTCACGTCTGCATCGAGCGTGTCTTTCAGCATGCGATCCTTGTCAGGGTGGAGAATATAACGGCCATTGCGGTCGATGATGCAGTTGTATGACGGATGCTTCGCATTCTGCTCGTAGTGTTTTTTCCCCTGTTTGACCTTCTGCAGCATGTCATTTCTCATATCCTCCAGCGAGAGGTCGGAACAGAGCACGGCCACGGGCCGACCCTCGCGGTTGTGGATGGGTATGGCGTGTGTTACCAACTGGCGCGGCGCTATATGGGGCGTCAGCAGCGGAGCCTCGAAGTAAGGATCCACCCAGTCGGCACTATCGCTCTCCATCCGCTCCACGTACCAATCTTCCTCAGAGTAGTTGTGATACACGCTATCGATGCGCATCACGCTGACCACACCGGCCGTATCGCGGGCAGCGAACGGCACGAAGAAACGGCCTTTCTCCGAATAATAGTCGGGAACGAACAGCAGTCTGCAACTGACGATGTTGGGGTTCTGCCTGACGATACGTGCCAGATGGTCGTACAACTTGTCTGGATCATCGACGTCGCGCTCTATCTCATGCACGTTATTGACGTTGGCCACATATACTTCCGACAGTCGGCGCTGCACCTCCCTGTACGCCCTCGTCACCACAATCTGAAAACGCTGCTCGGCTTCGTCATCCATATACTCCCCGACGGCGAAATACACCACACCGGCAATGACCGACATCATGGCCAGTACCACCATCATGATGCGTAGCGTGAGTCGTTGGGAAATAGATTTCATTTAGATGATCAGATAAATGATATCTTGCTTACATATCACGTGTGAAGAGGGCCCTGTAATCCGCTGGTGTCATGCCCGTGACATCCATGATGCGGCGCTGCAGGGTGCGCACGTGGTTGAAGCCCGAAGCCTCGGAAATGGCAGCAATGCTGTAGTTGGGTTGGGTACGCAACAGTCGCATGGCGTTGATCGTGCGCAGGTTGTCGATATAGGCCTCTGGTGTACGGTAGATGGACTTGTTGCGGAAGAGCTTGTTGAGACGTTCCTGACTGACGCCGATGAGTTCGGCCAACTGCTTGGTGTCGAAGTCGGGATTCAGGTGGGAACGCTTCTCTTCGAGCCGCAGGTCGATCAAGGCCAACAACTGACCGTCGTCCTGCAGGTCGGCATTGCGCTGCCGCTCGATATTCTCCTTCATCAATGTTCGTGCCACTTCGAAACGGCGATGCAGCTCCACATCCACCTCTAACTGTTCGCTGAGATTGAGGTTACGGCTGACAAGGCGTATCATCTCAGACTGCAATCGCGCATTGTCGGCTCTCAGCCGCTCTATCTCGGCCTGCATCTCCTTGATTTCTTGTTCCGTCATAGCGTTTGGCGTATATCAAAGAGATTAATGAAACCCACCTCGTCGAAAATGGCGTAGATCTCGTCGTTGAGCCCTACAATAGTACACTTGCTGCCCTTGCTCTTGGCTACCTTCAGCAAATCAAGAAAGAGACGCATACCGCTGCTGGTGATGTATTCCAGATTGGTGCAGTCGAGGATGATGTCATGCCCCTCACAGTTGTAGAGCACCTGCATGTCGCGTTCCACCTGGAGTGACGACGGCGTGTCGAGACGACCTTCGAAGGTCATCACATAGTTCTGGTTTTCTTCTCTGAATTCAGTCTTCATCTTCCGTATCGTTTAATTGTTGTATCTTTTCTGCAAATTCCTTGGAGTGGGATCCTGTGCCTGTACCGTCATACTGCACACAGCCAGGATAACGGCGAGCCAGAACCGTGCAATGTTAATCTCCCTTATTCTCATACTTTGTAACCTTATATAAAACAAATATCTATTTCAGTTGCAAAGATACAAAATATTTCCGTCCTTTCCAAAAAAATAAGTGTTTTTCGCTATTTTTTGTTGCAGAGTGCACAAAAAAAGCGAGCCGCAAGGCCCGCTTCTCATGTCACATGCCGTTTCCTTGTATTACCAGCCTACGGACTGGTACCACTTCAGTTGCTTGATGTCCTCGTTGTTCCGGGCAAAGTATTACGCCACTCTTTGGCGAAGCGCTTCTCGACGACGGCCTCGTCCAGGGCCTGCTTCCACTGCTGGTAGTCGCTCTCCGGCAGTTGTGAGCGGAAGAAGTCTCCGGCATCGTAGAAGAGGTTGTACTCCTGATGGAACTGTATGCTCGAGCCGCTGTAGCCGTAGTGTATCAGTCCTTGTGTTTCGGCATAGCCGTTGCCGATCTTTTCCTGCACCATGTCGAGGGCATAGCGGGTGGCACTGGCCAGCTGATCCATGGCGCTGGTCTTCACTACTGAGAGGGGCACTTCGCCGTTCTGGGCACTGTGATAGATGTCGATGATGGATGAGCAGAATGTGTTCTTCTCGAACAAGGCAGGCATGATCTGTTCGTAGGGAGCACCCTCGGCGGGGATCTCTGCTGGCGAGCCGATGATGTAGTCCGTTACGTTGCGCAGCTCGTACATCGTCTCCAGGCACATGAAGTTGCAGCAGTCGGCGAAGATGAACTTCAGGTGAGGCACGCGCTCCAGCACGTTGGCCATCGTCGGCACGTTGATCCACCTTCTGTTTCTGCTGCTATAGGCGTAGCCGTCGCCATTGTCGACGCCGAAGGCACGTGTGTCGTCAGGCTCCTGTTCGATGAGCCAGCCAGTGGAATGTCCACCCAGCACCAGGCCGTATTCATTGGCGGGATAGTGGCTGTAGGCATACTTCAGCACCTGCTCCATCAGCTCAGGATTGCAAGCCTGCATATTGCTGGTGCTGATGCCCATATCGTCGAGCGACAGAGAGTCTGCCAGTTCACCGTTACTGATACGTGCCAGCCAAGGCTGCTCACCCTGTATGTCGCGACGGACGAAGGCCAGCAGCGTGTTGCTGCCGATGCACTTCGAGCCAGCCTTCATCTGCTCCAGATTCGTCTGCAGCGATTCCGACAGATTGTTCTTCCCTGCCAGATACACCAGCACAGTGCGCTCTGCAGTGGCATACTGGTTGATGTCCAACGACACATTGCCCTTGGTTTCCATCAACACGTCTTCTTCGCTTGAGCAAGCGGTGAAACCCATCATTGTTCCTGCGGTCAGGATGCTCATGAGCATCGTCTTAACCAGATTCTTTTTTGTTGTCATAACTTTACCTATTTTTATTTGTTATGCTGCAAAGTTAGGGATTATTCCGTCTGTTTCCAAACAATCATCAGCATTTCGCTCCGGCTTGTTGTGACACATCGGGGTGTTTTGTAACAACCAGCCGGAAACTTGACACAGGTGTCGCATCAAGGGCAGGAAAAAAGAAAAAGCCCCATGTAAAACATACATGAGGCTTAGCGCTTTTACAGATGGTGTATGGAATTATTATTGGTCATCATCATCCAGTTCATCTTCGAAATCGTTCTTGCACCAGAGCGTAGGCTCTTGGCGGTTCATACGTATCCAGCGGCTCCAGCCCACGGTCTTGTCGAAAACGGTTGTCTCATAGACCGAGGCCAACGTACCAGCCCATGTGCTCGTGGCTACTAATTCTGGGGTGTAGGTGAAGGTATCGTCTTCGTCGTTAAAGACCGGATCGTTTACATTGTATTCGTAGAGCGTACCGTCGGCCTCGTACGACCAGATGGTAGATATGGCATAAGTCTTATCAAGCTGTTGCATCCAACGCCCCCACATATAGTGCCCCTGAGTGCCCATGAGCACGCTGTAGTCCACCTGATAGTCGTGGCTCGTGAGATATTTGCTATAGACTTGCGCCACCAGACAGTCGTTGAAAGCCTTCTTCAGTTCTTCGTAGAATTCATCGCCATAGACCTCAGGCAGGGCGCGCATGATGGCCGACATGTACTTGGCCACGTCGTAGAAGGGATTCATGGCGCTCACCTTGACAGCCTTGGCAGTCACCTGGTCTATCGCCTGCTGCTGCTCGGGTGTGCCGTTTTCATACGTGTCGCACAGACGGTCGGTAAACTCGCGCATCACACTTCCCAGGTGGTCGAGGCGGTCGGTACGCGTCACCGTATAGTCCAGATATAAGATGTCTGATTCGTTGGACTGCTCCTGCTGCTCCATCGCCAGTTCAATGGTGCGTGTCAATGCGGTGGCCATGTCCTGAGGGTGCTTTGCCAGGCAATCCACCAAATCATCAAAGAAGCAGATTCCCAGGGTGGAATAGGTGGAAGCCACGATATAATCGCACAGGTCCTTCATCTCGAACTGATATTCGAGGGTGTTCATCAGACAAAGGTCGAGATAAAGCGTCGTAATCGGAATGCCCGATCTCTGGATCCCTTGGTGGAGCGTTTTGGCGGTGAAGTGGCGACGGTCGTGCCCCATGTCCTCCACCATCGAGCGGGTGATGATGATCTCGTTGGGGTCGGCCTCCTCGTGGGGCAGGAACCCGCGTCCGTGGTCAGTCATTAGCAGCACATATTTCCTGGCTGGACATTGCTGCGCCGCCCAGCGGATGAAACTGGCTAACGAATCGGGATGGGTGATGTCCATGTTGTCATCAGGGAGCCAACTAGTTTTCGACTGTCTGTAGAGCGTCTGCTCGGGGTCAATCACGTAGCGCAAGGTGGCGTTGCCCTTCGCCCCCATCCAGCGATAGTAATCCTTTCCACCGGCATTTCTCTCCACATACTCCTCACCTTCGCGCTCAAGGGTGGCATAGAATTCATTCTTCGCCTCCTCGTTGGGCCAGCTTTTAACTTTCTTCGGCTGTGAGAACTTATACTGGACTGCCACTTTCACCCGCTCGAAACTCTCAGGATCGGCATCGTAGATCCTGCGTAGTTTTGTGATCAGATTCGGGTCGAGGCTTCCGCCTCCCGAACCATAGATCATGACGGTGACGTCGGCCAGATCCTCTACTTGTGGCCCGTCGGGCGAAACCACGGGATTGCTACTCTCGCTACACGATGTCAGCGCCATCATACCGCCAATGATCAGGATGGCGGCGAGCATGCAGATGTTTGATAATCGTTTCATATATTCCATTATTTTTTACCAAATCCTGACACGCTTTTCTGCGGGCAGGAACAATTTGTCATCAGGGGTTACGTCGTAGAGTTCATACCACAGGTCGTTGTTCCTCACCATACCGTTCACGCGCTCACGATAGGGTGCATGTACGTCATCAAGAAAGACTTTCAGCCCATCTTCCGACAGGCTTGCACGGTAGCGGTCGGCAGAAGACTCAAAGAACTTTCGCTGCTGAGCCTTCAGGTCTTCGCCACGGAAGCCCTGCTGCTGAAGGTGTTCGGTATAGACATCCAGTAGCACATTGAATCCGCCCAGGTCGGCGATATTCTCTGAAAGCGTCTTTTCGCCGTCGCAATATACACCAGGCATGAGCGTCGGAGCCACCTCCATGCTGGAGTAGCAGTCGATCAGCAGCTTGCAGCGCTCGTCGAAGGCGGCTTTGTCGGTTGCCGTCCACCAGTCTTCCCTCATGCCATGCTCATTATAGGTCGATCCGACCGCATCAAGCAGGTGTGTCATCTCGTGCCCGACGGTTATCAGGCTGGCAAAGGTCTCAGCCTCAGAGTCACCTCTTAAATCGAATGGCGGCAGCAAGTAAGCCAGCGAGACAAACAGTCCATTCTGGCTCACCAGACTGTAGGCATTGATATCGTAGAGGTAGATCTTGTAACAGATTAAATAATCCATCACATGATCCCGTTTTGGTTTTCCGGCGATGGTCAGGTATCTGACCAAATCGCAACGCCCCAACAGGAACAACTCTTCCAAAAAGCAACCGACATCGTTTAACTGTTCTTCTGTCACCAAGGCCTCCTCAATCCATTTGTCGGGATAGCCTATCATAAACAGCAGGTTGTCGATCTTTGCCCGCGCACGGGCTTTGGTGGCATCGCTCATCCAGTCCAGTTGTTCTATACGCTGACTCATCCTGGCCTGTATTTTCTTGCAGTAGTCCAGATACTTCGCCTTCACTTCCTCCGAGCCATACCTTTTGGCAAAGAGGTAGTTCTTCAGGTAGATGGTGTTGGCCTCAACTTCAAATTCTGCTTGTTCTTCAGCACCGTCGGTCATGAATCTCTCCAGACCTTCCAGACTCTCCCGGATGAGATTATAGATTTCCTCGGACGAGAGCGTCATCAGGCTTGCAGCCCTCTTGTATCCTTTGTCTTTTTCCGAGATCAAGACGCACGACTGAGGGATGCCCAGCCCCTCGGCAATCAGCAGGAGTGCTTTCTTGCCGTCGTCGGGTGCGGGTGTTTTCGAGGAATCTTTGACGCGAAGATCGGGTGTAATCCACATCTGAATGACCATCGAGTTTTCAATGTCGGATTTCAACGACACCATACCAGGCACCCCCTCTTTGGCAAAACGGCCTATCAGGCGCAAGTACTCTTCAGTGGTAGTGTTGTCAGGAGTCGGCAACTTAGCCAGCCAGGTATCCAGAAAAGCCCGCGAGGCTTCCTTCGAGTCGAGTACATGCGCCGCATCGCTGAAAAGGCGCTTGAAGAGGGGCTCTTCGGCCATCATCTCATCATACTGCTTCCTGTTCATGGCATCGCCATCTATATAGATGCTGTTTTCAATAGCTCCCTCCGGAACAGGGTTTTCGGCTATCCAGCCCCCGTTGCAATACATGTAGAAGTCGTCGCCGGGCGATATAGACCTGTCCTTGTAGGCATCCAGCGGGTCAGTGGCAGAGGCCACGGGAACGTCATTCTCACTACACGATGCCAGCATCTGCACCATCGTCAGGATGGCGGCCAGCAACCAAAAATCAGCAGTTCGTTTCATACCTTTTAAGTTTAGTTTCACACTTCTCGATGCAAATATAGGATATTTTTTCGAATCAGTCAAACATTTGCAAGAAAAAAAGATATTTTAGGTGGCAGCAAAAAAAAAGCGGGCCGCAAGGCCCGCTTTTCTTTGTATGAGAGAGATTATTTCAATCGATCAATTGTTCCTTCCCAGATTCCTAACATATAACATTCTAAGAACGAAATATCATGCGTACTAATTTCTGGCAAACTGTTATGCATAACTTTCCAATATTTCATGGCTTCGTCAAATATTTCATTAAATTCGTTCCATGAAGAGTTTTGAAAGTGTTGTAGTATTCTAGTGTTTTTGAGCAACTCATTCTTTACTCGATAGAAATTCTTATCAACTTTACTCCACTCTTCAGTGTAGGATTTCTCCATATTCAGCAGCTCCAGATAGGCCTGATCTGCCTTCTCCTCAATAGGACGCTGGTCGAGTTTGTTCCTGCAAATCGTGTTTTGTTGCAATTGTTGAATCACCCACGCTTCGGAAATTTCCAAGAAATCTGTCTTGCTCAGACTATATGCCAACTGAGCTACTTTCTTTACACGTGTATTGAAATCGCTATAACGAGCCTTAACAGTATTGATGAGATTTGCATAGTCGTAATTTACCTGAGCCTGAATTTTGTACTTCTCAATATCTTTTTCGAAATTCCTGGTAATCTGATCGACATTCTTCTGCACCTCGTTGTCGTCAGAGTAGTCCTCAGCATTCTTGTCGCCGTTGCTGTTGTCCTTGGGGTACTTGAAGATGTTCCAGTTCAGACCGAAGTCCAGATTAGTATTCCACTCAGCAAGTTCCCATTTCCATACCTTGATCTTGGCACCAACCTCACCAGTGATTCCGAAATCCACCGATGCGTTAAAGTCAATAGGATTCTTCTCGAATGGGGCGATGGTCAGACCAGCGTCGGCTGTGAGCTGAGGGCCTATTGCCAGCTCAGGACCTGCCAACTTGTCGATGATCATCTCGCATCCGAACATCAGGCCGACACCTGCACTGGCGTTGAACTCGGCAGTAGGAGTGATGAAGCTGACCTTGCTCTTGGTGACCTTGCTCTCGCTGATACCCAGCCACCCTTGAACCAGGAGTCGAACTCGTACTTGACACCCATCGTGGCCTTGCCTTCCACCTCAGCCTTGAACTTCAGATAGAGTGAGGGATTGAAATCTACACAGAAGGGAACGTAGCCGATGTTAAAGACTACTGTGATGCCGTCGAGCTCTACAAGATCTATTTTCTGCTTGTCGTCAGGCAGTTCCAGCTTGCCGTCGAATCCGATGCGGACCTCTGGCTCGAAGTTGAAACGTCCGTCAACACTGGCCTCGAAGCGTCGCAGATTGGGGGGAGCCTCCACATAGACATTGATGGTGTCCTTGCTGTCTTCGCCCAGCTGGATGGGGATCTTCGTATCCACCTTGGAGTCAATGTTGATAAGGGTGTTATGCTTATCCCAATTAATGTTGTATTTGGTGTTCTCCTTCAGCCACTTTTCCATGGCCTTAGCCTGGGCCTTGAACCATTCTATAGACCCTACTGCTACATCTTTAAACCAACTACCAACAATATCAAGGCCATCCGAAATCAAATCCAAGAAATCGTCCACTATGCCACGTGTGGCAGGGTCGTTCTGCAATCCCAGCAGGTGCTCGGGCAGATAGGTGCCGTAGATGCCATTTTCAGCAGCAGCGTTGCGCGTCAGGGCTCTCTGGTCGCCTTCAGCACGTCTGAAGGTGATGGCCATCGGGTGGATCACGTTCTTCTCGTCGATGTAGCGTGCTGCAACCTCCGACGTGTTGTTCTCAATAGCACGGGTGCGGGTCGATACGGGGTCGGTGTTCACATAGACCTCGGTGCTCAGCTGATATTCCTTGTCATTTCCTGCCAGCACCTCAGCAATGGAAGACTGGATAACATTGAGGATGTAGCGGTCGCCTTCCAGCTTCTCCTTGGTGGCGCGGCGCAGATAGGCGCGGTGCTCGGGGAGGTCCCAGATACCCATCGGGTGACCAACGAACGACGCGATGCCCAGCTTGTCGGCCAGTGCCTTGCTTACTGAGATCTGCGTGGTGTCGGCATTGAGGATCGTCACGTCATCAATCGCCTCGAAGTCATAGAAGGACAGTCCGTAGGGTTCCTGTAGCGGTCCGTTGTACTCCTGCTCATGAGTCATTTCGGCGCTCATGCCGTTGTCTACTAATTCATCATCGCTGCAAGAAGCGAGACTGAATGAAAAACTGAAAATACCTGCGGTAAGGATGCTCATGAGCATCGACTTTACCAAATTCTTTTTTGTTGTCATGTTTTTGTTGTTTGCCCTTTTTGGGGATTCAGTCAGGGCAGAGACTGATGCAGTAAGCGCTCAAGGCGCTGTGTATCAAACCTTTATATTATGTTTGTATCAGTAAGTCAAAGATCGATATCATTTCTGATTTCTGATGCAAAGTTACGACGGATTTCAGCTCATTCCAACTTTTTTCATGTTTTTCGTTCACGTTTGTTGCGACACATCGGGGTGTTTTGTAACAACGAGTCGGAAACTTGACACAGGTGTCGCATTTGACTCGAAAAAAAGTCAAAATAGTCGCGGGGACAGTGCTGGGTATACCCAAATACCTGCCCCCGCGACTACACCTTATTTATATATAGTAAAAAGCAAATAGCCTCGGTGAATTCACACCGAGGCTATTTGCTCTATTCCTCTGAGATACCTCCTACGCCACTCCGATGCGTGTTCTTCACCTTTAGACGTATCTCACCCCCAAAAAGTCGCAAAGCATAGCAATAAAACTATATATGTGAAACCAGTTCCTGCATATAGCTGCGGATCCGTTTGAGTCCATCACCCCTAGGCCCGGCATTCTCGCCATGCGAAGAGATGACCGAGCCATCGGAGAACTTGGCCGAGAACGACCAGCCCCAACCGTCCAGCACCTGCATCATCGGCGTGTATCTCTCCTTATA
>CACYQO010000114.1 GCA_902776545.1 uncultured Prevotellaceae bacterium | reverse complement strand
CCGCAGCTGCCTGCTGGAGATGCTGCTCAACTCGAAGAAGGTGAAGATCGAGGGCCTGGGTACGTTCTACACCACGCTGGAGTGCGAGAAGGGCGGCGCAGTGACGAAGGACAAGTTCAACATCCTGAAGAACGTGAAGGGCCTGCACATCCGCTTCCTGCCGGAGCAGGAACAGGAGCAGAACATCAGTTCGCGTGAGTTCCTGAAGCAGGCTGAGTTTATCAACATCGACAGCTTCCTGCCGAAGGAGGAGGAAGATGAGGAGAACGGCGGCACGGGTAACGGTGAGAATGGATCCTCGGAGCAGGGCGGTTCTCAGAGCGGCGGCGGTACCTCTGGCGGTGAGAACGGCGGCAACAGCGGCGGCGGTGATGACGGCGGTGATGACGACGAGCGTCCTGGAGCAGGCGGGTAATCTCTTCCCCTCCTAAGTTAGGAGGGGTTCTTGCGCCCCTTCGGTAGCAAGCGGCAAAGCCGAGCGAGGGGTGGTCTGAACGCGGGAAACTGTTCGCTTCTTCAGACCCCCTCTGGCTCCCCCTAACTTAGGGGGAGAAATAACACAGAAAAAAGGAGGTAAATTATGAAGAAGCAGCGTATGATTGAGCTGGCGGTGAAGGTGATAGTAGCTGCGCTCACGGCATTCTTGACGGCGATCGGAACGACGAGTTGCATGGGGTTTGGACCGATAGCGATGTAAGGAGGCGGTTCTTGCGTCCCTTTGGTAGCAAGCGGCAGAGCCGAGCGCAGACCACCCCGCCCTACGGGCACCCCTCCTAACTTAGGAGGGGAAAGAAAGAGGGAATCTGGCGAAAACCAGATTCCCTCTTTATGTGTTTATTTCCCGCCAGGATGATTAGTGCAGAGGGGTGAGCGGATAGATGATGTTCACGATGAGGATGTTGGCGGCGAGGATGATGATGTTCATCAAAAGGCCGATGCGAATGAAGTCGCTGAAACGGTAGCCGCCAGGGCCGTAGACCAGCATGTGGGTGGGCGAGCCGATGGGCGTGGCGAAGCTGGAGCTGACGCTGATCATCAGAGCCACAAGGAACGGGAACGGCTCGTAGCCCAGCTTTTCTGCCGCCTGGTACATGATGGGGAAGAACATGGCGCCCGCCGCCGTGTTGGAGATGAACTCGGTGATGAACGTGCCCACGAAACAGATGGCCGTCATGACCACCAGCGGATTGGTGCCACAGACATCGAGGATGCCGAAGGCGAGACGCTCAGCAATACCCGTCTTCTGAATGGCAAGTCCCAGCACGACGGAACCTGCAAAGACCATGAGGATCTCGCCATTGATGGACTTCATCGCCTGCGCTGGGGTACAGCAACGGAATGCGAGCATAGCCATCGCAGCGAGGAAGGCACACTGCAGCAGCGGCATGACATTGAGGGCAGAGAGCACGACCATGAGGATCATGATGGTGGTGGAGACCAGCGTGCCACGCCCGATGTTGGGCACATCGTCGGAGTCGAAGAAATGGAGGTCTCCTGTCAAGGAAGAGGTATTGATTTTGACGTTCTTCGGACATAGGAACAGTAGCGTGTCGCCAGCCTGCAGCACGACCTGTCGCGGTGCCTCGTTGATGCGTTCGCCGCGACGGGCAACAGCTGCCAGCATCAGATTGTTGTCCTTCTCAAACGAACTGCCAATCATAGTCTTGCCTATCAGACTACTGCCGAAGTTGACGTAGGCCGTGCGGATCTGGACGTTCATGTCCAGCTCGCTCATCGTAAAGACATGGTGGTCGGCGGCCACAAGCTGGTGGCTATCTGCCATCTCGATCAGTTCGTCGATCTGTCCGGCATACACCAGATGGTCACCGCCCATGATGGGTTCGTCTTCTGAGATGGGCGTCTGGATATCATCGAAGTGATACATCTCGATCAGGCTGCCACCGTTGACGTGGTAGAGTCCAGCCTCAGAGAGGGTCTTGCCGATGTAGGGATTGTCTGACGGCACCCTCAGCTCCACGGTGTACTCGCCAGTCGACTCGAAAGCGCTGTCGGGTGCCTTACGGTCAGGCAGGAGCTTGCGCATGGCGATGATGGAGAGCACGCCGACGAAGAGGCAGAAGAGACCGGGGATGGTGGTGGTAAGGATGTTCATCGCCGTGCCAGTATGTTCGGCATAGAGACCAGAGATGATGAGGTTCGGCGGTGTTCCGATCAAGGTACACACACCTCCCATGCCCGAAGCATAGCTCAGAGGGATGAGCAACTTGGAGGGGGAGATATTAAGTTTCTTCGACCACATCTTGACGATATTCACGAAGAGGGCCACGACGGTGGTATTGCTGAGGAACGAACTTAGCGCAGCCACAGGGAGCATTAGGCGGACGACAGCCTTGGAAAAGGAACTGGGCTGTCCCAAGAGATTCTTCACTATCCACTGGAGCACACCCGTATGCATGAGTCCCGCCACGACGATGAACAGTACGCCGATGACGACGACGCTCGTGCTGCTGAAGCCCGCAGCTTGGTGAGCAGCAACACCGTGAACATCGAAAGCACTGTGACTATAGTAATCCAGGCATAGATATTAAATCCAAATAACTCAAATGATTCCATAATTATATCATGTTTTAAATTATCGTTATCATGTTTATTCGCGGAAGCGGATCGTCTGCGTCTTCCAGTCCATTTCCTCGATGATGGCCACAGACTCCAGACGGTAGCCTTCCTCACGCAACAGGCGACCGCCTTTCTGCTGCCCCTTCTCTACAGCGATGCCGATGGCAGCCACACGGCCACCTGCCTGATGCACCAAGTCGATCAGTGCATGGGTAGCCTGGCCATCGGCCAGGAAATCGTCGACAATCAGCACACGGTCGGTATCGTGCAGATAAGGCCGTGAGACGAACACCTTGTTCAGCTTCTTATGCGTGAACGAATAAGCCTGCGACACGTATTTGGCATCAGTGCTGTTGACCGTCTCACTCTTCTTAGCAAACACGACGGGAACGTCATACAGATGGCCGAGCATCGTGGCGATGGCGATGCCGCTGGCCTCGATCGTCAGCACCTTGTTCACCTCTATGCCTTCGAAACGGCGTTTCAATTCGTAAGCAATCTGGCGGATAATGCCGATGTCGATCTGGTGGTTCAGGAAGTTGTCTATCTTCAGGACATTACCCTCCATAATCGTTCCATCAGTCAAGATTCTTTCTTCAAGGAAGTTCATATAGCGTTCATTTTTTCGTCAAATCATTAGTAATAATGATGCAAAGGTATGAAATATTATTGGAACGAACAAGGAAAATCCAAATAATATTTGGTTTTCTCCATTATTATGCGTAACTTTGCACTCAGAAACTTAAAACAAAAGTAATAAGATGAAGAAATTGAAACAAGGCACGCTCTGTGTACAGGCAGGGTATAAAGCCAAAAACGGAGAACCGATAGAATTGCCTATCATCCAGAGTACAACCTTCAAATACGATGACTCTGACGAGATGGCGAAGTTGTTTGACCTCGAGAAGGAGGGTTATTTCTACACCCGCCTGCAGAACCCGACGAACGACGCCGTGGCAGCGAAGATCGCCACGCTGGAGGGCGGTGTGGGTGCTGTGCTGACATCCTCAGGTCAGGCAGCGAACTTCTATGCCATCTTCAACATCTGCCAGGCCGGCGACCATTTCATCACCTCGAACGAGATCTACGGCGGCACCTACAACCTCTTCGGCGTAACGCTGAAGAAGCTCGGCATCGACTGCACGTTCATCTCACAGGAGGCCAGCGACGAGGAGATACAGGCAGCCTTCCGTCCGAACACGAAGGCAGTGTTCGGCGAGACGATCTCGAATCCGGGCTGCGCCGTGTTCGACATTGAGCGCTTCGCCAAGATCGCCCATAAGAACGGGGTGCCCCTGATCGTCGACAATACGTTTGCCACACCCGTGAACTGCCGTCCCTTCGAGTGGGGCGCAGACATCGTCACCCACTCCACCACGAAGTATATGGACGGACTGGCTACGCAGGTGGGCGGTGTCGTGGTGGACAGCGGCAATTTCGACTGGCTCGCCCATGCAGAGAAATTCCCCGGACTGTGTACGCCCGATGAGTCGTACCACGGCCTGACCTATGTGAAGGCCTTCGGCAAGATGGGCTTTACGACGAAGCTCGTGGCGCAGTTGATGCGCGACCTCGGATCGATTCCTGCTCCGCAGAACGCGTTCCTGCTGCACCTCGGTCTGCAGACGCTGCATCTGCGTATGGCACAGCACTGCAAGAACGCGCAGAAGGTGGCAGAGTTCCTGCACGACAACGAGAAGGTGGCATGGGTACACTACTGCGGACTGAAGGACGATCCCCACTATGCCCTCGGACAGAAGTATCTGCCCAACGGCTCTTGCGGCGTGATTGCCTTCGGACTGAAGGGCGACCGTGAGACCGCCATCAAGTGGATGGACTCACTGGAGATGATCAATATCGTGACGCACGTGGCCGATGCCCGTACGTGTGTGCTGCATCCTGCCTCGCACACCCACCGTCAGCTTTCTGACGAACAGCTGTTGGAGGCTGGCGTGGCCCCTGACCTGATACGTCTCTCCGTGGGTATTGAGGACGTAGAGGATATCCTCGACGACATCAAGCAGGCGCTGAGTAAGATTTAGAACCAAAAGATATTTAAAACAACAAGCTATGGAAGTAACTAAAATCATGCAAGACCTGGAGCGGAAGCATCCGGGCGAGTTAGAGTATCTACAGGCCGTCAGAGAGGTGCTGGAGTCAGTAAAGGACGTGTATAACCAGCATCCCGAGTTTGAGAAGGCCAAGATTATCGAGCGTATCGTGGAGCCAGAGAGAGTCATCACGTTCCGCGTGCCTTGGGTGGATGACAAAGGTGAGGTGCAGGTGAACTTAGGCTATCGTGTGCAGTTCAACAGCGCCATCGGCCCCTATAAGGGCGGCCTGCGTTTCCACTCTTCGGTGAACCTGAGCATCCTGAAGTTCCTCGGTTTCGAGCAGACCTTCAAGAATGCCCTCACTACCCTGCCCATGGGTGGCGGCAAGGGCGGCTCGGACTTCTCCATCCGCGGCAAGAGCGACAACGAGGTGATGAAGTTCTGTCAGGCATTCATGACGGAGCTGTATCGCCACATCGGCCCTGACGAGGATGTGCCGGCAGGAGACATCGGCGTGGGAGCCAGGGAGATTGGCTATCTCTACGGACAGTATAAGCGACTGACGCATCAGTTCCAGGGTGTGCTCACGGGCAAGGGCATGGAATGGGGCGGCTCAATCCTGAGGCCAGAAGCCACGGGGTATGGTGCCCTCTACTTCGTACACCAGATGCTGGAAGAGCACGGACTGGACATCAAGGGCAAAACCGTCGCCCTGAGCGGCTTCGGCAATGTGGCCTGGGGTGCCGCCAAGAAAGCCACGGAACTGGGTGCGAAGGTAATCACCATCAGCGGTCCTGACGGCTATGTGTATGATCCTGCAGGACTGGACGCCGAGAAAATCGAGTTTATGCTGGAGTTGAGGGCCTCAGGCAACGACGTCTGCGAGCCGTATGTGGAGGAGTTCGACGGTGCCACGTTCTATCCTGGTAAGAAGCCTTGGGAGCAGAAGGCGGACATCTATCTGCCCTGTGCCACCCAGAACGAGCTGAACGGCGAGGATGCTGACAGGATACTCGCCAACAAGCCGCTGTGCGTGGCTGAGGTGTCGAACATGGGCTGTACGGCAGAGGCTGCGGAGAAGTTCATCGCCGCCAAACAGCTCTTCGCTCCTGGCAAGGCCGTGAACGCCGGCGGTGTGGCTACGTCTGGTCTGGAGATGACACAGAACTCGATGCGTCTCGCCTGGAGCAGCCAGGAGGTGGACCAGCGCCTGCATCAGATCATGTCGAACATACATGGCCAGTGCGTGAAATACGGCAAGGAGGGCGACTATATCAATTACGTGAAGGGTGCCAACGTTGCCGGCTTTATGAAGGTTGCCAAGGCCATGCTGGCACAAGGAATAGTATAGAGGAAAGAGGAAAGTGGAAAGAGGAAAGTGGAAAGAGGAAAGTGGAAAGTGGAAAGTGGAAGAGATTAGTAAAGACACAGGAATCTTGCAGTAAGAGATCCATCAATTTCTGCAAGAAGAGACTGTCACGAGTATCAATACTGACTATTGGTATTCTCTTTCCTCTTTCCTCCTTCCTCTTTCCTCTTCTCAACGCCCAAGGCGTTCAAAAGGGTAAGGCATCGTTTTATTCCAAGAAGTTCTCAGGGAGGCAGACGGCCAGCGGCGAAAGGCTGCACCATGACAGTCTGACGTGTGCCCACCGCACCTACCCCTTCGGCACGCTGCTGAAGGTGACCAATCCTGCCAACGGCAAGGTGGTGATCGTGAGGGTGACGGACCGTGGACCGTATGTCAAGGGCCGCATCATCGACCTCTCCGTACGTGCAGCCCGTGAACTCGGCATCATCTCTCAGGGTATCGCCCCCGTCACCGTAGAGCGCTACGACCCCACCGCCATACCCTTCAGGCCTGAGGACTTCATCGACCTGCCGGAATTTGACATCGGCACAAACGAAGGCTCAGCCACAAAGCCCATCTGGATGGAACTAAGGGATCAGTACAAGAAGAAACAACAGGAAGGGAAATAAGTTTTCCACTCATTCTTATTCTTGGCACGGATTAACACGGCTTTTACAAAGACACGACTTCCTATCCCTGTAGAAAGCCGTGTCCTTATTATATAAGGCCGTGTTAATCCGTGCCTATATACTATCTGCTCGTGTGGATGGGGAACTCTTTAGTTTGTGAGGCGACCTCCTTGTTCTGGTGGAGGACACTGATGCGAATGATGGCCTCACCATCCTTCAGACGGTTGTCAGCCTTGATGACGGCCGTATAGCGGATGCCACGGCCTGGCATGATACTCTCCACAAGGACATTCTCAGAGATGTGGATATGCTTGTTGCCAGTGATCTCAGACACCGTGGGCTGGATCTGTAAGACGGGTACCGAAGAATTGTTATACACCTCGAACACCATCCTTATCTCTTCGCCACGGCTCAGCATACCATCATGGGTGGCGTCGATGATATGGGCATTGCGGATCTCGATGGCAGGCAGAGACAATGCGGTCACACTGACACTGTCGGGCTTGGCATTGAAGTTCTCGTCGAAGCCAAACAAACGATCATCACCGTTGTTGCTGCCGTCGAAACCACTCTGATCATTGTTGTAGTCACCCTGACCATCGTAGCCACGCTGTTCGCTGTTCTGACCGTACTGCGGCGTACGACGCTCACTGGCCCGTGTCCGTGCGTAATCCTCATAACGACGCTGACGACGCTGTTCGGCATACTCCTCATACCGCTGCTGCTCAGCCCTGTCGGCAGCAGAACCTATCGCTGCTCCTACCACAGCACCGCCTGCCATACCGATGAGAGAACCTACATTACTACCACGCCATCCGCCGGAGATGCCTCCGATGGCTGAACCGATGATGGAGCCGAAGCTACCACCAGTAACGGCGCCTGCACCTGCATAAGTGCCGCAGCTGCTCAAAAGCATCAGGGCGCCGAGTGATACTACCAATGTCTTCTTCATATCGTCCATGTTTTAATGTTCAACGGTGCAAAGGTAAGCATTATTCTGCAAACCGAAAAGGGATTTTCCCGAAAAACGAATAGGAAAAACCCTATAAAGGAAAAAGGAGGAAAAGTGAAAAGGTGAAAAGGTGAAAAAGTGGAAAGGTGAAAAAAAGCCCGCATCCAAACGGATGCGAGCTTCTCTTATAGATGGTCTGAGTAGTCTGATTACTCTGAATAATCCAATGGGATTATTACTCAGCCTTAGCTTCTTCCTTTGCCTCAACAGCAGGTGCCTCTTCAGCAGGAGCCTCAGCCTTCTTCTCCTCAGCAGCGGGAGCTGCCTCTGCCTTGGAAGCAGACTTACGAGAACGGCGTGTAGACTTCTTCTTCGTATCCTTTGCCATTTCAGGATCAAAGTCGACGAGCTCGATGAAGCAAACCTGGGCAGCGTCACCCTGACGGGTTCCGAGCTTGATGATACGGGTGTATCCACCAGGACGGTCGCCGACTTTCTCACTCACTGCAGAGAAGAGCTCCTTGATGGCTTCCTTGTCCTGCAGGTAGCTGAATACGACACGACGGGAGTTGGTAGAGTCTTCCTTTGCCTTTGTGATCAGGGGCTCTACATACTTCTTCAGGGCCTTGGCCTTGGCGACGGTCGTAGTGATTCTTTTGTGCATGATCAGCGAGATAGCCATGTTTGCGAGCATGGCGCTACGGTGACTGGCAGTACGACCGAGATGATTGAATTTCTTATTGTTTATACTTGGAAATGTCGGTTCCAAACGACAGATTCAGACTCTCGAGCAAATCATCAAGCTCAGTGAGCGATTTCTTACCGAAGTTGCGGAACTTCAAGAGGTCGGTCTTGTTGTACTGTACCAGATCGCCCAGGGTCTCCACGTCTGCTGCCTTCAGGCAGTTGAGGGCACGAACGGAGAGGTTCATGTCGACGAGACGCGTCTTGAGCAGCTGGCGCATGTGCAGGATCTCCTCATCGAACTCCTGGTTGCCCTCGGTGTCTGTGTTCTCGAGGGTGATCTTCTCGTCGGAGAAGAGCATGAAGTGATAGATCAGGATCTTCGCAGCCTCTTTCAGGGCATCCTTCGGGTGGATGGAACCATCCGTCGTAACTTCAAGCACGAGCTTGTCGTAGTCGGTCTTCTGTTCGACACGATACGGCTCAACAGCGTACTTCACGTTACGGATCGGAGTGTAAATAGAATCGATGGCGATGACGTTCACATCGGTGCAGAACTCGCGGTTTTCGTCAGCAGGGACGTAGCCACGGCCCTTGTTGATGGTGAGGTCGATCTGCATCGATGCTTTGGAATCTAAATGACAAATCACCAAATCGGGATTCAGCACCTCAAATCCGGTCAGATACTTGCCAATGTCTGCGGCTTTGAATTCAGTAGAATTCTCGACCGTGATACTGACTTTCTCGTTCTCGAATTCTTCTACAACTTGCTTGAACCTCACTTGCTTCAGGTTCAAGATAATGTTGGTCACGTCTTCCTTTACACCAGGTACTGAGGAGAACTCATGCTCAACACCTGCGATGCGCACGGTATTGATGGCATAGCCCTCGAGCGATGAAAGAAGAATGCGGCGCAGCGCGTTTCCGATGGTCACACCGAAACCGGGCTCCAAGGGACGAAATTCGAACTTGCCGAATTTGTCGCTGGCTTCCAACATTACGACTTTATCGGGTTTTTGAAATGCTAATATCGCCATTAATTTAAATGATTTTAGTTCTTAGAGTACAACTCAACGATTGACTGTTCCTTAATGTTCTC
>CACYQO010000113.1 GCA_902776545.1 uncultured Prevotellaceae bacterium | reverse complement strand
GCCGAAACAACTTTCCCAAGAGGAGATAGAGGCAGAGGTGAAGAAGATCATTGCTGAGGTTGGAGCCACAAGTATGAAGGAGATGGGAAAGGTAATGGGTACAGCCAGCAAACAGTTGGCAGGAAAGGCTGATGGCCGAGTCATCTCTGAGATTGTGAAGAAACACTTGGCATAAACTTTAATTCTATGTCAAAATTGGAACTTGTAAAGAGAAGATATAGTTCATACCATCTGCCATCTACTCTGGTATAGGCGGTTGTGGAACCCATTGAATGAAACGATTTGAGCTAAACCTGCGTGACCTTGGAGGAATACCATTTGCTGGAGGTATTGTTCCAAAAGAACTTTATCTGCGTAGTGGTAAGCTCAGCATTCTCACAAAGGAGGAATGTGCCGAACTGTGCCGGAAACATCATATCACCTGTGTGATAGATCTCCGCACACCTATTGAATCTGCCGAATATCCTGATCCTATTCCAGACGGTGTGGAGTTCCTGCAAATCCCAATTCTGAAGGATGCAGCCGTCGGCATTACTCACGAGACAGGTTCTGATGCGATGACAATCATTCGCAATCTGAGAAAGAACCCGGAGAAACTGAAGGAAATGGTGCCAGATTTCAAAGCACTATATAAGGACATCGTTACCGATGAATACTGCCGTAGCCTGTTGGATAAAGCTGTTGATATACTGAGAAAGAATGCAGAGAACGGGAAATGTACGCTCTTCCACTGCACTGCGGGCAAGGACAGGACGGGTATTGTGAGTATGGCTCTGCTAAAGTCATACGGTGTCAGCGACGAGGATATCATCCGTGACTACATGCGAACCAACCGCAATGCTTTCTGGCCAACCATCAAGAAATGTATTGGTGTGCTATTGCTGACCCACAATTGGGAGTTGGTCAAGACATGCTACATCTCATTCATGGCACAACGTGAACTAATAGAGACCGCTATCAGATACTATAGGCAAAATGAGGAACCCCATTTCTGAGCGTGTTCATTGCTATGTGACGGTCTGAGCCGTGACGGTCATTGTGTGCAACTGCGGGCTTTCTTGATGCTGCTGCCGCCAGAGGTGGCGATGGGAATGACGGTCTTTCCCTTGAAGTCGTACGCACGAAACGCAATCTTATCCTTATACACTTCCTCAACCAGATAGGATTTGCCAACACGTCTGCGACCATAGAGATGCTATTGTACACCATAATTATTATTTGATGATGGTGCAAAATCACAACTTTTCTGTCAAGTAGCCAAGCAAAAATCAGCCATTTTCGAGTTTTTTTTTTGAAAAAGGCTGATTTTTCCCATTCATTATGATATTACCAACCTGGTGGCAACACGATATTCTCCACGTCGTGAGCCTTCTCGAACAGCGGAGAAATCTCATCATCGGTGAATCCTGCGATGCCGCAGCCGATGCGGGTAACAAGGAACGTCAGTTCTTGATGTTCTTTGGCGAACGCGATAAACTCGTCCACATACGGTCGGATGGTCTCTACGCCGCCCTGCATCGTCGGGATAGCATAACTCTGTCCCTGCAGACCCACGCCCTGGCCCATGATGGCTCCAAACTTGCGGTAGGCGATATACGCCGCACCACCGCCGTGCATACCTTTGAGATTGCTGCCAAACACAAAAATCTCGTTCGGCTGCAGCTCTGTGATAAACTCCGGTGTTGTCCTTTTCTGTTCCATAACTTCCTCTCTGATAAAGTCCATATCCTCGCAAACCATCGATTCTGCCATGTCTGCCATAGAACCAGACAACCTCCGGCATATCCAAGTCCATATCGAAGTTTTTCTTGAAATACGGCACGATGATCTGTTCCTTCAGTTTCTTATACTTCTGCGAGATAGCCGACGGGGTCATCCCCATCTGCGCTGCAATCTCCTTCGACTTGAATCCCTGCAACAGCAGCATGTCGATAATCAGCCGTTCTTGACGGTCTAGCGGAGCATGGTCGCACACATCCTCCACCATCCGGTTGAACTGCAATCGCAGGTCGCTGGTCACGTCGAATGACATCAGGTAGTCCTCGAACGTGATGCTGCCATACTCCTTGCGATACCATTTCAGTGCGTCGAGTACCACATAGCGGAACCCGTTGATGAGCCACGTGCGCAGACTGACATTCGGCGAATGATCCTCCAGCGGTTTCCAGTCGTGCTCCATCAGGTAGAGCGCATACTGGTGAGTCAGCGACATGAAGTCCAGGTTCTCCTTCTCGCGCAGCTGATACCGCTGGTCGAAGATGTTATAGCCCACCTGACAGTATCCGTAGAAATACTCACGGATAATGTTGGCATCGCCCTCGCGGAAACCGCTCAGAATCTCTTCGTCTGACAGTTGCTGATAGTACATAATCGATAATTTTGGTGCACCATTTAAAAAGTTACGATTATGAAAACGAATGATGTTAAGACCAAGCGAGTTCACAACCTGATTATTGTCGATGAGAGCGGTTCTATGGAAGTTATTCGCAAGCAAGCCTTTGTGGGAATGAACGAAACCCTGCAGACCGTCCGCAAGATGCAGGAGAAGTTCCCCGACCAGGAGCAGTTCATCACCCTGCTCACCTTCGATACAGGCCACACCACCTGGCACTACGACAACCTGCCCGCAGCGCAGACCAAGGATTTGGACTGGAAAGCCTACTGCCCCGGTGGCGGCACACCTCTCTACGATGCCATCGGCAAGGGTATCTCCAAGGTCAAGGCTGCGATTGAGCAAGAGAAGAGTCAAGCTTGCTTGGACTCTTCCGAGCGTGAGCAGACTCGGCCAAAGGCCAATGCCCAAATTGAAGACGGTGACCATGTGCTGGTGACCATCATCACCGACGGCGAGGAGAATAGCAGCGAGGAATGGACGCTGAAGATGATCCGCACGATGATTGAGAAACTGAAGAAGCAGAACTGGACCTTCACGCTCATCGGCACCGACAACCTCGATGTGGAGGCCATGGCCCACTCCTTCGCTATCGAGGAACACATGGAGTTCCAGCAGACCGAGGCAGGCACCCGTGCCATGTTTGCCCGCGAACGCCGTAGTCGCGAACGCTACAACAGCTGTGTCGCCGAGGATGCCGTCATGCCTACGGGTTCGTTCTTCAGTTAAGAAGAAAGCTAAGAAGGTTGGAGCGACTAACCATCCATCATGGGTTTTTGGCTGTTTTTCATGCTCATAGTGGTGTTATATCGATAACTATTCGTATCTTTGCACGCAAATGCGTTGGATGCTGATGAAAGTCATTCATGTGGATATGGACCAGTTTTTCGCGGCTGTAGAGCAGCGAGAAAATCCTGAGCTTCGTGGCAAGCCGATAGCGGTAGGACACGACGCCGAACGGGGTGTGGTATCAACAGCCAGCTACGAGGCTCGGCGGTTTGGCGTGCATTCGGCGCAGTCCATTCAGGTGGCCAAGCGTCTGTGTCCGCAACTGATCATCGTGGAGCCGCATTTCCAGAAGTATAAGGAGGTGTCTGCACAGGTACATGAGATATTCCACGACTATACCGACTTGATAGAGCCTATCTCCCTCGACGAAGCCTTCCTCGATGTGACGGAGAATAAGAAGGGAATAGAGTTGGGCGTGGATATTGCCCGTGAGATTAAGCAGCGCATCCGTGAGACGACGGGACTGACGGCGTCTGCAGGTGTGAGCTACTGCAAGTTCCTGGCGAAGATAGCCTCCGACTGGCGCAAACCCGACGGGCTGACGGTGATTCATCCTGACAGGGCTTTGGACTTCATCGCACAACTGAAGATAGAGAAGATCTGGGGTGTTGGTCAGAAGACCGCTGAGAAGATGCATCGAATGGGTATATTCACGGGCCTTGACCTGAGAAATATGTCACTAAGCCGACTGACGCAGGAGTTCGGCAAGATGGGGCAGGTGTTCTATGACTTCTCGCGAGGCATCGACAACCGGCCTGTTATCAGCGAATGGGAACGGAAGAGTGTCAGCTGTGAGCAGACCTTTGAATCGGACATCAGTGAGAATGCTGCCGTCACCATTCATCTGTATCACACAGTGCTTGAACTGGTCAGACGCATCGAGAAAAACGACTTCGAGGGTCGTACCCTAACATTGAAAGTTAAATTCTTAGATTTTCAGCAAATCACCCGCAGCATCACCGTTGATCACATTCTCCGCACCAAAGACGAGATTCTGCCTTTGGCCAAACAGCTGATGCATCAAGTAGAGTTTCACTCCCATCCCATCCGTCTGTTAGGCTTGGGCGTTTCCAATCAAAAGAACGCCACACCACAGGAAGAAAAACAATGGATTGAGCTGGAATTGGAATTTGAGCCGTGGCCAGACGTATAACAAAAGAAGATATGGCGATTCAAGTAACATACAGACGGACAAGCCGGTTGTCGATGCGCATCGTGAAGAATGGCGATGTGCATGTGTCGGCACCCATCGGAATGCCACGTGAGAAGGTAATGGCATTCATCGAGGAGCATAAAGACTGGATCAACGAGGCGAGAAAGAAGACCTACGAGCGACAGAAGCAGCGGGCAGAGTTTTTCAATAAACTGCCTTTGGCCACTCGCGCCCAAGCCGACGAAGCATTGAAACGATTGAAGGCGCTGGTCGAGCCGATGATAGAAAAACATGCCAAGGAAATGGGAGTTAAACCAAGTATCGTCTATTACAAGCCCACCATCTCGCGCTGGGGCCAGTGCAACGTGAAAGACCGAAGCATTTGTATATCTGCCTACGTCCTACTGTTGCCGGAATGGTGCGTCGAGCATGTCGTAGTTCACGAGTTATGCCACCTTTTAGAGCCAAGTCATAACTCCCGCTTTCATGCCCTCATGGACAAGTATTTTCCCCGCTGGCGCGAGGCCCGTAAGGAAACACATCGAATTTGTCGTATGGAAGAGGATGGGGAAGAGTAAATTAGGATAAAGGTCTCTTCTCTTTGTAGTATTCGCGGATAGTGTGACCTTCAATCTGTGGGGTTCTTTGCAGAGCAAAGCGTCTCCTTCGTCGCCGAGCGGCCTCGGATGGAGCCAATGATACGTCCATCTTCGTCCTGCACTTTCAGCGTCGTACATTGTGCGAAGTCCTCGTATGCATGTTCCAATGATTCCGTCATTGGTGGTGCATCTTCCCAGCCCAGCTCTATGCATTGTGGGCCAAAGGCCCTGTGTTGCAGTTTCTGAAGTTCAGGAACATCCTGTATAGTTGCTAATTCAATTCTCATTTTGCTCACAATAAATAATCTCCTTCGATTCTGACTGTGGCCTTGCCGCCGAAGAGGACTTGGCCGTTGACTTTGTCTTCGTCCGTCACGACTCGGCCATCTTCGAGCGAGCTCGGATGGCTCTCGCTGTTCCGTCCGTTAAAGTATTTCAGCTTCACAGAGTTGAAGATACGGTCATTACCGCCCTGCTCGATGGTAATGGGGTTACCGTCCCAGAGGTTTTCGCTCAGCAGATAGTTGGCAAAGGCACTGTTGCCAGAACCAGTGGCGGGGTCTTCGAGATAACCGAACTTGGGGGCGAAGACTCTTGTGTGTGCAAAGGCGTCAGCATCGGCAGTCTGCTTCGAGAAGATGAGAATGATGTCAATGTCATTCCCTTTGCAGAAGATTTTCAGTTCCTGCTCATTGGGGAAGACGGAAATCTCTGTTTCTAAATCGGCAATTGGCACAATCAGCGTACGCAGGCCTGCGTCGATAATGCGGATGGGCAAGTCCTGACGGATGGCTCCATGATTCAGTCCCAAAGCCTTTCCGATTGCGTCGACAGTCATATACATGGGGTGCTCGATAGGATCGGGAGCAGTGATATACACAGCATCCTCCGTGTCGATGGCATTGAACACCTCGACGATTCCCTTGCGGTTGGTTTCGACCTTGACGATAGGCTTCGACCTCAGCACAACATCGTCCTTAATCAGCGAATACATCGTGGCGATGGTGCCGTGACCGCAGAAATCTACCTCGCATTCCGACGAATAGTAGGTCAGTTTGCAGTCGGCCACATCCGACTGGCTACAAAACACAACTTCCATCACAAAGCCCTTGTGCTCTCTCGCTACAGCCTGCATCTGCTCTGGCGACAGTGTTTCCTGTCCCATAAAGACACATGCGGCCGGATTGCCGAGCGAGGCCCTAGCCGTAAATGCATTACTTTTGATATATTTGTATCTTTTCATTTTTATCTCAAACTACTGTAATTCCAATCATTTTTGTCACGCCGTCGGTATTGTTCCAGCAGGAGTGAGGGATACGGCCCTCTACAAGGAAGGCTTCGTCCTTATGGATGATGACTGTCTCCTCGCCTAACTGGATGCGGGCCTCGCCCTCGGTGACGATAAAGAGGTGGTTATGCTCATGGGTGTGCAACTCCGTTGGACCACCGCCGTTGAGGTCGATGTAAGCGATGGAACCGTCAACGATGCGTCCCATCTCTCCAAACAGTTTCTTGGCACGGAAATTTACGTGCTTCGGGGGTGTCATGAAATCACTCATATTCTTTCTGTTTAATGTTTTCAACCGCAAGGACGGTGCAAGCCGAGCGCAATAGAGCTCGCTCTAATTGTCGAGGCGCAGCCCGTTCTCGCAAACTTGTTTGCAAAATTACGCATAATAGTCGAGACCGCCAAACATTTGGGATATTCTGCATTGATTAGTGACGAATGGACGGAACTGCGAGAGCAAAGAGACAAGTTTACTTGGACTTTGCCGAGTCGTGACGGACATGAACGATAGTCTATGGATACATGGTACATACGGAAAAGAGATTCGGGAGGTCGACGCTGGCGATTCAGCGGCGACCTCCCGAATTTGTATACTCAGGTGAAAAGAGGATCTCCCAAATAAGATAGCTTCTTCTTATACTCGATGATTATTCTATGGGTATCATCACGCCGCACTGGTAATCGGGCGAGTCGATGTCTGTGCCGTTGTACCATTCCATAGTCATTGCGTTCAAGGGACAGCGGAATTCAGGGTGCTGGGGCAGCCACTCCTTATAGAACTTCTGGAACTGCTGCTGGAAGGCTTTCATGCCGCCCTCGAAATGAACCTTCAGCCACTTGCCATTGTGGATAGGAAAGAGTCGCATACCCTCAGGCACGCTGCCACCCTTATAAACACCACCAATCACATAGGTGAAGGTCTTGCTGTTGCAAGCACCGAAGTTCTGTTCGGCACAAGTCATACAGTTGTGGTTAGGGATGTCGCAGGTACAGAGTCCGAACTCGCCGACGCCGTTATCGATGGCTGCCTGCTGAAAGGAATCCGGCGTCTTGTGCTCCATAAACACGGGCTTGATGATTCTTTCCACATACTCGCCCCAGAACTTAGGGCATTCTTCCTGTCCCTTGCGGAATGCGATTTCCTTGGCCATGCCAATAATCTGTACTCCGTCTAACGTAATAATCTCGTGTTTCATCTTATTATTTATTTGTTTTTGTACTCATATTCCTTTAATGCTTCTACTTACCGCTGAGAATCCTTTTGCGCAGACACTTTACGGCGGGTTTGTAATAGTCTATCTCCATCGCTTCGAGGGTACGCTCCGCCCTCGCTAAATGTCTGTTTTAGTCTTTCGCTTGTTATTGCCATATTTCAAATACTCCATAATTCCCTTGCGATAGAGTTCCGTAGGGTTGGCGATGCCGTGATTCGACAGGCGGTCGAATATCCAGCAGAATGTCTGCACGTCAGCCTCGCCGAAGGCACGGTAATCGGCAGTCTCGTGGCCAGCAATCTTGCAGTTGTACCAACAGGCAAGACTCTCGAAGGCACTCCAGGGCACGTAGGTCAGGTCGCGCTCCGAATTGAGTTCCCGTGTGTAGGTTTTCATTTCCTCCACGATGGGATCGATGCTGTCCTGCATCAGGAAGATGCCGAACTCATGGCTGAACATCGCCAACTGGTAGTTGATGTCCTGATTGTACCAGACGGTGTTGGTACTGTCGTTCAGATTATTGTACGAAGGACCTTTCTGACCTGCACAATATAGCAGCCAGTAATAATCGCCACGTCGCCAAGTATAGCCCGTCACCCGCTCCCAGTCCTTGACGAACGACTGCTCCTGCATCTTCTGGCTCAGCAACTGCCGCCGATCCTCCATATCTGCCTTCACTTGGGGATAGACGTCCTTGAGATAAGCGTCGTAGTGGGCCGCATATACGTCGGCGACGGCACGGACAGCAGCCATCACGTTGGCTGGCGCATTGGCTTTCCTACCTTCATTCATTACCACATTCATCACCACCTGCATCGAGTCGACATTGGGAATGTTTTCTGCCGAAACGCCAAAGAAGAACGGCCCAGCCAACATGCCTCCCTCGCCTTGTCCGAAGGTCAAGTAGTCTTTGTATTTCTGCAAGGTGTCAATAGCTGCCTGCGGAAGCGTGTTGCCATATTTCGTAGCATACGCTGAGTCAGCGAATCCCAGTTCCGCCAGCGTGTAGAGATGCGTCACGTAGTTCACCTCCGGGCGAATCTCCATCAGTATCTGGACATCGCCAGCCTCGTTATTTACAAATTTCTTCAGTTTCCCATTGAACATATCGGGCTGTTCCATGTGGATGAAGTGGCCGCAGGTGGTCAGTTCAGTGTAGTCGAGATGGGGATAGAGTCGTTCCATTTTCTGACGATTGTCAGGCTCAAGACCGCTGTTCTGCGTACAGATGACCATTGCCCGACCATGCAAAGGACGCTGAGACCACCACTGCCGTTCCACGAGGTTACGCATGGTGCTCGATGCGACATACTGCGGTGTCTTGGGCATCACGCTCATGGCATAGTCAGTGATGCTCTGTGGTGTTTCAGCCCCAGCCAGCGATGTGACGAAGCCTGCGATGACCTCGCTACAATTTGGCCCGTCGAAAGCATGGCCGAACTGATTGACGGCTTCCACGTATTCAGCCGTTTCCGTGCCGTCGTAAAAGCAATAGACACCATCTATATCGACGAGATCTCCCTGTCGGCCACTCATCAGAACCTGACGGCAAACGGGCGTGCCAAGGCTATGACCCACAAGGACAATAGCCCCTGTATGCTCTTTATCCAGCACCGCATTGACGGCTTTGGCGAAGAAGTCGAGCGTGTACTCCACGTGTGGCTTGCTGCTCTCGCCATAGCCTGGCAGGTCGATGAATAGGAGACGAAGATTGCTGTCTTCGCTCAGTCCCTCGAACTGTTTCTCCCATGTATTGAGGTCGCAACCGAAGCCATGAACGAAGCAGATGGTTTTATTGCCATCGCCATACTTTTTGTAATGTACGCGAACGCTGTCGTTGACATTCGCATACTCTGAGGCAATATCGCCCAGATTCTCTGGTTTTGTGTTACATCCTGCCAGCATTACAGCCAACAGGAGTAGTAAATATAGTTTTTGTTTCATCTTTCTTCTGTTGTTAATTATCAATAGTTCGGTAAATATAATCTTAAAATATTAACACTGGTCATAAGCCCGTCACGCCGCAGTATCATACTGCATAGTGGTTAGGGAAAAGACCT
>CACYQO010000112.1 GCA_902776545.1 uncultured Prevotellaceae bacterium | reverse complement strand
GTGGCCAGGAGTACGGTGTTGTTCATCTTCAGCATGACGGCACCATCGGTCTGTTTTGCCACTTTCCCGGTTTCAATGGTGATGGTCCTTCCATCAGCCAGTTGAATGGTTTTTGTAATTACGTTCATCTTGTTTAAAACATCTATAAATATAAAAATAAGTGCGACCAAAACGTCGTGGTCGCTAAAAATCGGCGCAAAGTTACACATTATATTATAAATAAACGAAGAAAGCATGAATATTTTTCGTTTTTTTTGGTATTTTGCGCGCTTATTCGTAACTTTGCACCCGAAATTGTAAATCGTAAATTAAAAAATGAAGCATATTTTTAAGGTGGCCGCCGTCGTGCTGGCCGCAATGACAGCAGCCTCGTGCAGCAATAACAAGTTCAACGTGGAAGGACAAATCGCCAATGCCAGCGACTCGGTGCTCTATTTCGAGAATGTCGGATTGGAGGGCATTCAGGTGCTCGACTCCGTGAAGCTCGGTGGCGACGGCAATTTCGCCTTCAGTGGTGATCCCACCGAGGCGCCTGAGTTCTATCGTCTCCGCATCGCCGACCAGATCATCAATGTCAGTATCGACTCCACCGAGACCGTTCAGATCAAGGCCGAATATCCGGGAATGGCTGCAAACTATACCGTCAGCGGTTCCGACAACTGCGAGAAGATCCGTGAGCTCACAATGAAGCAGATGGATCTGCAGGCTAAGGCCATCGCCATCCAGAAGAATACCGCCCTCGGCATCAAGGCCATCGGCGATAGCATCCAGAGCCTGATCAATATCCATAAGGACGACGTAATGAAGAACTACATCTATAAGGAACCCAACAAGGCTTACGCTTACTTCGCGCTCTTCCAGACGCTCGGCCAGTGGCTCATCTTCAATCCCCGTACTGAAAAAGAAGATATCAGGGCCTTTGCTGCCGTCGCTACCAGTTGGGATACTTATTATCCGCATGCCGAACGTGGTCAGAATCTGCATAATATCGCCATCGAGGGTATGAAGAACCTGCGCATCGTTGCGGCTCAGAATCAGGACCTGGAGGTGGATGCCTCGAAGGTCTCTGAGGCAGGTGTGTTTGATATCGCCCTGACGGACAATAAAGGTCAGATGCGCCATCTTACCGATTTGAAGGGTCAAGTGGTGATGCTCGACTTCCACATCTTCGCGATGGACGAGTCGCCTGCCCGTATCCTCATGCTCCGTGAGTTGTACAACAAATACCACGCTCAAGGCTTTGAAGTCTATCAGGTGAGTCTTGATCCCGATGAGCACTTCTGGAAGCAGCAGACGGCAGCCCTTCCCTGGGTCAGTGTCCGCGATGCTGATGGCGTCAACTCCCAGCGTCTGATGCTTTACAACGTCCAGTCTATCCCCGACTTCTTCCTCATCGATCGCGGCAACAATATCGTCACCCGTGCCGCTAATATCAAGGACTTAGAAGCTGAGATAAAGAAGCTCTTGTAGACAAAATCATCTGATATATGCAAGAAAATTCGTTTTTTTCTTGCATATATCAGAAAATCTTCGTACCTTTGCACCCGCAAATCGAAAAAGTCGGCATAGCTCAGCTGGTTAGAGTATCACCTTGACATGGTGGGGGTCCTTGGTCCGAATCCAAGTGTCGACACACGGAGCGAGGCAATCCTGGGGGATTGCCTCGCTTATTTTGCCACGGAAGAACACTGAAGGACACGGATAAAATATAAAGATATGATCGAGCCATTCGTCGCTGGCGACGATAAATTCAGTGTTTTTCCGTGTTCTTCTGTGGCTATAAATAGATCCGTGGCTAAAAGCTCTCTAACCAACCTTTTAGTTCGAAGATCATCTGGTAGTGGTATTCGAAACTCTCGCGATAGCCCCAGCCGTGACCACCTGTCGGATAGATATGTATTGAGGCCGGCACGTCGTGCTTGTACAGTTGTTCGTAGTAGCCAAAGCCATTGGCGGCAGGCACCACTTTATCATCGTCAGATAGCGCTAAGAAGGCCCTTGGCGTCGTTCGGTTCACGCGCAGGTCGTTGCTGTAGTCTGCCTCCAATTGGCGCCATTCTTTCTTCGAATGGTCCGTCCCTAAGAGGTTGTCGTGCGAACCCTTATGTGTGAACCCCATGTCCATCGTAATGACAGGATAGAAGAGTATCTGGAAGTTGGGAGCCGCCTCACCTGTGGAGTGGGTGGCGATGGTTGAGGCCAGGTGGCCGCCTGCCGAGAAGCCCATGATACCGATCTGCGTACGGTCGATGTGCCAGTTGACGGCATTATTACGCACCGTCTTGATGGCCTGTTCGGCATCGGAAACGGGGACCATCGGGTTGCCGTGGGGCATACGGTACTTCAACACGATGAGGGCGATGCCCTGATTGTTGAAGAATGTGACCCACTGGTGCCCCTCGTGATCCATCGCCAGGTGCGAATAGCCGCCGCCCGGACAGCATATTACCGCTCGTCCCGTAGCCTTCTTCGCGTCGGGAAGATAGACGGTCAGTTCCGCCTTGTCCTCCTTATCCGTGCTGGCATACGCCGCCCCGTTTGGCCACAAGTCCATTTTCATCCCCTCCTGTGCCATCGCCACAGAACCCCTCGTCAATAGCATCATCGCTAAAATTTTCAGTATTCTCATTGCTTTGTTTATTTTTAAAACGGCACAAAGGTACACATATTTTTCCAAATCTGGCCATCATTATAGAAATTACCTTTAAATTTTTGCATTTTGAAAATAATGTTGTACCTTTGCACTCGATGAAGAGGCTGACAGAAAAACAATCGCGTCATTCGCTGACTACACAGATTGTGCTGTGGGTAGTCGGGTTCGTATCTGTGCTCTTCGTTACCGCTCTCTTTATCATGTTCTACTATGCGCGCCAGTCCATCTATCAGGAGGCTATGGAAAAAGCCCGTCAGACGCTGCGCACCACGGAACTGCGCATCGACAACACCCTGAACGAGGTGGAGACGGCCACGCGCAGCTTGCACTGGACGATTGAGAAGCGTCTGAACAGGCCGGAAATCATGGACAGCCTCTGCCGGCAACTGCTGAGAGAGAACCCTCACATCCAGAGTTGTGCCATCGCCTTCGAGCCTGGTGTCTATCCGCAATATGGCATCTATCATGAGGTGTATGCCCACCGCAGCCCCACCGATTCTACACAGATAGACATAACGATCAACGGAGGAAAGCAGCTTTATACACATGAGAAATGGTACTTCATACCCCTGCACCACGAGAAACCCATCTGGATAGACCCTTATGTAGACGTTGAACATGGCGAGACATCCATCATCACATCCTATGGTATGCCGCTTCACAACAAAGACGGCGAGCTGGTGGGGGTGCTGTCTTCACACATCTCGATGAAGTGGTTTGCTGACCTGGTGCTCTCGCTGCGGCCTTTCCCCAACTCACATGCCTCGGTGATGGGTACCGACGGTCATCTGATCATCCACCCCGACAGCACGCTCGAAGAGCATGAGGCCTTCTTCACAGAGGCTTTCAACAATCCTACGAGCGAAGGACATCTGGCTGCCATCTCCATGAAGACGGGCCACATCGGACATAGTGAGATCCACATGGGTGGCAAGAAGGGCTTCATCTTCTACCATCCCTTTGAGAATGCGGGATGGAGTGTGTCCATTGTATGCCCAGAGAGCGATATCTTCAGCTCCTACAACTCACTCTTGCGATTGACGCTCGTCATCAGTCTCATCGGCCTGCTCCTGATTGCCCTGTTCTGTCTCTTCATCAGCCATCTCCAGTTGAAGCCGCTGCATCAGCTGGCAGATGCTGCCCGCCGTATGGCCAATGGCAAGTTGGATGAGCCTGTGAAGGAGAGTCACCGCACCGACGAGGTGGGCTATGTGCAGAATGAATTCCGTCAGATGCAGCAGAGCATCGGCCAGCATATCGCAGACATCACTCACCTCACTGATGTGCTGCGTCAGCGTAATGAAGACCTGAAACTGGCCTACGAACAGGCTCGCGAGGCCGACCGCATGAAAGATACCGTCATCCTCAACATGAGCGACCGTATGGAACAATCTGTCAAAGCCATCCACGCCACCGTTACCGACTTCCAACAGCATGTGGCTGATATGGATGCAGAGGAATGCCGCCATATGGCAGACAAGATACAGAAACATACAGAGATCACCACCGAACTGCTGGGTAATCTGCTTGGTATCGCTGACAAGAAAGAGGAGGAAAGCTTATGATTGAGATGAGAAAACATATCCACAAGTCGCTCTCCACCAGACTGTGTATCGATATCCTGTTAGTTGTGGTATTGGTGTTCTCGTTGTCGCTCGGGTTCCTCTATTGGCAGTCGCGTTACATCATTCGTGAAGAGGCTATCGACGAGGCGTCCCACGTACTTGACAATACGGCCCTTCGCGTCAAGGGATATATGGTAGAGGTCGAAACGGCTACGCGCAACATCCTCTGGCTCGTTAACCTTCACACCTTTGATCAGGACTCGCTGCTGAAGTACACACACCGCATCGTCGCCAACCATCCTAACACCAACGGCTGCTCCATCACGATGGAACCCGACTTCTATCCAGGCGACACTTACGGCTTCTCTGCCTATTCCGTCCGTCTTGAGGAATATTCAACCCCCGAAAAGGATTCTGTGGTGACCGTCCGCGAAGCCGATTACAACTACTATGACAAGGTATGGTATAAGGTGCCGCGCCAGAAGAGAACTGCCTGCTGGGTGGATCCCTTCGACGACTACAATGCAGGAACGCTCTCGAGCCCTGATATGATAGCATCCTACTGCATACCGCTCTTCAACAAACAGGAAAAGTTCATAGGTGTCATCTCCACAGACCTGTCGCTGAACCGGCTCACGGAGACTATTACAGCAGAACATCCATACGACAACTCCTATTTCATGATGCTGGGTGCCGACGGACACTATTTTGTACACCCCGACACCACGAAACTGCTTAAGCAGACCATCTTCACTGGTGTGGATCCCAGAGAACATACCGACGTTGTGGCACTGGGGTACGAGATGACTAACGGGCGGACAGGACACATGGAGGTCAAGCTCGACGGCAAGTCGCACATCGTGCTCTACCGCCCGCTCGAAGGCACAGAGTGGAGCGTGGCCCTTGTCTGCCCGTCCAGCGAACTGCTCCGTGGATATAACAGTCTGAACTACATCCTGCTGCCCCTGCTTGTCATTGGACTGCTGCTTCTGGGCTTGGGGTGTCGTCGCATCGTAAGACACTTCGTGCAACCGCTGGGACTGCTCGCTGCCGAACTGCGGCAGATAGGTCACGGCGATTATGAAAAGCGCCTGCCTCCCAGTGAGCGCACCGACCTGATAGGCCAGTTACAGAACAATTTCTGCCAGATGCGGCGAAGCATCAGCCAGCACATCCGCGAAGCAGAGAAGACCAAGCAGGAAACAGAACTGCGCACGACAGAGCTCGAACAGGCTACCCTGTTGGCGCGCCAGGCCAGTGAGCAGAAGACGCAGTTCATGCAGGATATGTCGCACCAGATCCGTACGCCACTCAACATAGTTCACGGATTCTCGCAGGTGCTGCGTGATGACAGTAGGATAATGTCCGATGAGGATAAGCGGCAGATAGCAGAGACGATGTATGTGCAGACCAATGCCCTCGACTATATGGTGAGCAAACTTCTCACGGCATCGCTCATCGAAACTCATCAGTCCATCAGCACCGACGACACTGTCTGTTGCAGTGAACTGGCTCGAGAGGCCTTTGACAGGACAGGCAGTCTCATCACCCATACAGCAGAGATGTCCCTGGACTGTCGTGTCCCAGATGGACTCACAGTCAAGACTAACCGCCATCACCTGCTCATCGTTCTCACCGAGTTGCTCTTTAATGCCCTCCATTTCACTAGTGAGGGTCGTGTCGTCGTGCGTGTCGAAACAGCCGGCAACGACTTACTCTTCACCATTGAAGACACAGGGCCAGGCATCCCTCCCGACAAAGCGGATTTTATATTTGAAAAATTCACAAAGATTGATATGTTCACCGAGGGACTGGGGCTTGGCCTGTTCCTTTGCCGTCGTGTCGTCCAGCTCATGGGTGGCAGCCTTACGCTTGATTCCGAATACACCGGCGGCAGCCGTTTCGTAGTGAAACTGTCTTTGTGACACCATCCTTTGGGGGACACATGAGAACAAGTGTGATATATATGGTAGAAAATGGGCACACATGAGTATCGGCAACAAGAAGCCGATGGATGTATACAACGGCGAGGTGCCTGGCAAGAATCTTTGGAAGAAAGACAAATGAAAACTTGCATGGTAAGAAATAAATCATTATCTTTGCCCCGCCGAAGAAAAGGTGGACGACGGTTTTATGCCGATGCCACCACTAAAAGTCTGTTGGGGCATCGAGCCCCATCAGACTTTGCCGAAGAAAAGACGGACTCAGGATTTGTCCGATATTTTTCCGCCCGTCAAGTCTTTCAGGAAGAAAAGGCAGAGAGTGACAAGGTTTTCAGTACGATGCGAACGATGTTGACAAGCAATTTAGTTTAACCCGGTGAAAACTGTCAAGTGAAATGGTTCTTCTGCAATTTAGTTGAAGAGTACGTGTTCCATTACGAGTTTCCTCTTCAGCAGTTCAATACCTGCTCTTCCATACATTACTCTCTTGAC
>CACYQO010000111.1 GCA_902776545.1 uncultured Prevotellaceae bacterium | reverse complement strand
AGGTCGATCCTAAATCAGTTGAATAACTCGTTAAAAGATTAGACAAATGAAAAAGGAAGTAAAAGATACTATCATCGTAGAACTCGGAGAGAAACTGAAAGAATTCCCGCATTTCTATCTGGTCGAGCTGACCGGACTGGATGCCGCCAAGACCTCTGAGCTCCGCCGTAAGTGCTTTAAGAATGATATCAAACTGCTGGTTGTGAAGAACACTCTTCTCCACAAGGCGTTTGAGGCTTCTGAGATTGACTATTCACCGCTCTATGACTGCCTGAAGGGTAACACTGCTGTCATGTTCACACAGACGGCCAACGTTCCCGCTAAGTTGATCAAGGAGTACAAGAAGGAGGGTATCCCCGCACTGAAAGGTGCCTATGCTGAGGAAAGCTTCTTCGTGGGTGCAGACAAGCTCGATGAGCTGGTAGCTATCAAGAGCAAGAACGAACTTATCGCCGATGTTGTGGCTCTGCTGCAGTCTCCGATCAAGAACGTTGTCTCTGGTTTGAATGCTGGTGGTAAGATCCACGGCCTGCTTGACGCAATCGCTGAGCGTAACCAATAAGCGAAGCCTTTTAAAAGTAAAAAGGTAAAAAAGTGAAAAGGTAAAAAAGTAAAAACAATTAAAAAATTAAATACGAAAATGGCAGATATTAAAGCTATTGCTGAGCAGTTGGTGAATCTGACTGTGAAGGAAGTAAACGAGTTGGCAACAGTCCTGAAGGACGAGTATGGAATTGAGCCCGCAGCTGCAGCCGTTGCTGTTGCAGCCGGTCCCGCAGCCGGTGCTGAGGCCGCTGCTGTTGAGGAGAAGACTTCATTCGACGTTGTTCTGAAGTCTGCAGGTGCCGCTAAGCTTCAGGTCGTGAAGGCCGTTAAGGAGGCTTGTGGTCTTGGTCTGAAGGAGGCAAAGGATCTCGTTGACGGTGCTCCCGCTACCATCAAGGAGGGTCTGAGCAAGGACGAGGCTGAGAACCTGAAGAAGACCATCGAGGCCGCTGGTGCCGAGGTTGAGCTCAAGTAATCAAGAATTAGAGAATTAAAGAATTAATAGTGGTTGGGGACTCTCCAGTAGAGGGGCCCCGACCATTTTCTTGTCTTATGTAATATGGCTTCAAAAATCATAGATAACAGAGTAAACTTTGGCAGCGTCAAGAATCCGATGCCGTTTCCGGATTTCCTTGATGTGCAATTAAAGTCGTTTAAAGACTTCCTACAGTTGGACACTCCGCCTGAGGAACAGCTACGTCCTTCAGTTCCTGGATTACTATATCGATCCGCCGCGCTACACCATCGACGAATGTCTGGAGCGTGGACTGACGTATAGCGTACCTTTGAAGGCTAAGCTGAAACTGGAATGCACAGATCCGGATCACGTCGACTTCCCGACCGTTGTCCAGGACGTGTTCCTGGGCCCGATCCCCTATATGACGGCCAATGGTACTTTCGTTATCAATGGAGCCGAGCGCGTCGTCGTGTCTCAGCTGCACCGTTCTCCCGGCGTGTTCTTCGGACAGAGCGTGCATGCCAACGGTACATTGCTTTATTCGGCGCGTATCATCCCGTTCAAGGGTTCATGGATCGAATTCGCTACGGACATTAACAATGTCATGTATGCTTACATCGACCGTAAGAAGAAACTTCCCGTTACAACGTTATTACGTGCTATCGGATTTGAGACGGATAAGGAAATCCTTGAGATCTTCGACCTGGCCGAGGAGGTGAAGGTGAACAAGAAGGCTCTGAAAGAGGTGCTTGGTTCGAAGCTTGCAGCCCGTGTGCTGAAGAGTTGGAACGAAGACTTCGTCGATGAGGACACCGGTGAGGTGGTATCCATCGAGCGTAACGAGGTGATCATGGAGCGTGAGACGGAAATCACCGAGGCTAACATGATGGATATCCTCGAGAGTGGTGCCCAGACGATCCTTGTCCACAAGGACGAGGCTATCGCTCAGGACTTCTCCATCATCTTCAACACGTTGGCCAAAGACCCGTCGAATTCAGAGAAGGAGGCCGTGCTCTACATCTATCGTCAGCTGCGTAATGCAGATCCTGCCGATGATGCCAGTGCCCGTGAGGTCATCCAGAACCTGTTCTTCTCAGACAAGCGCTATGATCTGGGTGATGTGGGCCGATATAGGATTAATAAGAAACTGAATCTGAACACAGATATGGATGTCCGCGTCCTGACGAAGGAGGACATCATCGAGATTATCAAGTATCTGATTCAGCTGGTGAACTCCAAGGCTGCCGTCGATGATATTGACCACCTCTCCAACCGTCGTGTCCGCACGGTGGGTGAGCAGCTGTCCAACCAGTTCTCCATCGGACTGGCCCGTATGAGCCGCACCATTCGTGAGCGTATGAACGTCCGCGACAACGAGGTGTTCTCTCCCACAGACCTGATCAATGCGAAGACCATCTCGAGTGTCATCAACTCGTTCTTCGGTACCAACCCGCTGTCGCAGTTCATGGACCAGACGAACCCGCTGGCAGAGGTGACACACAAGCGTCGTCTCTCAGCCCTCGGTCCTGGCGGTCTGTCTCGTGAGCGTGCCGGTTTCGAGGTGCGTGACGTACACTACACACACTATGGACGCCTCTGTCCTATTGAGAGTCCTGAGGGACCGAATATCGGTCTGATATCTTCGCTCTGTGTGTATGCCAAGATTAATGAGCTCGGCTTCATCCAGACACCTTACCGTAAGGTGGAGAACGGTGTTGCCAACCTCGATAATAATGAAATCGTCTATCTGACTGCCGAAGAGGAGGCAGAGCACGTGATCGGTCAGGGTAACGCCCCGCTGAGGGATAACGGTACCTTCATCCGCGACGTCGTGAAATGTCGTCAGGATGCCGACTTCCCCGTGGTGCCGCCTTCACAGGTCGACCTGATGGACGTTTCTCCGCAGCAGATTGCTTCTATCGCTGCCTCGCTGATTCCGTTCCTTGAGCACGATGATGCCCACCGTGCACTGATGGGATCGAACATGATGCGTCAGGCTGTGCCCCTGCTCCATAACGAGGCTCCTATCGTGGGTACCGGTATTGAGAAGCAGGTGTGTGAAGATTCTCGTACGATGGTGACTGCTGAGGGCGAGGGTGTCGTGGAGTATGTTGACGCTACGACCATCCGTATCCTCTACGACCGCACTGAGGACGAGGAGTTCGTCTCGTTCGAACCGGCCCTGAAGGAATACCGCATTCCGAAGTTCCGCCGCACAAACCAGAACATGACTATCGACCTGCGCCCGATTTGTGAGAAGGGCCAGCGCGTGAAGAAGGGTGATATCCTGACTGAGGGTTATGCCACCGAGAACGGTGAGCTGGCTCTGGGTCGTAACCTGCTTGTGGCTTACATGCCTTGGAAGGGTTACAACTATGAGGACGCCATCGTGCTCAACGAGCGCATCGTCCGTGAGGATATCCTCACCTCAGTCCATGTCGACGAGTATTCGCTCGACGTCCGTGAGACAAAGCGTGGTGTAGAGGAGTTCACGGCCGATATCCCCAACGTCAGTGAGGAGGCCACCAAGGACCTCGACGAGAACGGTGTTATCCGTGTCGGTGCCCGTGTTGAACCGGGTGATATCCTCATCGGTAAGATCTCACCGAAGGGTGAGAGCGATCCTTCACCTGAGGAGAAGCTGCTCCGTGCCATCTTCGGCGACAAGGCCGGTGATGTGAAGGACTCTTCACTGAAGGCCAACCCGTCGCTGACAGGTGTCATCATCGATAAGAAGATGTTCGCTCGCGCCATCAAGGACCGTAAGTCGAAGCAGCAGGATAAGATCACGCTCGCTAAGATCGACGAGGAGTACGAGGCTAAGGTAGGCGACCTGAAGGATATCCTGATCGACAAGCTCGTAGAGCTGACGAAGGGTAAGACCTCTCAGGGTGTCAAAGACTACACCGGTGCTGAGATCATCACCAAGGGCAGCAAGTTCACGGTGACCGCCCTGAAGAACCTCGAATATGGAGACATCCAGATCAGCAACTGGACCAACGACGAGCATAAGAACGAGTTGATCGGTCAGCTGATCATCAACTTCATGAAGAAGTATAAGCTGCTCGATGCTGAGCAGAAGCGCAGGAAGTTCGCCATCACCATCGGCGACGAGCTGCCCAACGGCATTCTGCAGATGGCTAAGGTCTATGTGGCCAAGAAGCGTAAGATCGGTGTGGGTGACAAGCTCGCCGGACGTCACGGTAACAAGGGTATCGTGTCAAAGGTAGTACGTCAGGAGGATATGCCGTTCCTCGAGGACGGACGTCCCGTCGACCTCGTGCTGAACCCATTAGGTGTGCCTTCTCGTATGAACCTCGGTCAGATCTTCGAGGCTATCCTCGGTGCTGCCGGTAAGCGCCTCGGCGTGAAGTTCGCTACCCCGATCTTCGACGGTGCCAAGCTCGACGACCTTGCAGAGTGGACTGCGACGGTGAGACGGGTGAGCGCTTCGACCAGCCTGCAACGGTGGGTATCACCTACTTCCTCAAGCTCGGTCACATGGTCGAGGATAAGATGCACTCACGCTCCATCGGCCCGTACAGTCTCATTACCCAGCAGCCGCTCGGTGGTAAGGCACAGTTCGGTGGACAGCGTTTCGGTGAGATGGAGGTCTGGGCCCTTGAGGCCTTCGGCGCCAGCCATGTGCTCCAGGAGATCCTGACCCTCAAGTCTGATGATACCGTCGGCCGTTCTAAGGCATACGAGGCCATCGTGAAGGGTGAGCCCATGCCGACACCGGGTATCCCCGAGTCTCTCAATGTGCTGCTGCACGAGCTGCGCGGTCTGGGTCTGAGCATCACGCTCGATTAAAGGTAAAAAGGTGAAAAGGTAAAAAGGTAAAAAAAGTAAATCGTAAATTCACATATGGCTTTCAAGAAAGATTCAAAAGTAAAGAGTAATTTCACTAAGATTACTATAGGCCTTGCCTCGCCCGAGGAGATCCTCGAGAGCAGTTTCGGTGAGGTCACCAAGCCGGAAACCATCAACTACCGTACCTACAAGCCCGAGCGTGACGGTCTGTTCTGCGAGCGTATCTTCGGCCCGACGAAGGACTATGAGTGCGCCTGCGGTAAGTACAAGCGTATCCGTTACAAGGGCATCGTCTGCGACCGTTGTGGTGTGGAGGTGACTGAGAAGAAGGTGCGTCGTGAGCGTGCCGGACATATCGAGCTGGTGGTGCCTGTGGCACACATCTGGTACTTCCGTAGCTTGCCTAATAAGATCGGTTATCTGTTGGGCCTGCCCACGAAGAAGCTCGACGCAATCATCTATTATGAGCGCTATGTGGTGATCCAGCCGGGTCCCATGGCTAACAAGAAGGATGGCGACGGCAATGAGGCCTTGGGTTCACAGATGTTCGACCTGCTCTCTGAGGAGGAGTACAATGATATCATGGACAACTATGTGTCGGCGGATAATGACTACCTCGATGACAATGATCCCAATAAGTTTATTGCCAAGATGGGTGCTGAGGCTATCTACGACCTGCTCGTCCGTCTCGACCTCGACTCACTGTCATACGAGCTGCGCGACCGTGCCAACAGCGACTCTTCAATGCAGCGTAAGAACGAGGCCCTGAAGCGTCTGCAGGTAGTGGAGGCCTTCCGTCAGAGCGTTGACAAGGGTATCAACCGTCCGGAGTGGATGATTATGAAGATCCTTCCCGTCACGCCGCCGGAGCTCCGTCCGCTCGTGCCCCTGGATGGTGGCCGTTTCGCTACCTCCGACCTGAACGACCTCTATCGTCGTGTCATCATCCGTAACAACCGTCTGAAGAGGTTGATGGAGATTAAGGCACCTGAGGTGATCCTCCGTAATGAGAAGCGTATGCTGCAGGAAGCCGTCGACTCCTTGTTCGATAATAGCCGTAAGTCTTCGGCCGTGAAGAGCGACTCCAACCGTCCGCTGAAGTCACTGTCCGACTCGCTGAAAGGTAAGCAGGGACGTTTCCGTCAGAACCTGCTCGGTAAGCGTGTCGACTACTCAGCCCGTTCGGTGATCGTCGTCGGTCCTGAGCTGAGGATGGGTGAATGTGGTCTGCCGAAGCTGATGGCAGCCGAGCTCTACAAGCCGTTTATCATCCGCAAACTTATTGAGCGTGGTATCGTGAAGACGGTGAAGTCGGCCAAGAAGATCGTCGACCGTCGTGAGCCCGTCATCTGGGATATCCTGGAGAATGTTATGAAAGGTCATCCCGTTCTCCTGAACCGTGCGCCGACACTGCACCGTCTGGGTATCCAGGCTTTCCAGCCGAAGCTCATCGAGGGTAAGGCCATCCAGCTCCATCCGCTGGCATGTACCGCCTTCAACGCCGACTTCGATGGTGACCAGATGGCTGTTCACCTTCCCTTGAGCAACGAAGCCATCCTCGAGGCTCAGCTGCTGATGCTCCAGAGCCACAACATCCTCAACCCTGCCAACGGCGCACCTATCACCGTGCCGTCACAGGATATGGTGCTGGGTCTCTACTATATCACGAAGATCCGTCCGGGTGCCAAGGGTGAAGGCCTGACCTTCTACGGTCCCGAGGAGGCAATCATCGCCCACAACGAGGGAAAGTGCGACCTGCACGCTCTGGTGAAGGTGATCGTCGACGACCGTGTCAACGGCAAGCCCGAGCGCCACATGGTCGAGACCTCTGTCGGTCGTGTCATCGTCAATGGCATCATCCCCGAGCAGGTGGGTTATGTCAACACCATTATTTCTAAGAAGAGTCTGCGTGACATCATCGCCGATGTCATCAAGAATGTCGGTTTTGCTGAGGCCTGCGACTTCCTCGACGGTATTAAGAACCTCGGTTATCGCATGGCATACCTCGCCGGTCTGTCGTTCAACCTCGACGATATCATCATCCCGAAGGAGAAGGCAGAGTTGATTGCGAAGGGTAATGCTCAGATCCAGGAGATCACCGACAACTATAACATGGGCTTCATCACCGACAACGAGCGTTACAACCAGGTGATCGATACCTGGACGCACGTGAACAATGATATCGGTAACGTGCTGCTGGATCAGATGACTAAGGCTGACCAGGGCTTCAATGCCGTGTTCATGATGCTCGACTCCGGCGCCCGTGGTAGTAAGGACCAGATCAAGCAGCTCTCCGGTATCCGTGGCCTGATGGCCAAGCCGCAGAAGGCCGGTGCCGAGGGACGTGGTACCATTGAGAACCCGATTCTGTCGAACTTCAAGGAGGGTATGTCTGTGCTGGAGTACTTCATCTCCACCCACGGTGCCCGTAAGGGTCTGGCCGACACCGCCATGAAGACTGCCGACGCCGGTTACCTGACTCGTCGTCTGGTCGACGTCAGCCACGACGTGATCATCACCGAGGAAGACTGTGGTACGCTGCGCGGCCTGCAGTGCTCGGCCTTGAAGAGCGGCGACGAGATCATCTCCAGCCTGGCAGAGCGCATCCTTGGCCGTGTGTCTGTACACGATGTCATCAACCCGAAGACCGGCGACATCATCGTCGAGGCAGGTGACGAGATCACCGAGCCCATCGCCGAGGCCATCGAGAAGGCTGACATTGAGACCGTCGAGATCCGCTCGGTGCTCACCTGTGAGTCGAAGAAGGGTGTATGTATGAAGTGTTATGGCCGTAACCTCGCTACCCGTCGTATGGTTCAGAAGGGTGAGGCAGTCGGTGTGATTGCTGCACAGGCCATCGGTGAGCCGGGTACACAGCTGACGCTCCGTACGTTCCACGCCGGTGGTGTGGCTGGTAATGCTGCCGCCAACGCCAGCATCGTCTCTAAGTACGACCATGCGCTGATCGAGATGGAAGAGGTGCGTACCGTTCCGTTCGATGAGGACGGTCATGAGTGCGAGATGGTGGTCAGCCGTCTGGGTGAACTCCGTTTCGTCGACCCGAACACGAAGATCGTGCTCTCTACGGTGAATGTGCCTTACGGTTCTTCCCTCTACTTCAGCAATGGTTCTGAGGTGAAGAAGAACGATAAGATTGCCCAGTGGGATCCGTTCAACGCCGTCATCGTCACCGAATATGCCGGTCGTCTGAAGTTCAACGACGTCATCGAGGGTGTCACCTTCCGCGCCGAGACCGACGAGACCACTGGTCTGACTGAGAAGATTGTCACCGAGTCGAAAGACCGTTCAAGGGTTCCGACCTGCGATGTCATCGACGCCAATGGCGATGTCATCGGTACCTATAACTTCCCGGTGGGCGGACACGTCGTCGTAGAAGACGGCCAGACCGTCAAGACCGGTGAGACGCTTGTGAAGATTCCGCGTGCTGCCGCCAAGGGTGGTGATATCACCGGTGGTCTGCCGCGTGTCACCGAGCTCTTCGAGGCTCGAAACCCGTCTAACCCCGCCATCGTCTCTGAAATCGACGGTGAGGTCACCATGGGTAAGGTGAAGCGTGGTAACCGTGAGATCGTTGTCACCTCGAAGACCGGTGAGCAGCGCCGCTACCTCGTATCGCTGTCGAAGCAGATTCTGGTTCAGGAGCACGACGCCGTGCGTGCCGGCACCCCGCTCTCCGACGGTGTCATCACGCCTGCCGACATCCTGGCCATCAAGGGTCCGACCGCCGTTCAGGAGTATATCGTCAACGAGGTGCAGGATGTGTACCGTCTGCAGGGTGTGAAGATCAACGACAAGCACTTCGAGATCATCGTCCGTCAGATGATGCGCAAGGTGCAGATCAACGAGCCGGGCGACACCGCCTTCCTCGAGCAGGAGATCGTCGATAAGCTCGACTTCGCTGAGGAGAACGACCGTATCTGGGGTAAGAAGGTTGTCACCGACGCCGGTGACTCCGAGAACCTGCAGAAGGGTCAGATCGTCACCGCCCGCCGTCTGCGTGATGAGAACTCGATTCTGAAGCGCCGTGACATGCGACTGGTTCAGGTGCGCGACGCCGTGCCCGCCACGTCTACACAGATCCTGCAGGGTATCACCCGTGCCGCACTGCAGACCAAGTCGTTCATGAGTGCCGCCTCCTTCCAGGAGACGACTAAGGTGCTCAACGAGGCTGCCATCCGCGGTAAGGTGGACCATCTGGAGGGTATGAAGGAGAACGTGATCTGCGGTCACCTCATTCCTGCCGGTACCGGTCTGCGTGAGTTCGACAAGATCATCGTGGGCTCCAAGGAAGAGTACGAGCGCATTCAGGCTAACCGCAAGAACGTGCTCGACTTCGCAGAGGAAACTGTCCTCGACGAGAAGTAATCCCCATCTCATCATATAGAAAATCGGGCTGACCAAACATCAGCCCGATTTTTTTGTGAAATTACATAATATTACTTAAAAGACTTGCATTTCTCTTTATTTTTTTGTATCTTTGTAGCACGATAGCGATCAGACGAGAAAAATGATAGCAACTTTTCGGAAGGAGACGGCTCTGGGCAGACGGTTGGATGCCCCGAGCCGTCTATTCGTTTGCCGTTCGCCGCTCAATGGTCCGCCTATAGACCGCATCCCGATTATATCGACTCATTCTCCCTTTTTGCTTAATATAATCTCCGTTTTTTCTTAAGCCAACGGTAGCAAGAAGTTACAAAACCTGCAGCTGTGCGATTTATAAAAAGTTTCTGTTTATCCAAATCCTCATTAGCGGATCAGAAACAGAGAATGATTTATGCTGCTCAGTAATGAGGTCTAAATCTAAAAGCCGTTTTGCTGCAGACTGTACTGCGCTGGCAGATTTCAGATGATGTCGCTTCACGAAATCGGAAGAAGTGATGCGTAAAACATTGCGATCGGCTGCTATCGCATATAGTAACTCTTTTTGCTGTTCTGTTACATACGCCAACAGTTCCTGTAGCCGTTTACCGTTTTGCTGTATGAGCTGGTCTGCAGTTGCTTGCATTTGGCTCAGTGTACATATCTCGCCTGGTAGTGTGGCGGCATAAGTGTCGTGCAGGAGCTTATGCACATACAGGGTTACGCCATCAAATGCCTGGTAGGCCCATTCGATGGCATCTGATTCAATCTTCTTGTCTGTGGCCTTGAACTGCTGGATGGCAAATGATGTGTATACCTCAAGGTCGATGGGATCGAGTTGCAACAGTGATGCACTTTGGTAAAAAGGCCGTTTACCAGAGAAAAACATTTCGTTCATCAGACGACGCTCTGAGCCTGCAAAGATAAAGTGCGTGTTCTGTAGTTTTTGTATGCGCCCTCTCAGCAGTGCTTCGATGTTATCTTTCTGATATTTCGTGATTTGCTGAAACTCGTCAATGGCTATGATACACGGTCTGTCGGCTTTCTCGAGATAACTGAATATTTCTTCAAGTGTATATTCAGGAGTACTTATCTGGCCCAGCTTCACGTCGAAAGTTGGTAAAAGTGTCATCGGATCGAGTCCGAAGCTTCCGCTTAGAGACCGCAGAGTGGCTACAAAGAGTTTCGTGAGTCTCTCGCTTTGCTTGGCAACAGAATGGAATACGGCTGCTCCCAGTTCCTTGATGAACTCCTGAAAAGATGTCGTGTGAAGTATATCAATCGAGATGGTGATATAGTTGTCTTTTATTTCAGGCTGGTTGAAACAATGATATACTAATCCTGTTTTACCCACCCGTCGAGGAGATATTAGCACAACATTCTCTTGATTCTTCATACTTTTTGTGAGAAATGCCGATTCATCCTGGCGGTCGCAGAAGAATTCGTCAGGGATGGCAGGACTGAGTACAAATGGATTGATATTCATATTTAAACCTTATTACTGATAACTTTCCTCGAAAGACATTGGCTTGCGCCGACTTCCCGCTGCAAAGGTAAGCATAATTTTTGAATTATGCAAACGAAATTATGCTAAAAGAATAATTTTAGTAGAATAATTGCATTTTGTAGTGTCATGATATCCTAAAATCCGCAAATAATTATCGATTGTCTGATTTTACTCTTGCTTGCGCCGATTCTGTCTGATTTTGGGCTTAGAAGCTCTTGACATGACTTGTATGCAGACACCTTCCCCTTACCCCGTAAGGTCGAGAGGCCCGTATAATCTCGCTATACTGATAACCTGTCAGCGTGCTACGAAGTCCCAGATGGGAGTCTATCACAGAGGACAGGATAGAGTCGAATTTGTCCAAAACGAAAAATATTCCGCCAAAAGCAGTGATTTTCTCAGATTTTTGTTGTACCTTTGCCATGTCATTGATGATTTTGCTTGTCTTGATT
>CACYQO010000110.1 GCA_902776545.1 uncultured Prevotellaceae bacterium | reverse complement strand
TCGTTCGTTCTCGTTCGCAATGATCCTGGGTGTCATCTTCGGTACGCTGTCTTCTATCTTCATCGCTGCTCCTGTGGCTTACCTGACACTGGGTCGCACCATCAAGGAGGAAGAAGCAGTTCCTGCTCCTGCCAAGAAGTAAGGCTTACACCTTATATTATATATATAATAAAGGAGGCACTGTTCATCGACAGTGCCTCCTTTCACGTACTCCATTTATGGGCAAGGAGATGGAGAAAAAGCATGAATAACACTAATATTTGATCGTTTTGTCCCAAAATAGCGATTTGTTCACCAAATAAATCGTTTTGTCCACTTGATTTATGTCAATAAAGTGTAATTTTGCAGGCATTATCTCAAACTAACTTCTTTTATAATTTTTTATAATTAATGAAAAAGATTTTTATTTTATTCTTGTTGGCATTGCTACCGATAGGTATGGCAGCTTACACGTTGGGCCGCGTCAGTGTCCATGATCCGAGCATCGTCTGGGATCAAAATTCGAGCTCTTATTACATCTTTGGCTCATTCCGCGAGGTAGCCAAGACCACCGACATGATGAATTGGACGCGGTTGGCTTTGGGAACCGAAGCAACAGACCCTACTGTGGGTGTACCCTGGAAAACGACCGCTAATAACAATGCGCCAAGTGCTGACGCCTTCTCTACGCCTGCTGTGAAAACGGTGACAGTAGGGGGGGCAGTAAAGTCTTTGCCCAACTTTGATGCAAAGGCGTGGTCGGCCAATGGCGGCACACAAGGAAAAGGGGCTTACGACATTACCGGCAACCTCTGGGCTCCAGATGTCCTCTGGAACCCAGTCATGAATAAGTGGTGCATGTACATGTCCGTCAACGGCGATAACTGGTATTCGAGCATTGTACTACTTACCTCAGACAATATCGAGGGGCCTTACGAATACCAGGCACCAATCGTGATTAGTGGATTCACTAATGACAATTTCAAACAGACTGACCTTGAATTGGTATTGGGAGAGCAGAACTCTCTTCCCTCACGCTATAACTCTCCTTGGGCTGCTATCTCAAAGTCAAGTTATCCTAACAACATTGACGCTTGCGTGTTCTACGACCAGGAAGGTAAGCTCTGGATGTCTTACGGGTCATGGAGCGGCGGTATCTTTATGCTGGAACTCGACGAGAGCACAGGTCTGCGCGACTACGGTGTGCAATACGAAACGTCTGACACCAGTGACCCCTATTTCGGCAAGAAGATAGCCGGTGGCTATTACGTTTCAGGCGAGGCATCTTATATTGAGTATATTGATGGTTATTACTATCTGTTCGTATCCTACGGTGGCCTGCAGGCCGGCGGGGTTGTTAACGACGTCAACATCGGCGGCTACCAGATGCGCGTGTTCCGCTCAACGAATCCCGACGGACTGTATGTCGATCCTGAAGACAATTCTGCAATTTATTCTAGTTACACCCGGAACTTCGGTTCTGGTGCGACTTCGCGTGGCGAGAATATCTTCGGATGCTACGGCAACTGGGGCTATCAGGCAACAGGAGTCTTGTCTGAGCGTTCGCAGGGGCATAACTCAATCATTGCAGCCAATGACGATCGAATCTATCTTGTATATCATACCCGTTTCCAGGATTTGGGCGAACTTCACCAAGTGCGTGTTCATCAGGTGTTCCAGAATGAAGACAAGTGGCTTGTGGCTGCACCTTTTGAATATACAGGTGAGACGGTGACCAATACTCAAATTGCAAGTACCCAGCAGATTGCCACAGCCAATATTCCTGGCAAATATAAGCTGTTGATTCACCGCGACGGCCTTGATCATACGACCAAGGAAACTGTGACACCTGTGGAGATAGAGCTTGTAGAGGGTGGTACCATCTCTGGCAAATATACAGGTACATGGACAGTCACAGAAAACACTTCTTACGTTCAGATAACACTTGCCGGCACCACTTATAAGGGAGTGATGATAGAGCAGACGATGGAGCCAACTGATGAGAAGGTCGTTGCTTTTACAGCTATGTCTAACAGCAACGGCATCAACATTTGGGGATACAAGCAGGCTGCTGTTGTAGAAGAATTGCCAACTCCTGTATATTTCAATGACTTCTCATCAAGCGACGGACTGACCCAGGTTGGAAGCGGCGAGTTTATCGAAGACTCCGATTCGCGCTTCGGAAAGATCTATCACAACAATCCTGCCGGCAACTCGACTCCCCGCACAAACTATCTGAAACTGCGTGCAGACGTGCTAACACATTCTGCATCCACAAAAGAAATGACCATCGGGTTCTGGGTGAATGTCAAGACAGCCGTAGGGACCAATTTCTTCCATAGTCCTGTCTTTAGTGCATACGCGAACAGTACACCAGGTTCTGACAATGGCACACCAATGTTCAGATGCAGTGCAAAGGGTGTAATGCAGTTAAACAATGGTGACGGATATTGGTCGGATTTTACCCCTACGGAAAACAATAATGGCATGAATGTAGAAGCCTCACAATGGCTGGATGACAAGGAATGGCATTACTACACTGTTACGCTGACGTCGAATACAGGAAAAATCTATGTGGATGGTGTCATTCTGAATTCTTGGACTTTAGCCGATAACTCTATTATTCCTGCTTTCTTCTCAACTGCAGCTGCAAATGGCTATCCCGTGGTATGCCTTGGCGGCAATCAGTCGTGGAATTGGGGCGACATCGATGCCGCTTTCGGCTATGATGACTTTGTGATATATGACAAAGCCCTTACAGCCGGACAGATAGCAAAGATTATGGAAGAGAAGTTAGATGACAATCCCCTTGTCTACTTTAATGACTTCTCTTCTACGGACGGACTGACAATTGTAGGAGGAAACGGTTCGTTCCAGACAAGTTCTGATGCGAACTTCTCGCAATACTATCAGAATAATCCAAACGGTGTGACTTACCGCGAGCACTATCTGCAATTGCATTCAAATGTCTTTAGTCGTCTTAGCAGTAGTTCCACTGGCATTACAGTAGGAGTGTGGGTAAATGGCACACAGGCACATGGGTCTAATTTCTACTGGTCTCCGATTTTCTGTGCTTTCGACAGTGCACCTAATAATGGAGCTACAGAATGGACAATGTTCTATGGTGGTGCCTGTGATTATTTGCGTTATAACATGAACGAATACTCTGGAGGATGGTGCGACTTTACTGGTGCTCAGAATGACAATCCTGGCCCCAATGACGGTGAGGGAAATCCTACAAACATATTAAGTTCTATGTGGTTGGATGATAACAACTGGCACTACTATACTGTTACGCTGACCAATGCGGAATCTGGTAAGGCTACAGTATATGTGGATGGCGTGAAGCAAATTTCCTGGACTGCCGACTTCAGAGGTCTGTTCAATACAATCCGTAATCTTACATACGTCTGTTTAGGTGGCTGCCAATATGGTAGTCTGAATGACCCTGACGCAGCCTTCGCTTTCGATGACTTCGCAGTCTATAACAAGGCCCTCACAGCTGAAGAGATAGCACAGATTATCGCTGCCAAGAGTCCGATACCTACATACAACTATGCCGTCATGGCCAGCTATGGAGGCAAGACCAAGACGATTTCTTCAGGAACTGGCGAGAAGGATGCAAGCATCACCGTTGCCTATCCTCGCTATATCCTTGACGGAACCAAGCTCTATGAGGCAGCAGCCACCAGCAACAAGTATAGCAAGACGTTCACACTCTCATCTGAGAATCAGGAGGAGACTGTCACCTACAGTGCCTCTACCACTTCTAACGTATATTACTATGCAGAAGCTGAGGATGTATTAAGCGGCGCCACGTCAGATCTTCCAGCTGCTTCCAATGGTAAACTTGGCGGACGCCAGAAGACGAGAAGCGATTATACCGAACTGGTTACACTGCCTGCTGGAACTTGGCAGATTTCAACTGCTGTCTATGTGGGTAACACTGGCGATCACACCGTGAACTTCAAGGTGGGCGACGAGGTGAAATGGACCTTCACAAAAGGCGCGACCTCTGGATGGTACAATGCCACATCTGAAAACATCGTCCTCACTAAGGCCGCCACGGTATCTGTAGCCGTCGATGGCGGAGGTACCACCGGTATCGACTGGATCTATATCAAGAGCGCTAACAATTTTGAGGTAGTAGGTGCAACGGACTACACTTCTGAATATAGATTAGCAAACTCGCCCGATTATACCATAAAGAAGGGTGATACGAAGGTGTTCACATTCAAGAATTACGGTAAATACCCAAGAGAAAATTACAACAACTGGAACAACTGGGTGATGGTTGTAAGAGAAGGTGAAAACGATAAATCAGTGACACGTGCAGATTTCTTTGACGCCATCCTCAAAAAGCATCTGGATAACGATGGCAATGACGGTGCTGAAGACTGGGCTTTAATGTCAACAGATGGTGGTAACACGAGAGTTGGCGTAGTCTGGGATAAATTCAAAGAAGACATGGCTAATGCGCTTGTAGAGGCGACTGTAACCTATGACGTAGAGGGCAATCTGACCATCAATGCCGTAGCTACTGGAGCAGCAAACGGCTACAAGTATTATGTTGATAACGTGGGGAACATCGTGGGAACTGACGACCTGACCATCAATCTGTCGGTCGACCACTCCTGGCTCGAAATCATCTCTGTTGAGCAGACGGCTGTCGGCGTAACCACCACTGCCGCCGGCATGGGCTTTGCTACGCTCTACACTGACAAGGCTCTCGACTTCTCAAGCGCGGAAGGACTTAATGCATATACTGCCACGCTTAGCGATAAGACGGTAACACTCACGAAAGTGGCTGACATTAAGGCCGGAACGGGCGTTGTGCTGAAGAGTGACAAGACGGATCAGAACACTATCTACAGCATACCTGTGAAAAGTGACTCTGAGACGGATAGGGGAGACCTGGAGGGCAATGCCACAGAGGATACCCCCTTTAACGCCTTCTATGGCTATGATCTCTATATGCTGGCCATCAATACGAGCAATGAAGCCCAGTTCACCAAGGTTAAAAGTGGTTCTGTAGCAGCTGGCAAGGCTTATCTGAAGGTTCCATCGAGTGCAGCCGCCCGTGCGTTAAGCATTGATTACAGCGACGGCTCCACAGGCATCCATGCCGTAGAGAACACGGGTGACGCCGATGGGCAGATTTACTCTGTCTCAGGCCAGCGTGTCGCCAAGCCAGGAAAGGGCCTGTACATTGTGAATGGTAAAAAAGTTATTTTCAAATAATATAGGAGGAAACAAAATATGAAAAAGGTATATCAAGCCCCCAAAATGATAGTTGTCCTGAGTCATAGACCACAGATTCTGACGGTGTCAGGGGGGGTTCAAGGATTCAAATCCAGAATTGCTGATGATGATAATGACGCAATGGATGGCGGAAATGCTATTTGACGCGCGAGGCTGTTATTAACAGACATTCTACGAATAATTCCCGAAATGCTTGCACGTTTCGGGAATTACTGTGTTATGTGAACCTTCGCATAACGAATGGACACAGCGGGGCCAGTAAGAGGAACCTCTGTGTCCTAAGAATTGATAGGCACAATGTGCCCAGTCGTTTCATTTTTTGGTAAAGATAACACTTTCCTTGAATTGCCCATCGCTTTTGGAATGCTTTTTTCGCAAACGTTTACGTAAATAAAGGTATCTTTCGTTGTCTGAATAATCACTAAATAGTCTGAAAACATTTGGCTGCGCGGGGGCTTATGCCTAATTTTGCAGACGATGAAGATAATGCGAGACATATTGTTACTCCTTCTTATGGTAGTGGGAGGGCAGGCTTCCGCCCAGCGGAGGCTTGTGGTGGTCGACGTGGAGACGCTCATCCCTGTGGCTGGTGCCAACGTGGTGAGCAAGGACGGCAATACGACGACAGACTCCCTGGGCTATTTCAGCGTGTCTGACAGTTGCCGTTCGCTGGCGTTCTCGCATGTCAACTACGAGCCTCGGATGATCAATCTCACGGAAGTGCGCGACACCGTATTCCTCATCTCCAAGCTGCTGAACGTCCGTGAGGTCGTCGTCTTCGGACATGGGCCCCACGATGTGCTGCCCGAGGCGCTGAAGAAACAGTTGAAAATCAACAAGACCGAGGCTGAGCTGGCTGCTGCTGATCCTAGCAGCGGCGGTAATCTGCTCCCCCTCCTGGCTCGTCTCGTCCCCAAGAAGTGGCATCGCAACAAAAAAGAGGAACGCCTTAAACGCCTCAAGCAAATCTTAGACAATTACTGAAATTTTGCACACGATGATACGTATTTTGTTTATTTTGCTGGCTGTGCTCTGGATGGGCACCCCAGTTTCGGCTAAGAATAAGAAGGCTCCCAAGAGCCAGTTGAAAAGTTTCAGTTATAACTTGGGAGGTGGTATGGAGATCAGTCATCAGGATGAGGTCTCTCTCCGGCTCACACGGGATGGTAAGCGACTACTGACTCTCCGTGGGGACTGTTTCTATGAACGCCTCACGTTTGAAGTCGGCGAAGACGTATTCCTGCGATGCGACAGCATCATCCATGCCACGAATCTATATCAGTCTAAGGGCTACTACGAGTGGAAAATGATGATTCTCGACGCTGCCACAACCGATTTCCATGTTACATACACCGACCCAGATGAGAGTTTCAGCGGCAGTGGTAATATGCCTACAGAGATACGTGACGGCATGCACGAAGTTGTCAACTATCTGAAGAGTTTGCGTGGAGATCGTCAGGCTTTTGGCCATCTCACAACTACATATTATAATA
>CACYQO010000109.1 GCA_902776545.1 uncultured Prevotellaceae bacterium | reverse complement strand
ACAGCTTACGGGTGTTCAAACTCTCCAGATACTTTACTCGGCCGTACCACTTGCCGAAAGCAGCATTGTGCTCGTTCTGGTTCTGGTACACTTCATAGACCATCTTCGCCATACTTCTTGTTGTTTTTCATGGTATTAGATTCAACTCGGCCAGCTACATCGGGTGGCCGATTCCCGCCTTTCATTCCCCTCCTAAGTTAGGAGGGGTTAGGGGTGGTCTGAACGCGCGCTTTTCTTACCTCCTGATTTCTGATGACAAGTAAGGTGCAAGGCGAATGCAGTGTCGAACTCGTTCGAACTCTGCTGAGCCGAAGCCCTTACTCGCACCTGAACTTGTTTACAGGTGCAAAGTTACTAAATAATACAATGCAAAACAATACTTCCCTCCAATTATTTTTGAGAAATTTTAATTTTAACATTTCCGATTCACGCCCTCGTATGCGTATATTTCAGCCCCTCCTTGCGCGCCGCCACGGAGAATACTGCAATCTCCCTCAAAGATTAGTTTAATCTAAGAGATTGCAGTATTCTCACTCTTTATGCGCATCATTGCGCCTATCTCACAGTTTGTGTCCCGTTTTCCCGTTGTGCCGTTTTCCCGTTTCGTCAGCTGTTTTCCGATACTAAAAATATTTAATTATTTATATTATTATAATATATAATTATAATTATATATTATAATAAAAAATGAAACTCCACCAGATTTTACCAATTCAAAACCACGTCACGAAACGGGAAAACGGGAAAACGGCACAACGGCAATGAAGCCGCCGACATTCACATGCCGACGGTTTTTTATAAATTTCAAGCCGGTAAACAATATAACTAAAAAACAATAAAACAATCTATTAACTTTTAACATGACAGGTGCAAAGATATGGATTATATTTAAGATCTCCAACTATTTTGATGATAATTTGTAAAATTGATAATTTCTTTTTACCTTTGCAGCCGAATTTAGAAATATTCTTTTAGATTGATTATGCCCTCGTCATTCGTGAGAACCACAGGGTCGTTTTGAATAGATGTTAGTTATCAATTAACCCTGCAGTTCGTGAGAACAGCTATGGTTTTAGGTTTTTAGTTTTAATCACCTCGCTGTTCGTGATGAATGGCGAGGTTTTTTATGGGCGCTAAGATGCAAAGCTCCATTGCACACAAGAGCAGCCAGAGTTAAACTGATAGGATATGACACAAGACGAAAGATGACAGAAATAGCACAAAGACAATTAATGATTTCCAATGAACTCTAAATCCTTTAATAATGATTCTTTCGCATTCCTACGGTCGGCATACCTGAGTAGGCGATTCCTGTTGACATCATAATGGCTAATGGCAGTCCTCAACATCTCCAGATTCTCATAGCCGTGCAGATAATGGTAGTCTGCATCGACCCTTGTATCAACAAGTAGTTTCTCGAGCGTTGGTACAGGTACCTTGCCGTCGTTTGTCAAAGGAGACTCTGTCACCAGCGGTTTCACGATGATATAGAATGGCAAAGAAAAGTAAGAAGAAAGAGGACGAAACTAAAAAGGTGGTCGCAAAATGCAACAACCCTAACGAGGTGGTTGCAAATTGTGACCACCCTAAAGAGGTTATCGCAAATTGCGAGAACTCCCAAGAAACCACTCTCAGTCAATATGATATTGAAAAGCTAATTGTTACGGTTAGAGGCGAGCAAGTACTTATAGACCAAGATATTGCAAGGATTTATGGCGTGACGACAAGCCGTCTTAATCAGCAGGCAAAACGTAACATTGCAAGGTTCCCAGAATCTTTCCGCTTCCAATTAACAAAGGAGGAACGTGACGAGGTTGTTGCAAATTGTGATAACCTCCGGTCTTTAAAGTTCTATCCATCTTTGCCGTATGCTTACACGGAGCAAGGTATAGGTCAACTTTCAACTGTTGTGCATAGCAAAATTGCGATAGAAAGGAGCATTATGATTATGAATGCTTTCGTGGCTATGAGACGGTTTATGGTCCAGAATGCTGGTATTCTGATTCGAATTGCCCATCTCGAAAAGCATCAGATAGAAACGGATCAGAAGATGGACATGCTTCTTGACAGGATGGACAAACAAGCGCCGAAACTTTTGCCAGAGCAGATTTTTGCTACAGGATGCGTATGATTATTGACGATGATGTCTATCTGCTTGGAGCCAGCGTGAAAGATATGGGTGTCGGCATGTGTGCAGTCACAAAGATGCAGGTTTCGCCAGAAACGGTATTGCAATTATTAAAGTGATGTATCTGATTCGTATGGCTCGTATTGGCAACAAGGCAGAGATTCATCCAGAGTCTAACGATGGAGACCACGTCTAGTTTTTGAGTTAGAATATTTGGAGAGTCTGCCTGAATATGAAATGCTGTCGCTTACAAGGTATTGGTATAAGGATACGATGCTGGGAAGAATTTTGAGATACAAATAGATGGGGCGACGAGCATGGTTCGGGCATCGGCTCCGGCTACTACGGCAAGTGCGGCAACATCACCATCGGCAACGCATTGATAATGAGTTATGGCGGCTCCAACGGTTCGGGCATCGGCGGCGGCGACATCTATGTGGAGGGCGGCGAGAACGGCTGCATCGGCATGGGTGCCCAGATGAACAGCGAGAGCAAGTGCGGCCCCATCATCATTTCCAACAAGATCAAGACACTCGAAGTCTATAACCCAGGGGCATCGGGTACCAACCTGAGGACGGTGATCTTCGGTGAAAGAATGGAATATGGCAATACGAAACAGGCGTTGAATTTCATGCTCTATCTGTTGGTACACTTGGAGAAAGCCTACGATGAGGTGAAAGAAGACACCCACTACGAAATCTTCAAAGACGGCAAGAGATTCCGTATCACGCCGCTAAAGTAGGGTAGAAATAATTAGGTATTTTCAGTTTTTTAATGAATAATTTGGTGGAGCCAGAGGAAATGATTACCTTTGCACCCGCATTAAACATTTTAAACAAAAAACAATGAAAAAAATTCAAGTGATGATGCTCATGATGCTGGTGGCATTCATGGGTCTGTGTGTTCAGTCATGTGGTAGTGATGATGATCCTGAAACCGTTCAGAATTATACCTTAAAGGTTGCTTTGCAGGATACAGGTAATATGGATGCTGCCAGTGCTTCTGCCATGGCTTCCATTTTACTTAACTATACCCAGACAATGAGATGTACAGAGTCTCAGGCCAAAAAGGCACTCGATATAGCAATGGAGGAGAATAAGACGAGTATTCCTGTTGCTAATGAAAACGGTGAATTTGTCAACTATACTCTTAAGTTCTATATAGTTGATGAATCCAACAAGGAAGTCTATTCAAGACTCCTGATTATAAAAGACGGTACATGGACTGTAAAATAATAAAAACATTAATATCGAAAGAAACGGAATCAGGCGGTCGCTGACTGTCTGATTCTTTTTTTTGCGAGATAGGCCCATCGGGATCAAAGCCGTCCGCTCGTTATCGCTGGCTTCAGTCAGGGCGGTCTGGCTGTGGTGGAACTGCTGAAGCACATCGACGACGATACCTATAGCCAGTTGGCTGCGGCATACGTTCTGGGCTACAAGGTGACCAAAGCCGATATGGCGCAGTGCAGTCATATCCGCCCTGCCGAGGGCGAGACAGACACGGGCGTCACTATTTGCTACAATACCGTGAAAGATGTGAAGTACATCAAACCCATCATTTCCGCCTCTGATATCTGTATCAACCCTGTGAACTGGCGCACTGACGCCACGCCTGCTACACTCCACGACACCAGTGCCATTCCAGGAACTGTGGGTTTATATGATACTTCTTGGGGGTAACCAATACAACATTCTCTATTGGCTCGAAATACTTTACATAGTATTCCTTGGCATACAAAGCTATTGCAATAACTTCTTCACTTCTTTAACATCCATGTCGGCACCTTGGGCTATTTGTTCAACGGACAAGCCCATTGCCTGCAAACGATGAATAGTGTCAATCTTCTCTTGTTGAATTCCTTTCTGAATACCATGATGGATACCAAGTTCTAAACCTTTACGCTGTGCTGTTTCAAGCGTACTTGTATAATCCCAGTATTCCTTCTGACTTGCCTCGTATAACCTGCGTTCTGCATCAGAATACTTGGCGATTTCTGCCTGTTCAAACAACTTCTTGAAGCCGAAGTCGGTATACGGATTAATGAATTTCTCTCTTATGTCGTCTGTCATAATTGTATCTTGTTTTGTTTGTTGGTGCAAAAATACGAATTATTTCTGAAAAAACAATTAATCATCAATTTATTTCAGGATATGATGTCTCGCCATATATCTTCAGACCGTCGTCGCCGACTTCCTCGGGGAAAGCCGACAGCCTCAGGTCTTCTTTCAATTTCACTTCTGCCATTAATTAGTCAAAGCAATTATTTCAGCTTGCAAAGTTAGAAAAAAAACTCTAATGATGCAAAAAATATCTCTAAAAAGTTTGGAAGATAAGAAAATAATCCCTACCTTTGCAGACGTAAACCATATATATTAACATAAATCCAAATTACTATGGACGAATTACAAATCATTCAATCCAAAATTTACGTCATTCGCGGTCTGCGCGTGATGCTTGATTTCGATCTGGCTATACTTTATGAGGTAGAGTCCCGTTCACTTAATCAAACCGTCAAACGTAATGCAAGACGCTTTCCCAACGATTTTATGTTCCAACTCACAGAACAAGAATGGATACTAATCTCATCACAATCATCTTTTAAAGCATATAATACTTGGTGAGGAAATAGGTCCTCTCCCAATCCACGATCTTTACCTCGGACTCCTTGGCGGGATGGATGTCAAACTCGTCAAGCACCATTACCTGCTTTTCCTTAATATCGTAGAGGGGCCACTCCTTCGCCTTACCGTCGGGAGAGATTTCGGCGCTGAGCGACGGACTGCCGGTCTTGGCAAACTGCACCCACATCTTGCGCATGGTCTTGCAGAAGGTTTCGTCGAATGCCCTTCCTGTGTCTGCGGTAAACTCCGGATGATTGAATACAATCGAAAGTTCGATGGCATGTCCGCATTTCATAATCGGATCGGGAGACTCTGGTGTAAAGTAATAGGTGTAGCATTTGCCACCGCTCTTGGTCTGCTCCTCAGAAATTCTGATGATAGGCGCAATAAACCAGCTTTGGCTGAACAGGCGGCTGTCGGGCTCGTAATAATCTCCCTTCACGTCCTTCATATAGCTCTCCACCAGCGCTTTTTCTTCTGCAGGCAACTTGTCAAACTTCTCTTGCTTGCGCTCAGCGATCCACTTGTCCCAGCCTTCCAGTCCGAAGCTGGATACGAAGAAGTCCATTTCATCCTTGTTGCAACCCACAAGTATCTCCAAATCCTTCGCTGCGCCGTTGGCATATGCCTCAAATGTATCTGAGGGCAGATACTTTCCGTCCCGTTCGGGCATCTGGTGTACAAAATTTACTGCAGAAGCCTCCAAGAGCTTTTCGCCATCTACCTTCAAGAGATCGGCAACGGTTTTGCAGCCGAGCACTTCCATCAATTTATTAGTACAGGCAATACCTTCTTCCGGGGAACGCGTCTGGTTGACGGAACCGCTCTCAGCAATAAGCCGTTTGAAATACTGATGGGAGCCCGGAAGCAGGGGCTGCAAGGAACAACTTGCGGCACCTGCGGATTCACCGAAGATGGTCACGTTGTCGGGGTCACCGCCAAAGCCTGCGATATTCTCATGAACCCACTTCAGCGCCTTGAGCTGGTCCAGAAGTCCCAAGTTCTGTGAATCCGGATAATCCTTGCCGTCCGACAGGTGTGACAGATGCAGGAAGCCCATAACGCCTAATCTGTAAGCAATTGTAACAACGATGATATCAGGGTTTTCTTTCACTAAATTAATGCAGTCAAACATCGGGTCGATGGTTCCGCCCGCTTCGAAAGCACCACCGTGAATCCATACCATAACGGGCTTCTTTGCTGTAGTCTCATCCGATTTAAATACGTTCAGATATAGGCAGTCTTCGTCCATATAGTAGAGGGATCCCGTTTCTAATTGTCCATTGCCGTAGGCGCTCTTGGCATTGTAATAGGCCTCATAGACACCGTTATCCGGGACAACATCCACCGGAGCCTTCCAGCGCAACTCCCCGACAGGTTGCTTCCCAACAAACGGAATGCCCCTGAAGACAGTAATATTGTCCGCCTTCCTGCCAACGAAAGTACCGTTGATACACTTCACAGCCAGCGACTGGTCATAATTACCATCGGTAATCGGCTTGTTCTCGCCGCCGTACATCTCTTTCAGTTTCTCTCTAATTTCTTGTAGCTCCATGGTCTTATCTATTTTTAGTTATTGGATTTGACTCACGGGGCAGCCCCCGTGAGTCATATATATTATTTCGCCATATAGGCTGCGACACGCTTAGCCACGTTTTCCTTGAGGTTGTTGTAGAAGAACGAGTAGTCGTTTTCGTGGAAGCTGGCCGGTCCGAAGAAATCTTTCGCATCGGTGACGGGAGCTGTAGTGTTAGTCACGATGACGCCGCGGGCGAGATTGATCTGTGCGTCTACGCCGAGGTCGACGAACTCACGTGCGCCTGTTTCTTTGTTCTGCACGAGCGAACCCTTGTTCTCGCTGGCGGATGCGTAGGTTTCATCAAGCTTCCAGTTCAGCGGGTTGATGCTCATAGCACCCGGCAGCACCACGACGTTTTTGGCATTTTCCTCTACGTTCTTGGGACCCTCGGTGTTATAGCTGATGATGACACCCGTGTCGCTCTCTCCAGTTGCGAACTTTAGATACGGATAGGCTTCGAGATCGTCTTTCGTAATGGAGAAGCCAATGGGGTAGGCGGCAACCATGCGCTGATAGTAATCGGGGTGCTCCTTGAAGTAGTTCTTCAGCACGTACTTAACCATGGCCGAACCCTGACTATGGCCCGCGATGATGAACGGACGGCCGTTGTTGCAGTTCTCGAAGAAGTAGTCGAGGGATGCTTTGATGTCAGTATAGGATAAACCGGCAAGTGCTGCCTCAACACTTCCGTACTTCTTCGAAACTTCTCCAGCATACTTCATGCCTGCCTGGCGATAATATGGTACAAACACGTTGCAAGACTCCTCAAACACGCTTGCATTCGTCTCATATTCACCATGAGCGCGCAATATCATCTCAGGGTTGTCAATCGGTACGTAATTGGAGGCTCCTTCTTCGAAGCTCATGTCAACGTACGATGTCGAGTAGATGTAGATAGCATCAACGTCTTTGGTGATTTCCGGAAACGCAAGCCAGTTGACCTTATCGCTGTAATCGATAGTATCCTCTACCCTCGTCATCTGGAACGTGGCGGTGTATGTCGTGCCGTCCTCGCGCATACGCAGAGCCGTAGCCTTCATCACACCGTCCTTGATGCTTTCAATTTCCCACCACTCACGCAGTTCCTCGCTGTCTTTCGTGTCTTGCCAGCGGGTGCAGAGCAGTGTGCCATCGACGAAGTAGTCTGCCAGGTAGTGGGGAGCTTCCACCCACTTGTTGTCCACCAGGTCGAAGAATGAGTAGGTGCCGTCGGGATTGCATTCCCAACGGTGCAGTTCATCGTTTGTTTCGTCACCCAGATCTCTGGTGACCTTGCCTTCCCACTCGCCAAGGAAGGCTGCTTCATAGTCCTTCGTCACGCGTTCCCAGCGTTCCTCTTCATAG
>CACYQO010000108.1 GCA_902776545.1 uncultured Prevotellaceae bacterium | reverse complement strand
GGCCTCATATTTCAATTTCAGGGAAACAATCGCACCAAGATTTGAAACAAAGTATCGTTCGATGGGCTTTGCCGTCCGTCTGGTACGCGAATGCGATCCCGTCAAGGTTAAGCTCAGCAAGTCCAAGGCTATCATAAAGAAGGGCAAAACGCTGACGCTGAAGGCCACGGTCACGTCTTCTGACCTGGCAGACAAGAGCGTGACTTGGAAGAGTTCAAACACGGCAATAGCCACAGTGACAAGCGCAGGTAAGGTGAAGGGTGTGAAGACTGGTACTGCTACCATCACCTGTACCTCCAATGCTTCCCTCTACGTTGGAAGACAAGACTGTGACCTGGACGAGTTCGAATACGAAGGTTGCCACAGTGTCGAGCAAGGGTAAGGTGAAAGGTGTGAGGACTGGAACTGCTACCATCACCTGTACCTCCAATGCTACGGGTCTGAGTACTACCTGCGAGGTGACGGTCGGCAGTGTGATGCTCGACCAGACGGAGGTAACTGTCAATAAGGGTAAGACGGTGACACTGAAGGCTACGGTCTATCCCTCTACGTTGGAAGACAAGAGCGTGATTTGGGAGAGTTCGAACACCAAGGTTGCTACAGTGACCAGTGCCGGCAAGGTGAAGGGTATCAAGGCTGGTACAGCAACTATTACCTGCACCTCTGATGTTACAGGCCTGAGCGCCACCTGCACAGTGACTGTCACATCAACCTCAGGCTCACGTTCTTTGGAGGGTGATGACGACGAGTTGACAGGCATCGAAGAGAATGTGGTTGCCGTAGAACCGTTCGACGTCTATGACCTGAGTGGTGTATATACATCGTCAATGGCAAGAAGATCTTGAAGAAGAAGTAATCCTTTGGATGTCTTATAAAAAAATCCCGAAATGCTTGTTCGTTTCGGGATTTTTGCTTATCTTTGCAGCATAATTATATACTTAAAACTACTCATTATGCTAACAACGAAAAGAACAACTTTGTGGGCAAGGGTGACGATGACGTTGCTCTTCGCCATGGTCGGCATGGTGGTTTCGGCGCAGAGTATTGTCGTGGTCGACAAGAACGGCAAGAAGACCACCTACGACGTGAGTAAGCTCGACAGCGTGAGCTTCCAGAGTGGTACGCCAGGCTTTACCGTGCATGAAACTGCAGACAAGGCCAATCCAAATGGCAAGCGTACCAAGTACACCTTCGGCAATGTAAATAGTCTCGAAGGCGATCCCGATTACCTCTATGCCAGTATTGACACTGCAAAAGTGGATGGCGAAGGCGAGGACTTCAGCTTCACGGTGCGCAAGAGTGTGGAATACAGCTATAACGTGAGCGACTCATGGATCACGTTCGGCAGTAAAGACAGCGAAAAGGAGGCTTATACGTTCTCTGCCGGAAAGAACCCGAATACTACAGAACGTAAGGGATGGATTGCTTTAGTCAGCAATGATAATGCAAGGACAGATACCATTTGGGTGGTTCAGACTGCCAAATTTGACTCCCGTTATATTGACATCGACTGGGCGAATACCACCCTCAATAGCTTCGACGAGGAGACGGGTAGAGCTACGCTGACTTTCACTGGCGATGTGCCTGTGATGGGCGACCACGATGTGGTGTTGCTGCCCAGCGATGATTCGTACGTTATCCGTTTGATCGACGAGGTAACGCAGCAAAATAACAGCAAGACCGTCACCCTCTCTACCCGTCAGGGTGTGATGGGTAACCTTTTCAAGGGCACGAAGTTCACTTTGGCCACCGAGTCAAGTGCTAAATCCCGTGGCTTAGCCGACGACGGCATTCCCGTCTATCTGCCCTCGAAGGTAGAGATGATCACCGACAACGGCTGCGTAGAGCTCTTCAATACCGACAAGGCTCTCACCAGAGCGCCACAGGGCTTTGAGAATGAGTTCATCAGTTGGGAGTACAACGATGATGGCAAGGTGCTCTGGGAGAGTGGTGTCCAGAGCCTCTCTTGGGACAAGCTCAACTTCAACGTCGGTCTGAAGGGATTGTTCTCCTTCGACTTTGGCGACAAGGAATGGGAGAATGTACGTATGGGCGACCTGCAGAACCTGAAGATCTCGCTCGAAGGTGGCTTCGACATGGAGATGATCCTGAAATATACCGTGGCCAGTGAGGTGAAATTCGAGAAGGAGTGGACGCTCAAAGAGAACGCCATTCCTAACTTGAAATACACCTTCATGGTGGGCACGATACCTGTCTATATCAGCGTTGGTGCCGACCTCATGGCCAGCATCAGTCTGGGTGCTTCGGGCGAGGCCAGCATCACCACAGGTGTCACTGCTTCCACCAAGGTTTCTTATGGCGTGGAATGGGATTACGAGAAGGGACTCTCAAAGATTTCTGAGTGCGAGAAGTCGTTGGAACTCGTTGGTCCAGACCTTGATATCAATGCCCACGCAGAGGCTTCGGCTACTGCTTATCCGAAGATTGAGATTGGCATCTATAAGGTGCTCTGTCCTACCATCAGTCCGATGCCTTACCTGAAGGCCGAGGCCGATGGCCGTCTGGTGGATAACAGTATGGTGGCCTGGGATGCAGGTATCAGCACGGGCGTTGACCTCGGACTTGGCCTCTGCCTCGACCTCTTCTTCTGGAAGAAGGATCTGGGCGAGATTGATCCTATCAACGTGTTCGACCTTCCGTTGGTGAGCCTGCCCGACGAAATCGAGTTGCAGAATGCGAAGGAAGAGCAGATGCTGATTAATAACCAGAAGGAAGTGAAGTACCACGTGACGAACAAGAACTACCTCACAGGCACCAGTTATAACGCGCCTGGCGTACTCGTGAAGTTCGAGGCCGAAGGTGGTGAACTCAGTAACGAATACGACTATACAGACGCTCAGGGTAATGTCAGTGTGATGTACACGCCTACGGCTGGTGAAAAGGGTGGTGTCGTGAAGGCTGAGGTCGTTCTGGGAGCTGAGCCTGAGAAGGAGGAAGATGCCATGAAGGCCGATGATTATGCAATCGAGGTCATCGACTACCGCCTCACGGGTACCTCTGCCACCATCCCGGAGGGTGAGACGAGTGTTGATGTCACCTTCCAGCTCGACAGGTACACATCTAAGACTGTTACATGGGCAGGCGAATCCGGACGCACAGTTTCGTTTACGGCCACAGGTGGAACGCTGTCTGCATCTTCTGGCGTTACCGATGCCAATGGCAAGGTAACAGTCACCTTCACCGCAGGAGATAACTTCACAGAAGGAACTGTCACAGCCACAGCCACCGGCTCCGATCCCAGTTCCTGGAGCAAGACCGGCGAAGCTGCCGTCACTGCCGAGGGCTCAGATGATGGCATTACTGACGACGACCTGAAGAAAGCCAAAAGTAAAGGTGAGAATGTCTATGTCATCGAGGATAAAGACGGCAAGACTGAGGAATTCTCTTATTCTCAGGAGTGGTCCGACTGGACGGTTGATGAAGATGGAAATATATCATTCCAACTTGAGAACGCTGACGAGTATGGAGGTACACTTGGTGGATTCTGGGGAACTGTTCCTTTGTCGCTGGTAGGCTCCAACACAGCGATTACTCAAGAGTTCCTCCAGCAGAATTCTGGTTTCTACGTTAATTTCGGTCATTATATCAGTACTGAGACCAGTAACGGGTTCGACGCTTATGTCATGTCTAAGGGTGGTGAAGTCGGTGGCAACATCAAGACCGATGGTAGCAGTAAGTTCTTAATTAGGGAGGTTAAGACCTCACAGAGCAGAACACGAAGTGGAAATCCTGATTACACAGGAAAATATGAATTTGTTTACTACCTGATATTTACTAGTGAAGATGTCGATTATATAGTCTATGGCAATGGAATAATTAACAAGCACGTTCCAACTGTAAGCAGATTTGAACTGAGTGCTGAAAAAGACTGGGTGAAAGTGGGTGAAACTACTAAGGTTACCCTTGAAAGCTACCAAGAGAAGGAGGCTACTTGGGACTGGAACGACGTGGAACTGGTTGGACAGTCTACCTCATACAACGGTGCCGACAAAGAGGATTTAGGTTTCTTTACATGGGATCCGTCTACTCAGACCCTTACATCTACCAAGTCGAACGATAATAAGGATGTTTACTTGAAGTTTGCCCTGAAGAGCAAACCGGGAGTAAAGGAATACATTAGTGTAAAGACTGGTGAGGGTTGGAAGTACACGACGATAACGCCGAGTGTGAATGAGTTTACTTATACCGGCTATGGTTATCTCTCATTCCGTTTCGATTGGACGCCGAAAGCCAGCGATACCGAGAAGTTCGATTTCAATTCTATTGAGATCGACCCCGAGACAAATCCCAACGGTTACTTCTCCATCTCAAGGACCTATGCTTCACAGGGCTGGCTGGTGTACGTCGACAATGCGCCAAAGGGCGAGTATAACGTCCGTATCTGGATCAAGAGCAACCATGACGTCAACTGTACGATAAAGGTCATCTCCCAGCTTGAAGAATGAGTAAACGATTGTCAACGAATCAACAGAAGAATAATTCTAAACAATGCACAATATGAAACGATATAAGAATTGGGTGAGGGCGGCCATGCTGCTGCTCCTCACAACGCTCACCACCTCAACGGTGTGGGCTGCCGATGATGAATACAAATACGTCCTGTGGCTCAATGACGGCACTCAGAAAATCCTGGATTTCTCTGATAAGCCAGTCATGACATATGCCGATGGCGTGGTTACTTTGAAAACCTCTGGTGAAAATTTTACATGGCCATTGACAGATCTGAAGAAACTAACCTTCATGAACGCGGCGAATGCAAAGGTTAAGCTCAGCAAGACCAAGGCTACTATTGAGAAGGGCAAGACGCTGACACTGAAAGCCACCATCACTCCCTCTGACTTGCCAGACAAGAGCGTGACTTGGACGAGCTCAGATACAAAGGTGGCCACAGTGACAAGCGCAGGTAAGGTGAAGGGTGTAAAGACAGGCACGGCTACTATCACCTGCACCTCCAATTCAACGGGTGCAAAAGCCACCTGCGAGGTAACGGTCGGTTCTGTCAAGCTCGACCAGACAGAAATTGTCGTTGAGAAGACCAAGACCAAGACGCTGACGGCTACAGTCTATCCCTCGACGCTGACGGATAAGAGCGTAACTTGGTCGAGCTCAGATACGAAGATAGCTACAGTGTCAAGCAAGGGCAAGGTGAAGGGCGTGAAGACCGGAACTGCTACCATCACCTGCACCTCCAATGCTACGGGTCTTAGTACAACTTGCAAAGTGACCGTCGGCAGTGTGAAACTCGACCAGACCGAAGTTTCTGTTGAGAAGGGCAAGACGATGACACTGAAAGCTACGGCCTATCCCTCTACGTTGGAAGACAAGACTGTGACCTGGACGAGCTCGAATACGCCACCTGCGAGGTGACGGTCGGCAGTGTGAAGCTCGACCAGACGGAGGTAGCCGTCAAGAAGGGCGAGACGGTGACACTGAAGGCTACTGTCTATCCCACTACGTTGGAAGACAAGACTGTGACCTGGACGAGTTCGAACACGAAGGTTGCCACAGTATCAAGCAAGGGTAAGGTGAAAGGCGTGAGGACTGGAACTGCCACCATCACTTGTACCTCTAATGCTACGGGTTTGAGCGCCACCTGCGAGGTGACGGTCGGCAGTGTGATGCTCGACCAGACGGAGGTAACAGTTAAGAAGGGTAAGACGGTGACACTGAAGGCTACAGTCTATCCTTCGACCTTGGCCGATAAGAGCGTAATCTGGAAGAGCTCTAACACGTCGATAGCAACGGTGACTGCAGAAGGAAAAGTGAAGGGTATCAAGGCTGGTACAGCCACTATCACTTGCACCTCAGTTGCTACAGGCCTGAGCGCCACCTGCACAGTAACTGTCACATCAACCTCAGGCTCTCGTTCTTTGGATGGAGATGATGACGACGAGTTGACAGGCATCGAAGAGAATGTGGTTGCCGTAGAACCGTTCGATGTCTATGACCTGAGGTATATACATCGTCAATGGCAAGAAGATCTTGAAGAAGAAGTAATCCTTTGGATGTCTTATAAAAAAATCCCGAAATGCTTGTTCGTTTCGGGATTTTTTCAAATAGATTTTCTTGTTTTATCCTTCTCTCTCTACGATTTTGTAGTAGTGTCCTGATGTTTTTCGGTCTGTCTCAAAGTCAAACTGCTGGTCGCTCAGCGCTCGGCCCAGTTTCTGATAACTGGTCTTTGGGTCGTAATTCGCATATCGATCAGAGAGCACTTGGGCAATCTCTTTCAGACTCCACCAACGAGCCTGCTCCGATGCCTTCGGCTTGCGGAAGGTCTCGCCGATCATCTCCACCAGGTCGTTAAGCCGCTGGAAGGGTTCGTTCTCACGGATCAGCGTGGCGATCTCGTCGTCGTTCAGCCAGAATCGCTCTTTATTATTAAATAGGTATAGGGCCTGAGCAAAGAGCTGGCGATGGTTGACGGTGTCGCTGAAGTCGATGTTGCCAGTCACCCCCACGCAGACAAATCGGCGTGAACCCGTCGGATCCACGAGGGGCTTCTGCTGGTTGGTGGTGCCGATGAACGAGGTGTAGCGGCGATACTGCTTGATGGTCTTGCCGTAGGGCGGGCGGAACTTCACGTCGCTGGTGCTCAGCAGGTATTTCAGCACGATCTGCTGACCGTTGGAGGTCTTGTCGAACTCATCAAGGTTGATGATAGCAAACGAGGTCAGCGCGATATTCAGGTCGAACTCGTTCTTGAAGTTCAGCTTGTCGTTGTAGTAGTCGCGCAGTTCCGGAGGCAGGATGATCTTGCAGAAACGGGTTTTTCCGCAACCCTGACGGCCTATCAGCAGCGGCGTTAACGCGTTGCCTGTCAGCTGTTTATCACTCTCGCGCCACTGGGCCACCATACCGACGAGCCACATCCTGAGATACATCTCCCAATGGGGCTGCGAAGTCGGCACACGGGCTGCGAGATCCTTGATATGGTCGTGACCGTCCCATTGCGGCAGCTTGTCGAGCCAGGTGTTCACAGGGTCGTACTGCTCGATGCGGGTGGAATCGATGAAGCGGTTCACGTCCCTGTCCCACGATTTCAGGCCGAGTTCCATTGCCCTGAGCGTCATATCGTTGCGTACCTCCTCTGTCAGCGGCTTAAACGTCTGATCCTCAGCGTATTTCTCGCGATATTCGGCTACACCGGTCATCAGGTTCTTACGCAGTTCGAAGTTGGCATTCAGGAAGATTTCCGTCTGCATCGCCTGGATGGTCTCCTTGGGCACACTCGCCAACGGTTTCGGCTTGTGCTTCTCAAAATAGTCCTCCTGCAGGCTGACGGTATAGACGGCAGAAAAGGTCTTTCTGACGAGCAGTTCGTCGCTGTTGAGGATGGGGTGTTCCAGCGTCATCGCGATAGCCCTCGCCATTGGGATGCCCTCTGCCAGACAGGCGCTGGCCACCATCATCAGCAGCGTCTCCTGACGGTCGGCATCAGGCAGTTCCATAGCCTTGCCGAGTACATTCTCCACGATGAAAAGCCAGTTCAGGCGGTAGGTGCGGTTGAGGGTTCGCCCAGGCATCAGACTGTCGCTTTCGTCAGAAATTTTCACGCGCTCGACGGATTCCTTCGGCTGGGTATCGCCGTAGAAGGGCATCGCATCAGGGTTGAAGTAGATCTCAGGGTCGGCACTCATATAGACCGTCCTGTCGAGGCGCGGCTCCAAGTACTCGATCTCTATCCCAAACTGGCTCTGATAGGCTTGTCTCGCCGTCTCATATATATTATGGTGGAACTGCCGTATCTCCTCCTCGCCTATAGGTAACTGTTTCCCCTCCTGAGTAGGAGGGGTTAGGGGTGGTCTGAACAACTCTCCCCTCACCACAATCTTCACACTCTTTCCCGATGCCCCTAAAAACGCCATCACCGTCTGTGGCATCCTGCTCACCTTATTCCTGATTTCCACAGCCTGCTCATAAGTCTCCAGCCCGTTCTTCTCTATCACCACGAGCCCATTATACCCCAACTGTCTCCGTTCTCCGCGATAGTTGTCGAACTCGCTGGCAAAGCAGATCCGCTCCAACTGTATGCCGCCTTTCAGATTGGTCTTCACCCGTCCGTCCTCCTGTCGTTCCACCGTAATCAGATGGTACAACTCTCTCAAATGCAGCACGCTCTTCTCGCGCCAACCCTTCTGGATCAGTCCAGCCACGCTGATCAGTTCCTCACGATTCACCACTTCTCGTTCGCCCTTGTCTCTGATGATTGTTACTTTCATATTCATTCTGTTTATATTCCGGCCTGCAAAGTTACAACTTTTTTCTAATAATCGTCATACTTTGGCGAATATTTTTATTATTTCTTTCATCATTTTCTTTTTCCAATTATACAAATTCTAATTTTCTAATGACATTCGACATAATTTTTTGTTCTATCTTTCTCTTTTTCAATAATTTATATGATGATTATATTATGTTGTAATGACATATAAACGACATACATATGACATGTTAATGACATATTTTAAACCATTATCCTCCTTTCTTCTTTCTGATACTTTAGGCTAACTAAACTCTGACTTTACATAGACTAAACTCCGACTTTACTGCCTGTAAACTCCGAAATTCTCTCGAGAATTTCAGACTTTACCCTATCCTTTCTCCTGCTTTTCTGGCATCTTTCTTCCACTTTACACCCTTCAAACTCCTTATCTCCTGCCTTTTATGTCATTATAATGTCATTTTTATGTCATTTTTATGTCATTAATAAGGCATTTTGCACAATTATAACAATTTGAAAACCAATAATATATATGATAACTTATGTCATATGTCATTAGTTTTTTAATTTTCTAATCTTCTTGTTCATAATAGTATGAGTAGTCAATTCCCTTCATGAAAGTCTCTCGGTCATTAATCTTGTCTGTGAGAGCCTCTTTTAGCAGATTCTTAATCTTTTCACTATCTTTCTGGCTTTCAATCATGGCATCCAAATATTCGCGTTTGCCGATCTTGCTCCAATCCACACATAATCCCAGCCGTTTTTTGAAGATAAGATCGAGCCAGATGCGAGTACTTCGGCCGTTACCCTCCATAAACGGGTGGGCTACGTTCATCTCCACGTATTTGTCCACAATCTCATCGAATGTCGTCTCTGGCATCTGTTCAATTGCTTTCAGGTTCTGATGCAGATATTCCGCAAGGCAGAACAGCGTATTCCCTTTTGCTATTGTTTTGGTGCGTATCTTGCCGGCAAAATCGTATAGACCTCCAAAGAGGTATGCATGAATCTGCTGGAGCGACTTTACCATACCAGGCTTTAGCGAGTCCAGCAAACCGCTTTCAAAAAGTGTATAGGCTTTCTTCTGACTCTGCCCGTCGATGGTGGTGTCGCTATAGGTAAACCAATCCAGAAAGGTATTTGCACGATTGTTGGGATAGTGCTTGGCCAATGTCTGAACGCACTCTGCATCCAAAGCATCTGCTGTACGCTGTTTACCGTCAGGCGCCTCGAATTTGAAGTCGTGAGTGACACTCACGAGTTGAATACCATCAGCATTTAGTTTCTTCTTCAGCCAACGCCAGTAGTTTCCTGCTTTCACATAGTCAACCTCGTCATTGATGGCACGCACAATGTCAGTAGCCGAGAACCACCATTTGGAATTCTCCTCGTCCCATATAGCACGAACTTGACGGTCGTTGAAAAATCTGATAGACTTCTTGCTCATATCTCCCTTTTTTCCTCTACAAAGGTAGCACTTTTTTCTGAAACCACCAAATGTTTTGAGATTATTTTTATGCGAAATACTATGTTGTTTATTCCTTTTTTTCTTTTTCTCAAGCCTGACCCCTCTAAATTGTAGTCAAGTGTAAAAAATACATTTCTTATTAAATCTTAAATAATAAGCAAGTTCTTGCCAAGCTATTCGCTTTTTTACTATATTTGTAGCGTCAAAGCGGCTCTTTTGAGTTAGCAGAGACAGGGCGTTTAGCGAAATTATCCGCTGTTGAATCTGGACAATTCACTTCGTATGGATAATGAGCAGGAACGTCCACGTCATGATATTTTACTCCCGTTAATGGGAATATTATATCGTTTGGTGTGGACTTTGCTTATTACATACGAGGGCAGTCCAGAGCCAAACAGCGTAATGAGTTAAAGTTCCCACGCCTTTTATTATTAACCGCTGAATCAGGGAGGCTATAGGCAAGATGAATGTGGCGTATGGATTTAAACGAGAAAGAAAAGGAAAAAGATAATAATTGGTGATTATATACCTGCTCAGATACTTCAAAATACCTTATTGATAATGTAGGATGGCACCATCGGGAGTGACTGTCTTGCTCTGAAAAACGTTGAATCAAAAACAACGTTTTTCAGGGCAAGACACAAGAACAAAAGAAAGGGTACTTGCTGACGATCATGTACCTTTATTCGACATGAATAAGCAAATTATTTAAGAATAATAAGTTCTTTTGTGAAAAAAATAGTATATTTGCAGGCGATTATCCGGAAAATGGGATTTCAAAACATAGAAAGGCGTCAACAACGCTATGTTCACATGTAATGGACTACAGCGATTCCACGCTTTTTTATCGGGCATCGAACCTAAGCCATACGACACAATAAAAGGTCCGATATGAGCACATTGTCTAATGTGGAAACTGGAAGAGGCCAGGCTAAACCTCCAAGTGTCAGGGTTGCTCCTGATACGATCCCCGAAGCCAAAAGCTCACGAACAGGGGTGTCGGTAAAATATGTACCTACACCTGACAAGAACTGGTATGTGTTCCGTGCTTCATATGGTAGAGAAGACAAGGCATCAGATTACATTTTAGAAGACGGTACATTTGTCTATATTGCAAAGCGTTACATTCGCAAGACGGTGAATGGCAAACAAAAGAAGGTTCAGGAAACTTTGATCCCGAACATTCTTTTCGTATATACTTCTAAGGAAAAAGCAGAAGAGTATATCAAGCATACACCAGCGCTTTCCTATCTTACCTATTATTATAATCATTTTGAGATAGACGATGACCTGAAGAATCCCCCATTGACTGTTTCTTGTAAGGAAATGGAGAATTTTATCATTGCTACCTGCAACAAGAGTGAGCACTTGAAATTTGTCGAGGAATCGCAATGTCACTTTAAGGGCGGAGAGATCGTTAAAGTTATAGACGGACTCTTTAAGGGGGTTGAGGGAAGGGTTGCCCGTGTATCTGGCCAACAACGTGTTGTCGTAACATTGTCGCAGGTGGGACTTGTTGCAACAGCCTACATTCCCACAGCATTTATACAGATTATAGAAAAGCACGAGGTAGATAGCATATCATCAAAAATATAATGTCTGTCGCAAATAGAGTTATAAAAAATACGATATGGCTTTATGTAAAGGTTGGTGTTCAATTGTTCACAACCTTATTGGCTACTCGTATTGTTTTAAATACGCTTGGTGCATCAGACTTTGGCATTTTCAATATAGTCGGAGGTGCAATAGCCATGTTGGGATTTCTAAATACATCATTGGCCGTTGCTACTCAGCGTTTTATGTCCTATTCTGAAGGAGAGGGAAACGCGGAAAGACAGAAAGAGATTTTTAATGTCAGCATATTGATGCATCTCTCGATTGCGGCAATCATAATCTTGGCATTAATCATTTTGGGCTTTGTCTTTTTCAATGGTATTTTATCAATTCCTTTAGGGCGTGAGAATGCCGCATATTTTGTGTATGCATCACTTATCGTAAGTACGGTTTTTACAATTATAAGTGTGCCATATGATGCAGTTATTAATGCGCATGAAAATATGCGATTCTATGCTTTGGTTGGCATATTTCAGGCTGTATTAAAGCTGTTGGTCGCTTTTGCCTGCATCTATGTTACTTATGACAAACTCATTACATATGGCATTCTAATGGCTTGTATTCCAGGTGTCATCCTTGTCATAATGTTATCTTATTGTCACAAGAAATACGATGAATGTATAATTAATATACGAAAATACTTTAACAAAGAAGTACTACGGGAAATGACTAATTTTGCAGGATGGAATTTCCTTGGTATATCTTCAAGCATGATAGGTAACTATAGCCAAAATATCATTCTGAATCATTTCTTTGGAGTATTGGTAAACGCAGCTATGGGCATTATTGTTCAATTGTGTGGGCAACTCATGGTTCTTACCAATAATATGATGAAGGCGGTTAATCCCGTTATAACGAAACTTGCAGGTTCAAAAAACGAAGAGGAGATGCTTCGTTGGAGTTTTACCTCATGTCGTTTTTCGTATTTGTTATTAGCATGGATTGCAATACCTTTCTGTTTTGAATCAAATTATTTACTTCGTATTTGGCTTAAAAATGTTCCAGAATGGACAGTTATATTTATTAGACTTCAGTTGATACGTACGTTGTTGGAACAGTTGAGTTTGGGAATGAATACAGCTCTCAATGCCCAAAACAGAATTAAAAAACTAAATATTCAATCTGCATATCTTTTTTTTATAGCAGTAATAGTTATTTGTCTCTTTTTCTATCTTGGATATCCACCTTATATGCTTTTTATTGTAATGATTGCGTTAGTGGTAATACAAACGCTTTTGAAGTTGCAGTTGTGTCATAAATATATTGGAATGGGATATGTTTCTTATCTTAGAGATGTTTTCCTTCCTTCAGCATTTTTGACATTGGCAATGCTAATGGTGGGTATTGTCTCTTCATCTTTTATGGGAGAAGGTCTTGTTAGAACTATACTAACATTCATATCTACATGGATTGTCATGTTGCTAATGATTGTATCATGTTTTTTGAAGAAAGATGAAAAAATGATGCTTTCACGCTTGATAAGAAAAAACGATATAGGCTTCGTCTCCGCGAAGCGGATATGAAGCAAGATGTTGTACTTCCGCCGCATGAGTAATATCTATGGGGATAGATGCCGGTTTTTCA
>CACYQO010000107.1 GCA_902776545.1 uncultured Prevotellaceae bacterium | reverse complement strand
TGCATCAGCATCAGCCAATGTGTCGTTGGCTCCAGGAGCGGTTTTTGCTTCCAGAAATACTTTCTTAATGTTGCGAAGCGTCTCCAAACGCACCTTGTCTCGAGCCTTCATTGCGGACTTGATGTCCTCACTAATCTGATCGAATAAAGTCATAATGCTATTATTTAAACCTTAACATGATGCAAAGATACAGTTTTATTCTTAAACAATCCCTTTTTACGTGAAGTCTTAGACTTTTTTAGCGATTACATTCACGCGTACATTATTACAAAATATGGTAGAATCCGAAGAAATCTTCGCTAAGGAGGATGCGGTTGGAAACAAAGTCAAAATGGTGGTACCCACTGCCGATACATTGGTCACCAGGCTCTTTGTCGCTTCTTGAATCTCTATCATCTGTACTTCGCTCACTTCGTTCTGCGTTATCGAGCCTACAAAAGGAGTTGGAGAGCGGTTTCTCCCGTATGCTGATGATTCGCTTCGACATCGAGCACCTGACGGGTAAGGAGGCGATTGAGCTTCTGAAACAGCGAGAGCAGAAAGTTTAGCTCGATTTTGACTTCATATAATCTGCAGGACGGATGCCGAACTGCTTCTGGAAGCACTTGGAGAAGTATGACGGATTGGAGAATCCCACCATATAACCCACTTCGCTTACCAGATAGCCTCCGTCGTGCAACAGTTGTGCGGCCCGTTTCAGTCGTACGATCTGAATCATCTCGTTGGGAGTCACGTCTGCCAGAGTCTTGATCTTTGCAAAGAGTCCACTGCGGCTGATGTTCAGTCTGTCAGCAAGGAAATCAACGTTGAGGTCTGAATTCGAGAAGTTCTCCTCAATGATCTTGTTCATACGTATCAGGAAGTCGTTGTCTGTCGGGTTCTGTGCGATCTCCGTCAGGGGTTCCAGCGGCTGGGTTGAGAATTTCTCCATCAGTCGGCGCCTTATCTGAAGGATGTTACGGATGCAGGCTTCAAGATATTGCACAGAGAAAGGCTTCTCGATATAGGTGTCGGCACCTACATCCATACCTTCCACCTTCGAGTCATCGTCGGTCTTGGCGGTGAGCATCACGAAGGGGATATGACTCGTCAGCTGGTTGCTGCGCACCCTTCTGCACAGTTCGGCTCCGTCCATCCGAGGCATCATCCAATCGCTGATGATGATGTTAACCTCGTGCTTCTCCAATTGGTCAAGTGCCTCGATGCCGTCGCCTGCTGTGATGACCTCATACTGCTCACGGAAGTTGTTCTCCAAGAATTCGCGCATGTCGTCCGAGTCTTCAACGATGAGCATGGTCTGTTTTTGAGAAGGAGTCAGGAGTCGGGAGTCAGGAGTCAGTAGATTAGATTGGAGGGGAGAGTCTGTAGCAGGAGTATTCTCACTACTGACTCCTGTCTCCTGACTCCTGACTCCTATCTCTTCCTGATTCACCGGCAGCACGACCGTAAACGTCGAGCCTTTGCCTACCTCGGAAACGACGGATATCTCACCGTGGTGCTGATCCACGATGTTCTTGACGATATTGAGGCCGATACCAGTACCAGGCTTGTTGCCCTCCGCCTGGAAGAATGGTTCGAAGATGCGATGCCGGTCTTCTGCCTTGATGCCGATGCCGTTGTCGCTCACCTCAATGCGGAAGTGCTCGCCGTCAGGCTCCACGATACAACTCAGCCGCACATCGTCCTTGGTATATTTATTGGCATTGGTCAACAGGTTACTGATCACCTTGATGACAGCCTCCTTGTCGATGATGGCGGTGAACCGTTCGTCAGGGTAGGTGACAGTGAACTGCTTGCCGCCCTGCTCAAATGTGGGTGCAAAGCGTTCACTCACGGAGCGTATCAGTTCATGGATGTTCTGTGGGGCGAAGTGCATCACCAGCATCAGCTGCTCCACTTTACGGAAGTCGAGCAACTGATTGACGAGTTCCAGCAGACGGTGCGCATTACGGTCAATCACCTCAATGGAAGTGAAAAGTGAAGAGTGAAGAGTGAAGAATTCAGGCGCTTCCTTTAATTTTTCAATTTTTAAATTTTTCAATTTTTCCAGGGGGCCGATGATGAGCGACACTGGCGTGCGAATCTCATGGGCGATCATCGTGAAGAAGTTCAGGCGGGCCTCGCGCACCTCCTTTTCCTTTTCTTCGTTCAGTCGCTGCATCTCACGCTGGTGACGCTGTTCTTCACGACGCAGACGGAAATGCACATATTGCCAGATGATACTACCCAACAACAGGAGATAGAAAATCTTGGCATACCAGCTCCACCAGAAGGGGGGCTGGACGACGATCTTGAGCGTAGCCTCATTGGTGGACCACACACCGTCGTTGTTTGTGGCCTTTACACGGAACGTATAGGTGCCGGCCGGCAGGTTGGTGTATGTGGCACGGTTTTGGTTGTCCACATAGTTCCAGTCGCGGTCGAAGCCCTCCAACATATAGGCATACTCAATCTTCTCTGGAGAGCAGTAGCTTAGCGAGGCAAACGACAGGCTGACCATCTTGGAATCTCCGTAGCCTATGGTGATCTCTTTCGTCAGCGTCAGGTCTAAAGGGAGACCTTCGGCGCTTTGTTCTTCCTGGTTCAAGATGCTCAGTGATGTGATATACACTGGTGGCATCACATGGTTGGCCTTGATCTGATAGGGGTAGAAGATGTTAAAGCCGCTGGTGCCGCCGAAGAAGATGCGCCCGTCACTGGTCTTGATGCCGGAGTTAGGCTGGAACTGTTCACTGACAAGTCCGTCGTGAAGGGTAAACCGCTGCACGCCCTCATTGGGGATATATTTCACGATGCCACGTTCGGTGGACAGCCAGAGCGCCCCGTTGTCCTCAATGATGCTCATAATGTTCTGGCTCGGCGTGTCGAGGGGGATCTTTTTTAATTCAGGAGTCAGGAGTCGGGAGTCAGGAGTCAGTAGATTAGATGGGAGGGTGGAGAGGCAGAGGCCGGCGAAGGTTCCTATCCAGAGGTTGCCTTTTTGGTCGATATGGCAGCAGTTCACCTGCTTGTCGGGCAGAGAGGTCTGGACATGGCAGAGCTTTTGGGTTTTCCGCTCATACAGCCAGAGACCTTCTCCCTGGGTGGAGAGCCAGAGGTTGCCCTCCTTGTCCTCATCTATGTCGATGGTGATGGCATTGGTCTTACCGATGCGGGTGAAATCGTCTGTCTCCCGGTTGTACAGGCAGAGTCCTTCCATCGTGGCCACCCAGAGCTGCCCGTGAGAGTCGAGGAAGATGGCATACGAACTGGAGTTGTCGAGGCTGTTGGGGGCATCGGTGTGCATATACTGGCGCAAATGCCCTGTTTCGGGGTTGAGTACCATCACGCCGTTGGTATATGTGCCGATCCAGAGATTGTCTTCATCGTCGAGACATAAGGCGTGTACGTTACACTTTGAGAGCAGGTCCTGATGGGGATAACTGACGAAACGCCTCTCAGTAGGCGAGTAGCATATCAGACCGCCGTCATCACTGGCTATCCAGATGCGTCCGTGCCTGTCCTCACAGAAGCGGGAGATCACATTGCCCGCCAGCCCGTCATCCATGGAGAAGCCGTCGAACCGTCTGCCCACTGGCGAGAGATATTTCACGCCGCCATAGAAGGTGCCTATCCACAGTCCGCCTTCCGTGTCGCTGGTGATGGCATACACAAAACGGTCGTCAAATTTTGTCCACTCACCTGTCTTTGGGTTCAGACGTACCACACCGTCGTCACAACCGATGCAGATGTATTCCTCAGACAATTCATAGAGGGTGTGGATATGCCATCCCACTTTCGTCTGTTGCGGATCGAGTACCTGCTCCAGTGTCCCGTCGTTGTGCATCAGCAGCAGTCCGTGCTCCCAGGTGCCAAGCCAGAGCCGTCCGTCTTTAGTCTGGAGCATACGGAGTGAGGTCGCCACGCCATTGAAACTCAAGCTGACAGGTTCGAACTGGTCATGCAGACGGTTCAGCTTCTGTACCACGGGCTCTCCCCAGTTGGTGACGGTCCATATCTGGTTGCTGTTGTCCACGAACACCTGAGCCACTGCATTACCTGCGGCCTTTAAGTCATATTGCTTCAGCTGACCTGTCTTAACATGATACAGCCAGACGCCCTGTGCTATGGTCGATACCCACAGATTACCTTCCTTGTCAGTAGCCAGGTATGTGACCGTAGAATGGATGTCCATCGGAAGTTTATTGAATGTCTGGTGGTTAAAATCAATAAAGAACACCCCTTTTTCCGTACCGACATATAAGCCTTCATTACAAGCCAGAAGGGCAGATATGTATTGGTTGATGCCCAATTCCGGAATGCGGAACGTCAGCACCCTCCTGCCGTCGTATCGGCAGAGGCCGTTATCAGTACCAAACCAGATATAGCCATTCTTATCCTGAACGATGTTGCGCACGGCGTTGGCAGCCAGTCCGTCGTTCATCGTGATGTTGCGGCGGCTGTAGTCATCCCTTGCACTTATAGACAGCAGTCCAAACAGGCATAGTGACAAAAGCAGTATTCGTCTCATCATGTGGCAAAAGTACAAATAAAACGGCAAATATCCAAAAGAATCAACAGTTTTTTATCTTTTCGGGGTCATCATATCTTGAGAAGCGTATGGGGTGATGGTCAGTTCGCTGATATATCCCCTGAAGAAGTTCTCGCCGTTGGAGTCGGCACCGATCACTATGTTTCCCTCAGGACGCACCATCAGGAAGTTGTTCTTCTCCAATATCAATTCGTCATCGCGATAGATACGCTCCTTCCATCCGTCGAATGTCACCACCCAGTGATGCCAATGACCTTCTGATGCCTTGACCACTTCTGGGGCAGCACTGCTCTCAAACCAGCCGTTATGGTTGACGAGACCTGTTATCTTGTCCGTTCCCAAGCGCATTTCAGTAGTGCCGAGTTCTGCCCAGGAACTGCTGAGCGATACCAGTGTTGACAAAGAGTCGGCCTTGGTCTGCAGTGCCCACACGCTGATGGTGAAGGGGGAATTATAACGATAGACCTCTGGCAGTGTCTCCTGAGAGACCAACGACTGTGAACCGTCGAAGAAGAGTGCCTTTCGGCCTTCCTTCACCTCTACACGTATAGGTTTGTTGGCTTTGAAGTTGGCGATTTTACTCGCATCAAGCGTGATGCAGGCGTTTTGGCTGCGGGCCTCAGACTCCACATCCTTCTTGTGCATACCAGAATACCCGTCGTACGACTTCACATCAGTATCTGGCAACAGCGGAGCGTCTTGCCACACCTTCACATTCCAGATGGCGGGCATGTGACCGTTTTTCTGTGTGTCAGTGATGGTGATGCGCAGATAACGAGCTTTCACCTTCTTGCGGTCTATCATCGGCGAGCCTTGCATGGTGTTGTCCGTACGGTCGGCATACATCGTCCATTTCCTGCCATCTACGGATGTCTCTATCTTATACTGATAGAAGAAGGTGGGATACTCGAACTGCGTCCATACCTCATTGAACGACTTTGTCTGTCCGAGGTCTATCTGGAGCCATTCGTCGTGTTGCTGTGGATCCCAGTTGGTATGACGGGCTTTCCAGAGCGTGCCGTTGTTGTCATCCACGACATACTCAGGCTTGAACCATTCGTCGTAATAGCTACTGGCTGTAACCTTGGCGCCGAAGGCGAGATTCTGTTTTAATGAGGAATGAGGAATGAGAGATGAGGAATGTTGATTACCTGCAAGGATCCCATTGGCATCGTGGGTGGGGATGACAGAGAGGAGGGTGCCGTCGGGAGCGAAGCGAAGTTCATCGATGCAGATCTGACGGTTGAAGCCGTGAATAGAATGGGGATTGTTATGACGATGATAGACGATGTAGTAGTGTCCGTTTTCCTCGATGATGCTATGATGTCCAGGCCCGTGGATGGTGCCGTCGGCATTAGTTTCCAGGATGCAGCCCTTATATTCGTAAGGCCCCATCGGTCCTGCCTTCGAGGTGGCATACTGCACACGATAGGTATGGTCGTGACAAGAACCGGACGAATAGGTGAAGTAATACGTATCTCCACGCTTGAACACAAACGGCGCCTCGAAGACATCCTTCAGTTCCGTATTGGGAATCAGCCGCTTCTCCGAAAAGAACTCATCGGCGGCTATCGGGAATGGCGCATCCTCTTTCCAGTTCCTCGCATCGCCCCTTTCAAGTGAAGAGTGAAGAGTGAAGAGTGAAGAATCGGCTGCTGCCATTGATGGCTGCGCAGAAGGAAGAGCGGTAGCAAATTCTTCACTCTTCACTCTTAACTTTTCACTTAACTTCGCCACGCCGCAGCCGAAGCCCTTATAGATGCCCCATGTGGTGAAGTACAGATATTCCTGTCCGTCGTCATCGCGGAAAAGCTGGGGGTCGAGGGTGATCACATTATGCACATATCGGTCTGGCACCATCACGGCATCCTCTTTCCCCAGGATATTATGCCACGGGCCGATGGGCGACGGGCCTTCACCGACAATGATGTTGCACGGCTCACAATAGTAGTAACGGAAGGTGCTGTCCGTCTGCTGCACCACATCGGGAGCCCATACCACCTCGGTAGTGGGCCAGTTCATCACGACATTCTTCCAGTTGCGGAAGTCTTTCGACACCCAAACCTGTGCTGGACCATAGCCGTTGCCAGTACCGTCGGTGGTGGCATAGAGATAATAGGTGTCGCCGAACTTACGAATCGTTGGGTCGGCGAAATAGCCGGGGATAATGGGATTGCCGGCACCAGGGGTATTCCACTTGGCTGCGTCAGGTCTGTCTGCCGATACTTTAAAAGAATAAGGAAACTCTTTCAGCTCTGCCTTGGGCTCAGGATTCTCTTCCGAAGGCATCGGTATCTGATCGTGCAATACTGGTGCTCCCATCACGATGAGATACAAGTGTTTGATATCACCATAGATCTCCTCGTCCTCTGTGGTGATGCCCACGAAACCATATCTCAGTTGGTTCCCATTGATCTGAAGACTGAAGCTCCGTGCATTCAAATCCACCTTGTCATCGAGCTTGATGGCGTTGAAACCATATTCCTCAGGATAGTCCTTAGGACGCAACAGCCCATCCTTTTGCGTCGTCACCTCTGTATCGAAGGTGCAGGCATATTTTCTGGTTTCCTTCCTGGCATGCTTGAAGTCGAAGTTCACCAAATGCTGATAGCCTCGGAACATCTCGTCGCAGAACTGCTGCTGATTCAGCCCGTACATCCGCTTATAGGTGATCACAGGATCCTCGCCTTTCTTACCCTGACGGTACAACTCCGCTATCGACTTCCGTCCATGCAGGTCGCTCCACCACTGGATAACGTAAGGCGAGTGGTAGATGTTCTCTAGATGCAGATACGCCTTGTGGGTGAGTTTTTTGAAAGCTTCAAAATGGTAGTTCTCGTCTGTCAGCCAGTCGGGGTTTACCTGCCATAGCATCCACTGTGAGGTCATCTCGAAGAAACCGCTGCCGCCCCAGGCATCGCCCACCGAGTCGGCAGGTATCTGGAGCTGGAAGGAATGACCGAGTTCGTGGGCCATGCAGTTCATCTTCTGGTCCTGTATGCGGTTGGGAGCCACCCAG
>CACYQO010000106.1 GCA_902776545.1 uncultured Prevotellaceae bacterium | reverse complement strand
TGTCATTGGCAATGTAAAATATAGTAAATATCATAATATAATGATTAAATAATGCTAAAATGTGAACCAATTATTTGGTTTGCAACATAGAAGGGGTTTGGGCTCGAGCCAAACGACCGATTGGCTCTTAATGTTGGTTCAGTAGTTGGTGGCCTAAGTCGCGGTCGCGGCAGATGGCGACGATTTGACGGATGATGGTGTCCATGCGGGGGACGGGAGCGACGAAGTAGGTGGGGTAGTCCGGACAGAGCACCACGAGGTTCATGCCGGCGATACGGATGCCGTAGTGCGACTCGAGCATGTGGCGGTAGAGATTCTGCTGGAGGCAATAATGATAATAAGAGGTGTCGGGCAGGGTGATGCCGTTGAGGCTGGTCTTACCAGCAAAGGCCTCGGTGATGGGCTGTCCCAGGGCGTTGACGACCTTTTTGCTGCGCTTCCAGTCGTAGATGGTGAAGGTGCCGTCGTTGTTGCGGCAGATCATGTCGATGGTGCCTGCCACGTTCATCTCCAGGTCATAGACGGGCCACTCCTGACGGTAGGGATGGATGTCGTAGTCGCGGACGAAGCAGAGAAACTGCTGTTTCTCATGTTCCACAGAGATCATCTCCGTCTTTCCTTTATGGCAGAAAGGGCAGACAGTCTCGAAGACGCCGTCGCGGAACCAGTTCTCCGTCTGTTCGTGGACGAACGTGCCCACCTCGGCAGCCATCTTTCCGATACGTGCCCATTTGTCGAGCGTCTCCTCCACAGGGATACGGTAACGCTCCCACTGTCGCATAGCCTGCTGCTGGGCGTCGAAGGGCTCGAAAAAGTAGGCAATCAATGAACTGACGGGCAGCAGTTGTCTCTCGTCTCCTGTCTCCTGACTCCCGACTCCCGACTCCTGACTCCCGACTCCTGACTCCTGTCTCCTGACTCCCGACTCCTGACTCCTGACTCCTGTCTCCTGACTCCTGACTCCTGTCTCCTGACTCCTATAAATATACACATGTTCCTCAGCCTCAAAGTCGATATGGCTGTCTTGTTCGTAAAGGCCGGCATCGGTAAATGCCGCCATCTTAGCTTCAATATTTCTCATTTCGGTACAAAAGTACATTATTTTTTAGACATAAGGACATAAGAACATATATTTTTTTGTTTCTTTTGTTCTTTTGTCCAAAAAAAAGATTATCTTTGCACCGAAAAGATGAATAACGAGACGATTCAACTTAAGGATCTCAGTATCGGCTATCAGACGAAGCATAGCGTCAAGACGGTAGCTGCGGGTATCAACGGTGCGATACGCAGCGGAGAGTTGACGTGTCTGCTTGGTGCCAACGGTGTGGGTAAGTCTACGTTGTTGCGCACCCTCGCTGCCTTCCAGCCTGCTATCAGCGGAGAGATTTTTGTGGTGGAAAGAGGAAAGAGGAAAGAGGAAAGAGATTACCTTAAGGGTAATAATCAGCCGCAGGAGTATTCTCATTCCACTTTCCACATTCCTCTTTCCTCTTTAACAGATAAGGAGCTGAGCAAGTTGATCGGTGTGGTGCTGACGGAGAAGCCGGATGTGAGGAATATGTCCGTCCGTGAGCTGGTATCCTTAGGGCGCTCGCCCTATACAGGGTTCTGGGGCACCTATACGGATGAGGATCTCCGCATCGTGGATGAGGCGATAGAGATGGTGGGTATCACGGATCTGGTACGTCGCCCTGTGCATACTCTCAGCGACGGTGAACGTCAGAAGGTGATGATTGCCAAGGCACTGGCGCAACAGACGCCCGTCATCTTCCTCGATGAGCCGACGGCCTTCCTCGACTATCCCAGTAAGGTGGAGGTGCTGCAGTTGCTGCGACGCATCAGTCGCGAGGCCGAGAAGACGATCTTCCTCTCTACGCACGATGTGGAGCTGGCCCTCCAGCTGGCAGATACTATTTGGTTGATGAGGAAAGTAGAGGAAAGAGGAAAGAGGAAAGAGGAAAGAGATATGACAAAGCACGAGGAAGAAGGCAGGAGGCCTGTGACGATAGGATCGCCAGAGGAATTGGCGGCAAGTGGCGACCTCGGACTCTTCATCGAGCGCCAGAACATCGTCTTTGACAAGGAGACACTCACGATAAAGGTGAAAAAGTGAAAGGGTGAAAAGGTGAAAAAGTAAAAGGTGAAAATTAAATCGTAAATCGTAAATTAATAGATGATATTCGGACACGGTGACGACGCCTTTCGTTATGGCGAACAGATTAAGATAGATTTCAGCTCTAACATCTATTACAGGGCTGACCTCTCAGGCTTGCAGGCACATCTGGCAAGCCGTTTCGGCATCGTGGCCCACTATCCTGAGCCTGAACCCACCTCGTTGGAGAAGATGCTGGCCAAGAAGCTGGGCGTGCCCGATAATACCGTGATGGTCACCAACGGTGCCACAGAGGCCATTTACCTCATCGCCCAGCTGTATAGTGGTTGGGCATCCATCATCCCACAGCCCACCTTTACGGAATATGAGGATGCCTGTAAACTCTTCAACCACCTGTTATCCTATAACGCTGACGATGAACTTGAAGTGCTGCCAGAGGACCGTATCTACTGGCTCTGCAATCCCAACAATCCGACGGGTAATGTGGTGAACACACTACTCCTCAGGCACATCATCCGCCAGCATCCACGGTATCTCTACGTCATCGACCAGTCGTATAAGGACTACACGCTCAGTCCGATGATCCAGCCCAAGGATATGACAGACTGCTATAATGTGATGCTCGTCCACTCGCTCTCGAAGACCTACTGCATCCCAGGTCTGCGTCTGGGCTATATTTACGCTTCGCCCATCATCATCGACCGTCTGCGACAGATCCGTCAGCCCTGGACTGTCAATGCCGTTGCCATCGAGGCAGGTAAATACCTGTTGGAGAACGATCCGAAGATGATTCCCGATCTGCCAGCCTTTCTCGCTGAGGCCCAACGTCTGCGCAAGAACCTCTCAGCCATCTACGGACTGCTGGTAATGGACACGAACACGCACTATATGCTCGTGAACATCGACGGGAGCAGCACCCACGACCTGAAGCAATGGCTCATCGACCACTATGGCATTCTCATTCGCGATGCCTCCAACTTCCGTGGACTCGACAACCATTGTTTCCGAGTGACAACCCGTACCCCAGAGGAGAACGACCTTCTTGTCGAAGCCCTCAAGGAGTATGTTTCCGGATAATGTATCGCTGGTAGTATGTGAGCAGAAGCGTGGTCATCGGCAAGGCGATGATCATACCCAATACGCCTAATAGCGAACCCCATATCGACAGCGACAGGAGGATGATGGCCGAGTTAAGGCCTGTCACCCTGCCCATGATCTTCGGCGTGAGGAAAGAATCCTGTATCAACTGAACCACCGCAAACACGATGAGTGCCAAGAACAGAATGAACCAGAAGTTCTCACCCGTATCGGCAGCCTTGACAATCGCCAAGAGGATGGTGGGTATGAAGCCCACCAACTGCAGATAAGGTACCATGTTCAGCAGTCCGATGAACAGTCCGAGGCCGATGGCCATCGGGAAGTCGATGATGGTGAAGCCTATGCAGAAGAGTATGCCGACGCAGAAGGCGACGAGTGCCTGACCACGGAAGTACTTGTTCATGCCTTCTTCGATATCGGCCATCAGCTGGACGGCAAATGGGCGGTAGCTTTCGGGCAGCAGGTTGGGCCAGCCTCCGCTGATCTTCTCATAGTCGAGCAAGATGAAGAGTGTGTAGAGTGCCACCATCGTCATCGACAGGATGCTGGATAGCATGCCTATCGACTGTATGATGACATCCCATACCTTTGGCACAGCCTCCTTGACGCCTTGGATAAAGCCCTGCTGGGTGACGATGCCCTTGATCTCTTCGACGGTGAAGTGTTCACGAAGGAATTGCTGGATGACGTTGGGGATGTTGCTGAAAGTCTCAGACCGGGAGAGATAGTTCACCAACAGGTTCTTGACGTGAACGCTCTCCTCAACCATCGGTGGCACGACAAGGAAGGAGAGTCCCGTCAAGATGGCACCCACAACGATGAAAGAGCACAGAATGCCGAGGAAGCGGTACTTCAAATGACAGCGGTACTGGAAGAACCTGACCATCGGGAACAAGATGTAGGCGATGAGCCACGCCAGGAAAAAGGGTGTGAGTACACCGCTCAATCTGCTGAGCAGCATGATGATGCCTACGACAATGATGACCCCTATCAGGCCGCGTACGAACTTATCGAAGTTGATCTCTTGACTAAACATATCTGTCACTTTTTCTGCTTTCTGCTGCAAAGGTAAGGATTTTATTTGAAATGCGCAATGCGTTGCGGGTATTTTTTTGTGGCAAAGTGTTGCGTATTTAGCAAAAATGCTGTTCCTTTGCATCGCCAACACAAAACAACACAAAAATTCAATATATATCTTTGAGGAGTCACTTGCTTGGGAAAGTTGGTGGTTCTTTTTTTGTTTTGCTGCGCAACGCGTTGCGTAATATTTCACGGAATGAATACGTTCTATATATGCAGAATCTATTAATTTTGCACATTATTAAATAAATCACCAGATTGAAGAAACGAGTATCCCAGCGCGACATCGCCAAGATCCTCGGGATTAATGTCTCGACGGTATCCCGGGCGCTGAAAGGACAAGGAGGTGTGAGCTCAGCCCTCAGACAGAGGATTGAGCAGTTGGCTCACGAGCAGCGCTACCGTCCGAACCCCTTTGCCGTCAGCCTTCGTTTCGACACCACCCGCACCATTGGTATTGTGGTGCCCGATGTGTCGTTCAGCCCCTATGCCCATTTCGTAAAGCGGGTAGAGGCAGAGGCCCGGAAGGCTGGACTGCTGTGTATCATCATGGATTCTGACGACAGCTTTGCTGGCGAGGTGGAGTGTGTGGAACTTCTCGAAAGTATGCATGTAGAGGGTATCATCCTCAGCCTGTCTCAGGAGACGACGGACTTCTCCCACCTGGAACGGTTGATGCGGAACCACATACCTTTAGTCCTGTTCGATCGGACGGCAGACATAGAAATCTCGTCTGTTGCCATCAATGATGAGCTGCTTGCCCGCCAGGCTACGCTACATCTGATCGATGGCGGAGCCCATCGCATAGCATTCTTAGGGGGGCCAAACCTGCTCAAACAGACTGCAGACCGCAAGCACGGCTATATCGAGGCCTTGCACGAACGGGGCATCCCTGTCAGGAAGGAGCTGGTGAAGTGTGGGTTCCTCAGTTTCAACTCCGGGCTGTCCGACACGTTAGAACTGTTGAGCCTGCCAGAGCCGCCAGATGCTATCTTAGCCACCAACGGCATGCTGACCATTGCATCGATTCAGGCTATCAGTAGCAAAGGCTTGCGCATACCGGAAGACATGTCGGTTATCGGGTTCATGAGCGACTGGGTGTCGGAGATGAACACCCCGCGTATCACGTTTGTGAGACACAGTCCGAGGGAGTTTGGTACACAAGCCTTCCAGTTACTGCAAGGGCAAATCAACGGCGATACCAATATTTACCACGTTACCGCCAATGCACGGCTGGAAGTGAGGGAAAGCACCCGGAAAGTGCTTTAAGATACCCCATCCTTCACCCTTCATTCTTCATTTTTTTCAAGAATCGCTTTGATATGTCGGCGATTGTTTGTATCTTTGTGCCAAAATTATCAATATCTCTAAATCATGTATAAAAGAATCAGACTTTTTTCCATGCTGATGCTGCTTTTCTGTGTAGGCAGTATCCAGGCACAGGATCGGCTCTATGCCGATGAGTTTCCACTTGGTGATGTCACCCTGCTCGACGGTCCGCTGAAGAAAGCCCGCGACTTGAACATCAAGGTGCTCCTTCAGTACGACTGCGACCGTCTGCTGGCGCCTTATCTGAAAGAAGCAGGACTCACTCCCAAGGGCAAGAGTTATCCCAACTGGGACGGTCTTGACGGACATGTAGGCGGCCATTATCTGACGGCGATGGCCATCAATGCCGCCACAGGCAGTGAGGAGTGCCGTCAGCGTATGGACTATTTTATCAGTGAATTGCAAGCCTGTGCCGATGCCAATGCCAGGAACCACCCTGCGTGGGGCAAGGGCTATGTAGGCGGTGTGCCTGGCAGCGACCGTGTGTGGGGAAATTTCAAGAAAGGTGACTTCGGCGCTTATTATGGTTCGTGGGTACCTTTCTATAATATCCATAAGATGTACGCAGGTCTGCGCGATGCCTGGGTGTATTGTGGTAACGAACAGGCGAAGGCGCTCTTCCTCGGCTTCTGCGACTGGGCCATCGACCTCACGGCAGGTCTCTCGGACAAACAGATGGAGCGTGTGCTCGATACGGAGCATGGTGGCATGAACGAGGTGCTGGCTGATGCATACGCCATCACTGGCGAACAGAAATACCTCGACGTGGCCAAGCGTTTCTCGCACCGTCGGCTGTTGACTCCGCTCTCACAGCGACAGGACTGCCTCGACAATATGCATGCCAATACTCAGGTACCTAAGGTCATTGGCTTCGAACGTATCGCCGAACTCTCTGGTGACGAGGCCTATCATACTGCTGGTGCTTATTTCTGGGATATCGTCACTGGCGAGCGTTCGCTGGCCTTCGGTGGTAACAGCCGTCGTGAGCACTTCCCCAGCAAGGAGGCTTGCAAGGACTTTGTCAACGACATCGATGGTCCTGAGAGCTGTAACACGAACAATATGCTGAAACTGTCGGAGGATCTGCATCGTCGTAATCCTGAGGCACGCTTTGCCGACTTCTACGAACTGGCTACGTTTAACCATATCCTCTCTACCCAGCATCCTGAGCATGGTGGCTATGTCTATTTCACCTCGGCTCGTCCCCGTCATTATCGCAACTACTCAGCCCCCAACGAGGCCATGTGGTGCTGCGTGGGTACAGGTATGGAGAATCACGGTAAGTACGGACAGTTCATCTATACCCGAAGGCACGGGGGCACGGAGGCGCGGGGGAACGAGGATGCCCTCTTCGTGAACCTCTTCGTGGCTTCAGAGCTGAACTGGAGGGAGAAAGGTGTCACCCTCCGTCAGGAGACCAACTTCCCCTATAGCGAGACCAGCAAGATCACTATCACCCAGGGCAAGGGGAATTTTGCATTGCAAGTGCGCTATCCTGGCTGGGTGAAGCCTGGACAGTTCAGCGTCAAGGTGAATGGTCAGCCTGTAAGCATCATCACCGGCCCTTCGTCTTACGTTACCATCGATCGTCAGTGGAAGAAAGGCGACGTGGTGGAGATCAACTTCCCGATGTATAACTACGTGAAGTATCTGCCCAACCTGCCGCAGTACATCGCCCTGATGCACGGC
>CACYQO010000105.1 GCA_902776545.1 uncultured Prevotellaceae bacterium | reverse complement strand
CAGAATAAGGCTGCAAAGGGCTATAAGCGACTCTTTATCAACCTTGGCAGACGAGATGGATTCTACCCAGGTGAACTGATGCAGACGCTGAATCGCTTTGTGGGTGGTCGCCAGGAGGTGGGACATATCGACCTGTTAGATACTATCTCATATTTCGAGGTGCCGGAAAAGGATGCCAAGAAAGTGATGATCCAATTGTCTGGTATCAGATATAAAGGTAGAACGGTAAGGTGTAATGATGCGGATGAGGGTGGAAAGGCACCTGAAGGCAAATCGCAATCAAAGTCCAAGCGTCAGAAGAAAGAAAATTGGCGTGATTTGATAAACAAACCTCTGCGAGGTTTCAAAGGCGAAGAGCCCGACTTCTCAGAAGAAGGCTGGGCGATGCGCAAACCTCGAAAGAAGAAGAAATAATGAAAAAGCTCCGATGAAACGGGGCTTTTTCATTCTATACTGAACAAGAACTGCTGATTGGTGTATTTCCATCTGGCCACGTGGAAGCGGATGAGGCGAGCCAGGAGGGAGATGACTTTATAGCGAGGGATTTTTGAGAGGCGGACAAGTTGGTTTAGGGTGAGTTGTTGCCCTTTTAGGGTGTCAATGAGTTTGCGAACAGTGTCTGTATAGGTCATCATGGTACCTTGTGGCTTTTGTGCCTCACGCCAGATGGCTAGATGAACGGGAGAGGCCACGATGTTCTCATCGGCAATACGGATATAGGCACGCTGAAGACCTTCATCACCGATAACACAGATGGGACGCTTGGCAGATGGCAGAACAGTAGCAATAACGATGGTTCGTCCCTCAACATGATAGGTATCAAACTTGATGCTGGCTTGCGGACGGCAATAGCGATAGGCTGCTTGGTGCATCATATAGATTTCCTCCTCATCGCGAACACCCGACATATTGCCATCGTCGCGAACGCCTATCAACAGTCGCCCACCATCAGTATTAGCAAAGGCTGATACTGATTTTGCCAATTTCATCGCATCAGAAACACGATATTTAAAATCCTGTTGCTGATGTTCGCCTTCTTTAATGAGGCTTTGGATATAGCGTTTATCATCCATTTTTGTCTTTCTCGAAGATTGGTAACGCCCTAAATGACATCCAGTTCAACTTCAAGAGCTTTTATATATTAATATGGTGAGATGTTGTTCAGTTCGCCGATCTTGCCTTCTATGACGGGGGTGGTCATGAGCTTCCGGAAATCATCAAGCGTGATGTGCGTCTTGGGGGCAAAGTCGTCCGAGACCATATATTCAAGTACGCTTCGGTAGAAAGCTCGTCCTTCAGGATAGGATGCCGCACTCTCAAGGTCTGCCATGCAGACGAGAAGTTTACCTTTTCCTACTGTGAATTCAAAGATAAGACCAAGTTTGTGATTGCGTTCGATGTTGTCGATCACCTGAATAATCGGACGATAATCCTTACTGGTGTTATCAAGCATCATCGGATGACTGGCTTTAATCACAGGGAACCATTGCCAGTTGGTATGCTCCTCTGTGGGGAAGCTGCGGAAAAGCGGGTGGGTTGGATCTGTCAGGATGCCCAGTGTGCCTGGTGAAACAGGCTTCTTGTTGCCCTCAGAAATAGTCTTGAACATACGATAGTTCCAATAGTCTGTCTGGAACAATCCCCCTACACAGAGGTCTGTTGCTTCAGGCATCAGTAGCACACTCTTACCTTTTTCCAACTGATTGATGGCGATTTCATCGAGTTCTGTCGCTACTGTCACCATACTCTCGAGCTTGCTCAAGTCGCTCCAGGCTGGATAAACCCAGAGGTCGTATGTGTTATGGTAAGGTACACCAAAGTACTCTGTGCCTTCTATCGTCAGACAGAGCTGTAGTTTGGTGGGCTTATCAAAGGCAGAGAGATCAACCTTAAGTTCACCTGCGGTGAAGAGCCCCTCTGTAGAGGGTAATATCATTTGACCTTTTGAGTAAGGTGCCCCATTAACTTCAGAAAGTTCCCAGCTAAGTGTCTTGCCATTCAGAGATGTTCCACTATAGTTTGCTACTTGAATCCATGCATGAATGCCCTCTTCTTTGGTAAAACAGAAGCGATCTGCTACTAGAAGTGGTACCACTGGGGCACACCACTCGCGCCACTCCCTTTCTGTACAAAGTCCTTTCGGATCCATAAAAGCATCAAGGATACCAACGTAGGCAGAGCCCTGCCCAGGGTAGTCCTGCAGGTCAAGAAGCTGGAAGCCTGCCATATTTTTAGTGCGCAGATCCATTTCGATATCCTGTTTGTAAAGCTGTAGCGACCAAGCTCCGCTTGCCCGATGGAAGGCTTTTGCCTGATCCAGCATACCTGCCTTCTCCAATCGTGAGCGGAACACTTCCATATTATAAGGATAGAGTGTGCCTGTGTATTTCTTGATTTCATCGAAGTCTGGATAGATTTGGAACTGTGCTGTCTCATGCGAGATGACAGGTACTGCCTTGGTCCATGCACAACCTTCAGGGAAAGCGAGCTTACAGCCCTCCTCGAAGTTCATCATCGTGTTGGGGTAGAAATGGTTGATCATGCCACCATCGGCTGCATCGGCAAATGAGAACGAACCACGTGTATGGGTATTGTAGTTACCCCAGCCTTCGCCACCTACACGACAGGTCGTAAAGTAGTCCATGCCTGGTTTCACGCCCTGATACCCCAGATAGTAGTTGGAGCCGAAGGTATAGACCTTATCTGGTGCTATCTGACGGAAATCGCTGATGAATTCGGCCATTTTATCGATATTTCCCCAAAGTTCATTACCTAGTGCGAACATCCGGAAGGAAGGATGATGACCATAGGTCCGCAGGATATTCTCGCCCTCTTTATGAAGGAACTTCATGAGCACCGAATCCTTGTCGTTGAAGTCACCCCAGAAAGGAAGTTCTGGCTGTAGGATGATGCCGTATTCATCTGCTGCTGCGAAGGCGGCTTCAGGGGGACACCAGGAGTGGAAACGCACATGGTTCAGACCATAGGCCTCGCAAGTACCGAAATATTCTCGCCATGAGTCGATATCCATAGCCACATGTCCTGTCAAGGGCCATACACAGGCATCGTGTCTGCCACGAAGAAATAGCTGGTGCCCATTGGCATAGAAATGCTGACCTTCAATGTGGAAGTTTTTGAAGTTGGGGTGAATCTTCTTTATCTGTGAAGTCGAAGGAGGAGTGTCTGAAAGCTCGATTCTTCCGATAATGCCATTCCAGTTGGTCTGGGTATCCTCCGTATAAGCATGACTGTTGGCATAAATCTGTTCTGGCACCCCACTACCGTTATCCACCATGATAGTCAGTTGGTGCTTGCCTGGTTTTACCGCTTTGGTGAGATTGAACACCTGAGGTGTGGAGATATCATTCGATGAGCCAACGCTTTTTCCGTCGATATAAACCTCTGATGGCTTCGTGCGCTCCAAGAAGAGATATACAGGCTTCCCTTTCCAGCTAAGGGGAATCTCCACTTCGCGCTGATACCAGGCTTTGCCTTTATATGACCAAGGGCGTGTGAGATGGGTCGTCTCTTCGCTTTTTGCGGTGAAATCGCCTTTTTTGTTCGTATCAGTCGTTCCTGGGAGTTGGATTGTTTCTGTGAGAATAGCGTCAGGTTTGATGTTTCCCTCGCGATCCAAGGCGAATAGCCAAGTACCACTCAGGTCGATTTTCATAGACTGGGCCTCTGCTTGAATGAGAAGGCAGATAAATGATAAAAGGAGTAAGCTGGTTTTCTTTATTACTATAGTTTTAGATAAGTGATGGTTATTGAGAAATAAGTGCCACTTATTGCGCAATAAGTGGCACTTATTATGATTTATTGAGCATTGATCTCTTTCAGCAGGCGATCGGCCTTGCCCCAACTCTCCATCATGTAAAGCACATAACGGATGTCAACGCCAATGCAACGGGCCAGCTGGCGATCGAAGAAGATGTCTGATGACAGTGAATCCCAGTTGCCGTCGAAGGCCAAGCCTATCAGCTCGCCCTTGCCGTTGAACATCGGCGAACCAGAGTTTCCTCCTGTGATATCGTTGTTTGAAAGGAAGCAAAGGTGCATCTTACCTGTGGTCTTATCAGTATATTTGCCGAAGTCCTTCACAGAGAGCAACTCCTTCATGACAGGCTCTGCCTCGTAGTCGATGATACCAGCCTCACCTTGCTTCATCTTCTCTACGATGCTCTCCGCTGTGGTGTAGTAGCCAGAAGGCTTACCTCCCAACAGGTATTCACCTACCTGTCCGTAAGAGAGTCGCATGGTGAAATTGGCGTCGCTGTAGTTTGGCATATCTTCCTCCATACGCAGTTTGGCAGCACAGAGATAACGCTCCTGGATAGCGATGGAATCATAGACTTCGGTTGCCTCATCCATCAGACTGAACAGAAGATTGTTGAGGCTCTCGCCATAAGCTACGCCTGGATCCTTGCGGAAACTCTTCTTGTTGATATAGATTTTCTTGCCGTTCTTCATGAGCTGCGACTTCTTATAGAGATAGTCGATATACTTCTGATAGTCGCCACCAAAGTCGCGATCCACAATCTGATAGAAGTCAGGCAGATATTTCTCCTCCACCTGCTCGCGATAGAACTTCATAGCTGCTGCCATAATCTCCTTATCAGTAGCCTCGTCCCACTGATCGCTGTTGTCCTCAAACTCGATGTATTGCTTTTTCTGCTTGCTTGAATCACCTTTGACGATTGAACCGTTGTGTGCACGATAGGCACGCCTGGTGAGCTCATCAGCACTGCGTCTTCCGAAAGTCTCTGAGAAATAGGTCAGTGCTTTTATTGCGTTGAACTCTTTGGCGTAGAATCGCTCCAACAGCTTGAAATCCAGTTTACCTTTCAGGAAGCCCGTTGAGTCCTGCCACTGGCGAATTTTCTCCTCATAGGCTGCTTTCTGCTGAATCAGACCGATGGAATCGATACATTTGTTCATTCCGATGGAGTTCTTCCAGTAGTTTGAGCTCTGAGCGTACTTAGAATCGTACTTGATACGCACAGCCTTATCAGCACGCATGTGGCGGATCATAATGTTCTGTTTCACCTCACGGGTCTTATAGCGGGGCTCATTTTCTGCATCGCGACGCTCCTTGATGCCGTAGCTCGAGAGGTAACGACTTGTAGAACCAGGATAGCCGATGGTCATCGAGAACGAACCAGGCACATAGCCTTGGAGTGATACAGGCGCCCATTTCTTCGGTTTCATCGGTACATTATCCTTTGAGTATTCAGCAGGGCCACCAGTCTTGGGATCCACATAGATGCGGAATACGCTGAAGTCGCAAGTCTGACGAGGCCACATCCAGTTATCTGTCTCGCCACCAAACTTACCCATCGACTTTGGTAGGGCAAACACCAGTCGCACATCCTTATAGTCGCGATAGGTGGTCAGATAATAGGCATTTCCCTCATAGTAGGGCTTGATTTCCACACGTAGGGTTGAGTCCTTGGCTTCAATCTCCTTGAGCATCACATTCTCGATGGAATCTACAAAATGGCTACGCTTACCTTCTGTAATCTTGTTGAGTCCCAGACTGTCGAGATAGGCTGTGATATCCTTCTGTTCTATCATGAAACTCACAAAGAGGTCCTTATTAGGCAATTCCTCTTCGTAGGAGTTTGACACAAAGCCATTCAGCATATAGTCGTGCTCAACGGTGGAATGGGAGCGGATGGCCTCGAAACCGCAGTGATGGTTGGTAAACACGAGTCCATTAGGCGATACAACCACACCAGAGCAGTAGCCGCCAAAGTTGATTACGCAGTTCTTGATGGCATCCTCGCCTTGATACAGTGCCCCGTAAGGTAACTCGTAGTTCTCCTGCTTCATTGTCTCATAAACTGCATTAGGCAGGTTGTACAATGTCCACATACCCTCATCGGCCTGAGCAGTGAGCAGTGAAAAATTACTGATGAAAAGTAATAAAAGCAGTTTCTTCATATAATATCTGTTATTAATTCTTTTTTTTGCTACATTTAATGCTAGCAATTGCTACTATTAATACTAGCATTTTTTAGATTTAAATCTGGAAAGTGGCAGGTCTGATTTAATAATCTTGACAACAAAGCCTAAGATCATCAGATTGCTGAAGATGAACGAGCCCCATGTCGGAAGATATGTTTCTCCCCATTTCATCAGGCCGAAAGCCACCATCGCTATCATGAAGTATAGAGCGATGCTCTTCATCGGATAGGGGATAGGATTCTTGTTCTGACCGATGATATAGCTCAGTACCATCGCTGTGCCATAACCTGCAAAGCCTCCCCAGGCACAAGCCCAATAGCCGTATGTGGGGATCAGCAGGATGTTTACGGCGAAAAGCACGATGCAGCCAGCCAACGAGAACCAGGCCCCATAGATGGTCTTGTCGATGAGCTTGTACCAGAACGACAGGTTGAAGTAGATGCCCATAAAGATCTCTGCCATCATCACGATAGGTACCACACCAAGACCTTCGCGATATTGTTCACCAATGATATATTTAAGTACAGGCATCCAACCCATCACACAGAGGAAGGCCAGCAGCGTGAAGATAATGAAGAATTTCATCGCTGTGGCGTAGTATTCTGTCTTGTCGGCATCCTTCGACTTGGCAAAGACGATGGGCTCGTAGGCATAGCGGAAAGCCTGCGTAATCATCGCCATAATCATCGCAATTTTCACACACGAGCCGTAGTCGCCTAGCAGAATGTTGGCCTGTTCCTCATCAGGATATACCAGTGGGAAGATGATCTTATCGGCCACCTGATTCAGAATGCCCGCAATACCCAGAATCAATATGGGCCACGAGTAGCTGAGCATCTCTCTAAGCAACTTGCCGTCGAACTTCCACTTGATGCGGAGTAAGTCGGGCAGGAAGAAGAAGGTGATCAGGCCTGTACACAGCAGATTGATAAAGAACACGTAGAATACCGATGTCTTGCCCAGCAGTACAAAGTAAATCACGTTCAAGCCGATGTTAATCAGGATGAACAGCATCTTGAGCGAAGCAAAACGGATGGCCCGCTTCTGGTATCTCAGATAGCAGAAAGGCAAAGCCTGAATGGCATCGAGCGCCACCACTACTGCCATCATCAACAGATAGTCAGGATGCTCAGAATAGCCCAATCCATCGCTTATTGGGCCGATAAAACCGAATATCAGCAACAGGAATACTGCTGTTAGCGAGCCAACGGTAGCGAAGGCTGTCGAGAAAACAGTATCAGACCGATACCTCTCATCGTTGGCAAAACGGAACAGCGTTGTCTCCATGCCGAATGTCAATATCACCAGAATCAGTGCTGTATAGGCATAGATGTTCGATAGTCGCCCGTATCGTGAGGCATATAATAGGTGTAGAGCGGCACCAGCAGATAGTTCAGGAACCTGCCTACAATACTCGAGAGCCCATAGATGGCTGTATCTTTTGCTAATGATTTCAGATTTGCCATAGTCTATCCAAAGAATAAGTATGCAATAGCGATGGCTGCGATGACGCCAGCAAGATCTGCCAGCAAACCACAAGCCACAGCGTGACGTGTCTTCACCACACCAACGCTGCCGAAATAGACAGCGAGGATATAGAAGGTGGTATCCGTTGACCCTTGGAAGATACAACTCAATCGTCCGATGAATGAGTCAGCGCCATAGGTTGTCATCGCATCCACCATCATGCCTCGGGCTCCGCTGCCTGATAGGGGCTTCATCAGTGCTGTGGGCAGAGCCCCCACGAAATCGCTGTTGGCACCACAAGTTTCTACACCCCATCTGATGCCGTCGATCAGCATGTCCATCGCGCCTGAGGCACGAAAAACGCCGATTCCAACGAGGATAGCCACCAGATAGGGGATGATTCGCACAGCTGTCGAGAATCCCTCTTTGGCACCCTCGATAAAGGCATCATACACATTCACCTTGTGACGCATGCCTGCCACGATGAAAGCGATGATAATCGTCATCAGCAGGATGTTGGCAGAAGTGGTACTCACCTTATTCATCAACAGCGAGTCCATCTGTCCG
>CACYQO010000104.1 GCA_902776545.1 uncultured Prevotellaceae bacterium | reverse complement strand
CGCCTGTTTCTTCTGCTTCGTCAGGGCATAGCAGCAGGCTAAATCATAAAGATAATCGGCCTTTGCGGCTTTTACCATTTCAGGCGACATTTCTGTGTCTTGACAGATCGTTGTGGTATCAAGTATGTTTATTAACGTTGTTAGCGGGGCAATCGCTTCTTTGTATTTTCCATCCTTGATGAAATTCTTATATGTGGTATCATGCATAGACATCATCACCTGGAACCCCAGCATTCGCTGACTCTGAGCCTTCACGCTCATCACACTCATAAAACCAATGGCCAGTACTGCCAAAAAATTTTTTGTTTTCATATCTTCTGAATTGTTTTATTTATTTGACGTTACAAAGTTATTATTACATTCTTGCCTTCTGCTTCTCTCCGGCACCACTTCCGCGATACTTCGAGCGGGCCTCGTTGAACTTCCAAGTGAGATTGATCAGGAAGGTGCGGCGGGCGGGGTTGTGAACCGTCAGTTCGCGGATGCCGTAGAGGATGGCATCGGTCTTGTTGGTGTTGAAGATGTCAACGCAACGCACATCGAGGGTCAGCAGTCCCAGACGGCGGAGATTGAAGTCGCGCTGCACGCCGAGTTCGACATTAAAGCGGTTGGAGATGATGCGGTTGTTGTTGTAGTCGCCCTTGTTGGCCCACTGGGCAGCAGCGTGCAGACGGAAACTCTTAGGCAGTTCGATGTCATTCTGCCAGACGAACGTGAGGTATGGACGGGTCAGCGTCAAGACGGATCCGTCTGCCGTCGGCGACTTATAGTTCTGGAATATCGCGAAGGCGTACCACATAGGATGCCATTTGCCGATGGTGGGCATCGCCGAGAGGTTGACGGTGAACTGGTTGTAATCGTCGGCACTATTGATGGGGCGCACGAGGCTGACGAGGGGATCCTCGGAACCCGGGAAAGGCTCGGTTGACATCGTGACGACATCTTTGTTGCGGGCGTAGTTCAGCGAGAGGTTCGCCCACTTGTAACTTGCATTCAGCACGAGGCTGTGGGTGTAGGTCGGCTGCAGATAGGGGTTGCCGCTCTGATAGGTGTAGCGGTTGATGTAAATAGTCGAACTGGTGAGGTTGGCGTAGGCCGGACGCTGGATGTCACGACGGTAGGAAAGTGACAACTGAACCTTGCCGACGGGAGCGGTGAGAGTGGCGGTGGGGAACCAGTCGCCGTAATTGCGACACACCTCGTCCTCGCGCTTGCCGAAGTTGAAGTAGTCGTTGGTCAGGTGCTCATAGCGCAGACCAACCTGGGCGAAGAGCTTTCCGAACTGCCTGCCGTACTCGACGAAACCAGCTGCCGACTTCTCGTTGATCTCCGTATCGGTGGTCTTCACGGGCACATAGTCGGAAGCCTGGAATGTGTAGGCATCCGTGCGGTGGTTGTAGCTGTACTCGCCGCCAACGGAGAGGTTACCCTTCAACACGGGATAGCTGAAGATGAGTTTCGTGGCCCAGAAGTTGTTGGCGTTGTCGGTATTATTCTCGATGGTGCGGTCAACGGGGGCAGCGCCGACAAGTGTAGTCTTCTCAGTCGTGCGGCCTGGTGTATTGGTATCGTCGAAGAGTCCGTCGATGTTCAGGTCGATACCCAGCTGTCCCACCTTACCGTTGTAATAGGCGTTGAAAATGTGCTTCTTGATGCTCTCGTCCTGCCAGATGTAGCTCGCGGAACGTTCAGTCAGGATGTCGTTCTCAAACATATCCGTCAGATAGTCGCCCTTCGTCTCGCCACTGGGTGTACGATCGAATTTGTAGTAGGCGCCGAAGGTATGGTTCTCATTGACCATATAATTGAACTGCAACTGCGGCGACCATGCGTGCCAAGGGTGTCTGATCTCCTGAGTGGAGTGACCTGTTACCTGATCAGGCCCCACGTAGTAAAGCATATCGTTGACCTGTAAGCCCTTATAGTGATTATAGGTGCCCACCCAGAACGAGCCTGTCAGGTCGAGACCACCCGTGCGGTAGTTGGCGGTGAGGTTATTATTCAGCGAACCTCCGTACTGATACATGAACTGCGTACTGTTCTGGAAACTGAAGCCATCGCCCTGAGCCTTTTTCAACGTGATACGGACGACAGCCTTCACCGAGGCAGCATAGCGGGCACCTGGGTTCTGAACCACATCGACGTACTGAATCTGATCGGAACGCAGACGCGAGAGTTCCTTCATATCCTGCACCCGTCGGCCGTTGATATACACTTCGGCATCGCCACGACCCAGCACCTTCACGCCACCTTCACGCTCAGCCTCCAGCGAAGGAATCTTCGACAGGGCATCTGAGACAGTACCGGCCTTCTCCAGTATCGTACCAGCAACAGTGGTGCGCATAGCGTCGCCCTTCACTTGAGTCTTCGGCAACTGGCCCTTCACCACAACCTCGCTGAGCAGCTGGGTGTCCTCCTTCATCTGAATGGTCAGGCCCTCGCCCGCATTTATATATAAGGTCTGATAGCCCACGCTGGTCACCTTGAACAATCCCGCGTTGACATCCGTCACAATCTTGAACACGCCATCCATGTCTGTCATCGCTCCCTGCACGAAAGCCGAATCGGGCAGCGACAGCAACACCACATTCACGTAAGGCATCGGTTCGCCCTTCTCGTCAATCACTCGTCCGCCCCAGTCTTGTGTCTTAGCGGAAATTGTCAGCGTCATCATCATTGCAGCCATCAGCGCTGCGAATCTTAAACTTACATTCTTCATATCATTCATCATTTAAAACGATTCTTTGACTCATTTGTCGTTTTTGACGCTGCAAAATTACAGATAGTTGCAAATATTCCCATACATTTGGGATATTCAGCCACAGTTTGTGACGAATGACATATTCTTGTGACGAATGACAAGCGTATCCGCCGTTACTGGGATATTGGTCTTATTCTCAGATGCCGCTCGTAGCGGGTGGGCTTGACCTGATAGCCTGGCAGGACATAGCAGGCCGTGCAGCCTACGCCTGTCGTGTTGTAGTCGAGGTTCAGGGTGATGCCGTCCTGCTGCTGGAGCTGGTAGGTATATACCGCTTTCGTCAGGTTGTCAGTGCTATAGTGGTAGGTGTTGAAGTTGAACGGCTCGTCCATCGCGAATCGCAGTCCCTGGCCGGAGCTGTTGCTTATGGCGAGCCAGCGGTTGTCGCAGCGAAGACCGCAGTCCTGAGGTATCAGATAAGGCTCGAACATATCGTCCACACTTTTCTCATAGACGCCGATGGCATAGCCGGTCTTGCGGTCAGGATAGTTCTCCTCCGGGCCGCGCCCGTACCACTTCACCTGCTGCATCTCGTCGCAGAGCGTCATGGTCAGTCCGATGCGTGGCAGGAGTGAAGGCATCGGCCCTTCGGGCTCCAGAACGTGATGCAGGGCGATGGTGCCGTCGCCGTTGATGCGGTACTCATAGACCTCGGAGAAGCCAGAATAGCGCAGGCCGATAATATAGGCATCGAGCGTTGTGTTGACGGGAGCACCGAACTGCGAGAAGCAGCGCACATTGACATATACCTGTCCGTCGGCCTCGAAGGCCTGGCAAGAGATGGGGATGCGGGTGATGGCGTTCAGATTATTACTATAGAACTCATTGGCTATCTGCGAGCCGTTCCAAGCCTTGCGGTTGTTGTAGGCGATGTTCCACTGGTCCCAGCCGTCGACCTCAAGTGCCAGCGGGGCGCGCCATACATTCATCTGAAGAGGCGATTTGAGCAGTTCCTTGCCAGATTGCTTGATGCTGAAGAGCTGGCCGTCGGGGGTGAATGAGTAAGAGAATCCGTCGCCGCTGACCGTAATGGCATCATTCGTCTGGCTCAGCACGGCCTTTCCAATGGTCTTGTCAGAAGGTACAGCCAACTGGCGCCAGGGGAGTTCCAACTGATCCCAAGCCATGATGTGACCTTTCTGTGCCCAAATCTCATCGGCCTTCAGACTGCTGGTTATCATCAGGCGGTATTCGCATCCTGGTTTGAGGACGGGGCGGTTATAAGGCAGCGTAATGATTTTCTTGGCTAATGGTGCGACATCAGGACTGAGCGTACCCTGCTGCAGGCAGACACCGTCCTCATAAAGCTCCCATTTCATGTCGTAATAAGAGGTGTTGAGGAAATGGTTCCTGTTCCATATCTCTACCGTACCGTTATCTGCACTCAACAAAGTGCATGATACGGGCTGGGACGATTTCTTCATCTGATAAATCTCTGGCTGTACAGTCCTGTCAGGCCATATCGTGCCGTAGGTTCGGGCGCCTATGCCGTAACTGAAATAGTTGCCCTCCTGCTGCTCCGTCTCGAAGTCGAGGTTCAGCAGCTGGCCTGAGGCGTCGGCAATGACGACATTGTCCATCAGTGCATCGCAGATATACACCTGGGTGTCCTGTCCGTGGGTCTGTTCGTTGCGGCCTATGTTCACGGGGAATGGCGCATTGATGATGTTGCCCTGTGCTTCCATCTGGCCTACCTGCGTATCGTCGATACTTATCGTCATCTGCTTGCCGTCATACGATGCTTCCACATGGTGCCAGTTATTCTCCCAGTCACTGGGCAGTGGGGCTGACAGTTCGTACTTGTGGTTCGTTGCCGCAGGTCTTCTGCCGAAGGGACGGGCATCGTTCTGTGTCCCCTCAGGAGCCTTATCGGTGTTGATATAGAACATCAGCTGTTCCTTACCCCGTTGCTCGATGCCGAACTGCCACTCGCCCTTGGTTACAAACGAGCCGCAGGAACTGATGAGCTTGCGAGGACAGACGTCGAAACTGATGGTCAGTGCATTGCCGGTGACCTCCAAGCAGTCGTCACGATAGACTTCAACCCACTCGTCGTGCCCGCTGAGGTCTATCACATGGTTCTTACGGTTGCGGGCATCAGTCACCAGTTTGGCGTTGCCCATGATATGTGCCATCACCTGATGGCCCGATTTGTCGGCGAGCCTGCGTGCAGGCTGGGTAAGACCTGGCGACACGAAGTCCCAGACAGCACCGCCAATGCATCGCTCGTGGGTATAGACGGCACGCCACATCTCGTCGAACATGCCACCGCCGTTGCCAGCCACAGATATATACTCATCCATGAACGATGGGCGCACATCGCCGTCACCATGACGGCCCACCCTGAGGTCGAGGGCCAAAGGCGTTGGGTAGCGCGGCCCTATGATATCCTCGGCAGGATGGCTGTAGGCATTGCCGCCGTACATCCACCAACGGGTGTGGTCGTATTTGCGACCTTCGTCGATTACCTCACCGATGTTGGGACCCTCGCCACTCTCATTGCCGGCACTCCAGAACAGCACCGCAGGCTGGTTGCGGTCGCGCAGTACCATACGACGCACGCGCTCCCTATACATCGGTATGAAGCGCTTGTCGCCTGAAACCCATTCGGTGGCGTGGGCCTCTACACCAGCCTCGTCGATGATATACAGGCCGTAGCGGGCCGCATATTCCAGATAGCGCGGCACAGGCGGATAGTGGCTGGTTCGCACGCCGTTGAAGCCAAACTGTTTCAGGATGGTCATATCCTTCTTGATGAGTTCGTCAGTAACAGCATGGCCATTGTCTGGATCTTGCATGTGCGAGCACTGCGCGTTGACCTTCAGGGGTTTGCCATTCAGGTAGAAAACGTTGTCACGCATTTCTGTCTCCTTGAAGCCCACATCCTGACGGGCATCCTCAGGCGTGCTTGCCGATAATCGCTTGCCCGTAGCAGCATCCACGAGGTACATTTTGAGCTCATACAGGTTCGGTGTCTCGGCTGTCCATTTCAAGGGGTTGGCAATACGCTTGCTCATGTTCAGCGTCAATGTGCTGCTGCCGTTGGCGAACGTAGCTACCTGACTTTCCAGTCGTGTTACCTCCTTTCCGTCGGCACCAGTCAGCACGGCCAGAACCTTTAATGGTGTCGTCACCGGCTGCTCATCATAGCTTCTGACGGTCACCTCGATGTTCAAATCGGCATCGCGGTAGTCTTTGTCCAGGTCTGTTGTCACATACCAGTCGAACAGACGGGTCTTAGGTGTGGCATAGAGCCAGACATCATCGAAGATGCCGGCCAGACGCCAGTAGTCCTGTCCCTCCAGATAAAAGCCGTCGCTATATTTAATGACCTTCATGGCCAGCGTATTGCGACCTTTCTTCAGATACTGGGTGATATTGTACTCGGCTGGCTCTTGGGCTCCCTCATTGTAGCCCACCTCCTGACCATTGATCCACAGGAACGAGGCTGACGCCACCTTCTCGAAGCGTAGGAAGACCTCCTCGCCGTTCCAGTCGGCAGGAATAGTGAATGTGGTACGATAGGCTCCCGTCGGGTTGTAGTCACGCGGGGTCTTCGGCGGATCGGCCTTGAACGGTGCGGCCACATTACGGAACAGCGGGTCGCCGTAGCCTCTCATCTCCCAATTCGAAGGCACGTCAATGGTCGCCCACTTCGAGTCGGAGAATTTCTCCTCGAAGAAGTTGCCTGGTATCTCCTGAGGCGTATCTCCATAGAAGAATTTCCACTTTCCGTTGAGCAGAACATGATGTCCTGGAATGTAGTACGCGTGGGTTTCCTCCTGACCATATTCAAATATGTCGAGGTTCTCGATGAAATGATACAGGTCATCAAACCGTGATGCTTTCTCTGTCTGTGCCGATGTCGCCACCATGGCCGCTATCATCAGCAATGTCATAAAGATCTTTCTCATAAATTAATACAATTATATGTCATTAAGCTATCATATATGCCTACATTGCGACATTGTCGGCAGAATTATGGTCACGATAATAAAAATAGCCCTTACTGGCCGAGCGGCAACGAATATAGTCTTTCAGTTGCTTTACGGCACTTCTGTTTGTCTTTCTCAGTAAGTTCTGGATGCATTACCGTGCCGCCGCGCTCGATGGTCCTCACTATCTTGAAACCGGCATAGCGGGCGATCTCTCTCATGGCACGAATAGCTCCACGCGACTGTTTGAACAAGATGTTCCAGGGCCAGGGAGTTGTGCAGGTGCTGACGAGGATACACTTCTTACCTTTCATCAGCGGCTCTGGGAAACGTGGTGTATCGCGCATCATTCCATAGACCTGACGGTCGAACATCAGCTTCATCTGTCCAGGGATGTTGCCCCAATAGCAGGGTGCGCCCATGATGATAGCCTCAGCCTGTTGCATCATCTTCAACACCAGCTGTGAATCGTCCTCTGCGAGTACGCATTTCCCCTTCGAGCGGCAGGCCATACAACCCGTGCAAGGCTTCACAGTGAGGTCGTTGGTATATACCATCTCCACCTTGTCGCCTCTCTTCTCTGCCTCTTCCCGCATGATGCCGAGCATCTGCGAGATCTGTCCCTTCTTTCGAGGACTTCCGTTTATTATCAGTATGTTCATATTACATTAATTCCAATCATTTTTGTCACGCCGTCGGTATTTCTTCTGCTTGCTCATTCTGCCAATGGTCACGCGTACTATATCTGCTTTTTATTTCTTCCATCTGTTTTTGTCTTTTTTATTATTTTCAATAGTTCGGTAAATATAATCTTAAAATATTAACACTGGTCATAAGCCCGTCACGCCGCAGTATCATACTGCATAGTGGTTAGGGAAAAGACCTCTT
>CACYQO010000103.1 GCA_902776545.1 uncultured Prevotellaceae bacterium | reverse complement strand
CCGCAGCTGCCTGCTGGAGATGCTGCTCAACTCGAAGAAGGTGAAGATCGAGGGCCTGGGTACGTTCTACACCACGCTGGAGTGCGAGAAGGGCGGCGCCGTGACGAAGGACAAGTTCAACATCCTGAAGAACGTGAAGGGTCTGCACATCCGCTTCCTGCCGGAGCAGGAACAGGAGCAGAACATCAGCTCGCGTGAGTTCCTGAAGCAGGCCGAGTTCATCAACATCGACAGCCTCTTGCCGAAGGAGGAGGAAGATGAGGAGAACGGCGGCACTGGCAACGGTGAGAATGGATCCTCGGAGCAGGGCGGTTCTCAGAGCGGCGGCGGCACCTCTGGCGGTGACAGCGGCGGTAACAACGGCGGCGGCGGTGATGACAGCGGTGACGACGACGAGCGTCCCGGAGCCGGAGGGTAACCGTTTTCCCCTCCTAAGTTAGGAGGGGTTCTTTGCAGAGCAAAGCGGCAAAGCCGAGCGAGGGGTGGTCTGAAGAAGCGAACTGTTTCCCGCGTTCAGACCCCCTCTGGCTCCCCCCTAACCCAGGGGGAGAAACAGATACTCAAAGCGCAGATTAAACGACACAAAAAAGGAAAGGAGATTAGCAGATGAAGAAACAGCGTGTGATTGAGCTGGCAGTGAAGGTGATAGTAGCTGCACTCACGGCATTCTTGACGGCAATCGGAACGACCAGTTGCATGGGGTATGGGCCGATAGCGATGTAAGGAGGTGGTTCTTGCGTCCCTTTGGTAGCAAGCGGCAAAGCCGAGCGCAGACCACCCCGCCCTACGGGCACCCCTCCTGACTCAGGAGGGGAAAAAGAGGACTGACAGACGTGCCAGCCCTCTTTTTCGTGGAATGTTTGGGTTCGCTATTTGATGCTATTACTTTATCTTGTTCACAAGCTCCACGATGTCTGCTGCATTAATAAATCCATCTCCATTGACATCAGCATTCTTCAGATTGAAGCCTTCGGGTGTCTGGCCCATGATGTGGTCGGCGATGGCCTTCACGTCAGCTTCCGTCAACACGCCATCGCCGTTGGCATCACCAAGGATGAACGGTGTGGGGATGTCGGCTTCGTAGAGAATGTCAAGCACGTCTGGTGCGCTGCCATCGCTCATGCTGCCCATGAACAGAGTGTGGAACCGGTCGGCTTCCCTGTCAGCAGCGCCCAGCCCTCTGGTGGCGGCAGGCTGATCGGCGGGTGCGTCGGCAGAATAGTAACCACGGAAGGCATTGAGACGGGCTTCGGGGTTGTCCTGAGAGGTGAAGCGGGCCCATGAGCCGTCGCTGAGCAGGCAGAACATATTCTTGCTGTCAGCCTCAGTGGCGCTGATGCTGCTGAAACTGCCTGCCCACTGGCCCACCTTCGTGCTGTTGCCATAGCAGTACAAGTCTTCGTAATCGACGACGGTTGTGAGCTCAATATCACTGACTGGTTCGGTCGTCAGTGTCACATTATAGGCATTCAGACGGACCTCGCCATAGTTTACCACAGCCAGATATGCTTTACCGGCTTCGGCTACATCGTCAACGGCGGTAAATACGAATCGCTTGTAGTAGTTATCGATGGATGAGAGTTGGTAGAACTTGACCTTGCCAGGCTCGACGAGTTCGTTGAAGCGGAAGTCGTAGGGCAGACAGAGTGAATAGGCCTTGGGTACGAATGTCCCATCATCCTTCTGCCCTGCTGAGAGCACACGGTCGTAGCTGACATTGACGGCCTGGCCGTTGTATTTCTCGAACACTGCGTCGTTGGCATCATCGTTATCATCAGAAAGGGCTACGCTCTCGATGGGCTTGCGGAAGCCGTAGAAATTGTCGAGCGAGGCTCCGGGAGAAGTGAAGCGCAACTGATAGACACCTGAATAGGGAGCTACGAAATAGACGTAGCCGTTCTGCACGAAGGTATCGTAGTAGATCCAGCTGTCACCATCCTCGAGGCGGTAGTACACGCTGAGCTGTCCGCTTGCGCCGCCACCCATAAACATGGCCATCATGCCGCCACCGCCCAGTTCTGCCTCGAAGCGCAGCACGTCGCCCTTCTTGGCCTGCAGATGCGGGGTGATGAGTTCGTAGGCATCAGAACCTGTAGTGGCCATATACGACTTGGGCGCAGCGTCGCCACCGCCCATCAGTCCGCGGCATGACCGCCAAACAATACCGCGATAAATGCGGCACATAAAAAGACTTCCCTTTCTGGGGGAAGTCATTTCAAAAGGGCTTTGGAGTAGACGGAGGATCACTTCACTTCCCAGATGTCGTTGGTTTCGAGGAGCTCCGTGAAATTATGATACTTCTTCTGGACAGACACCTCTTCGAGCTGGGCATAGACGGCCTCGTTGTAGGTGGGAGCCTCCACATCGCGAATCACACCAAGGGCGATGGGGAAACCATCTTCAGGCGTCATCATCGCGAGTTTCAGCTGCAGGGTGTTATCCTCGCAGTGAGCATCGTGAACGAGTACATCGTCGAGGGTGTAGCCGTCCTTGCCGATCTCCACCACCTTCAGGCCGAAGCCCTGCTGCACAAGTCCAAACTCATTGTTCTCGCCGAAGACGAGCTTCTCACCGTGCTTCACGTAGATGGCGTTCTTCTTACGGCCCTCGTTGTTGTAGACCACATCGTGACAGTGGTCGTTGAAGATGACGCAGTTCTGCAGCACCTCTGTGACGCTAGCGCCCTTGTGCTCATAGGCAGCCTTCAGCACCTCGACCGTTCCCTTGGCATCGGTAGCGACGCAACGGGCGAAGAAGTGTCCGCGGGCACCGAAGCAGAGCTCAGCAGGACGGAAGGGATCCTCCACCGTTCCGTAAGGGCTCGACTTTGAGACGAATCCACGGGGAGAGGTGGGTGAGTACTGACCCTTCGTCAGACCGTAAATGCGGTTGTTGAGCAGGATCATGTTGAGGTCGATGTTACGACGGTTGGCGTGAATGAAGTGGTTACCGCCGATAGCCAGACCGTCGCCGTCGCCAGACACCTGCCAGACGGCGAGGTTGGGATTAGCGACCTTCGCACCAGTGGCGATGGCAGCTGCACGACCGTGAATGGTGTTCATACCATAGGTGGCCATATAGTGCGGCAGACGGCTGCTACAGCCGATACCGCTGATCACTGCGACGTTCTCAGGGGCTACGCCGATCTCGGCCATAGCCTTATGGAGTGAAGCCAGGAAGAAGTGGTCACCACAACCCGGGCACCAACGCGGCTGGCCTTTCTTGAAATCACTTGCACTGTAATTACTCATACTACTTTTCTTTTAACATGAATTACCATCAATATCCATGAATTATCAAAAATATTATTCTTGAGAAATTCATGTTCAATTCATGGCAATTTATGTTTTTACATTTTATTTCTTGTTTAAAATCTCGGTGAATGCGTTGACGAGTTCTTCGACGACGAAGGGTTGACCCTTGACCTGGTTGAACTGGTAGGGAACGAAATTGTCGACCTTCATGCGGAAGTAGGCAGCGAGCTGACCCATGTTCTGTTCGGCGACCACCACCTTATTATATTTATTAAGTACGTCAGCGGTGTTCTTGGGCAGCGGGTTCAGATACTTGAAGTGCGTCTGAGCCACCTTGTAACCCTTCGCACGCAGTTCGTCCATTGCCGAGTGCAGATGGCCGTAGGTAGAACCAAAGCCCACAATCAGCAGGTCTGCATCAGCATCGCCGTCAACCTCGAGGTCGGGCACCTGGATATTCGCGATCTTCTGCTGGCGCAGACGCGTCATCAGGTCGTGGTTCTCAGGATTGGTGGAGATAGCACCCGTGTTCGAGTCCTTCTCCAGTCCGCCGAGGATGTGGGCAAAGCCCTCACGACCAGGCACAGCCCAATAGCGGGTGCCGTTCTCAGCACGCATATACGGTGTCCACTTGCCCTTCAGTTCCTCAGGAACGTACGGAGGATTGATGGGATCAAGCTGGGCGATGTTAGGCAATTTGAAGGCGCCGGAACCGTTAGCCACAAAGGCATCGGTGAGCAGCACGACGGGTGTCATGTGCTCCAGCGCTATCTTACAAGCCTGGTAGGCGGCATCGAAGCAGTCGGTAGGACTGGTGGCAGCCATCACCGGCATCGGACTCTCACCGTTACGGCCGAAGAGTGCCTGCAGGAGGTCTGTCTGCTCCGACTTCGTGGGAAGACCGGTAGCAGGACCACCGCGCTGCACATCGAGCACCACGAGCGGCAGCTCCATAATCACAGCGAGGTTCATTGCCTCAGACTTCAGGCAGATGCCAGGACCGGAGGTAGAGGTCACACCCAACGCTCCGGCGAACGAAGCACCGAGGGCTGACGAACAACCGGCAATCTCGTCCTCACACTGAACAGTAATCACACCACACGACTTGTGCTTCGACAACTCGTGGAGCACATCGGTAGCAGGCGTTATGGGATAAGAACCGAGGTAAAGTTTCAGACCGGCCTTCTCGGCAGCAGCGATGAAACCGTAGGCCGTAGCCTTGTTACCCGTGATGTCCATATAGCGTCCCGGTTCCTTGGTTTTCGACTCTACACGATAGACGTTAACGGTCGAAGAGTGGGTATTGTGTCCGTAGTCGTAACCTGCCTGGATCACCTTGATGTTTGCCTCAGCGATGGCGGGTTTCTTGGCAAACTTGTCCTTCAGGAAGTTGGCCACGAGGTTCAGGTCGCGGTCGAAGAGCCAGCAGACGAGTCCGAGTGCGAACATATTGCGGCACTTCATCATCGCCTTCATATCCATACCTGAGTCAGCCAGACAGTCCTTCACCATCGTGGTGAGCGGGCACTGAATGACGCGATCCGGGTCGATGCCCATCTCGCCGAGATAGTCCTCAGTCTTAAACTGTGCCTTCTCCAGATCCTTCGGACCGAACGAGTCGGTGTCGATGATGATTGTCGCACCCGGCTTGGCGTAGCGGTACTGCGTCTTCAGCGCTGCGGCGTTCATCGCCACGAGCACGTCGCACTTGTCGCCTGGGGTGTAGACCTTACCGGCACCGATGTGCACCTGGAAGCCGGAGACACCCGTCAGCGAACCTTGCGGGGCGCGGATGTCTGCGGGATAGTCTGGGAATGTGGAAATGCCGTTACCAACGGTGGCACTGACCGTAGAGAAGATGTTGCCGGCGAGCTGCATACCGTCGCCGGAGTCACCTGAGAAGCGGACCACAACCTGATCCAGCTCCTTCACTTCTAATTGTTCTGCCATATTTATTTGGTTTATTACTAACTAACTTTCGGGCTGCAAAATTATGCAATTTTAGCGAAATAACCAAAGAAATAAGACAAAAAGTGAATAATTTACCACGAATTACGCATATTAACGCATAAAAATACATGATTCAGTATTTATAACCACTAATTAGTACGTGAACGAGGATCCGCCGAGGAATTCGCGAAGGAGCGAGGTAGGCGGAATCTGCGTGTCGGGGATGGGTCTGATGTACCGCAGGAACTTCAGCAGCCTGTACGCCTCAGCGTATTCCGGACAGTTCTCAGGCACCTGTTCGAGCAAAGGCTCTGCCTGACTCTTGATGACCGCCAGTTCGAAAAGCATCGCCGTATTGAACATCGCGTCGGCATTCTCCTGGAAGGGGAAGATCCATTTGTTCTCCCCTGCCCTCACGCTGGGCCAGCGGCGGATGGTCTCCTGAGCCGAGACTGCCCGATACTTATGGTCGCGGATGATGCGGCGCAGCAGACGGTTGTCGGTCGTCGGCACATAATTGTGGTTGTCGAGCAGGATGGTGGTCAGCGCCGAAGCATACACGCGGAAGATCTGTTCGTTGGGAATCTCCGAGGTCAGCTCGGGGTTCAACGCGTGAATACCCTCCACAACCAGTATCTCCTTCTCCTTCAGCTGCAGCTTCTTACCGCTCTTCTGACTGGTGCCCGTGGGGAAATCATAACGCGGCAACTCCACCTCTTCGCCTCGGAAGAGCGCCGAGAGCTGTTCGTTCAACAGCGGCAGGTTCAACGCGTGCAGGTTCTCGAAGTCGTAGTCGCCCTTCTCGTCGAGCGGCGTCTTTTCACGGTCGAGGAAATAGTCGTCGAGTGAGATACCGACGGGTTTGATGCCGTTGACGGCTAACTGCACAGAGAGACGCTTGCAGGTCGTCGTCTTACCACTCGACGACGGTCCGGCAATCAGCACCAGCTTAATTCCCTTCTTACGGGCTATCTCGTCGGCGATCTGCGCGATTTTCTTCTCCTGCAGGGCCTCCGACACCTGAATCAACTGCGACGAATGACCATTGCCGATTACCTCATTCAGGTCGCCGATGGTGCGCAGATTGATGATGTCCTGCCACTGATGGTGCTCCTTGAAGATACCGAACATCTTGTCCTGATGTACCAGTTCGCCCAGTTCGTTAGGATGCTCCCTCGAGGGCAGACGCAGCAACAGACCGTCGTAATACTTCTCCAGTCCGAAGAGGTACAGCTGCGAGGTGTTCGTCAGCAACGAACCGTAGTAGTAGTCCACATAGTTATCAATATCATAATAGGTGGTATAGAGGCTGCCGATGCTCTTCAACAGCTTCACCTTCGAACGGTTGTGCAGGCTGTCGAAAAGTTCGATGGCCTCCTGGGTGGTTGTCTCATGACGGTGAATGGGCATTGCCGCATCGATGATCTCCTGCATCCTGCGTCGGATGGCGCCCGCATCGTCGAGGGTCACCGGGCGCCCGATGTTCAGATTCACATAGTAGCCGTTCGACACAGGAATGTCGATGGCCACCTTACAGGGATCAAAGAGTTCATGGGCGGCCTTGCAGAGCACGAAGAAGAGTGATCTCGTATAGGCCCTGTTGCCGCTCGACGAGGTGACATCCAGAAATTCCACTTGCTTCTGCTTATAGATCCGGAAGTGCATGCCTTCCACCTTATTATTCACATGTGCCGAGATAGGCCCGTACTTCATCTGAAGTCCTGACTGTTGATACACATCCTCGAGATTTGCACCTAAGGGCACCTCCACCGTCTTGCCGTTATTAAGGACAAGAATCTTAACTGTTTTTTCCATATTCCGATTGTTGCAATTATGGTGCAAAGATACGAATTATTTCAGACATAAGAACAAATAAAAGACATATTAACATACGAACAAATATTTTAGACATAAGAACTCTTGATTTTAGACAGAAGAACATAAGGAACATAAGGGCTGCGCCAAGAAAAATATGTTCTTTTGTTCTTTTGTCTAAAAAAAATTTCATAAAAAGGTATTATGTCTAAAAAAAGTTGTATCTTTGTAGCCGAATTAGCAAATCGTAAATAGTAAATCCCTAAATAGTAAATCTCAAGATGCTCGTAATTTTCAAACTCCTTGGTTCCCTCGCCTTGCTGATGTTCGGTATGAAGTCGATGAGTGAGGCGCTCCAGAAGATGGCGGGACCGCAGTTGCGTCACGTCCTCGGAGCAATGACCACCAACCGTTTTACGGGAATGTTGACAGGTATGCTGGTGACGGCATCCGTCCAGTCTTCAACCGCTACTACGGTGATGACCGTTTCGTTCGTCAATGCGGGCCTGCTCACGCTGGCCCAGGCCATCTCGGTCATCATGGGAGCGAACATCGGTACCACCCTCACGGCGTGGATCATGTCGGCAGGTATGTCGTTTGACATCACCAGCGCCGTCTACCCCGCCTTCTTCCTCGGTATCATCCTGATCTATCTGAAGAAATACCGCTATATCGGCGATTTCCTCTTCGGTCTGTCGTTCCTGCTCTT
>CACYQO010000102.1 GCA_902776545.1 uncultured Prevotellaceae bacterium | reverse complement strand
TTCTTTCCTGTAATTTGACAAATCTTAGACATTTCTATCTACTTTTTACTTGTGATTTACACTTACTTATTCCAAACAGGGTGCAAAGGTACACATTTTTATTGAGACTCAAAGCACCGATTGGACTCAAAGGGCAAGAATTATATTTTTTTAACCTTCAAGCACAGGACGAGGCTCGTTTTCCTCCTTCAGGAAGTTCAAAAAGAGCTCCATAGCGTGGTTTGTGGCGATGGCCAGATTGATGTCACGGCCATGATCTTCCTGCACCATCATCGTCACCACACGATCGGGCTTGCCACATGCCAGCCAGATGGTTCCGACGGGGATGTCCTTCGTGCCACCCCCAGGACCTGCAAAGCCCGTAGCAGCGATGGCATAGTCCGTCTGCAAAGCCTTGCAGGCACCCTTCACCATAGCGATGGCCACTTCCTCGCACACGGCGGTCTTCTCTTCCAGCAGCTGATGGTCCACACCAAGTAGCCGCTCCTTGACCTCATCGACGTATGAGATGATGCCACCCTTGAAATACTTTGAGGCACCAGGCACAGCAATCATGGCCTCGCCAATCCTGCCACCCGTACAACTCTCTGCCGTACTCACTGTCTTCTCTGTCTCCCAGAGGATCTCACTGATATCCCTGCTGGTAATCTTACTTTCAAAATCCATAATTACTATTTCTTTTTTTGCAACGGACTACACGACTTTAGGACTTTTTCTTTCAGGATTCAGTTCTTAAGATTAAGTCCTTCAGTCCTGTAGCCCGTTGCTAAATATTATTTAAACGTCACCTTTGAGAACGCGGGGGCATCGATGGGACAGAACTCCTTATCGAGATATTTATAGTACCCCACGATACCTATCATCGCTGCATTGTCTGTCGTATAACTGAACTTGGGAATATAGATCGTCCAGCCATAACGCTTTGCTGCATCGTGGAAGGCATTGCGGAGTCCGTTGTTCGCACTCACACCGCCAGCCACAGCCACATGCTTGATGCCCGTCTGCTTCACAGCCTTCTTCAGTTTCTTCATCAGAATGTCCACAATCGTCCACTCCAACGAGGCTGCGATGTCTTCCTTGTGCTTCTCTATGAAGTCAGGATCATCCTTCACCCACTTCTGCAGCGAGTAGAGGAACGAGGTCTTCAGGCCAGAGAAGCTATAGTCGAGGTCAGGGATATTCGGCTCTGCAAACTTGAAAGCCTTCGGATTGCCCTGACGCGCCAACTTATCAATGATCGGCCCACCAGGATAACCCAGTCCCATCACCTTGGAACACTTGTCTATCGCCTCACCTGCCGCATCATCAATCGTCTGTCCCAGCACCTCCATATCGTTGTATGCATTCACCTTCACGATCTGCGAATTGCCACCACTCACCAACAAACACAAGAACGGTAAGGGGGGTACGGGGGTACGGGGGTGCGGAGGTACGAGATTACTCTCTGCACTTGAACTATTCTCGCGCCCACGTGCCCCCGTACCCCCGCACTCCCGATCCTCTTCAAGGATAAAGTGTGCCATCACATGTCCCTGCAGATGATTCACGTCTATCAAAGGAATCCCCAAACTCCTTGCAAATCCCTTCGCAAAACTGACACCCACCAACAGCGATCCCATCAGTCCCGGCCCTCTGGTAAACGCCACAGCCGTCAACTGTTCCTTCGTAATCCCAGCCTTCTTAATCGCCTGGTCCACCACAGGCACGACATTCTGCTGATGCGCCCTCGATGCCAACTCCGGCACCACGCCACCATATGCCTCATGCACAGCCTGTGAAGCCGTCACGTTCGACAGCAGCACTCCATCCTTGAGCACAGCCGCCGACGTATCGTCACAACTCGACTCTATACCTAATATATATACACTCTCCTGAGTATTCATAAAGTTCAAAGTTCAAAGCTCAAAGTTCAAAGTCTAATACGTCAGCACTTCCACCCCGTGCTCCGTCATCAGCAGCGTATGCTCCCATTGTGCACTGGGCTTCTCGTCCTCCGTGATCACCTCCCAGCCATACGGGTCGTCGGCATCGATGAACACCTTCCACGTGCCCATATTGATCATCGGCTCTATCGTGAACACCATGCCCGGCACGAGCAGCATGCCCGTCCCACGATGGCCGTAGTGGTTCACATCGGGATCCTCATGGAAGGCATTCCCCACCCCGTGACCAGCCAGATCTCTCACGATGCCATAGCCGTATTTCTTGCAATGCTTCTCAATCGCATGACCTATGTCGCCCGTGAATCCATAAGGCTTGGCGGCCTCCATACCGATCTCTAAGCACTCCTTGGCCACACGCACCAACTGTTCCTTCTCTGGCGACGTCTTGCCGATGATGAACATACGACTGGCATCGGCATAATAGCCGTCGAGGATCGTCGTAAAGTCCACGTTGATGATGTCGCCCTCTTCAAGCACATCCTCCTCCTTGGGCACACCGTGACACACCACCTCGTTAATCGAGGTGCAGACAGACATCGGGAACGGAGGCGTATCTTCATCACCGCCATAGTTCAGGCAGGCAGGGATGGCATTATGCTCCTCGCAGTACTTGCGGCAAATCTGGTCTATCTCTAATGTGTTCATCCCTTCATGGATAGCCTCAGCCACAGCGTCAAGCACACCAGTATTCACGACACCCGCCCTGCGGATGCCCTCTATCTGTTCGGGCGTCTTAATCAGTTCACGCGTCGGAACCAACTTGCCCTTGTTCTCCCAGTACATGATGGTCTTGTCCATCTCCGTGGGCTCCTGCCCACTCAGGCAATGCCATCTTCTCTTCTTCTTAAAAGCGTCCATATACCTTTTAATATATATACTCCTTTCTTTTCGGCTGCAAAGGTACACATAAAATACAACAATAACAAATTAAACAAGAAAATAATGCCTAAAACAATGCCAAATGAAGTTAACTCGATTTGTCGCTTGAGTTAACTCGATCGATGTTTTGAGTTAACTCACGTTTTTCTGAGCATTCATTCCTTTGACTTCGTCGAAGATGGGCTGCATCTCAAAAATACTCAAATAAATTTGGTTTTTTGCTCGCTTATTCGTACCTTTGCACCCTGAAAAAAGAAAAAGACTCAAAGAAAGACCAAATGGAAACAACGGCAATACTGCTTCTGCACTGCCCTGACCAACAGGGTATCATCTCGGAAGTGACGAAGTTTATCACAGACAACAAGGGCAACATCGTGTACCTGGACCAGTATGTGGACAAGGTGGAGGGTATGTTCTTCATGCGCATCGAATGGGAACTGGAGGGCTTCCTCATCCCCCGCGACAAGCTCTACGACTATATCACGACGCTCTATGCCCAGAGATATAAGATGAAGTTCTCGCTCTACTACAGCGACAAGCGTCCGAGGATGGCGATCTTCGTGAGTAAGATGAGTCACTGCCTCTACGACCTGCTGGCTCGCTGGAAGGCGGGAGAGTTCAACTGCGACATCCCCTGCATCGTCTCGAATCACGAGGATCTGCGCTATGTGGCCGACCAGTTCGGCATCCCCTACTACGTGTGGAGCATCAAGAAGGACCACTCGAACAAGGCTGAGGTGGAGAAGGCGGAGATGGATCTGCTGAAGAAGGAGGACATCTCGTTTATCGTGCTGGCTCGCTACATGCAGATTATCTCAGACGAGATGATTGCCGAGTACCCGCACCACATCATCAACATCCACCACTCGTTCTTGCCGGCGTTCATCGGCGCCAAGCCATATCATCAGGCCTACGAGCGCGGTGTGAAGATCATCGGTGCCACAAGCCACTATGTAACGGCTGAACTCGACGCAGGACCGATCATCGAACAGGACGTGACACGCATCACCCACAAGGATACACCTGAGAGCCTCGTGCTGAAGGGTAAGGATTTGGAAAAGATCGTGCTCTCGCACGCCGTCTCGAAGCACATCCAACGGAAGATCCTGACATACAAGAACAAGACAATAATTTTTAGTTAAAAACCACGAATTACACGAATTAAACTAATTAATCATGCGCAGCAAAATTCGTGACATTAGTGAAATTAGTGGTTAAATAAAAAGAGAATGAATGTAGCAATCGTGAAATATAACGCAGGGAATGTGTATTCGGTGGTGAATGCACTGAGGCGGTTGGGTATCGAGCCGACGCTGACGGACGATGCTGAACAGCTGAGAGCAGCCGACAAGGTGCTCTTCCCCGGTCAGGGTGAGGCCAGTGGGGCGATGGCGTATCTGAAGGCCCGCCGACTGGACGAACTTATCCGCGACCTGCGACAGCCCGTATTGGGCATCTGCATCGGTCAGCAGCTGCTGTGCCGTCACTCTGAGGAGGGCGATGTGGACTGCATCGGCGTGTTTGATGCGGAGGTGAAACGCTTCCAGCCACAGCGGCACGAGGACAAGGTGCCGTGTATGGGATGGAACGAGTTAAAGGTAAGAGGTGAGTGGAGAGAGGTGAGAGATTACCAAGTGTCCCCGCTGTTGGAGGGTCTGGGCGAGAAGCCGTATGTGTATTTCGTACACAGCTATTATGTGCCGGTATGCGAGGAGACCATCGCCACAGCCGACTATATCCTGCCCTACTCTGCCTCGATGCACAAGGACAATTTCTACGCCTGCCAGTTCCACCCGGAGAAGAGCGGGAAAGTGGGTGAACAGATACTCAAGAACTTTTTGAGTTTATAGTTTAGAGTTTATAGTTTATAGATGATTACCTTTATAGGATGAAAATAGAGCTGATTCCTGCAATCGATATTATAAACGGCCAGTGCGTGAGACTGACCAAGGGCGACTACGACCAGAAGACGGTGTATGGCGAGCCTCTTGATATGGCGCTTGAGTTCGAGCGCATAGGCTACAAACGACTGCATGTGGTCGATCTGGACGGCGCGAAGTCGAAGCACATCGTGAATAGTTCCGTTCTCCGTCGTATAACGACGGAAACCCAACTGACGGTCGATTTCGGCGGCGGCATCAAGACCGACGAGGATATCGAAAAGGCTTTTGCCTCTGGAGCATCGATGGTGACCATCGGCAGCATTGCCGTCACGCAGCCCGAGCTGTTTATGGGTTGGTTAGAGAGATACGGTGCTGAGAAGATCATCCTGGGTGCCGACGTGCGCCACGGGAAGATCAGCATCAACGGTTGGAAGGAGGATTCAGGCGAAGACCTGTTGCCCTTCCTGAAGAAATATGTCGACGCAGGCGTGAAGAACGTGCTCTGTACGGAGATATCGAAGGACGGCACCCTCTCTGGGCCCGCCATCGACCTCTATAAGGACATCATGGCTGAATATCCGCAGCTGCACCTCATCGCCTCTGGCGGTGTGTCGTCGAAAGAGGATATCGAGGCCCTCGACGCGGCGGGCATCCCTGCCGTCGTCTTCGGCAAGGCCATCTACGAAGGTCGCATCGACCTTCATAAATTGATAGCAACAGATGAACACGGAAAAACACGGGAATCCGAGTCAGTCCGTGTCAATCCGATGCAAAAATAAAACCGAGTATGGGATTAGCAAAGAGAATTATACCCTGTCTGGATGTGAAGGACGGTGAGACCGTGAAGGGAACGAACTTCGTGAACCTGCGGAGTGCTGGCGACCCTGTGGAGCTGGGCAAGGCCTACTCTGAGCAGGGCGCCGACGAACTGTGCTTCCTCGACATCACCGCGAGCTTCGAGGGCCGCAAGACCTTTACGGAGATGGTCACCCGCGTGGCCAAGGAGATCAATATCCCCTTCACCGTGGGCGGAGGCATCAACGAACTGGCCGACGTGGAGCGGCTGCTCTATGCCGGCGCCGACAAGGTGAGCGTGAACTCTGCCGCCATCCGCAGACCGGAACTGATCAACGAGATTACTACCCGCTTCGGCTCTCAGGTGTGTGTCTGTGCCATCGACGCCCGACTGGACGAAGACGGTTGGCACTGCTATTTGAAGGGCGGTCGTGAGCGGACGGAGCGCGGACTCTTTGAGTGGGCCCGTGAGGCGCAAGATCGTGGAGCGGGCGAGATACTCTTCACCTCGATGAACCACGACGGCGTGAAGGAGGGCTATGCCAATGAGGCACTGCGCGAACTGGCTGACAGCCTCTCCATCCCCATCATCGCCAGCGGTGGTGCCGGGTGTAAGGAGCACTTTCGCGATACCTTCATCGAAGGTCATTCGGATGCCGCCCTCGCGGCCAGCGTGTTCCACTTCGGCGAGATACCCATCCCTGAACTGAAGCAGTACCTGCGCGAGGAGGGAATCAATGTAAGAATTTAGCAACGGACAACAGGACTAAAGGACTAAATCCAAAGAACTGAATCCTGCAAAGAAAAAGTCCTAAAGTCGTGTAGTCCTTGCAAAAAAGATAAAAGTATGACAATAGATTTTGAAAAGTGCGGCGGGCTGGTGCCTGCGATAGTACAGGACGCTGAGACGAAGAATGTGCTGATGCTCGGCTATATGAACGAAGAGGCGTACCAGAAGACCCTCGACACAAAGAAGGTGACCTTCTGGAGCCGAAGTCGTAAGTGTCTTTGGACGAAGGGCGAGACCAGCGGGAACTTCCTCGACCTGGTGAGTATTAAGGTGGATTGTGATAATGATACGCTGCTGGTGAGGGCCAATCCTCATGGGCCAACTTGTCATAAAGGTACGGATACGTGTTGGGGGGAGGAGAATAAGAGCGAGGAGCAGAAGGCTGTTCAGACCACCCCTACCCCTCCTAACTTAGGAGGGGAAAGAGATACTCTGCTATTCCTGAAGGAGCTGCAGGACTTCATCGACAAGCGTCAAGAGGAAATGCCTGAGGGGAGTTATACGACGAAGCTGTTCAAGGACGGTGTGAAGCGCATCGCCCAGAAGGTGGGAGAAGAAGCACTGGAAGCAGTCATCGAAGCCTGCACAGGTACAAAAGAACAGCTGACCTACGAGGCATCGGACATGCTTTATCACCTCATCGTGCTGCTGACCGCCAAAGGTCTGCGCATCGAGGATCTCGTGGAAGAGCTGCACCGCCGGCATGATCCCAATTGGGACAAACAGCGTCGCGATGCCAAAGCAAAAGGCGAAATGAAATAAACGACCACGAATTACACGAATTAAACTAATTATTCATGCGCAGCAAAATTCGTGAAATTAGTGAAATTCGTGGTAAAAGAAAAATAAGGTAATGCTTATAAGTTATAAGAACGCAAACATCTACCAGCGACACGGGATCTGTGTGCTGAAGAACGTGAACTTCCAAGTGGATGAGGGGCAGTTCATCTACATCATCGGTCGTGTGGGTTCTGGTAAGACTACGCTGATGCGTACGCTCTACTGTGAGTTAGAGATGGACGAGGCCGACGAGGCAATGGTGCTCGGTCACAACCTGCTAACCATCCGTCAGAAGGAGATACCCGCCCTAAGAAGGGAGATGGGCGTCGTGTTCCAGGACTTCCAGCTGCTGGCAGACCGTACGGTGTATAAGAACCTCGAGTTCGTGCTAAAGGCTACAGGCTGGAAGAAGAAAGACGGCATCAGCGAGCGCATCGCAGAGGTGTTGGAGGCTGTGGATATGGCCGACAAAGGCGACCGCATGCCCTTCGAGCTCTCAGGCGGTGAGCAGCAGCGTGTGGCCATTGGCCGTGCCATCCTTAACAAGCCGAAGCTCATCCTCGCCGACGAGCCCACAGGCAACCTCGACCCGGAGACGTCGGACACGATTATCAAACTGCTCTTCGACATCGCCAACAAGGGAACAGCCGTCGTGATGTCAACACATAACCTTCCGATGATCAAGGAGAATCCCAGCATCATCTACCGTTGTCAGGACGAGCAGATGGAGGAAATCACCACCGACTTCCACCACCTCGTAATGGTCGATGATACGCCTGATACAGACGAGATCACCGTCCGCTATTCAGAGAGGATGGAAATCTGAGAAAAGGTGAAAAGGTAAAAAGGTGAAAAAGTAAAAAGGTGAAAAAATAAAATATAAAACAGCATAATTATGAAAGTGATGAAATTCGGCGGTACGTCCGTCGGCACCCCACAGAGAATGAAAGAGGTGACCAAGCTGGTCACGAAGTCTGGCGAACCCGTGTTCGTTGTCCTCTCAGCAATGTCTGGCACCACCAACTCATTGGTGGAGATCTCAGACTACCTGTACAAGAAGAATCCCGACGGCGCCAACGAGGTGATCAACCGTCTGGAGCAGAAGTACGACAGGCACGTCGAGGAACTCTACAGCAAAGAGGAGACGAAGGCTGCCACACGTGAGTTCCTGCGCAGCGAGTTCGACTTCCTCCGTTCGTTCACCAAGGAGCTGTTCACCAGCTTCGAGGAGAAGAGCATCGTCGCACAGGGCGAGATCATCTCGACGAACATGGTCGTGAACTACATGAAGGAGCAGGGCATCAACGCCGT
>CACYQO010000101.1 GCA_902776545.1 uncultured Prevotellaceae bacterium | reverse complement strand
GTGACCCATCTTGTCCTCCCACTTCTCCTCGAAGTTGATGCAGTAGCCGTTGGTGAACTTGATGCTCTTCATCTCCTTGTTGGTCTTCGTCTCGAGGAATTTGATCTCGCCGTTTTTCGGCAGGCTGCGCTCGGTCATCCATGCGAGCAGGTCGGGAGTTCCGTCGTTGAGAGCCTTCACGCGGACAGTGATCTTACCACCGCGGGGGATACCGGCCATCTGGCCTTCTACATCTGTTGCCTGGGTGAACTCGTAGGTTACCATCAGTACTTCTCTCTCTTTGTAACCATCGATGGTCATTGAAACTGGAGTCTTTGCCATAATTTCTTTCCTTTCTTTAATTTTTTAATTGTTATACATATATTTATTTTTTTTCTCTTTTTTCTTTCTTTTGACATAAGAACATAAGTACATATCTTTTCTTTTTTGTTCTTCTGTTCTTCTGTCTAAGAGTTGTCGTTCTGTCTGATTGACGGTGCAAAGTTACGACGGATTTTGGCTCATTGTAACTTTTTTTGCAGATTTCTTCTAAAGTATAGGCGACAGAGAAACCGTTTCGCGACAAATTGCCCGAAGTGGGTGTAAATTTGTCGCGAATCAGTAAAATTCTTATGAAATTATTCACTTAATCGAAAATTTGCACTTACTTTGGCTTTGCCGAAGATAGGCTGCATCTCTTTTACCTTTGCACCCACGGAACAAGAGTGGTATAAGTGTGAAGGAAACTTAAATGGGACTATGTTTCATACGAGAGGCTCTCTATAAACCGATTAAGCAAAGGATCCTTTCATTTCCTGCTCTTGATTCCATTTTGTTAAATAATAAGAAATGGGAATGCAAATGAGTAAGGAATTGTACATTGGAGTGGACGTGTCGAAGAACTGGCTTGATTTAGCTTGCTATGATGGCATTTCAGTTGATTGGAAGCAAGGACACATCCGGGTAGACAACAAGCCGTCTGGTTATCATCAAATAACCCGGTGGTTGAAGAAACAGGGAACGGATAAGGATCATGTTTTGTTTTGTATGGAACATACGGGACTATATGGTCAGGACTTCCGTGTATGGCTTGAAAAAGAAGGTTTAGTGTATGGAATGGTGAATCCAAGGAAGATGCATCGCTTTGAGCCTGACCTAGGTGAAAATGACCGTGCGCTAGACCGAATAAAAACCGACGAAATGGATTCGTTTCGTATAGCGATGTACTGTGAGAAACATAGCCGAAAGATAAAGGCTTCTCCTTCAAGACTTCCTGGAGAGGCATATTTCAAGTTGAAGCGTCTGATGGCTGAGCGTAGGCAATATACGAAACAGTCCGTAATTTATAAACAGCAGTTGCATGACATCTCTGCACATGATACGGAGGAATCACGTAAACGTAAGCAATCTGGGCTTGACCTTCTTAAAAGTCAGATTCGGCAGACTGATGCGGATATTTTGAGGATAATCGACAAAGACCCGTGTCTGAAAAGGAACTATGACCTTCTGCATTCCGTCAAAGGCGTTGGACTTGTCGTAGCAGTAGACACTGTTGTACTGACAGAGAATTTTACCTTGATAACAAATCCTCGCAAGTATGCATGTTATATTGGTATAGCTCCAGCAAAGAAGGAATCGGGAATCAGTATCCGTGGTGGTAATCATGTGTCAAGAAAAGGCTTTACTCTGGCAAAGGCCGACTTAACCATTGTATGTTTGTCCGCTATTAAGAACGATCCCAATATAAAGTCTTATTGGCAACGAAAGAAAGCTGAAGGTAAGCACGGCGGGGTCGTGCTAAACGCTATCAAGTTTAAGATCGTATTAAGAATGTTTGCCGTCATAAAGAGGCAGACTCCATTTGTAGAAATGGATGCTTACAAGAGATAGACCGTAAGGGCGGATGTGAACCATGCTGCATCTTAAGATTGCTATGCTTATTTTCCGATTAGGACATCTGCCTTTTATTCACTACCTTTGCACCCGCTTTTTCAACGAAAAGGAGAGGAGCAGGGCGGAGGTAGTGAACTTTCTTTCGGTTAGACGAAGCTCTTGACCTCGATTTAGTCTCCTTCGCCCATGTACATGGCCGCAGTACCTGTTAGAGAATTGACGTGCCACTAACACGCCTTTAAAAGATCTGGCTTACGACCCTGCACGTTGCCCCTCCCGTAACTTTAAAACGCCGCAAAGGTATGAAATTTATTCAATTTATTGGCATTGATGTCTCGAAAAAAACGCTTGACGCATCGATTTTCGTCGCAGGCGAGGTGATCAACAAGTTTCCCCACATACAGGTGAGGAACGACAAGCAGGGCTTCAAGGACTTGTTCAGATGGGCAAAGGAGCAGGGTGTGAAGACGAAGGACACGCTCTTCGGTCTGGAGTTCACAGGATACTACTCCGACGCATTGGAACAGTTCCTGACCAAGAAGCAGATCAGCTACGCCATGCTGCCAACGACGGTGGTGAAGCACTACCAGCGTGGCACCCATGACAAGAACGACAAGATCGACTCAGCAAAGATTGCCGACTACCTGTTCCGCTTCAACGGCACGGAATGCATCAAGTTGCGTGTCTTGCCCTCAAAGGCGCTGCAGAAACTGAAGGAGCTGAAGAGCGAGCGTAAATTCCTTGTACAGAACCGCGTTGGCTGTGAATGTCGCCTACAGGTAGCCAAGTCAAAGAGTGAGGAGAAACACATGCAGAAACTCATCGACCTCTACAAAGAGGAGATTGAGCAGGTGGAGAAGGAAATGCTGGATGTAGTGGCACAGGATCCGGATATCTACACCACTTACAGGCTTCTGAACTCCATCCCTGGCATAGGTTTCGTCAACGCCATCAATACCATAGCCAATACCCAGAACTTTACGGCGTTTGAGACTGCAAGGCAATATGCGAAGTATGTGGGCGTAGCGCCATCGGAACACTCATCAGGCACAAGTGTCCAATGGCGACGACGACCGTCACCGCACGCCGACCTCCAGGCGAAAGCCGACCTGTCGATGGCCGCCTTGCACGCGATTGAACTAAGCAGGGAGATGAGACAATTGTATGAACGTAAATTAGGAAACAAGCCAAAGGACAAAGATATGCAGAAGAAGGCTCTTAATGCCGTCAAATTCAAACTCATCAGGGAGATGTTCTCCGTAGCTAAACAGGCAAGGAATTTTGAACTGAGAGGGCTGGACAAGGCACAGGCCGAAGCACATAGCACCGAGGAGTGAGTGAACTATGGCAGGAGTGCCTCCTGTCATTTTAGTCTCGTCCAGTAGGTGGATGCGGTTCACTTATTAGAAATCCAGAACAGCACTACTATTAAAAGACGCTACAACAAAATCTGTTGTCTTAGCCCTCAAAATAAAGAAAATGAGACCACTTAACATTTATTAAGTGCCTTACTCTTGTTTTTATCTTAGAAATCGAAAATAAAAATAAATGCCGATTTATTTTGTATTTTGCTCGATTTACACTACCTTTGCACTCAATTATCAACTTAAACCGCAATGATCAGGTACACAAAAAGGGAGGAGATATGGAATGCGACGTCGCACGGCGGGGGAATCCTGCTGGGCGTGGTGTTTGGTGTGATCTTCCTGGTGTGGTGTTTCCAGAGCGACAACAATTGGGCACGGTGGGGAGTGATTCTCTATCTGTTCGGTATGTTGGCTTCGTATGCGGCGTCGACACTCTACCACTCGATGAAACATCACTCGAAGTGGAAGGAACGGTTGCGGAAATGGGATCATGCTGCCATCTATTGGCACATCGCAGGTTCGTATTCGCCTCTGACGCTTGTCGCCCTTCGAAACGCGGCAGCAAATTTTTCACTTTTCACTATTCACTTTTCACTTAATTGGGGATGGGCGCTGTTTGTATTCGTGTGGACTTGTGCCATCGTGGGGACGATTATCAGTTTCGTTCGTTTGAAGGAGCACTCGAATGTGGAGACCTTCTGTTTCATCGGCATGGGACTGAGTGTGCTTGTGGCGTTCAAGCCGCTGATGGATTCTGTGTCAGCGGCTGCCGTCATCTGGCTCATAGCTGAAGGTGTCAGTTATATTACGGGTGCCGTGTTTTATTCCTTTACTAAGACGAAGTATATGCACTCCGTGTTCCATTTCTTTGTGTTGGCAGGTTCGGTCTGCCATATCATCGCCGTCTGGGACGTGCTGATGGAATATCTGTAAAGGTGAAAAGTAATAAGGTGAAAGGGGAAGATTTATTGATTATACTGTAGTGGCCAGAAGGCACGTAGCGTGGTAAGCATGCCATTGGGCAGGAGGAGCGTGAACTGGTATTCCTGGTTGCGTACCCAGCGGTAGCTGAGGAACTGCTGGAAGGTGAGGGGCTGGCCGTTGACTTGTTCGATGATGCAGTTGGAACGGAAACCTGCCTGCCAGGCCTTGCCGTCGTGCATCACCATGCCGATCATGGCCCGTCCGTTACGTTCGACAATGACGATGTCGTGCAGACGGTTGGCGACGGTGACGGAGGCGGTGCCGTCATAGGGCTGGAATACGAGCTGGCGACGGAAGGGGTTGATGACCAACGCACCATAGTCGAGCAGAGGTGCACCGATGTGGGAACCGCCATTAACGGTGGTGCAGTTGACTTCACGGAAGGCGAAGCTGCCCCATAGAAGGCGTCGTAAGGCGAGGAATGTGATCTGTCCGGAACGCTCGGTGCCGAAGTGACCGATGGCATGGCTGCCGTATGTGGTGCCCTCTATCTGGTCCGCAATCTCGGGGTGACGGCTTTTCATTTGGACAAACGTCTTGGCGTTGACGGCATAGGGCAGGGGACTGCCCGTGTCGAAAAGTACCTCATCTTCAATGCCGGTAAAAGGACTAATTTTTATATAAGGTACGTGCTTGCGCAAGTGATACTTCAAAGCCTCGCCAGGTGTGTAGGCATAATGGTCGCGACGGTCGGTGAGCGTGAGCTGGTTCTCTCGGACATCAATGCGGGCGGCGATGCCCTTATTGAATAGGGCAAAGCCGATGATACCGTCTTCACCACGACGCACAATGCTGCGACGCATATGCTGCACCTTGTAACCGCTGATGGTGAGAGGGCCTAAACGGAAGGGTGGCAGTTGGACGGTCTTCATCTGTCGCACACGTCCTGCCGCATCTTCCGACTCGATGGTACCGAGGGTTCTGACACCGGGCAGCATCACGTCATCGTAAATAATGCCCTGGCTGGCACCCGTGTCGAGCTTGAAACGACAGAGGCGTCCGTTGAAGTCGAGGGTGACATAAAGCTGTCCGCGTTCCACCTCAAGAGGTACGGCGAAGAGGAAGTTACGCTGCGACACGAAGAAATCCGTGTCGTAGCGTTTTATCTGTCCGAAACTGTCAACAGTCGTCAGAACAAACATCATCATCAGAAACCATCGTCTCATCATCCTGCAAAGATACATCTTTTCTTAGACAAAAGGACAAAATAAACTAAAAAATTATATTCTTATGTGCTTATGTCTAAAAAAATATGTAATTTTGCACACAAAATTGTAAATTTACAAATGATTATGGCTTATACACGTATGACTGCTGCAGAGGCTGCAGCACTGATTAAGAATGGCGACCAGATCGCCATGAGTGGTTTCACACCGGCAGGTGTGGCCAAGGCTACAACAAAAGAGTTGGCAAAGATTGCCGTTGCCGAGCATGAGGCCGGCCGCGAGTTCAAGGTGGCTATCTTCACAGGTGCCTCCACTGGTCAGAGCACCGATGGTGATCTGGCTAACGCTCAGGCTATCAAGTATCGTGCCCCCTACACGACGAATCCCGATTTCCGTAAGCACGTGAACCTGGGTGAGATCCCTTACAACGATCTGCACCTGAGCCACATGGCACAGGAGCTGCGCTACGGCTTCTACGGTCCGGTGGACTGGGCCATTCTCGAGGTGTGCGACATCGAGGAGGTGGGCAACGACTATCATGTTTATCTGACTGCTGCCGGTGGTATATCTCCCACAGCTGCCCGTCTGGCAAAGAAGGTGATTCTGGAACTGAACTCGTTCCATAATCCCAATGCGAAGTTCATCCACGACGTCTATGAGCCGTTGGATCCTCCTTACCGCAAGCCCATCCCCATCTTCAACGTAAGCGACCGCATCGGTGTGCCCTACGTCTCGATCCCGAAAGATAAGGTGGTAGGTGTGGTGGAGTGCAATATCCCCGATGAGGCTCGTGCCTTCAAGGACAGCGACCCTGTGACGGATAAGATCGGTTACCTGACGGCTGAGTTCCTCGTTGACGAACTGCACAAGGGCCGTATTCCCAAGGAGTTCCTGCCGTTGCAGAGTGGTGTGGGTTCGACTGCCAATGCCATCCTCGGAGCTTTAGGTGAGGATAAGCACGTGCCCGACTTCAATATCTATACCGAAGTGCTGCAGGATGCCGTTGTCGGCATGATGCTGCATGGCCGTGTGAAAGATGCCTCTGCCTGCTCGCTGACCGTCTCGAACGAGTGCCTGAAGCAGGTGTATGACAATATGGACTACTTCAAGGATCACCTGACGCTGCGTCAGAGTGAGATCTCCAATCACCCCGCTGTCATCCGTCGTCTGGGTGTCATCGCCATCAACACGGCCATCGAGGTGGATATCTACGGTAACGCCAACTCGACGCACATCAGCGGTACGAAGATGATGAATGGTATTGGTGGTTCGGGTGACTTCATCCGTAATGCCTACCTGAGCATCTTCACCTGTCCTTCTGTGGCCAAGGGTGGCTGTATCTCCAGCGTGGTTCCCTTCGTGACTCACCAGGACAGCTCAGAGCACGATGTGAACGTCATCGTGACGGAGCAGGGTGTGGCCGACCTGCGTGGCAAGAGTCCGATGCAGCGTGCACAGACCATCATAGAGAACTGTGCTCACCCCGACTACAAACAGCTGTTGTGGGATTATCTGAAGCTCGGTACAGGCGGACATACCCGTCATTGCCTCACCGCTGCCTTCGCCATGCACGACACGCTGGCCCGTAAGGGTGATATGCACCTGACAGATTTCTCTGAATACGTTAAATAACTAATAACTCAATGGGGTGCTCTATCGGGGCACCCCACTTTGGAATGAAACTAAGGACCAACACAAGTTTGACGATTATCATTGCTGCAGCAATTCTGTTGCAGTTGATATCTGCCGTGCAGTATTATTATACGCGGAGTCTGCTTGCAGAGGAACTTGAAAAACGAGCCGAGTCGGAGTTGACCACGAAAGCGGTGGTGGTGAAGAATGCGCTGAATATGTCGGAGAATACCCTGAGGGGACATCTCTGGGACCTGAAACGTAACTTGGCCACTCCCGACTCGTTAGGTGAAGTGATGGCGTGGGTGCTGAGGTCGCATCCCAACCTGACGGGCTGCTGGGTGGCGTTCGTGCCTGACTATTACCCGGAAAAGGGAAGGTTGTTCGAACCCTATTCCTGGCGGGAGAAAGGGGAGATCAAGCACACAGAGATCTCGAGGACAGGGCGAGACTATACGCAAAACAAGTACTATCAGGCAGTAGCTGAGACTGACGCTCCGATATGGACGGACACCTACCGCGGCACCATGTCGGGGATGAACCTGGTGACTTACGTCCTGCCCATCCACGATGACGGAAACCGGCTGGTGGCGATGTTCGGCCTTGACGTGTCTGTGACGATGCTTGGCGACACACTTAACTACAGGCATGTCTATCCTTCATCGTATGACATCCTGTTGACGAAGGAAGGGGAATTACTGGCTGCTCCGGATTCAGGGCTTGTGAAACGCAGCCGTGTGGAAGAAATTGTCAACATCATCAATGACAGCACCATTGCCAAGACGAAGAGCCAGGACGAGAGGTGCCGGATTGCCACGTTTGAAGATGACGACGGGGAGAAAGGCTATGTGTATTATGCCTCGTTCAAGGGAACGCCGACGTGGCAGATTGCCGTGGTGTGCTACGACAGGGAGGCGTTCGGGAAGCTGAGGAAGATGCGGCTGAGAATCGGGCTGCTGATGCTGGCAGGACTTGTGGTGTTAGGACTGATCGTCGGCCGGTTTGCCAAGAACGACCGTAAACTGCAGCAGGCAAAGTTGGAACAGGAGCGTATCGGTAGTGAACTGCGCATTGCGAGGAATATTCAGATGGAGATGCTGCCGAAGAGGTTCCCGCCCTATCCGGATCGCCACGATATAGATATCTATGGCTCGTTGGCGCCAGCCAAGGAGGTGGGTGGCGATCTCTTCGACTTCTTCCTCCGTGACGAGAAACTGTTTTTTTGCATCGGTGATGTGAGCGGCAAGGGTGTGCCTGCGGCGATGGTGATGTCGGTGGTACATTCGCTGTTCCGTTCGACTACGGCGCATGTGAGCGATCCGGGGCGCATCATGCTGCATCTCAATGAGATGTTGTGTGAGGGTAATGAGTCGAATATGTTTGTCACCCTGTTCGTCGGAGTTCTCGATCTGCCTACGGGACGTCTGCGCTATTCCAATGCAGGTCATGACAAGCCATTGTTGGTAGATGATATGATGATGGAGTTGCCTGCAAAGGCCAATCTGCCAATCGGCATCTTTGCTGATACGCCATATGAGACGCAGGAGTATTTGTTAGAGCCTATGACCACCATCTTCCTCTATACCGACGGCCTGACTGAGGCAATGAATCCGCTGCACGAACAATTCGGGCAGGAGAGGGTAAAGGAGGTTTTGGAGGAAAGTGGAAAAGGGAAAGGAAATGTCTCAGATCTCTTACGGATGATGTCTGTTGCTGTACACCAGTTTGTGGAAAATGCAGAACAGAGCGACGACCTGACGATGCTCGCCATCCGCTATACGCCGAAGCAGGAGGAGTCTGTGCTCCATGAGACCCTGACACTGAAGAATGATCCCCATCAGGTTGCACTCTTGAGCAGTTTCGTGAATGGTGTCTTAGACAAACTTGGCATAGATCCGAAACAGGCCAAGAAAATCAGGCTTGCCGTAGAAGAGGTTGTCGTGAACGTAATAGACTACGCCTATCCGATAGGCATAGAAGGAGATATCACCGTCCATGCCAGTTCGGATGGCAGTCAGGTGAAATTCGTCATCGTTGATACTGGTACGCCCTTCGACCCGACGGAAAAGGAAAAGGCAGACACTACGCTTTCAGTAGACGAGCGTCCTATAGGCGGATTAGGCATTCATCTGGTCAGACAGCTGATGGACAGTATGAACTACGAGCGACAGGACGGCAGGAATATTCTCACATTGTGGAAGAAGATATGAATGTGGAATGAGGATTGATATAAAATAACATAAAAAAGATTAAGGATTATGAAAACAAAGATCGAAGAAATCGGCGGCAAGTATGTTGCCACGTTAGAAGGAGAAATGGATACCGCTGCAGCCGTTGAGGCAGAGGAGATTCTGAAACCGCTTTATGATTGTGACGGTAAGGATGTCATTATTGAGTGTGGTGGACTGGAATATATTGCGTCCAGCGGGCTGCGCATTCTCATCAGCATCCTGAAAGGAGCCAAGACCAGTGGTAGCAAGGTCATCATGCGGAATGTCAACGAGGATATTTTGAACGTGTTCAAACTCACTGGATTTGACGGTCTTTTCGTCTTTGAGTGATGCCCTATGATGGACCATACCAGATGAATAAACGGAATGGTTATCTGATATCCAAGGCGCTCCACACTTTCATGTGGGCCTCAATATTGTCGTCAGTAGCTCAGCTGCTGTCAATATTGATTGATGCCATCGTGGTGAGCAACCTGATTGGCCCTGATGCCATCTCGGCTGTTAATGTGTCAGTACCAGTTCTGTCGTTAGTGGGTTGTCTCGGTGCCCTGATTGGTGTGGGAGGATCGATCGTGGCTGCCAAGGCTATGGGACTTCGGAATATGGAGGAGACCAATCGTGTATTCTCCGTATCGTTGAAGGCCACGCTGATTTTTGGATTGTTTATTTCTGTGGTGGGATATTTCCTGGCACCTGCGATGGTGGGACTTGTATGTCCTACAGATAGCCGTATCTATCCATTAGCAGCCAGCTATCTACAGATCATCATTACAGGTATGGTCTTTATGTTAGGGACCTTTACCTTGCAATCCTTTATTAAGACTGATGGCAATCCCAAACTGGTGATGAGGGCCGTCGTCATCGGATGTATTGTCAATCTGTTTTTTGACATCATCTTCATCAAGGCCTTCGATATGGGTATCGCAGGTTCGGCGTGGGCTTCTGTCTTGTCATATATGGCGGCTTTTGGCGTCTGCCTGGTGCATTTTAGGATGCCTCGCTGTTCGTTGCGCTTTCAGTTCAATGCACCAATCACCAATGGCCTGGCCAACCTTGCCAAGGAGGGGGCTCCCCTAAGCATCAACTCGTTACTTCTGGGTGTCTGTACTTATTTCATCAATACGATAGTCTTGCATGTGGCGGGCGATGACGGTATGTATGTTTGGTCGCTCTGCCTGCAGCTGTTCACTATCATGCAACTGGTGCTTGGCGGTATCTCCACGAGTATTTATGCTATCGGAGGTTTGCTGGCCGGTGAGCGAGATATGGAGGGACTGGGTATACTGACACGGAGAGTTCTCGTGTATGTCTGCAGTGTGTTAGCGGTGATTGTCGTTGTCATGATGGTGTACCCTGAGATGCTTGCCAGTCTGTTCGGAGGCAGCCGATTAGCTGACAACACGATGACGGATGTGGCTTCGCCGATACGTATCTATGCCTTGCTGCTCGTGCCATACGCTGTGGTGGCAGTGCTGCGCTCCCTTTACCAGATTATCGGGTTCCGAGGCATGAGTATGATACTGAGCATCACGCAGTTGGTGGCGATGGTGGTGTGTGTATGGATGCTTGCCTTGGTGAGTCCCGATATGCTGTGGTGGGGATTCCCTGTCTCGGGCATCATCTTATTATTGGTGACTGTGTTTTTCAGTTGGCAGAAGCACCGTCAGCAGCCACAGTTGGCGATGATGACACTGATTCCCCAAACGGCAGGCGGGAAGTCACTCAATTTCTCTGTCAGACTGACCCGGGAGGACGTGAGGAATGCGCTGGCTGAGATCAAGACTTTCTTGAAGGAGTGCCAGGTGTCGGATTCAACTATCTTTAATATTCGTCTCTGTTGCGAGGAACTATTAAACAACATCATCGATTATGCAGTAGAGAAATACAAGGATAAACACTTTGCCGACGTTCATATACGTCTGACGGAGACACAGGTGAGCGTGTTGCTGAAAGATGACGGGCGACCCTTTAATCCCGTTTTCAAGAATAAGGAACTGAGGGAGAAAAATACTGATACAGATTACGAACACTTGGGCTTGTTGCTGGTTACAGGCGAAAGCTCCTCAATCAACTATCAATACAGGTACGACCAGAACATGGTCTTCCTGACTTTTAAAAGGTAAAAAAGTAAAAAGGTAAAAAAGTAAAAAGCAACAACTATATGAAGACAAACGAATACCTTCAACCGTTATGGGACGCCTTTGAGCGTTTCGCAGAGTTGCCTGCCGTCGTGGATAACGGCGGGCGAGTAACCACCTATCGCCAATTGGGCGAGCTGACACGCAGGATTGCCGGAGGACTGGCAAGTACCTCGATGGAGTATATCGCTGCTGAGATGGGTGTCTGGATGGCTGGTCATGCCGTCGTGCCGATGGGTACCACCTTCCCTGAAGGACGTATAGAATATATTAAGGAACACTGTGAGGCGCCGCTCGTGATCGATGCCGAGAGACTGAAGGCGTTTACAGAAGCTGACGAACTGAGCAACGAGGTGACGCACTCTGGACCGGAGCAGAAGGCCCTGCTGATCTATACCAGTGGATCGACGGGTGAGCCCAAGGGTATCCTGCATTGCTTTGACAGTCTGTGCTCCCATGTACACACTGGCTCGCTGCAAGAAGAGCATACTGATATGGTGTGGGGTACCTCGTCGCCATTCTATTTCGTGGCTGCTATGTCGAACTTCCCTGTTTTGAAGGGTGGTGGTCAGTTGCATTTCTACACAGGTGACGTGCTGTTCGATGTCAGGAAACTGGAAGACTATATCGAAGAGCATGGCGTGACACATACTTTTATCAGTCCTGCCGTACTTGCCAATTTCCAAAACCGTTCGAAATCACTGAAGGTGGTGTTCACGGGCAGCGAGAAACTGGTGAACCAGTGTTCGCGCGACGGCTATCTGCTCTACAACAATTACGGTATGACCGAGACTTTGGGTACGCTGCTGCACTTCAAGGTGGACAAGCCCTACGAGTCAACTCCCGTGGGTGTGCCTAACCAGGAAGACGGCACGGAGCTGATGCTCGTGGGCGATGACGGTAAGCCCGTTGCTGAAGGTGAAGAGGGTGAACTGGTGGTTAAGGGATGCTTCTGTAAGGGTTACTACAAAGATCCGGAACGTACAGCACAACTCTACCAGGACGGCTGGCTGCATACCAACGACATTCTGCGACGGCTGCCAGACGGCAACTATGTCTATGTGAACCGTAAAGACTGGATGGTGAAGATCAATGGCCAGCGTGTAGAGCCGGGTGAGGTCGAGCAGGCCATCCAGCGCATCGATGGTGTCACGAAGGCCATTGTCAAAGGCTTCGATGGCAAGACGGGTAGTCAGTATCTGTGTGGCTATTATACCAGTGATGGAGATATCACCCCCGAAGCCATCAGGAATACGCTCGCAGAACGTCTGCCGCCCTACATGGTGCCCCTGCATATCGTAAAGGTGGATAAATTCTCCTTCCTGCCTAATGGTAAGGTGAATCGTAAGGCTCTGCTGCCGCCAGACAGTTCGGAACTCCTTTCGAACTACGTAGCGCCTACCAACGAGGTAGAGCGTACGCTCTGCGAGGCTTTTGCCCAGGCACTTGGGATGGAACAGGTGGGTATCGACGATGATTTCTTCATGCTTGGTGGCGACAGTATCAAGGTGATGCGCCTGCAACAGGCGTGCGAAAGCCTGAATCTGACATCCAAGATGATCTATAAAGGCAAGACCCCACGCCATATCGCAGAACTGTGTGATGTGGTGGGTGGTGAGATCGCCTCGCCTGTCTTCCCCGTTGCCCTCTCACAGACTCAGATGGGTATCTATGCCGAGAGTATGGCCCGTCAGGGAGAGGCTGCCTATAACAATCCCATTCTGTTGAAGATAAGTGCAGAG
>CACYQO010000100.1 GCA_902776545.1 uncultured Prevotellaceae bacterium | reverse complement strand
GAATGGTATGACTCTTTTCATCGAATGATTTTTTTAATTGGATGCAAAGTTATATATTTTTCCTGAAACAATAGCATGAAAGGATAAAAACTTGTTATTGTGGTATAAAAACACTTTTTTTACTTTATCATTTGTTTCATTTATCCCCATTAAATGTAACCAAAAGGCCGATATTAACAAGTGAAAACATTTTTTAACGGAAAAAGAAAAGCCTAATTCAGAATAATACTTTATCTTTGCATCGTATTTCGCAAGAAAAAGAGATTTACATCTTATAATTAACATTATTCATTAACTAACAAATTAAAATTTGCTTATGAAAAAGTTATTTACTTTAGTTGCAATGGCTTTGATGGCTGTTGGTGCAAATGCTCAGAAGGTGATCGCCGAGATCGACTGGTCAACTCAGGAGGCATTCAACAACTGGTGCTCTGGTGAGAACGGTTCTACCGCTGTTGTTGGTGCAGAAGGTCTGGAGATCAATGTTCCTGCCGCTGGTGACAACTACTGGAATCCTCAGACTGTCGTTCTGAATGTTGAGGGTGAGAAGGTTGCCGACAACCCCGATGCTCCTGCATTCCTTGCAGAGGATGGTCAGTACAAGGTGGTCATCACCGCTAAGCACCCTGCTGGTCACCTGCAGGTGAACCTGGGTACATGGGATGACGGTGTTAGCCTCCAGAAGGACTTTGATGTAGCTGAAGCTACTGATTTCGAGGATATCGAAGTCGATTTCTCTGAGGGTTGGCCCGCAGACTGCTTCTCTAACATTCACGTTCTGTGGCAGAGTGGTGCTCTTCCCGGTCTGAGCGTCCTCAAGAAGATTCAGGTTATTGATCTGAATGGTGGCGAAGGCGGCGAAGAAGGCGGCGAAGGCGAAGGCGGCGAAGGCGGCAGCGCTATCGTTGGCGTGTTGGCGCAGAGGGTCTGGAGATCAATGTTCCTGCCGCTGGTGACAACTACTGGAATCCTCAGACTGTTGTCCTGAATATCGAGGGTGAGAAGGTTGCAGACAACCCCGATGCTCCCGCAATCCTTGCAGAGGATGGTCAGTACCAAGTGGTCATCGTTGCTAAGCATCCTGCTGGTCACCTGCAGGTGAACCTCGGAACATGGGATGACGGTGTTAGCCTCCAGAAGGACTTTGATGTAGCTGAAGCTGCAGACTTCGAGGAAATCGTAGTAGACTTCTCTGAGGGTTGGCCCGCAGACTGCTTCTCTAATGTTCACGTTCTGTGGCAGAGTGGTTCTCTTCCCGGCCTGAGCGTTCTGAAGTCTATCCAGATTATCGATCTGAATGCAACAGCTATCAAGACTGTGAAGACGGGCAAGAAGTTCGAGGGTGCTATCTACAACCTCGCTGGTCAGAAGGTGAACGCTTCTTATAAGGGCGTTGTCATCAAGGACGGTAAGAAGTACATCCAGAAGTAATTTCAACAATTACATACACTTATAAATGGTGTGTCCTTCGGGGCACACCTTTTCTTTTGGACAATAAAAAACCGACAATTATTACTGATTGTACTTCTCGAACATTTTAAAGTACTGCTGCGGAGTGATCTTTCTCCACGCTCGGATATCGGTCTGTTTGCTACGATAGGGTTCCATCACCTTGAGACCGTCTGCAATATATTGTCTGGCTGTTTTAGAAACGCTCATCACTGAATCATAGTCTAAAAAATAAGGTTCCTTCAGCATCTCCCCAGCGATGGTCATTTTCTGTAGGGCGACAGCCTCTTCTTGCCGCTTATCACCTGAATTGGTGAGCATTTGATATACGGGGGAAAGTTTAAGGTATTCATACTCCCCCATCATGTTAAAACACTTTTTCGCAACGGGGGTCTTAAGATACTGTTCCCACATGACGGAAAAGGCATCAGAATAGCGCAGGTCCTCATTTGCCTTTGCCCTTCCTGCAATGACATCAATCGAATCCGCCCTGTCATTGATGGCCGCAGCATAATGATCAATCAAAGGATATGTTCTTTCCATGATATCATTAAAACGGAGGGCCAGATCGCTATTAAACTGCTCCACAAGCTCACGTCTTGCATTGTAACGCATGATTGACCACACTGCGGTGATAATGCAGCACACAGCCAATACTGTAATAATAACACGCTTATTTTTCTTTGTCATAATCTATGTGATAATAATATTCAGAATGCAAAGGTAGTACAAAAACAGTAAATCGCAAAATAAAAACTGAATATATCATTAAATGAGGCTTACATTAGCATCAAAAAGTGCCGCATCTCGCGATGCAGCACTTTGAAAATTACCAAAACAATGTTTTTAATACTAACTACTATCTTAATACTATAATGTCATTATTCTGTAACAAATTACCAACCCGGGTTCTGCTGGATGTTCGGGTTCATATCAATCACTGACTGCGGATAGGGGAACAGGGCGTGCTTTTCCTTCCAGCCTACCTCATAACCGGCATCCATTGCCTCATGAGTGTGGAACAGATAGAAGCGGTCTTCCTTATCAGAACCGTCCTTGCTGAACTCCCAGACTCTATCCACATCGCCAGGATACTTCGAAGGATCACGGAACAGTTTGTCAACGAGGTGAGGAATGTGGGTGCCCTGTGCCTTCAGGTGCTCGAAGCACTCCTTGACATATGCCTGATCACCGTCAGTCTTCTTCCAGCGGAGCAGATCCTGATAGCGGCAACCCTCGAACCAGAGCTCGAACGACTTCTCCTTCATCAGATCAACAATCGTCGGAGTGCCGGAGAGAACGGTCTTGGAACCTGCACGCTCCTGAATCTTCCTGATATAGTCACCAGCCTCGGCGGCAGCACCCGTACGGATGCAGCACTCGGCATAGTTGAGCAGCACCTCTGCATAGCGCATGATGATGATGTTGTTCAGGCGGTGAACAGTACCGTATTTATCAGTACCACCATTTTCCATAGCGTCAGCAGCACGGATAATGTGCTTAATGGGAATCCAGAAGCACTGGCCATAGTGACCACCCAGTTCTGCGATACCGTAGTTGGCAGACTTAACTCTCTCCTCATGAGTCATTTTCTTGAGCTTGTCGTTATAATCCAGTAACGGATTACCAGATTCCTGATAAATCAGGTCATCAATTGTAACCATCGTAGCCTGGAGGCGCTTGGAATCCCTACCGTCGTTCTCTACGAAAGCAGCAGCATACCACTCGGGAAGACCGATAGAGCCCCAACCTTCAACACCACCGGTATATTTCAGCAACGGGTTCTTCTTGAAGTAACCAGAACGGATCTGGAAGCACTGAGGCTCCATCCAGGTACTGTGCTGGTTCCATCCCAGACCACTACCTGTGCTCCACTCACCGGCACCGGGATTGTATCTCACGTTCACCTCGAAGACCTTCTCAGGGCTACCGTCACCTTCAATGTGGAACTGATTAGCAAACTCATCACCAGGAACCAATTCATACTTGCCAGAGTCGATCGTCTTCTTCAGGCACTCCTTAGCCTTGGCGAAGTCGCCTGCGAACATGTAAGCCTTACCGGCCATGGCCCAGGCAAAGCCCTTAGTGATGCGATAGGCACCTTCCTTGTCTGCAGTAGACTTGCGCTCAAGCAGGTCGGGAACGGCAGCTTCACACTCCTGGGCAACCCACTGGAAATACTGCTGCTGCGTCATCTCGCTGTTGGTAGGCGTTTCAGCCATCGTGATGGTGTGAGTAATGTGAGGGGGCTGTCCCCAATAGCAAGCAAGCAGGAAGTAGTTGTAGGCACGGAGCACGCGGGCCTCGGCCACACACTGCTTGATGTACTCAGAGGGATTATCAAGCTCAGCAGCCTTTTCAATCACGAGGTTGTCGGGGAAGATGGAGAGGTAAAGACCCTGATAGTGATAGTCGATAGCCTCAGGGGTATGCCTGTAACGGAACTCATCGACAGATCCGCCAAACTCATGGTCACCGTACATGGCACCGCCGTAGTTCACGTCGTCGCCCGGGTGGTTAGCCAGCACCCTTGCAGGGGTATAGATACCAGGACCCATGGCACGGCCCATGGTGTTACATTGGAATTGCTCGTATGCCGAACCCAGTGCGTGTGCAAAATCGTCATCCGACTGGTAGAAGGTTCCAGTGGTCAGGCTGGCCTTCTGGGGGATGTCGAGCTTATCCTCACAAGCTGTGAAGCCGAGGGCCACACCAAGCATCGCAAATAAATATATCTTTTTCATAATTAATCTTTTTTACTTTTTTAGAATGTTACATTTAATCCAAAGACAAGCTTCTTAGAGGTAGGATAGTTACCGTTATCCCAACCACGTGATGCACCGTTGTCGAAAGAAGAGGTTTCAGGATCGGCACCGGGATAGCTGGTGATGGTGAAGTAGTCGTCGAGTGATACAGAGAGACGCAGGTTGTTGCAATAGAACTTCTTGGTGATGCTCTTCGGCAGTGTATAACCCAGCTGAATCTGCTTGAACTTGAAGTAAGAGCCGCTAAACACGTTGGCTGAAGAACTGAAGAATACCCAGTCCTTGGCAACATAGTTCATGTCAGGATATTTACCCTGGATGGTGTAGTTGCCGTCTGCATCCTTCCTCCAGGAGTCGAGCCACCAGGTATTCAGACCGTTCACACGGGGACGGTCGGCAGATACCATCAGGTTGTAAATCTTGTTGCCGGAAGCACCCGTACCGAATACGGTGAGGTCGAAGCCCTTGTACTCGAGGTTCAGGGTCACACCATAGGTGAACTTGGGAATACCGGAACCGAGGTCAACCATATCGGTATCCTGATTCGGAGCCAATACGGTACCCCACTTCGTCATAGGATTGCCTTCTGCGTCAACCTTCTGAGTCTTTCCATCATCCTCATAGACGGGAACCATACCACCGTACAGAGGTCTGCCTTCATTCTTAGGATCAAATTCCTGGTCACCTATGAGACCATAATTGTTTTTATTGTACACACCCTGATAGTCAAATCCACGGAAGTACCAAATAGTATGACCTGCCTCGAAAGTAGACTGCACCTTCTGGTTGAAACCGCTGATACCACCCTGCGTATAACGGGGCAGGAATTCGTTCACGGCCTGTACCTCATTCTTCAACGGAGAGAAGTTAGCACTGACGCTGTACTTGAAGTCACCAACGTGGTCACGCCAGCCAACCTCGATATCGACACCAGTGTTCAGGATCTCACCAGAGTTCACAGTCATCGTGCTCACACCGACCTCAGGATAAGGCTTGATGTCAACAAGCAGGTCCTTGGTGATCTTACGATACCAGTCGAAAGTGAATGACAGACGGTTGTCAAGGAAGCGGGCATCGATACCGGCATCCCACTGCTCAGAAGTCTCCCAAGTCAGGTCGGGGTTGGCAGCACCGTTAGGAGCACCACCTTCCTGTACACCACCACCAGTAGACTCATCATTAAATACATAGTAACCGCCAAGACCGATGGTCGGGTTGTACTTGTATCCGCTCAGCACGTTCACGTTACCGTTGCGACCCCAAGATCCACGGAGCTTCAGGAAGCTGACAGCGCTTGTGCTGACGGCATTCTTGAAGAACGGCTCGTTGCTGATAGTCCAACCAAGAGAGACAGAGGGGAAGTAACCCCAGCGCTTGTCCTTAGACAGCTTCGAAGCGTCGAAGGCATCGGCACGGAAGTTGAACTGAAGGAGGTAGCGTTCGGCGTATGAGTAAGTCAGACGACCGAAGTAAGAAAGCTCAGTAGCATCACCAGGTGTGTTACCTACAGAGAGGTGAGCCTTACCGTTGTCGTTCAGACAGTCGATATAACGGAAGTTGGGGGCATGGTTACCGCGTAGAATCATATGGGTATCAGAAGAAGACACGCTGGTGTTGTCCCAGTGGTTCTTCGTATATGACATACCGACCATCGCACCGAGGTTGTGCTTGCCAAACTGCTTCGTGTAGTTGATGAAGTTCTCCCACTGGTAGTAGAGACCAGCGTTTGTAGCAGCAGAGATGGAGTAATTACCATTGTTAGCCATTGAAGACAGATACCAAGGCTCTGAATAGTCATGAGTATTGCCCTGAGTGATGCGATAGCCAAGACGTGAGGTAAAGGTGAAGCCATCGAACGGCGTGATGTTGGCAGCTATAGAACCGCGGACATTGAAACCTTCGCTGGTACCATTAGCCACGTCACGACGTGCCAACGGGTTACCGGTAGCTTCCACAATATACTTAGAGGTACCGTACCATACGGGATTCTCCTCTGTATAGCCGGGAGGCAGCAGTACGGGATAAGGCTGACCTGTGGCCCAAGCATCTGCCACGCCATCACCGAAGTCAGACTCGTCATAAATGTAAGCAGGTGTCAACGGGTCGATAGAGACCACAGCGTTCAGGAATGAACCGTAACCATTACCCAGTCTCCTTGTCTTATACTTCTCAAAAGAGGTATTGCTGGAAACGTTCAACCACTTGAAGAAATTGTAGTCAATGTTAATCTGACCGGTGAAACGCTTATAGGTATCCTTATCGCCCTTGACGATACCGTCGTTGTCGACGATACCAAGGCCTACGAGGACGCGACCCTTGTCGTTACCACCTTCAACTGTAATGTTGTGCTGGAGGTTCCAGCTGCTCTCAAACACCTCATCATACCAGTCGGTATCAACGAAACCAGTCTTGTAAGCCTTCTGCTCAAGCTCGGCATCACTCAGGTCACCCAGATACTTGTGGTACTCAATGTAGTCGTTGGCACGGAAGAGGTCGGCCTTCTTGCCGAGGCTCTGGCTGGCAGCCTTGAGGCTATAGCTCACATGAGCCTGACCCTTCTGACCGTTCTTGGTGGTGATGATCACCACACCATTACCGGCCTGGGCACCGTAGATAGCTGCAGAGGCAGCGTCCTTCAGCACCTCCATCGACTCGATAATCGTGGGATCCAGATACTGGATGTTGTCCACCTTCAGACCGTCAACGATGAGCAGCGGGCCGAGGCTACCAGAGTTTGAAGAATAACCACGGACACGGATGCTGGCTCCTGCTGCAGGATCACCAGATGTGTTGATGATCTGCACACCAGAGACCTTACCCTGCAGGGCTGCACCGGCATCGGTTGTCGACAGGTTCTTGATCTCATCACCCTTCACAGATGCCACGGCACCAGTCAGGTCGCTCTTCTTCTGAACACCATAACCGATGACCACCACGTCATTCAGCGTCTGGGCATCCTCCTTAAGAGTTACTACGATGTTGTTACGACCATTGGCCTTCACTGTTGCGGTGATGTAACCAATGTAGGATACCTGCAGTGTTGCGTTGGCGTCTGCCTGAACACTGAAGTTACCATTGAAGTCAGTGATAGCACCGGTCTTGGTACCCATCACCTTAATGCTGGCGCCGATGATCGGTTCGCCTGCTTCATCATTTACTGTTCCAGTAATCGTGCCCTGAGCCAGCGCTACAGAGCAGGAACAGAAACACTAACGGCTTTTGTAGTGATTTAAAATTCCACATAATTAAATTAATTAGTAAGATAATTGTTATATAAAAATGATTAGCCAATTCAATTGCACTTTACATTCTATAGCGTCAAACATGCTGCTCACGCAGCTATTCATCCGCATTTCTTATCGGATGCAAAGATATTATAAATTTTATTTATTCACTTTACATTTTGTAACGCATAATTTTCCAAAATGTATCAGAACGTAAAAATGTTACATTTAATAAAGTGTCTGTTACGTTTGATAAACTTTTCTTTTTAGGCCTTGTTACGTTTGATAACGGTTTTTAAGCAAAAATTGTGCAATTATTACACGCCGCGATGCTTATCGAACTTGTGAAGAATGAAGTTAAAAGCCTCAAGTCCGACAAGCACAAGGAACGTGGCAGCAGCGGCAAGAACATACAAGCCACCACCACAGGCAAGACCGATAGCGGCAGTCACCCATAAACCGGCAGCCGTCGTCAAGCCACGTACTGCATTTTCATTTTTCTGGAAGATGATAGTACCCGCTCCGATGAAACCGATACCCGAGACCACCTGGGCGGCGACACGCGACACATCCCATCGGTGTTCCGGCGTATGCATGGCGCCTTCGAATCCATAAGCAGACACAATCATAAACAGGGCAGAACCGAGGGCAACAAGAAAATGAGTGCGGAAACCGGCCTCCTTAGCTCTATACTCGCGTTCCAGTCCAATAGCGCCACCCAAAAGGGCAGCAACAAAAATACGGAGTACAAACTCCCAAGTCATACTATCCATCATATTATATTTTTTTCTTGAAACAACGGTGACGACGGTGGATGACAGAATCAAGATACTGCCAATGTGAGAGCACACCATCGTTGGTCTCCATCATAGGTCCTGTCTCAGCATACGAGAAGCCATAAGCCTGATATTGACGGATGAGATCATCGAAGATAAGTCCGTTAGCACCCTTGGAACGGTATTCGGGCAACACACCGATCAGCAGAAGATCGACGGTGTCAGTCTTGTGCCATTTGAGGATCTTCAGCAGATGCCACCAGCCAAAGGGGAATAGCCGTCCGTCACGAGTCTTTTGCAGGGCACGCGAGAATGAAGGGAAGGTAATGCCAAAGCCCACAAGCTTATCGTTCTCATTGCCATCGACGATACCCGCGACGAGGTTCAAATCAGCAATCTTGATGTAGTCACCCACAAGTTTGTCAATCTGCCGGTCAGAGAGCTGACAGAAGCCGTAAAGATCCTTATAGGTGGCATTGAGCAGTTCGAAGACTTCGCGGGCTTTGCCCTCCTTCATCAGTTCATGGCGGGTAAACTTATGAGCACGGAGGTTGTAGCGACGACGTACCATCTCCGTGATCTTAGAAAACTTTTCGGGCACGACCTCAGGTACTTTCGCCCTGCACTCCACCCAGTCGTTGGCTTTCTCGAAACCTCCCAGGCGTTCAATGTGTTGAGGGTAATAGGGATAGTTGTAGTTGATATACATCGTCGCGAGCTGGTCAAAGCCCTCAACGAGCATGCCTTCACGATCGGTGTCGATGAAACCCATAGGGCCAACCATATCCGTCATGCCACGCTCACGTCCCCAATCCTCGACAGCCTTCAACAAGGCTGCAGACACTTCCAGGTCATCAATAAAATCGAACCATCCGAAGCGTACCTGACTGGTATCCCAGCGCTCATTGGCGTGACGATTGATGATGGCAGCAACACGACCCACCACCTTCCCGCCTTTATAAGCCAGGAAATAGTCGGCTTCACAATAATCGAACGAAGGATTCTTCTGGCTGTTGAGTGTGTCCATCTCGTCGAAATAGAGAAATGGTACAGCACAATCGTTGCCGCGATAGAGATCGTAGTAGAATTGCACGAACGCACTGAGTTCTTTTTTCGTGGATACTTTTTTAATCTCAACCATTACTTTCCAAAATACTAACCGCTGCAAAGGTACAAAGTTTTGTGGAGTTTAAGGAGTGATAGGCGTTAAAAGGAGTTAAATAGCCGCCTGCAATGCCATTAGAGGGCATCGATATAGTCATAAAGACGCTTATAAAAGGGGTGTCGCGTCATCGTAGAGGCATCCCCAAGGATAATAAGTTTCATTCGGGCACGGGTGATGGCGACATTCATACGTCGCAGGTCGCGGAGGAAGCCAATCTGTCCCTCGTCGTTGGCTCGCACCAGTGAAATAAGGATGATATCACGCTCCTGTCCCTGGAAGCCGTCGACGGTATTGACGCTGATGAGACTGCGGTAGGGCTTGAAGAACTCCTTCTTCTTAAACAACCGCCGCAGATACTGTACTTGTGCACGATACGGCGAGATGACACCCACGTCGAGACGTTCGTCAAGGATGCGCTGCTTGCCGATCTTCTGAAAGTACTGCTCGAGAACCAACAGCGTTAGTTCTGCCTCCGCCTTATTGATACGGCCAAAGCTCTCACCCACAAATTGCTCTTTGAAGGAAATGTCCGAGTAATCAGAGTTTTCTGAGTTTTCTGAAAATTCAGATGTGTCAATCCACGTCATCGGAATATCGAGGTCAAGGATGCTACGGTACTTCACTTCGGGAGCCGACTCCACCTGATTGCCATAGAACCAATCTGACGAGAAGCGCATGATCTCCTCATTCATACGGTATTGCATCTTCAGTAGCGTCACAGTCTCGGGGTGGTTGTCGACGATGCGCTCCATCAGCGTCTTACCCAGTCCAGCCTTCATCGCGGCAAAACTCTTCACCGTAGGCGGCAACTGACAGTGGTCGCCAGCAAGGATGACACGCGACACCCGTCGGATGGGAATCCAGCAGGCGGCCTCAAGAGCCTGTGCCGCCTCATCTATAAATAAGGTGCCGAACTTCTGACCTTCCAACAGACGATTGGCAGAGCCTACAAGCGTGGAGGCGATGACACGGGCCTCCCCAAAGAGTTGTGCGTTGATACGGACCTCGAGTTCTGTGGCACGCTCCTTCAGACGTTCGAGCTTCTGGTGGTATTTGTCATCGCCCCTTTTGCGATGGGCACGGAGATCGCGGATAGCCTTGCGGATGGCCCAAAGCAACTCGTAGTCGGGATGAGCCTCGAAGCGCCGTTCGTAGGTGAAGGAGAGCATCTTGTCGTTGACACGCGTCGGATTGCCGATGCGCAGGACGTTGATGCCACGGTCCACCAGTTTCTCGGAGATCCAGTCAACCGCCATGTTGCTCTGTGCACAGACCAGCACCTGGTTCTCACGTCGCAGGGTCTCATAGATGGCCTCGACGAGGGTGGTGGTCTTGCCCGTCCCTGGAGGGCCGTGGACAATGGCCACATCCTTTGCCTGCAATACCTTATTGACAGCATCCTCTTGCGTACGGTTCAGATAGCTGAAATGCATCGGTGCGAAACTGAAGGTCTCTGCCTTCATTCTTCCTTGACTACTGACTCCTGTCTCCTGACTACTTGAATAGAACAGATCCCTCAGATAGCCGAGCCGCCCTTTCGCCCGCATCACACGATCGAGGGCTTCAAACATCATCTTATAGCTCGTCTCGTCGAAGAACAACTGGATGCCTACGCTCTCTGCCCCCTGCACATCGATGAGCTGACCATTGTCAGGCACAGCCACCACCATCCGATCGCCATCGACATAGCTGACGGTGCCTGTGAAATTAAAGTATTTCACTTTATCTGCACCGTTAGTGCTGAAGAAACATACTGGTCGCCCGAATTCGAAGTTATGTTCTATCTCATCATCGCCCTGACGGAACACCTCTACTACCAACTGATTGAGCGAATTATAGTAGCTTCTGCCCATCTTCAGGGGATACCAGGCATCACCACGCTTCACCTTCCGCATCAGTCCCATCTCCTCGGTCTGTTTGCGGAAAGCATCCTTCTCGGCGGCATACTCCATCTGGAGCAGCAGTCGTTGTTGCTGGAGCGCTTGTATCGCTGTAGCCATGCTGCAAAGGTAATAATAATTAGGCACGAATTACACGAATTACACGAAAATTAAAGATTAGCAGTATAAAATTCGTGAAATTCGCGTAATTCGTGCCAAAAAAACATTATCTTTGCAGCGACAAATGACAGAACGATGAAGAAGATTCTATTGATGACACTGGCGGCCGTTATCCTGACGGCCTGTAGGCAGGATGTCCAAGAGGATAAATATGATATCACCTCGAAGTTCAGAGCCACATATAATATATATGAGAGCTTCACGAACAACAGAGACGGTAGCATCACCTACAATGCCTCCCCCTGGGGCGGTCTGGTGGGAATCATCAAGGAGCGCAACCTGCCCGTTGACTGGACACCCTACGAGTCGATTACTTTCGAGTTCGCAGAACCGACAAAGATTGAGACACAGGTCCTCATTTCCGAGAAGGTGAAGACGTGGGGCCGTGCTGGTATCACTTCGCTGACCTGTTTCTTCGACGGCCTTGATGTCAGGAATGTCAGTGAGGTCATCTTCCAGGCTACCGACACGATGACCATCACCATCAAGAGTGTCCGTCTGAGGCCCATTGTCGACAACTGGGATTCACGCACAATCTGGGAGGGCGAATGTCATTTCAACAACTGGGAGAACGGCATATACCTCCCACCGGAAACCTTCACGAACCTTTCGGAAGGCGATAAACTGGAATTTATCTTCACAACCGACAGAAATGACATCGACCGTACCTACTGGCAGTTCAAAACCATCTACGCCACTACAGAGATGACGCTGGAGGGCAACTATAACGAACTGAACAAATGGGGCTGTGCCACCGTGGGCAGGGATGCTACCTCCTACAGAATCGCACTCACCGCCAACGACATCGCCAAGCTGAAAGAGCTGGGACTTTTCGTCAACGGCTACTACAACATCGTCACCAAGGTCAACCTCCTGCGGAAGATGCATCAGCAGGAGGATGAAGCAACCATCGAAGAAAGTCAATGAAAGAAGAAGCATGAAACAGATACTCTTAATCAACGACGTCGTAGGTTATAGCAAGGTCGGCATGGTGGCCATGCTGCCTATCCTGTCGTATTTAGGCATCCCCACCTACAGCTTACCCACGGCACTCGTGTCGAACACCCTCGACTACGGGAAGTTCAACATCCAGGACACGACGGACTATATCCGTGGGACACTGCCCGTATGGAAAGAACTCGGTTTCTCGTTCGATGCCGTCTGCACAGGCCTGATGTTCAGCGACGAACAGGCACGACTGGTGGCGGGCTACTGCAAAGAACAGGGAGCACTGGGCACCACAGTCTTCGTAGACCCCATCCTCGGCGACGGCGGAAGGCTCTATAACGGTATGACCGAGCGTCAGGTAGAACTGATGCGTGAGATGGTCAGCGTGGCCCATCTCACCTTCCCCAACTATACGGAAGCCTGTTATCTGACCAACACCCCCATCCACATGGAGGGCATCACGTGGGAAGATACGAAGACGCTGCTCGACAAACTGCGCCAGATAGGCTGCAAGTCGGTGATCATCACAAGTTGCAAGATAGACGGCCAGAATGCCGTGGCAGGCTATAACCACTATGACGACAGCTACTTCCATTTAGAGTATCACGAGATACCCGGCCTGTTCCACGGCACAGGTGACATCTTCTCTGCCGTACTCATCGGCCATCTGCTCAATGGCGAGTCACTTAAGAGTTCTACCCGTACGGCAATGGATACCGTGTTCCGTATGATCGACCGGTATAAAGACACGCCAGACAAGAACAAGGGTATCCCTGTGGAGCAATGCCTCGACATCCTCAACGCCAACGCTGACCACTGACGATATGCCATCGCCCCTGCACCCCCTCACCACCGACATCGTCCCTCCGGAACGGTTCACCTACCCCTTCTGCTACGAGCCCCATCCGCTGTGTATCCTTGCGGCAGAAGAGGTCAAGCGGGAAATCGAGCGTATCAACCCTTCGGAAGGCAAAATGTTCGGCGTTCTCATCGTTGAGGGGGGCTTCCTCGCAGCCTACTCTGGACTGCTGGAAGGGCGCAACGACTGGCCTTACTTTGTACCACCCGTCTACGATGCCCAACAGCCTGATGGTTATTTTAAAACCAGGGAACGGGAAATATCGGAGTTGTTTCGGGGGTACGGGGGTACGGAGGTACGGGGGTACGAGGATACTCCTACGGCAGATTCTGCCTCTGACATTTCTCGCACCACCGTACCTCCGTACCCCCGTACCCCCGAAAATGACACCCCCGTACCCCCGAACTTTAAGCAGATGTCCCAAGACCTCCAGCTCTGGCTCTTCCACCAATACCAGTTCCTGAATGCCCGAGGCGAGAAGAAAGACCTTGTGGAGGTTTGGCAAGACTACCACTGTTCCCCCCGCATCCGAAAGAAATTCCCTTTACCGCCAGGTGGCACGGGCGACTGCTGTGCGCCAAAACTCCTCCAATACGCCTATCAGAACGGTCTGAAGCCCCTTTGCATGGCCGAGTTCTGGTGGGGGCCCTCACCTAAGAGTGAGATCCGCCACCACGGACAGTTCTATCCCGCCTGTCGCGGGAAGTGCAAACCCGTGCTGACTTGGATGCTGCAGGGCCTTGACGTCGATCCAAGCCCTGATGCAGAGGGATTCCCACACTTAGGGGTGGAGATTGTTTACGAGGACGAGGCCCTCGCCGTACTCAACAAACCCTCTGGCATGCTGAGCATCCCAGGACGCACGGAAGACTACTCCATCGCCACCTGGGCACAAGAACGCTGGCCAGGATCCCAACCCGTACACCGCTTGGACATGTGGACCTCAGGTATCATCCTCGTAGCAAAGACCACCGAGGCCTATCACGCCCTACAGAAACAGTTTACGGATCACACCGTAAAAAAGAAATACCTCGCCGTCGTAGAAGGAACGCCCAAACAGGAGCACGGCATCATCGACCTACCCCTGCTCTGCGACCCTCTGAATCGTCCGCGTCAGGTCATCGACTTCGAGCGCGGCAAACGCGCCATCACCGAGTACCGCATCCTTGATCAGGATTCGGGGGTACGTGGGTACGGAGGTGCGGAGGTGCGAGATATGTCTTGCGGAACATCTGCCTCAGAGTTTTCTCGTTCCCCCGCGCCCAAGCTCCCCCGCACCCACGACAATCTAACGCTCCTCGCCCTCTGGCCTCACACCGGCCGTACACACCAACTCCGTATGCACTGTGCCCACCCCGACGGTCTCGGCTGTCCCATCAAGGGCGACGAACTCTATGGCACAAAGGCAGACCGTCTCTATCTCCAGGCACAGGCCATCTCCTTCATCCATCCCACCACCGGCAAAAAGATGCATTTCGAACTGCCCCCCGATTTCTCCCTAACCGAATAATTCGTGAAATTAGTGGTCAAAAATATATTGTTGTTTTAAAATTAGTTCAATTATGGTTAAGCACATTATTCTCTGGACTCTGAATCCAGAACTCTCCGAAGATGAGAAGAAGGCCGTCAAGGCAGGTATTAAAGAAGGTTTGGAAGGTCTCATGGGTAAGGTTCCCGGACTCCTCGACGTGAAGGTTCACATCGACGGTCGTCTGGCATCCTCCAATGCCGACGTGATGCTCGACAGCACCCTCGAATCGGAAGAAGCCCTCAAAGGCTATGCCGTCCATCCCGACCACGTGGCCGTCGCCAACGGCAAGGTCCGTCCCTACACCGTCCAGCGCTCTTGCCTCGACTTCGAGCTCTAAACATTTCCCTCTGATTTTGTGTCAGAGCCCATACACGTTTACCCCCCCTTTTTTAGAAGGCCTTCCAACACTTTTTTCAAGGCCTTCAAAAAAGTGTTACGAAGCCTCGTAGCAAGATTTCCGTAGGGGTAGAATTTTAAGAGTCACGGATTCTGTCCTCGTGAGCTCTGCGGCTTAAGCAAAAACGGAGATTATATTAAGCTAAAAGGGAGAATGAGTCGATATAATCGGGATATGGCCTAAAGGCGGACCATTGAGCGGCGAACGGCAAACGAATAGACGGCTCGGGGCATCCAACCATCTGCCACGAGCCGTCTCCTCACGAAAAGTTGCTATCATTATTTTCGTCTGATCGCCATCATACTGCAAAGATACAAAAAAACAAAGAGAAATGCAAGTCTTTTAAGCAAAATTATGTAATTTGGTAAAAAAAGAGGTGGAAGATGTGAACCTTCCACCTCTTTTATATAATAAAGCACTTCTTACTTCTTGTTGATAGCGAGATCAATAGCAACGGCTACAGATACGGTAGCACCCACCATCGGGTTGTTACCCATGCCGAGGAAGCCCATCATCTCTACGTGAGCAGGTACTGAAGAAGAACCTGCGAACTGAGCGTCTGAGTGCATACGACCCAGGGTGTCAGTCATACCGTAAGAAGCAGGACCGGCAGCCATGTTATCCGGGTGCAGGGTACGACCTGTACCACCACCGGAAGCTACTGAGAAGTAGGGCTTGCCAGCGAGCACGCGCTCCTTCTTATAAGTACCGGCTACGGGGTGCTGGAAACGGGTCGGGTTGGTAGAGTTACCAGTGATGGAGACATCAACGTTCTCCTTCCACAGGATAGCTACACCCTCACGTACGTCGTCAGCACCATAGCACTTCACCTTCAAGCGGCTGGGGTTGTTGCCATAAGGAACCTCCTTCACAACAGCGAGGTCTCCAGTGAAGTAGTCGAACTTGGTCTGTACATAGGTGAAACCATTGATACGGCTGATGATCTGGGCAGCGTCCTTGCCAAGACCGTTCAGGATCACGCGGAGGGGCTTCTGGCGAACCTTGTTGGCCATCTCGGCAATCTTGATAGCACCCTCGGCAGCAGCGAAGCTCTCGTGACCGGCCAGGAAGGCGAAGCACTCTGTCTCCTCGCGGAGCAGACGAGCGGCGAGGTTACCGTGACCAATACCTACCTTACGATCGTCGGCCACTGATCCGGGGATACAGAAGCTCTGCAGACCGATACCGATGGCCTCAGCAGCCTCGGCAGCTGTCTTCACACCCTTCTTGATGGCGATAGCAGCACCA
>CACYQO010000099.1 GCA_902776545.1 uncultured Prevotellaceae bacterium | reverse complement strand
TTTTGGTGACAAAAGTGTTACACTGACAGTAAAGTAGAGATTAATGAAACTGATAATCAACGCTTTAGGAGAGCGGTTCACAATCCTCTCTCTCCGCCAACATCGCTGAAAATCAGCAAGTTACAAACTTACACCCAGATTTACACCCACTTTTGGTGAATCTGGGTGTTATTTTACACCCACTTTTTGGAGCATCTTTAATAGACGATATGTTAAAAGTGTTAAAGTTTTGATGTGTACTGATTTTCAGTTAGTTACAAGTGCTTATCGCGTTATTGAAGCCAATAGCACTCCATCCAATCATTCCAACACCCCATATCATTAGTATCATAAAGTATCATTATTTGCCTGTTGGAAACGAACCTAAATGGGCTTTGTAACTCTCTCATTTGGGCATAAAGAAGCCCGCCAACTGACCTCGAACCTTCAAAGTATGCCATAAGTGGTCGACTTTCGAGCGTGACGGGTGCTTCTTCTTCCCTATTATAGTAGGTAGAAATGGCTTTTTGTTACATGTTGAACAAGTCTTGTTCCGTTGGTTTGCGAGTCTTCTGGGCTTTGGCCATCGGCTCCAGTGACCAGCCAAACTCCTTTAGGTTTTCCTTCAGAGCATAGTTGATAATGCTCTTCCGGCGGTAGGCATCGGTGCCGTTCTTGAACTTCGGCTGATGCTCTTTCTCCTGGATCACTTGTATTACCTGGACATAACTGTCATAACTACGCCCAGCCTTCAGGCAAATCTGGCGCATGTAGTGCTTCACCTCATCGTCATGCAGATAATGGCTCAGCAGGGCTTCTAACGCTTGTTCCTGGACTTCCTTTGATTGGTTATACCACAGATTCTGTTTGAGCCGTTCGTATGGTGTCAGGTGCTCTGTAGGCTCCACGTACTCCTCAAATGGTGACAGAGGTTCGTCGCCCTTCTGCCACGGTTTTCCATCACCCTCCTTTGGAAACTCCTTGGTGTAGATGAATATGAAAACCGACGATACTTTGCCGCCACGCCCCTTCCGAGGCCCTTCTTGGAAGTCGAACCAGAGATTAGAGTGATTGGCCGTATAGAGTTCATATAGCTCCATCTGAGTGGCTTCGAGGATATACGAGCGTACCTCCCTGAAGCTGGTATAGATGGCTGGGGTAATGACCCTCTTTGTGCGAGGATCACGTATCTCGTCGAGGTTGAAGATACGTCGAAAGTCCTCCATTTTAATAGGAACCACCCGTTTCTTGAATACATTGCCAACCGCCTGTTCGCCTCTGTCGAAGAATCGGAAGTCGCCGCAAAACTGGCTACACAGTTCGTACATCTTCTGGGAATACTTCGAGCGCAGCAGCATGGCCGTGCCGAGGTCGAACGTGGTAAAGCTCCGGCTGATGTCTATCAGATACGGCATAATCTCTGGCGACACACGCACGTCATACAGACCCGTTTCGGTGTTGTAGAAGAACGAGTCCACCCAATGCACCTTACCCACTATAAGCTCTCCTTTCTCGTTCCTGAAGCTGACTGGCAGGAACTTCTCCCCCAGCTTGCTCAGAGCTTCGTAGGTTCGCGGCACGTTTTTCTGACCGCCAATCAGACCGAGGTCTTCATCCGTCAGGTGGAAGTAGAGATCCTTCCAGTTCTCAGGCACACCGAGGTTCTTCTCCGTGAACTTATGCTTCACCTCGCCAGTGATGAAATACAGCGTCCGACGCTCAATCAGACCGTACATGACAGGCGAGTTGACGATGGCGTTACTCCAGCGAATCTGCTCATGGGTCACTTTGTTCACCTGTGGATGCCTCAGAGCCACAAGCGACTCTGCCGACATATCCAGACAACTGGTTTCCTTCTGTATCTTCTGTTTCATTTTAAAGCTCATTTTACGTTTGACATGATGCCTTTCGGCTACGCAAAGTTAATGCAATTTATCAGAACTGATAAATGACCGACTGTTAAGTTTGACATTTCGTGTAACTCTATGATATGCCGCCCACATTCTTTTCCCTCGCAGTTTTGACCATCAGATGATGCGTTTTTTGAGGGAAAATCGACCCGATGAATTTGGAAAATTTTCCATAAAATCAGACTGAATTTGGAAAATAATCCACGACCTCCTTAATGTCACAAAGTCAAATGTCACAAAGTCGCGATTTACGAACAATAAAAATCCGCAACCTCATTGTGGGAGATTGCGGACGATGATGTCTTTTCAGACGGGTTCTATTCAGAATGTGATCGGGCCGTGGCCCATGCAGGAAGTCGTACCGAGGGCAGTGAGGGCTGCCGTGAGGATTGATATGACGACCTGAATGATGGTCTTCCAAGTTTCTTTCTTCATAGTGCTTTTCCTTTTTTGTTAATAACTAGTCTGGCAGTCCGAGGGCGAGGGCTGACCCTCATCCCTCAGATGTGTCAGACGTTTGCTTAGCCGCCTGCTCCGGGACGCTCATCGTCGTCACCGCCACTGCCGCTGTTAGTGCCGCCGCCCTGATTCGTGCCGCCGTTTTGGGTACCGCCACCATTGGCGTTGTCGGCTGCGGGAGCCATGACGTAGCTCAGCGGAGTCTTCTTCTGATAGCGGCGCTGCTTGCCGTTGACGGTGCGGACTTCGCTCTCTACGAGGTAGCCGTACTCGAAGATGCACTGATCCTTGAAGGCTCGCGAGGTGAGTTTCTCACCCTTGGAGTTTTCCGGCGAGAAGTTAATCTTGATGCCGTTGATCATCGCATCGGGACCGGCTGCGACGGCCTGCTCCAGTTCGTTCTTTCCCTTCTTCTGGCCGTCAACGGAGGGGTAGAAGGTGCCCAGTCCGTCGAGCTTCACGGGCTGACCCTGCGAGAGCAGTTCGGTCATGCAGTCCACTACCTGACCCAGCACCAATACGCACATCTGGTAGTCGGCGATCTTGCCGTGACTCGTCATGTGCTTGGCGAATCCCTTGAGACTCAGAGGCTCCTTGGTGTCAACCTCTGCGAAATACTTGCCGTAGGCGGTGCTGTCGTCGTTCTTGTTCTGACGCAGATTGATAATCATTGGAATGTTCGTTCGTGCCATAATGTAAATTCCTTTCTTTCTTCTTTTTAATTAAACATAAGCTTTTTCGTTCTCTCTTTTCTCACAACGGGGACAGTCCCTATTGTGAGATTGCCGATGGTGGGCGTCCCCAAGAGTCTGCTGGCTTGAAACCCGGACTTTCGTGCTTTTGTACTCTGACTTTCAAGGCTTGTGCGCGCTGGCCTCTACTATCCTCATCGACAATGCAAAGGTACTACTTTTTCGCGACGCCTGCAAATTTAGGAGGCCGTAGCGTGTAAAAATATGTTAAGTAATTTGGATGACCGATATTTGCCCAAAAATCTGTCTACAACATCTTAACTTTACAACATTATAACATTAAGCATCTGCCAAATACCTCACAGCCGTTTATAAATATTATTATATTATAATATAATAATATTCTAATATACCTCTTAGCTGATTTCCGCTATTGGAATATCCTTAATGTTATAAAGTTATAATGTTTAAGTGTTATATTTTGGATTTTCGGGAATAGTTTGTATCTTTGCATTCTATATTATAAACGTGTAAAAGACTATTTGTGTGATGGAAATCAAATTACCTGGAACGGAGGAGAAAGAGCGGCAGTATTATGAAAGTCTGCTGGCGAAGATCCGCGAGATTCGCGCGAGTGGGAAGCCGCCAAGGCAGAAGGTGGCCGACATCTTGAAGTGTGCGCCCGACTATGATGCTGACGAGGCCAGCCGTATGATGGACGTGCTCAACGAGAAGATGACGGAGCTCGGCAAGAACGGCGATCTGCGCTTTGCCAATTGTATGATCATGAGGGCAGAAGACTGGGCTGAAAGTAACAGTCCGATGACGCTGGTGGATATCAAAAAACTCTCCAATGATTGGCTGATGGATGCCGACAACAACCAGCACATCTACGAATTCCCGTCGTTCGCTGGCGATTACGAAGAGAGCGATCCGGATGAGGACGGACATTCGGAGACCTATGTCAGACTTCCCGAGGCGCTTGCCGACTTCAAGGGTCGCAGCATGGTTCTGAGAATCGAGGATATGGACCGGTTCATCGACACTTTCTGCGACCGCGACACCTATTACCGCAGGGCTTATGCCATACTCGCCGAGTTGGACGAGAAGGTGATGGAGTGTCTCGAATCGGGCTTGTTTGACGACTGGTTCTTGATTGCCTATAAGGACTGGGGCGACGCCATGTTCCAGTTCTCGCACTTCGAGGTGGATCTGCGGGAGCCTGATTCTCAGTATCGTACGCTTTATATAGTCTATCGTTACGACACGACCGTATCATGATGAGCGCAGCGTACATAAGGCTCGAGGGTGAGGACTACGGTACGTATTACGCCCGATTGCTGGCATCGTCATACAGGGCTGGCGAGGCCTTGAAGACGCATGAGACATGGAAGCGCCGGCTGTCGATGGGCAGCGGTGTCAGGGCGAAGGACTGCCGGCATCGCATCTTCGTGGTTCTCGGCGAGCTGCTGAAATCCAGCTTCCTGCTTAACGACTATTTCGACACGGGTGTTCCCAAGGACGACCGTGTGCGGGCAGTTCAGGAATTGAAGTCGCTTGGCAATGGTGAACTGTTAGAGATCGACGGGGCCGACTGGAAATACGGTCTGCTGAGTCAGCAGTTGCGCAAGCCTGGTGAAAAGCGGGTGCTGGCCGACCGCGACAAGGCCGGCTTCTATATCGACGAGATGCACGACAAGCTGAGCGACGAGGCCGTGGAGTGCTTCTTCTGGTTTGACACGATGACGCGGCTGGCCTATGAGGAATTGGAACGTCTGGAATCAGACGGCGTTACGGACGAAGAGGATCCTGACTCAAAGCTGACTCCGAAGCAGAAGGCTTTGAAAAACTTTGTCAAAATCATCCTTAGTCTTGGCGAGGCTGTCTATAAGGAATGGAACGGCAAGAGCATCGCGCCAGCCGTCCATCAGGCAGAGGTGGAGATCGTAATCAAGCGCGACGATCTGAAAAAGTATATGCTTGGGCAGATGAATAAGAACTCTGACGAGCTGGCTTCGTGGTGCTATCCTGAGACATCGAAGTCGAGACCTCAGCTGTGCCAGTATGTGCGCAAGCTTCAAGATAGGGGTTACTTCGGCAAGCTGCCCAATAAACAGATTGCAGAAGCCCTTGCGCCGCTTCTGAAACTGAAAGTCGGAACCGTGACCAACTATCTGAGCCAGTCGCAGCCCCTATAATATAATTAAGGTTCGCGTACCTTATTAATAATACGCGCCCCCGAATGCCTACTTCAGACGATGAAGTAGGCTTTTTTTATGTCCATCGGCGATGGATCACACGGATTAATTCCCGTGATTCATCAAATTATTCATTATCTTATTGATATTCAGCGTGTTGCGAATGATGGATTAATTCTGGTAAGATTTGGATTCATACGGAATTAGCCAGATCTTTGCACCAGATTTGATTCGAGAGCGATCTTTGACATGCTGAGACAAACCACCCACACTGACGGCAGGAGGGATTCGAGAGAGAGAAACCTCACAAAGGGTCAGACCCTTTGTGAGAAACAACATTAAAACATTGAAGTGTCGCCCTAAGGAAGCGACGTAAAATAAAGTTTTCATTATGGCAAGAACAAAGAATTTAATTGTAATCGCAAGAGGAACGATTGCCGAAAAGGCTCGTCGCGAGTTTGCATTGCTTAACCGCCGCATGCCGGCAAACGGGAGAAAAGACTGGCGCCCGTTTTAAAACCCAACAAGGTATCGGTCAACATTATTAAAAATCTGAGACGAAAGTGAGTGAGGGAAGTCTCGCGAGTGAAAAAGGCCTAATTTCAGCACTTGCCGAATCTCGCTGACGAAACAGATTTAATTTATGCGTAATCCAATTGTTTTCAAACATCAAATTTTGCAACAAAACGTCCAGATGGACGGTAGTATCAACTTTCAGACCAACGGCGACATCAACGTCTATCCCTGCCCTTGGGAACAAGACAAGACGGTCACCAATGGCAGCCGAGTCAAGTACCGTGCAGGCATTGAGGTGGATGCCGACGGTCGAACCCGGGTAAAGCGAGTCAACGACGGTTCGAAGGGTCCCAAGTACCTGACCATCTTTGAGACGGCCCACGCCGTAGTGAAGATGACGCGCGAGCACTCGAAACACAACCCCAATCGCGGTTGCCTGAAGGTGGAGTTCACCTTCCCCAAGAAGTACCCGCTGGAGCTGATGAAACAGCTCTTCCGCGAAGAGGGGCTTGAGGTGGCGGTTTATCTGGCCACCCGGAAGACAAACACACTTTGGACTAACGATTAAAGAAAGGAGGAATCTTTATGACACAAGAAAGTATTATTTCAGCTATTCATTTCACATGTATTGGCAAGGGGCACGGCGCTCCTTGCCTCCCTGCCACCAAGGAAGATTGGGAGGCTCTTCGCCGAGAGCCTTGGCTCGCGCAGATGTGCGCACGTATAGAGAAAGGTGACGATGAGTTGAAGCATCGTCTGCCGGTGTGGACGCCGCATTGTGCGGAGTTCAAGAATAACCATCGGGCTATAGCCGATGCCGTCAAGCCTCTCAATCGTCTGATGCTCGACTTTGACGAGAAGGGGCATACGGATGAAATCGTGGCTCGACTGAGGGAAAAATCTCCCTTAGTGGTGCTGCTCATTGAACAGTCAGTTCGTAAGGGTACTCATGTGTTAGTGGAATTGCCAGAAGGGATGACACCCGAAGAGGCACAGGAACTGATGAAAGAGGCTACGGGATTCACACCCGATGCAGCTGTAAAGGATGTTTCAAGGTGCATCTATATGGTGCCCGAGGATCATACGAAGTATGTCAGTCCGAAGCTGTTTGAGGTAACTTATTCCTCCCCAAAGTTAGGGGAGGCTAGGAGGGGTCTGAACGAGGAAATTTCTGCGGAAGAATCTGCGTCTGTTCAGACCACCCCAACCCCTCCTAATTTAGGAGGGGAAGAGAAATGTTTCAAGGGTATTCCCTACACCTCTATTATCTCTGAGTGGTGGCGTAGGAATGGCGGTGAGCCTGCCGAGGGTGAAAGGAATGTAAAACTGCACAAACTTGCCGTCAATCTCCGAGCCATCTGCGACAATAAGAAAGAGGTGCTGATGTCAGTGATGCCACGCTTTGGACTCTCTGACGTGGAACTGAAATCGGTTGTGGATTCGGCTTGCAAGGAAGAACCCAAGGGCGTTTCTAAGGTGATGCAGCAAATCATCGATGCTCTCGAGTTGGGTATTTCTTCTGATGAAATCGAGGATGCCGAAGTGGTGGCTGCCGAGACTGGCGTAAAGGTCAATGTCAAAGCCCTGCCCATAGGTTTGAAAGAATCGTTGGTTGGTGTGCCAGTCTCGATGCACATGCCCACACTCGTAGGTATCATGCCGATTTGTGGTGCTTATGCCGATGGCGTCGAGGTTGAGTATTGTGACGGTAACATCCACAGCCTCGGACTGATGGCAATTATCCGCGGCGAGCAAGCTTCAAACAAGTCGGTGGTCAAGAACGCCATCGATGTCTGGAAGCGTCAGTTCGACGAAGAAGATGCCCTGGCTCGCAAGCGCGAGGAGGAATGGAAGGAGCGCAAGAAAGGTCGTAAAGCCAACGAGAAGGCTCCCGAAGATCCTCATGTGCTCATCCGCCAGGTGCCTGTAACCGTCTCGTGCTCAACACTCTTGAAGCGATTCAAGAATAGCAATGGGCATACCATCTATTCTTTCGGGGAGGAACTTGATACCCTCCGCAAAACGAATGGTGCTGGATCGTGGTCATCGAAGTACGACATCTATCGTCTTTCGTTTGACCGAGGCGAATGGGGTCAGGACTACAACTCTGATGCTGCTGAGTCGGGAGTCGTGAAAGTCGCCTATAACTGGACGATGCTTGGAACCAATGGCGCTCTGCGAAAGTGCTTCAAGTCTGACAATATCGAGAACGGACTTTCGAGCCGTGTGATGCTCGCCGAGATGCCCGACAGTTCATTCTCAAAAATGCCCAAATTCGGCCGTCGTTCGGCAGAGGACGAGGCAAAGATTCAGGAGGCCGTCACCCGTCTGCGTTCGTTCAGCGGATTGGTTGAAACTCCTCGTCTTCGCAAGGCCATCGAGGCTTGGTGTGAAGAGAAACGTGTCGAGGCAGCTAAGGACATCGACCACGTGAAGGATGTCTATCGCAAGCGTGCTGCCGTCATCGGCTTCCGCTGTGGTGTCATTTTCCATCTGCTTGAAAAGGGCGCAATGGGGTCTGGAACTTCTGTGTCCTCGAAAGAATCGAAGGCTTGTATCAACTTCGCGCTGATGATGGCTCAGTACTGTCTCGACCAGCAGATAAAAGCCTTTGGCGAGGCACTCCGCAATGAGTACGTCAATGCGCAGGAGGAATGTCAGCGATATGGTGCCAATCACTCCATTTTCGACCAGCTGCCGCCTACGTTCACCCTCGACGATCTGCGAGCTCTAAAACGCGGCTACTGTAGTGAACGTTCACTCCCGATGATCATTTCCCGCTGGCGTCGTGACGGTTGGATTGAAAAAGTCGACAAGACCCATTGGCGAAAGTGTAACATTACAACAACTTAACATCATAACATTAAGCACATGGAATTAGTATTAGTACGCATCGCAAAAAGGAAGGCCTACACGATAGGTAGGCTTTCCGTGGTGGAGAGAATAGATGACGAGTATCTGGCAGGTGAGCGTGAGACGTATCTTTGTGATACCCTCGAGCCGCCAGTGGTGGAGATGAAGACCACGGTTTCGATGGAGTCCGTGCTTCGTTCGCCTACGAAGGCACAAAAGTTGAAGCCCTTCGCCATTCCTGAAGGACGTTACGCCGTAGTGATTACTTGGAGTCCGAAATTCAAGATGTGGCTTCCTGTCCTTCTCGGTGGCCCCGACTTCAACCACCTCTTCAAGGGCATTCGCATCCACATGGGCAACACCGTTGCTGACACCGCAGGCTGCATCCTCGTGGGCCGTAACCAACTCGTAGGTCGTCTGCTTGAATCCCGCAAGTGGCTCTTTGAGCTCAAACAACTCATCGTAGCCGCCAAAGCCCGCAATGAACCCGTCTGGCTTACCATCAAGTAACCTCCCCGTCATTCGCCGCTGATAATCCTCGTGGACTATCGGCGGCATTTTCGTTTTCTGTCAGACTGCCAACGCTTTCATCGAGCAGATGCAGGCAGCAGGGGCAGACGTGCGCATGACGCTCTTCCTCGCCAAGACAAAGAATTATCGTAGAACCAAACAATATTAT
>CACYQO010000098.1 GCA_902776545.1 uncultured Prevotellaceae bacterium | reverse complement strand
GAGGCTCAGTACTTCTCATTCGGTACCAACGACCTGACTCAGATGACCTTCGGTTACAGCCGCGACGATATCGCATCGTTCCTGCCTGTATACCTCGACAAGAAGATCCTGAAGGTTGACCCGTTCCAGGTGCTCGACCAGAAGGGTGTTGGCCGTCTCATCAAGTTCGCTGTGAAGGAAGGCCGTGAGGTACGTCCTGACCTGCGCTGCGGTATTTGTGGTGAGCATGGTGGTGAGCCCAGCTCTGTGAAGTTCTGCGCTAAGATTGGCATGAACTACGCTTCTTGCTCTCCGTTCCGTGTACCCATCGCACGTCTCGCTGCCGCGCAGGCTGCTGTAGAGGAGTAATATCCCGACATATTATCAAAGGGAGCTCGGAAGGGCTCCCTTTTCAACATTTAAATTATAAGACTTATGAAGAAGATGATTATGACGGTGGCTCTGGCTCTGATGGCCGGTATGCTGCCCACCAGTAAAGTTCAGGCTCAGGATGTGATCACCCCTGCTACGCAGGTTGATCCCGCCGCTGCTGCCAAGGCTGAGAAGGAAGCACGTAAGGTCCAGAAAGCTCAGGAGAAAGCTGAGAAGAAGGCCAAGAAGGCTGAGAAGGAAGCCAAGAAGCGTAAGAAGGCAAGAGAAAAAGCCGAGGATGCCAAGAAGGATGCCGAGAAGGCCATGAAGAAGGCTCAGGAGGCTACTGAGAAGGCTTCTCGCGAAGGCACACCGGAGGCTCAGGCCAAGGCAGCCAAGGCTCAGGCCAAGGCCCAGAAAGCTCAAGCCAAGGCAGAGAAATTGGCCAGAAAGGTTAAGTAAGACCACTAATTCGTGGTCTTAGAATTGGCGGAGGGCAGCGATCAGTTCGCTGTTCTCCGTTTTGGTTCCTATGGTGATGCGCAGGCAGTTCTGACACAACTGCACCCGATGGCGGTTGCGGACGATGATGCCCTTATCCACCAGATAGTTATAGATAGCCGGGGCATCGGTCATCTTTGCCAGGAAGAAGTTCGCATCTGTCGGATAAACCTTCTCGCAGATAGGCAGTACTTCAAAGGCATCAACCATCCGGGTGCGCTCCTGCAATAGGATCTTCACCCAGTTGTCCACCTCGAAGGGATCCTTCAGTGCCTCCAAGGCCTGCTGTTGAGTGAGCAGATTGACGTTATAGGGATATTTCACCTTATTGAAAAGACCGATGATCTCCGTTGAGGCAAAAGCCATACCCAGACGGATGGCTGCACAGCCCCAGGCCTTCGACATCGTGTTGAGGACGATGAGGTTGGGGTGTTTCGACAACTCTGCACGGAAGGTCGGCTGAGATGAGAAGTCACTGTAAGCCTCGTCGACGATGACCAAACCCTCGAACTGCTCAATCACCTTGATCACTTCTTCGCGCTTCAGGCAGTTGCCCGTCGGGTTGTTGGGGGTGCAGAGCCAGATGAGTTTCGTGTGGGCATCGGTGGCAGCGAGCAGACGGTCGGCTGTGAACTGGTAATTGTCGTCGAGTAATACCGGACGATACTCAACGTCATTGATGTCGGCACAGACCTTGTACATGCCGTAGGTTGGTTCGATGGCGACGACATTGTCCTTGCCAGGCTCACAGAAACAACGGTAGGGCAGGTCGATAGCCTCGTCACTGCCGTTGCCGAGGAAGATTTTCTCTGCCGGCACGCCCTTCACTTTCGAGAGGGCAGCCTTCAGTTCTAACTGCAAGGGGTCTGGGTAGCGGTTGTAAGGCTGGTTATACGGGTTTTCGTTAGCATCGAGAAACACGCGGGCCTCGCGACCAGCATACTCATTGCGAGCGCTGCTGTATGGTGCCAAGCTCCAGATGTTTTTACGAGTTAATTGTTCTAAAGACTTCATAATTCATACTATTTTTACCTACGGCCCTAAATTAAACTCTTCAATCGTACGCTCATCGCGTTCTTATGCGCTTCGAGTTGCTCAGCCTCGGCCATCAACTCTACGGCATGACCGATACTGCGGATACCGTCTGCCGTCAGGTGCTGGAAGGTGACCTTCCGGCAATAACTGTCGAGGTTCACACCGTTATAGGCTGTGGCATAGCCGTGTGTAGGCAGGGTGTGGTTCGTACCACTGGCATAGTCACCGGCACTCTCACAGGCATACTCTCCGAGGAACACACTGCCGGCATTGACTACCTGCTGGGCAAGTTTCTCGTAGTCCTTTGTCTGAATGATCAGATGCTCAGGAGCGTAGGCATTCGAGAGGGCGATGGCTTCCTTCTTATCTTTGACGAGTACCAGCGTACTGTTCTCCAAGGCCTTCTGTGCCATCTCCTTACGAGGCAGCAACTCCAACTGGCGGTTCACCTCTGCCTGTACATCAAGGATCACCTGTTCGGATGTGGTAATGAGCAGCACTTGTGAGTCGATGCCATGTTCTGCCTGTGACAGCAGGTCGGCAGCCACGAACTCGATGTTCGCCTTCTCGTCAGCTATGACGCAGACCTCAGAGGGACCGGCAGGCATGTCGATGGCGACATCATGCAGGCTTACCTGTTGCTTGGCGGCCATCACATACTGGTTGCCGGGACCGAAGATCTTATACACCTTGGGTATAGACTCCGTACCATAGGCCATGGCTCCGATAGCCTGAACACCACCGGTCTTGAAGATTTTGCTGACACCAGCGATACGGGCAGCTACGAGGATGGCGGGGTTCACCTTCCCGTCACGTCCCGGAGGCGTACAGAGCACAATCTCCTGACATCCCGCAATCTTGGCGGGTGTGGCGAGCATCAGCACGGTAGAGAAGAGGGGAGCGGTACCACCGGGGATATAGAGTCCCACCTTCTCGATGGCGATGCTCTTCTGCCAGCAGGTGACACCAAGCTGTGTCTCCACTTTCTTGCCTTTGAACTGCTGGGCCTCGTGGAAGGCATGTATATTATAATGGGCGAGTTGGATGGCAGCCTTCAGTTCGGCACTGACCAGTCGCTCGGCCTCTTCCATCTCCTGTTCAGAGACGGCAAGTGTCGGCAGGTCTACATGGTCGAACTTCAGTTCATAGCCTTTCACGGCATCGTCACCACGTTTCTTGATGTCAGCCAACACGGCAGCCACCATATCGTTCAGTTTCGATACGTCGAGGTGCGGCCTCTCCACGATCTTTGCCCACTCACTTCTTTGGGGATTTCGAATTACATTCATATTCTTATAATTCAACACAGAGATACAGAGGTACAGAGTTTTTCTCTAAGATAAATTCTCTGTGTCTTTGTATCTCTGTGTTTTATTAAATAATCATTTTCTCAATCGGTGTCACGAGGATGCCCTGAGCACCCATCTCCTTTAATTTGCCGATAATCTCCCAGAACTGCTTCTGGTCGAGTACGGTATGCACAGAGCACCATTCATCGTCTGCCAATGGGATAATCGTAGGACTTTTCAGACCCGGTAATACGTCGATGATCTCCTGCAGACGGGCCTTCGGGGCGTTCATGCGTACATATTTCTTATCCTCTGCATCCTTCACAGCCTTGAAACGGAAGAGCATCTGTTCCAGAATCTCACGCTTCTCGGCAGTCAATTGTTTGTTGCCGATGAGCAGGGCCTCGCTCTGCATGACTACCTCCACCTCACGGAGGTTATTGCTCACGAGGGTCGAACCAGAGGAGACGATATCAAAGATACCATCGGCCAGTCCGATACCCGGGCTGATCTCCACCGAACCAGTGATGACATGAATCTCCGCCTGGATGCCATGCTTGTCGAGGAACTGACGGAGGATGTTGGGGTAGGAGGTGGCAATCTTCTTGCCGTCGAACCACTCGACACCCTTATAGTCTATCTCTTTGGGGATGGCCAGCGACAAACGGCACTTCGAGAAGCCGAGACGGGAGATGATCTCCGCATCCTCACCACGCTCTACGAACTCGTTTTCGCCTACCACACCGATGTCGGCCACACCTGAGGCCACACTCTGGGGAATGTCATCATCACGGAGGTAAAGCACCTCGAGGGGGAAGTTGGACGACTGCACCAGCAGCGTGCGCTTCGTGGCACTCACCTTGATGTCGGCTTCCGACAACAGGTTCATCGTATCATCGAACAGACGTCCTTTGGATTGTACTGCAATTCTTAACATCTTTGTCTTTGTAAGTCTCTAAATTTGCAAATTCGCGTGCAAAGGTACAAAAATAACCGCATATTTCACAGATTCTACAGATTATTTTTACTTTTTTTCTGCGTAATCTGTGTAATCTGTGGCTATTTCGTTAACTTTGCAGCGTTTTTATGGGCTTAGTCAATAGAATGAAGCTGTTTTTGAATAAATATGCGCTTTTGTTAGGGGTGTTCGTGCTCCTTGTTTCCTGTACGCAGAAGCAGGAACGGGTGGTCACTCCCTATGGTTCTGTGCTCGATTCTGTCAATGTCGTCGATGAGTTCGACCTGGCAGGTATTCAGACCAGTGGCGAACTCATTATGGCGACACTCAATGGCCCGGACACCTATTATGATTATCATGGTCGTCAGCTTGGTACGCAGTATCTCATCTGTCAGCATTTTGCAGACTCGTTAGGTGTGAGGCTGCGGGTGGAAGTTTGTCGTGACAGCGCTGAACTAGCCAATCGACAGGCTTCAGGCGATGCCGATCTGATTGCCTGGGGTACACCTGGCCATATTGATGTAGGCAGTGAGAAACCGGAACTGGCTGAGGTGCTGGAACGTTGGAACCGTCCCTCCCGTGTCGATGAGGCACGCAAACAAGAACATGAACTGCTCACGGTCAAGAAAGTGAAGCGTCGCATCTTCTCCCCGATGCTCGACAAGAAGGGAGGCATCATCTCCCATTACGACCATCTCTTCATGACTTATAGCCGTGACATCCGCTGGGACTGGCGGCTGATGGCAGCACAGTGTTACCAGGAATCCACCTTCGACCCGAAGGCTGTCTCATTTGCCGGTGCGAAGGGCCTGATGCAGATTATGCCCGGCACAGCTGATCACCTTGGATTGGCACGTGATCGTCTTTATGATCCGGAGAGCAACATCGCTGCTGCGGCCAAATACATCGCAGAACTGCAACGGGCGTTCTCTGATATCCGCGACAACTACGAACGTACGAACTTTGTACTGGCCAGTTACAATGGTGGTTCGCATCATGTTCGCGACGCGATGGCACTGGCTATGCGAGACGGCAAGAATCCCCATCGCTGGGCGGATGTTTCTGACTATGTCCTGAAACTCTCTAATCCCCGTTATTATAACGATCCTATCGTAAAGAATGGCTATATGCGTGGTTCTGAGACGGTAGACTATGTATCAAAGATTCGTCAGCGCCATGCAGGTTATCAGGGGGTGAAGTCACCCCACCTGGGTTTCCATCCCTCCCAACCTCGCAAGGCCGACAAACGGAAGAACAAGTACGACCTCTGACGTGCAAACGCATTTTTTTCGTAAATTATGTATGGTTTTTCCGTTCCTTAGGCATAATTTTATTCTCTAATAATCATCGACGGAGGGCAGTCATACATCACTCGGGCATGGTTGGTACGGATGAGTTGGCTTTCAAACCGTTGTCCGGATACGCGGTCGATGATATCACGATAGACCTCACCATTACGATAGACCACACCATTTTCACGCGAGAAATATTCGTTCTCGGCATGGATATGGAAGGTATGAGGCTGCTGCTCCTTGGCCCGCAGTTCGCCGCACAGATATTCATCGTCCGTCCGAAGTCGGAGTTGGTAGGTGTTCAGGCTATCGTTTCGGAAGCGGTAGTCGATATAGTTGTACGAGATGCTGGTGCCGGTGCCGAATGGTATCTGGCGACCGAAGTCGGGGAAGAGGTCGAGTCCGTCGTGGTGATGATGTTCCGTGATGGTCAGTTCGCTGTGCAATACGAGCCAGTGGATGAGGTTCGACAACTGACACATACCGCCGCCGATGCCCTGCGAGGGCTTGCCCTTGGCGATGGTCAGCCCCTCCTTGTAGCCCTTGCCCTTAGTAGTGCGACCGATGAGTTTCCAGACGGAGAACGTCTCGCCGGGGCGAATCAACAGCCCGTCGATGTGCTTCACCGCCAAGGCCAAGTTCGTAGCCTTGTTCTCCTGCAGCTGCATGTTGACATTACCCAGCCGCCGACGGATGAGCGAGTTGTGGCGATAGACCACTACGGGCAGTGACTCCTCCGTCCGCTCTTTGGCGAACTGTGTCTTCCGCAACATGTCCAGAATGTGGCGCTTCAGGATTTCCTTCTCCATCGACAGCCGATAGGTAAAGGGCGATATTTCGCAAAACAGTTTCCGTTCCATGTCCTTATATTATTGACTATCTGGGTGCAAAGATGTCATAGTCTTTGTTGTATGCAGGCGATTGTATCGACAGCAGGTTGAGCACGGAATGGAAAATGTAATGCTGTTCGAGCACCGCTGGCAATTCACCTTCGGGGGCATCTTGCGTGGTTGATGTCTGTTTGTACGTTCTGAAACCGTCAGAGGTCCATACCAGGAATGGTATCTCATACTGCACCTTTGGTGCGAGTTTCATGGGAAGACCGTGCATGAACATCTTGTTCTCTCCGAGCGACTCACCGTGGTCGGAGATAAATATCATGGCACTATGCCAGTCTTTCATCTCACGCAAGGTGTTGATAAGGCTGTTCAGAAGGAAGTCGGTGTAGCGTATGGTGTTGTCGTACGCATTAATCAGCATTCCGATATTCTTCTCACCTTCTTCTATATTTTTAGCCACAGGCTTATACACCTCAAACTCCTTAGGATATTTATCGGCGTACTTCGGGCCGTGACTGGTGCTGGTGTGTAGGATAATCAGCACTTTGTCCTTCTTACTTGATTCTATACGTTCGCGGAGGCCATAATAGAGGATATCATCGTAGTCATTACTCTTGCCCTGATACAAGTCAGAAAGGTCCGTGTCGGTGAGATATTCATCGATATGTATGGGTGGCTCTCCCCAGTTGGATGTACGCCACGATACGTCAACACCAGTCCTGAAGGCATAGTTCGGTAGCAATTCATACAAATCACCGCTGTCCTTAGGTTCAAGAATTGCCTTGGTGCCTGCTGTGGTGTAAGTGGCGCATGCCGTAGCCTGATATACCTTCAGCCCTTCTTGCTTAGACAGCAACGGATTGGTATCACGCTGATAGCCGTAGAGCTGGAAGTTGGCGTTACGTGCCGACTCGCCGATGACGAGCACCACGACAGCTTTCTCATGGTCTGTAATCGTGCCGTCAGGAAGTTTAATCTCTTCGGCTTGTTCGTCCTGATAACTGCTGATGACACGACAAGTATTCACCACATACGACCAAGGTTGTAGCAATCCACCCAATTCAGTATCGTGCTGACTGATCCACAGTGTCTGGCCGATGTTCAGCGACGCGACCAGAAGGATAATAGCCAAAGAACTGCCGCAGTAGATACCCAGTTTCTTCGCCTTGCCGATGACCACTGGCTGCATCAGGCAATACAAGGCAGGAAGGACACCAAAGACGGCGATGAATAGCCACAGCGACCAGCTGAAGAATCCTGAGGCTTCGGAGTATCTGGTATTGAATACGTTCTCGATGGTTGTTGCATTGATGATGACGCTGTAGGTGATGATGAAATAGACCGCCGTGGCATTGATGATGGCAAAGATTGCCAGCAGAATACGAGCGACTATCCTCAACAGCCACATCGAAAGATAGGTCAACATGAAGTTGAGCGCCAGCATGATAACCACAAGTGACGTCTGCAGGAATATAATCCCGCCAGTACTTTCATTGGTATTCTGAGATACATAATTAAAGAAGGGAATGTTGTATAGCAACAACGTCCCTATGCTCACGATACATGAAAAGACGAAGATTGAAATAGGCCGTATCTTTTTCATACTGCAAATCTGTTTATGGTCATCTTAAAGTGAAATGCTCTCGATGCGGAGTTTCATCATGCCTGCCGGCACGCGTACCTCGACGGTATCACCCACTTTCTTGTTCAGCAGCGCCTGGGCAATCGGTGACTTGATGGATATCTTGCCTTCACGCAGGTTAGCCTCGTTGGGGCTGGCGATGGTGTAAGTCATGCGGGTGTTGGTGGCAAGGTTGGTCATCTCCACCTTGCTGAGCAACTGAACGCTGTCAGTACCCAGTCGCGACATATCGATGACTCTCGCATTGGCAAGCACCTTCTGCTTAAACCGGATGCGTCCCAGCAGGCGAGCTTGTTCGCGCTTGGCGGCATGGTATTCGAAGTTCTCGCTGAGATCACCCTTGTCGCGGGCCTCTGAGATGGCATCCCTTACCTGTGGCAGTTCCACACTCTCCATATGACGTAATTCGGCCACGAGCTTGTCGTAGCCCTCTTGTGACATATATTCCATGAATCTATTTCGTTTTCTGATTAATGGTGCAAAATTACGAATTATTTTCCAAACGCATGCATGGAAGCGCAAAAAGAGAAAACTTTTCTTAAAAATCGGTGTATTTTTGGCTCATTGATTGGCAAAAGTGGAGGATTTTCATTATATTTGCAAACAGAAACAAAAGAACAGATTTATGGAAGATAGTGCATTGAACAAGTATCTGGACGAGATAGGGCACAACAACTTGCTCAGCAACGAAGAGGAACGTGAACTCTCGCGGAAGATCAAGCAAGGCGACGATAAGGCCTTGGGAAGACTGGTGGAGGCTAACCTAAAGTTTGTGGTGGTCATTGCCCGTCAGTATAAAGGCAACGGTTTGGCGATGGAGGATTTGGTGAGTGAAGGCAACATCGGACTGATGAAGGCTGCCACGAAGTTCGACGGAGAGAAAGGCGTCAGGTTCGTGAATTTCGCAGCAGGGCACATTCGTAGTCAGATTGAGAAGGCCATCTCTCAGCAGGCCGGGCTCTATCAGTTGCCTAAGGATGCACTGGGTGACCCGACAGCCCATCAGCAGAGCAAGCCGCTGTCTGTGGATGCCCCTCTTGGGCATCGTACGAACACAAGCCTGTTGTCTGTGCTGGTGAATCCTGATGCGCCAATGGCTGACGAGCGTGTGCACTCCGAGGCTATCGAGAACGCCATCGAGTTTGCGCTGCTGTCGTTGAACCAGCGTGAGAGTAAGGTGATAAACGCCTACTTTGGCATCATGCAGGAACATGAGACGATGGCTGAGATAGCTGAGGACTTGGATCTGAAGCGTGAGCGTGTGCGCCAGATACGGGACAAGGCTGTTCGTAAGCTGCGCAAGGCCTACAAGCAGAAACTGAAGGAACTGCGGAGATCATAAGATTTGCTGAGGTCGAGGACATAAAACGAAAGAAGGGAGCCATCACGGTTCCCTTTCTTTCTGGCGGAAGGTGAGGGATTTTCTCACTTGCCTTGCGGAGAGTGAGGGATTTGATGTAAAATCCCCTGTCTACCCTATATTTTCTGGGAGTTCCAGTATC
>CACYQO010000097.1 GCA_902776545.1 uncultured Prevotellaceae bacterium | reverse complement strand
TGGATTCAAATACCAGTGGACTACCGACAACGTGGATGTGCCATTGATGCATGAGACGCGAAAAGGGCATGTCAGCAGTCTCACAAAGGACGAATGGATAAACCTATGACAGATTACGATTCCATATGGCGCACACAAGATGGAATGCCGTCTTGGGTGAATACAGAAGAAGGAGGATGTGCCTATTTTGACACACCCTCATGATTCTACCCAAATTAGACTTGTTTAGGGATGAAAAATGAATTTATTTAACAATCCACTCGAACAGCCCCGCTGAGTTATCATCGGGAAGGACTATCTCCAGTCGCATGGCCTTGGTTTTGACAGGGTTGAAGTTTACAGTGCAGGCAGAGCCTTTTTCTGTGGGATAGTCGTCGGCACCACTGACGGGTTGCCACTGACCCTGGGCATCCTGATAGAGGATGCGCCACGACTGCGGCACACGGCATCCGCCCCAAGGACCATCGTCGTACCAATAGACGGTGGCACTCTGAACCGTACTCTCAGCAGGGAATTCATAGCCGAGCCACTCGGTAGTGCCATTCTTCGGCCACCAATGGGTGTAAGGCACGCTGCGGTCGTTCTCGTCCTTCGGCACCAGACGATCGTTGATGGCCGAGAGGGCCGGCATCCGCTCCGTAGAACTGCTCACCTTACTCTCTGAGGCGAGGGTAGCAGGCTGTGAGGGATTTGTGGCGTTCAGATCCTGCGGTAGCCAGACGCGCATCTTGCCACTGCCGCGATGGCACCAAGCGTAGTAGGGAATCAGCGTGAGTGTCTGGTCTGAAGCCTGAAGCTTGCCCTGTTTGTTGAAGTTCAGCGTCTGGGCATCGGTGATGAGTGTCTGTATCGGCGTACCTGCAATCTCACTTTTGCCAAGGCGGAACTGGGGATTCTGATTGATGAGGGCACCCATAATATCGAAGTTGTTATCCGGATGCTCTGCACAATAGACCAGCGGTCCGCGTTCGACGCTGATCATACCACGGTCTGCAGCTACCTTATTATTTGCACGGACGGTGCGGGGCTCCATATCGAAACAGATGATCAGTTCGTCACCCTTTTTCCAGCGTCGCTCGATGTTTATATAGCCATCGGGAGAGATGAGCAGGGGCACGGTGATGCCATTGATGATGAAACTGTAGCCGAGGCGCTTGCCGTCGGTATATTGATAGAGGTCGCTGGGCACCACCTTGTTACGCAACCAACCTGGGATGCGCACCTTCAGATTGAAGTCACCGACGGTGTTCTTGTCGATGACGACTTTCGTCTCGCCTTCCCAGGGGTAGTTGGTGGTCTGCGTGAGAGCGACCTTCTTCCCTGCCACATCAAGGGTGGCGCTGTTGGAGAGGAAGAGGTTCAGATAGACATCATGCCCCTTGACGGCATAGATATAGCCTGGCAGCGAGGGGATGAAACGACAGATATTGCTCGGACAGCAGGCACAGCCGAACCACGCCTGACGCTGGTGCTGTCCCATCGACTCGAGGGGATTGGGATAGAAGAAGCCGTTGCCTTCGAGTGAGACACCAGAGATCAGACCGTTGTAGAGCGTGCGCTCCAGCACATCGTAGTACTTCGAGTCGCCGTGGAGCAGGAACAGGCGGTAGTTCACATAGACATTGCCGATGGCGGCACAGGTCTCGCAGTAGGCACTCATATTGGGCAGCTCGTAGTTCTTGCCGAAGGCTTCGCCGTTGGAGGTGGCACCGATGCCGCCTGTGATGTAGAGTTTCTTCGTGACGATATTGTCCCAGATGGCATCGATGGCCTTGACGTAGTCCTGATCGCCAGTAAGGGCAGCGACATCGGCCATACCAGCATACATATAGGCTGCACGGACAGCGTGACCTACAGCCTCATCTTGTTCTACAACAGGCTTGTGGGCCTGGGAATAGTCGTGGACGATGGTTGTCTTGCCACGATAATCGAGGAAGAACTTGGCCTCGTCGAGGTATTTCTTGTCGCCTGTGACCAGGTAGAGTTTGGCGAGTGCCATCTCTGCAATCTGATGACCAGGGACGACGCAGGCTTGTCCGGGGTTAGGACCAACTTCTTTACATACGACGTCGGCATAGCGGATGGCGATGTCGAGGAACTTACGGCTGCCGGTGGCCTGATAGTGTGCGATGGCTCCCTCGACCATGTGGCCGAGGTTGTAGAGTTCGTGGCTCAGGTCTTCCTCCTTGCTCCAGCGGGTATCGCCAGCCCACTCATGGGGTTCCTTAGGATTCTGGGTGCGGGAGGTGTAGAGATAGCCGTCAGGTTCCTGAGCGGAGGCGATCACGTCGAGCACGCTGTCGATATAGGCCACGAGCTTCTTGTCAGGATAGGTCTGCAGGATGTAACTGGCACCCTCGATAGTCTTGTAGGGGTCTGTGTCGTCGAAGGCCAGACCGCCCACCTTGAACACCTTTGAGGGGTCCTTCAGATGCTGGGCTGCATTGGAGAAATTGGTGTAACGGCCCGTTTCCTCGCACTTTGAGAAGGCGAGGGGGATGGTCACCTTACGGCTGGCTTCGAGGCGCTGGCCCCAGAATGTGCCAGGAGTCACTTTGACACTTGTGAACGGCACAGGGTTAATGGGATAACCATGTGCGCTCGTCTGTTTCTTGGCTGCTGAAGCGGTCAGGGTCATTCCTACCACCAGCACAATCGTCATTAACTTTTTCATATTTCTTACCTTTTTACTTTTTTACCTTTACTTTTCACTTTTCACTTCTCACTTTTCACTTCTTATTAGTTTCACCACAAATCCGCCTCCGCTGGCCATCTTGAGGTTCAGCGTGTCTTTGGCGGTCAGCGTCTTTTGTTCTATATGATAGTCCTCGGCATGATGGTTGGCGTTGATGCCGTCCGTCACGATGGTTGCCTGATAGCCGACGTCTGGGGAGAGACAGTCGAGAGAGAGATCGACTGTCCTTTCGTCCCAGTTCGTCTGACCGCCGATGTACCAGTCATCGCCATGACGGCGGGCAGTCACAATATAACAACCTAACTTACCAAATATGATTTTTGTCTCGTCGAATGTGTCAGGGATGCTGGTGATGAGGTCTGTGCAGGCCTGTTCACGTTCGTAGTTCGTAGGTGCATCGCAGAGCATTGTAAAGGGGGAATCGTGGATGACGTAGCAGGCCAGCTGATGACAGCGAGTGCCCATCGATACGGGATTCTGATAGCACTCCACCCAGTTCTCCTTGGTGCCGTTGCGCAGGGCACCTGGGGTGAAGTCCACGTTACCTGCCATCATTCGGATGAAGGGGAAGGTGACGTCATAGCGAGGCATATCCGTATCCTTCTTCGCCCAACGGGCTTCCTCCATACCGAACACACCTTCGTAGTTGAGGATATTCGGATAGGTACGGTTCATACCTGTAGGAGTGAAGTAGCCGTGATAGTCTACGAAGAGGCGATACTGCGCACAGGTCTTGGCGAGCCGCTCGGCCATCTCCACAGCCGTCTGGTCGTTACGATCCAGGAAGTCTATCTTCCATCCCGCAATTCCCATCTTGGTGTATTTCTCGCAAGCCTCCACGAGATGTTCGTCGAGCACGTTGAAGACCGTCCAGAGCACGATGCTCACACCTTTTGCCTTGCCGTAGTCGATGAGTCCCCGCAGGTCGATGTCAGCGATGGGGTTCATAATGTCTGCCTTATTAGAGTCATACCATCCCTCATCGAGCACGACGTATGGAATATGGTTCTTGGCCGCAAAGTCAATATAATATTGGTACGTGCGGGTGTTGATGCCAGCCTTGAAATCGACTCCCTTCAGGTTCCAGTCGTTCCACCAGTCCCAAGCCACCTTGCCTGGACGAATCCAAGAGGTGTCACCTATCTGATTAGGGGTGGCCAGCGCATACACAAGGTTGTTCACAGGCATCTCCGTATCATTCTCCGTGATGGCCATCACTCGCCATGGATATGTCCTTGCTCCTGTGCTCTTGGCGATATAGTCCTCTGTCTCTTCGACATAGCTCATCCCACGCCACTTGTAATATCCCATCTTCTTCGGATACTTCGCAAAGGCGGCAGACAATGTCACAAAGGGGTCAGGAAACTTTGTGTCGTCCAGCACGACACAAAGTTTCCTGACCCCTTTGTGACATTTGAGGAACATGCCTGGATAGGCGCGGAGGTCGGATTCCAGGATGGTCACCTTTACATCGCCACACTCGATGGTGGCAGGCAGGAAGGCGTATTTGTCCTTGGCCTCAGAGAGGAGCGTCTCGTGGTAATAGTTCTGGAAGGCCATCGCAAAGGGCTTCTCGTCGTTGGTGGAGTAGGCGAGCCAAGCTTTGCTGTCCTTGGGGAAGCAGAAATCGGCCGTCTCGTCGCATACCACCGTCTCGCCTTTGCGTGTCGTATAGAAGCGGTAGGCCACACCTTCGTCGTAGGCTCTCACCTGAAGACCAATGCCGTTGCTGAACCTCAGATCCAGCTGACGGTATTCAACTTGTAAGTTCTTTTGCCTATAAAACGGAGCCTCGATTTCCTCGGCAAAAAGTTTGCAGCCTTTAAACATGGAGTTTAGTGCCTGTAAACTCGGACTTTCAAGGCAGTAAACTCCAACTTTACTGCCTGTAAACTCAGAGACCTTGAAATCGGCCTTTACAGACACGATTTCCCTATCGTTATGCTTGACAAGAATTTTCAAATCCTTACCGACCGTCACCACATTCTTCCCATTGGGTGAGGCGACGGTATAGTCCTTGGCAGAGGCAGAGATGCCGCTGAAAATAAATAAGGTGGCTAGAGTTAATTGCCGGAAATGTTTAATACTCATGATTGCTTTTGAATTCTGGTGCAAAGTTAGCCATTTTCTGCCAAACGGGATGAAAATATCGTCTAAACTCAATGGCAAAATCGTCCAAACCTGCTGTTTCTGAGGCGTTATGGACGATATTTGTATCATCTTGGACGATTGTGGCATCCCGTTACGCCGTTTTTTCGTTATTTTGCAGTCGAAATCAAAATCGCTACAAACTAACAATAACAAAAATAAAATGAACAAGCAATTGATGTCAATCATTGGCGCTGCCACCTTAACCCTGACAGTCGCAGCCCAACAGATCCAGGAGGTGCCGTTCACGCAAGTACATCTGAACGACGGTTTCTGGACTCCCCGCATCGAGGTGAATCGTACGGTGAGTATCCCTTCGGCCTTTCACGAGTGTGAGATGAACGGACGCTTCGACAACTTTGCGCTGGCTGCCGGACTCATCCAGGGCGAGCACAAGGGCGACTTCTCGTTCGACGATACCGATCCTTACAAGGTCATCGAGGGTGCCAGCTACTCGCTCGCCGTACACTACGACAAACAGCTCGATCACTACCTCGACTCCGTGATTAACCTCATCGCCCAGGCTCAGGAGCCAGACGGATACCTGACCACATGCGTGACTAATAAATGTACGCGCCTGAGCGGATGGTGGGGCACCCATAAGTGGGAGAAGATCAACTCGCACGAGCTCTACAACTCAGGTCATCTCATCGAGAGTGCCGTTGCCCATTATCGTGCTACTGGCAAGAAGACCTTCCTCAATGTCGCCATCAAGAATGCCGATCTCGTCTGCAAGACCTTCGGCCCCAATGATGGGCAGATCCATCGTCCTGGCGGACATCCGATCATCGAGATGGCCCTTTGCAAGCTCTATAAGGTGACAGGTGACAGGAAATACCTTGAAGGGGCGAAGTATTTCGTGGATGAAACAGGGCGTTGTACAGATGGACACCGTCCTTCGGAGTATTCTCAGGACCATATGCCCATTCTTCAGCAGGAAGAGATTGTGGGTCATGCCGTGCGTGCGGGCTATCTCTACTCTGGTGTTGCCGATGTGGCAGCACTCACAGGCGACAAGGCCTACTTTGAGGCTTTAGAGCGTATCTGGGAGAATATGTCAAGCAAGAAACTCTTTATCACAGGTGGTATCGGCAGTCGTCCCCAGGGCGAGGGTTTCGGACCCAACTATGAACTGTTCAACCACACGGCTTATTGCGAGACCTGTGCTGCCATCGCCAATGTGTATTGGAACTACCGCATGTTCCTCGCCACAGGTGAGGGCAAGTATATAGATGTTTGCGAGCGTGCGCTATATAATAATGTGATGAGTGGTGTCTCACTAAGCGGCGATAAGTTCTTCTATGACAATGTATTAGAGAGCGACGGTGAGCACGAGCGCCAGAAGTGGTTCGGCTGTGCCTGCTGTCCTGGCAACATCACCCGTTTCGTGGCCTCCATCCCTGGCTACATCTATGCCCAGCAAGGTAAGGACATCTTCGTGAACCTCTATGCCCAGGGTAAGGCCAAAATCGGCAAAATCGAGCTGGAGCAGACCACCGACTATCCCTGGGACGGCAAGATCCGTATCAAGGTAGCCAAGGGCAGCGGCAAATTTGCCATCAAGCTCCGCATCCCATCTTGGCTGAAGACCTCTCCGACGAATAATGATCTCTACACGTATCTCGAGGAAGGAGGAAGGAGGAATGAGGAACGAGATATGACTGGAGGAATCACTATCCGTGTGAACGGGCAGGAGTATTCTCTTTCCTCATTCCTCCTTCCTCCTTCCTCGAATAACGGCTATGCCACCATTTCCCGCAACTGGAAGAAGGGCGATGTCATCGAACTCGACTTCCCGATGGATGTCCGTCGTATCGTGGCAAACGACAATGCCGAAGACGATCGTGGCAAGGTGGCCTTGGAACGCGGTCCCATCGTCTTCTGTCTTGAAGGTTCAGATCAGACCGACGGCAAGGTGTTCAACAAATATATCCTCAATGCTTCGAAGATCAGCGCCACATACGATGCTCATCTCCTCAATGGTGTGATAACGCTCAGCGGCGATGCCAAGGAACTGCAGCAGGACGGAAGCATCAAGGACGTGAAGTTCCGTGCCATACCCTATTCCACTTGGAACAACCGAGGCCCCCAGCAGATGGAGATCTGGATTGCCAACACCCCTGCACAGGCTGTTGCCACGCCATTAGAGACCATCGCCTCGAAGGCTCAGACGTTCAGCAATCGCGGGCCTATCCAGAACGATGCCCCTGAGACAGCACCTACCGACTCCTGGGCAGGCGGCGTGAATGACCAGTGGGAGCCCAAGCGCTCTTCTGACGTCTCCAAGCCCTACCACTACTGGTGGTTGAAGCAAGGTACTACCGAAGCCATCAGCTATCAGTTCGACAAGGAGTACGAGGTCAGCAACGTACAAGTCTATTGGCTCGACTTCGACCATTACGACGGCAACTTCCGCACACCCGAATCCTGGACGCTCTATTACAAAGATGACAAGGGCGAGTGGCAGGAAGTGGAAGAACACAGTCCCTACGCTGTGCTGAAAGACTGCTACAACAGCGTCGATTTCAAGCCCGTCCGCACCACAGGCCTCAAGATTCTCGCCAAGCTCCGCAAAGGAGAGTCTGGCGGTGTCCTCGAGTGGAAGGTAAAGTAAAGCCCCCCTCAATCCCCCCAATAGGGGGAAGCCGTAGAAAGAATATTATAAACAATATGTATCACAAAATCAATAAACCTAAAAAACAAATTGGTATGAAGAAACATTTCTTATGTTTGCTTTTGCTTGGCGGAGCTCTTGGAGCCTACGCCGCAGAAAGCACATCACCAGCCATTGCTGAGGTTACTCAGCAAGGTGTGAAAGTGCAAGGTGTTGTCACAGACGCCAAGGGTGAGCCGATTATCGGCGCCACGGTGACTGAGAAAGGCACCAAGAACGCTACCGTTACCGACTTCGAAGGTAACTACTCTCTGAACGTTGCCAACCGCAACGCCGTACTCGTTATCAGCTACATCGGCTTCGTCAATCAGGAAGTGAAGGCTGGCAGCAACGTGATCCTTCAGGAAGACAACGCACTTCTGAACGAAGTCGTCGTCATCGGTTATGGTACCCAGCGTAAGGGCGACGTCACCTCTGCCGTTGCCTCTGTGAAGGCCGAGGACTTCAACGTGGGTAAGATCGGCGATGCCGCAGAACTCGTGAAAGGTAAGATCGCAGGTCTTCAGGTAATCAACGCCAGCGGTAGTCCTACGGCAAAATCCTCCATCCGTCTGCGTGGTATTACCACACTTGTTGGTAATCTGACGCCGCTGATCCTGGTTGACGGTATTGAGGGAGACCTGACAACTGTTGCACCAGAGAACATTGCCTCCATTGACGTGCTGAAGGATGCCTCTGCAGCCGCCATCTATGGTACCCGTGGTGCCAACGGTGTGATTCTCATCACCACCAAGACCGGCAAGCGTGAGAGCCATGCAGAAGTCAACTATAGTGGTTATGTCACTTTCTCGAAATGGAGCAAGAAGGCAGACTTTATGGATACGCACGATGTGATCTATGGCAAGACTGCACAGGAATACCTTGGCTATGACACGAACTGGTTAGACGGTATTTCGCGTAAGGCAGGCTTCAAGCACAACCACGACCTGAACATCAGCGGCGGTTCGAAGAATGCGGCATACTCTGCCAACGTATCTTACTCGAAAGAAGAGGGTATCATCCGTCAGACCGATAACGAGAACTTCAAGATGCAGCTCGACTACACACAGTTTATCTGGGATGACATTCTGAAGTTCAACCTCAACGCATTGGTTACCCGTCAGAATTATACGAATACTGATGCTGACTACGCCTATCGCCAGGCTGTCATTCACAACCCCTCTGAACCTGTTTACAACGAAGATGGCAGCTACTATGAGAATTTCAACAAGCTGCAATACTATAATCCCATTGAGCTTCAGAATGAGGCTTACGGAAACACCCGTAACCGCTTCTCTCAGTTGGTGGGTAACATCACCGTTGAGCCCATTAAGGGTTGGAAAACCAACCTGATGATCTCTTGGGGTGAGGGTGCCAACGACAGCGAGAACTGGACGTCCCCCGATCATTACTCTATCGTCCGTCAGGGCTATAACGGCTCTGCATCAAAGAGCTATGGCACCTACGTGAAAAAGAATCTGGAACTGACCTCACGCTATGATGCCCAGTGGGGTGATCACCGTTTCAACGGCATCGTGGGTTACAGCTATCTCTATAATGTCTATGACGGTTTCGGAGCCAGCAACACAGACTTCTCTACGACAGCATTCCTGTGGAACAACCTCGGCAACGGTTCTTTCCTGACAGACAAGGAACACCACGCCTCTATGAGCAGCTACAGAAACGACAATAAGCTTGTGGGTTTCTTCGGACGTGTCAGCTATGGCTATGCCGATAAGTACAACGCTCTCGTCAGCCTCCGTCATGAGGGTTGGAACATCATGAACGAGGAGTTTATGAAGGGCACTCGCAGCTGGTTAGACAACCTGCGCCTCCGTGTTGGTTACGGTGTTACAGGTATCACACCAAGCTCTTCTTATCTGGCTCAGAATATCTACAACTTTGCCTTATATGGTGATGTGCTGTCGATGGATGGCAAGTGGATCAAGACCCTTGAAGTGGGTCAGAACCCCAACCCCGACCTGAAGTGGGAGGTTACTCATGAGTGGAACATCGGTATTGACTATGGCTTCCTGAACGGACGCATTCACGGTACCCTCGACTTCTATGTTAAGACCACCAACGACCTGCTCTTCTGGTATAACGTTCCCATGCCACCAAACCTCTACAGCCAGACATTGGTGAACGTAGGTGACATGCGTAACACTGGTATTGAGTTCATGATCGAGGCCATCCCCGTACAGACCAAGGACTTCGAGTGGACCACCACCCTGACCGCCTCACACAACTCCAACAAACTGCTCAAGCTGAGCAACGAACTCTATGAAACGGATAACTTCCAGGAGCTCTGGCCTTCAGCCGGCAGCTGGGATCCTATCTCAGTGACCACCCACTGTATGGAGGTTGGCGAAACACTCGGCGACTTCTGGGGTCTGAAGTTCGTAGGCTACGACAAGGACGGCTTTGCACTCGTTGAGGCCAGCGACGGCAACGGCGGATGGACTGTCAAGCAGTTCAACGGTAACCTGAACGTGAAGGAGAACCGTCAGCGTCTTGGCAACGGCGCACCGAAGGTCATCCTCGGATGGGGCAACACCTTCAAGTATAAGGACTTCGACCTGAGCATGCAGTTCACCAGCCAGCTCGGCTATAAGATTCTGAATGCACAGCGTGCCTTCTACGAGAACAACTCTATTGCCTACAACCGTCTGAAGAGTGCAGCCGACCTGCATCCTGCCATCAATACCGACGGCACACCGTATATCGACCCCAAGACAGGTCAGCAGAAGATGGTGACACTCTCACCCGCCATGCAGCAGGGTATCTGGAGCGACCATCTTGAGAATGGTGACTTCCTGAAACTGACGAACATCACCCTTGGCTACACCTTCATCCCGAAGGGTGCGCTGGCCACCTATGTCAAGAAGGCCCGCATCTATGCCAATGCCACAAACCTCTTCTGCATCACTGGTTACTCTGGTCTCGATCCTGAGGTTGACAACAACTTCATGACACCGGGTCTTGACTACCGCGACAAGTATCCTACCACTCGCAGCTATACCGTAGGACTGTCATTTAACTTCTAAAGTGAAAAGTAATCATAAAGCTCAAAGTTTAAAGCTCAAAGTTCAAAGATTATGAAAAAGATATTCAATAAAGTTCTGATTGCCTTTGCAGCAGGAAGCATCAGCCTTTCATCATGTACGAATCTCGACGAGACGCTGTATAGTGACCTCAACGAGAGCAACATCGATCTCTCTAACGAGAATGACCTCTCACTGCTGCTCGGTGCCTCGGTAGCGCAATACCGCTATCTGGTAGAGGATTGGTTCGGCATGTATCATCTCCTTGAGGAGTGTACTGATCAGTATATGGTTCCTGCCCGTGTAGGTGTGGGCTGGGGAGATGCTTACATCAATCTGCACCGTCATAACTGGAGTCCCTCGGTGGATCAGATCTACAACCCTTGGCAGATTGCCTATCGTGGCATCGGCTATGCCAATCTGGTGATCGACGCTATCGATCCCGCCAATCCTGCCACGCAGAAGAGTCTGGCTCATGCACGTTTCTTCCGTGCCATGTTCTACTATCACCTCTTTGATATGTTCCGCAACATCCCGCTCCAGACCACTCAGAACGTGCCTGCAGGTTATCTGCCTGAGCAGGTGAGCCCACAGGAGATGTATGACTTCCTGGTGACTGAGTTCACGGCAGCCAAGGAAGGCATCGGCGATGACGATTTCTTTGGCTATGGCAATAAATTTGCCTGCTCTATGGCACTTGCCAAGCTTTATCTGAACAAGAACGTCTATCTGGAAACCAGCGGTAACGACGGCTATGAGGCTTGCCTCAATGAGTTGAACACCATCATCAACTCTGGCCGCTATAGTCTCGCTGCCACCTATAAGGAGAACTTCGCTGAGGATCTCAGTTCCAATCCCGAGGTGATCTTCGTGGTGCCTGGCGACCGCACACATACCGTGCAGTTCGGTCTGCAGAGCTATTGCTTCCCGCAGTCAGGCATCGAGGCCTACGGCTCTACTGCTGCTGGCTATAACGGCAGCTGTGGTATTCCCCAGTGGATCCGCACTTACGACGAGGATGACAGTCGCTTGGCTGACACCTGGGCAGGTGGTCCGCAGTATCACGCCACTCAGCAGGGAGGCAAGTACATCCCCAATTCCGATACCAGCAACCCCATCTACTTCGAGGCTGACGACTGGACAGGTACGGGTATCCTGACCTACAACCTCAACGTTCACTCTATCGACAATCCCGGTGCCTATCAGCAGGAGGGCTATCGTCTGCACAAGTACGAGATTATCGGTGGTACTGACGACGGTACGACTGCCGACGATGTCGCCATCTTCCGTTATACCGACGTGCTGATGATGAAAGCCGAGTGTCTGCTTCGCCTCGGACGCGACAAGGATCAGGCTGCATCATTAGTGACTCAGGTCCGTCAGCGTGCCTTCAGCAGCAATCCCTCGAAGGCTACCCGTACAGTGGCTGACCTCGAAGGCGGTTCTGTCTATGCCTACGGACATGATGAATATACGGTGCCTGAAGGATCCACCTCCGGTTACAACGACTGGTCAACACATATCACCACTTTCGAGGGTGGTTCCGATATCGAACTCGGTGGTCTGCTCGACGACCTCGGATGGGAGTTCTGCTGTGAGCTTCACCGTCGTCAGGATCTTATCCGCTTCAAGATGACAGACGGACGCAGCGTATGGAATGGTAAGTCGTGGTTCTGCAAGGATGCTACCACCAGCACTACTTATACCATCTTCTCTATCCCCGATGAGGTGATGAAATCCAATATTAGTCTGAAACAAAATCCGGGATATTAAAAGGTAAAAAAGTAAAAAGGTAAAAAAGTAAACGATATGAAAAAGCTATCATATATTCTTAGCGGACTGCTGCTCTTCACCACTATCGGTATATTCAGCAGCTGCGGAGACAACGAGAATTACTGGGGTCTTCACAACTTGACCGATGAGGAAATTGCCGAGATGGATCGCCAGCAGCGCATCAAGGACTCCCTGCGCAATGTGATCGACGCAGGACTGATTCTCACCTACGACGCTGAGATCACCATCAGCGCCAATTCCTACGACGGCGTGGATGTGCCCATTGATTGTGATGCTATAGCACAGTTCTTCGGCATTACCACCGATCAGTTGCTTACCGGCTCATTGGCAGGTGAGGACAACGGTATTGACATCATCGGATTCGCCATCGAAGGCTCTACCCATGCCGATAACATGACGATGAGTAACACTGGTGCACCCTGGGGGCACTGGTGGGATGCCAAGGGCGATGTCATCAACTGGGGCGACGGGGCTATGGCCTTCGCTGAGTTCAATGCAGAGACGGGTGCTTTCTACGTAGGTCAGTTCCCTGGCCGTATGGTAGAAGGAGAGAACATCACTTTCATTGAGGCCCTGAAGTATCAGGACAAGCGTGTGGCCATCGTCATCACCGCCAAGCCGCATGAGCGTGGTGAGGTGACAGCCCAGGTGGTGGCTACCAACCACCTGACGCTCGAGACAGAGCAGGACAACAACTACACCGCTGTTCCCGTTCCCGGCTTCGATGCAGCCGCTACACTGAGCGCTCTGGGTGTCGCTTCATTCGACGAGGTGGCTTGGGTGGCTGTTAATGCCGATGGCAGCTATGCTCAGGAGTATAGCGCCGATGCACCTGGATTCTGGTACGACAAGCTCGGCTTCTCAGGCTCATGGGGCGATGATGCCAGTGTCTATTCGCACTTCGATGCAGAGTCACAGGCCATCCTCATCGGTCAGATGCCGAATCAGATGGAGGCTGGTTCTACCGTTACTGTCAGCTTCGGTGCCCTGGCCAACAACAAGATTGTGATGAATGAGATCACTGTGAACATCACCGCCAAGGGCGATGTAGCCGGTGAGATCGTAGCCACCAACAATCTGACACTGACCTGCTCACCCAACAACGATTACGTCACCGCCGCCGTGCCCGGCTTCGATGCCGCTGCCACGCTGAGCGCACTCGGTGCTACTAACTGGAGCGAGGTGAAGTGGACCACTCCGACGGAGGATGGCTACGCCCAGGACTACAATGCCGACGCTCCCGGCTTCTGGTATGGCCAGGACGGCAAGCTCGGTGCCTGGGGTGATGACGCCAGCGTGTTCGCTCACTTCGATGCTGCCACGGAAACCATCGGTATCGGACAGATGCCCGAGAAGATGCCTGCTGGCTCGACTGTCACGATAGAGTTCGACGCTGCTGCCAACGGCAAGCTGGTGCAGAACATCATCACCGTCAATGTGGTAGCCTACGAGGATCCTGAGACGGCTCCCGCAGGCAACCCTGAGAGCATCGAGAAGGACATCACCTTGACGAAGGTCTATGACAACGAGTGGGGTGCTACTGATGACTTCGATGTGAAGGAGGATCTGCGCCAGGCCTTCAAGATGACCACCTATCAGATCTATAGCGCCATCAAGAGCGGAGAGCTGAAGATGTGGATCGACGAGGTGGGCAAGCCTGCCGACGATGCCGGCAACCCCGCTTATACAGGAGAGGCTCCCGGATACTGGCTCGACATGGAAGGTCAGGCAGCCTCATGGGGCTCTGGCAACGAGCTGGTCTATGTGTTCCTCGGCTGCTCTGAGACCGAACTCTACTTCTATGCTGCCAACCATCCTGAGCTGTTCCCTGCCGAGGGCGGTTCCATGAAGGTGAAGTATGTCATCGAGTGTAACGGTGTGACCGCTACGTACAACATCACGTTTAATATCACACCTGCCGCATGATACGTCTTGTAAAACAATCTCTCTTGCTGCTGGCTGCCATTTGTATGGCTGCCTGCAGCAGCGATGACAAGCAAGAGTCGTTCTCTGCTCCCACCCTCTCCGAGACAGAGGTGAACGTGGAGTTCAACGAGACATTCTATTCGCTCACCGTCTCTTCACGTGCCGTATGGTCGGCCACCGTGGAGAGCGGCAGCGAGTGGCTGAAGCTTGTCAGCGCCAAGGGTGTGGGTGGTGCATCAGAGAAGCTGAGCTTCGAGATGACGAAGAACACTTCTAAGACACCTCGTCAGGCACTCATTAGCGTGGTCAGCGGCACTGCCAAGACCCAGCTGAAAGTGACTCAGGGCGGCACCACCATCGATGTGATGAGCGAGAGCGATATCCCTAGCTACGAGAAGTTCTACAAGCCGCAAGAGTTCAACTTTGACATGCTGCGCAGCGATTCCAAGTGGTCGTTCTTCCGCTACAAGCAGAGTGAGCACTTCTTCGTGTTCTGGGAGGCTGGCTTCGGCAGTGACCCCAACAGCAGCGAAGTGCCTGCAGAACTGCGTGTCGATATCGATGACCTGCTGGTGAAGGCAGAACAGTTCTATAAGACCAACATCAACAAACTCGGTATGGTGGTGACTGGTCAGGGCAAGAGCTATCTCGACGACTACAAGATGGAGATCTATCTGCTCTATCAGACCGAATGGCTCGCTACCGGCTCCGGCTACGACAATGTGATCGGTGCCCTCTGGGTGAACCCAAGCACCTGCCAGCCCGTAGGCTCAACTATCGGCCACGAGATTGGCCACTCGTTCCAGTACCAGACCTACTGTGACAATGTGCGCAACGGCGCCCCCAACGACTTCAAGTCGGGCTATCGCTACGGTTACGAGGGCTCGAACGGCGGATGCGGATTCTGGGAGCAGTGTGCCCAATGGCAGTCGTATCAGGACTATCCTGAGCAGGCACTTAACGATGCGTGGAATGCCGTGTGGTACCAGCAGTGCCATCGCCATTTCGAGCACGAGTGGCAGCGCTATGCCTCTTACTATCTGCAGTACTACTGGACGCAGCTGCATGGTGACAAGACCTTAGGTCGCATCTGGAATGAATCGAAGTATCCTGAGGATGCCTCTGAAGCCTATATGCGCATCTTCGGTGTTAACTACGAGGACTACAAGAAGCAGCTCTTCGAGTATGCCCAGCGCTGTGTGACCTTCGACTTCGACGGTACTCGCCAGCACTTCACAACACAGAACAACAATTATAAGACCTCGCTCTATGCGCAGGACGGCTACTACCAGATAGGCTACGAGCAGTGCCCACAGCCGATGGGCTTCAATATCATCAACCTCGACGTGCCCGCAGCCGGAACTGTGGTGACGGTACAGATGGAGGCCCTGCAAGCTGGCAGTCCGCTGCCAAAGGGCGATGCCGGTAATATGGTTGATGGCGACTTCCGTGTGGTGGGCAATACCTCTACCTATAATAATGTAGGTAAGGGTCAGGCTATCGCCTACGGCTTCGTGGCTCTGAAGCAGGATGGCTCACGTGATTACAGTGAGATGAACCTCACCGATGCAAATGGCGAGGCCTCATACACCGTTCCTTCCGGCACGCAGAACCTCTACCTCATAGTGCAGGGTGCTCCGAAGAGCTATCACCAGTGTCCTTGGGACGAGAAGGAAGAAACCGACATGCAGTGTCCTTACCGCTTCAAGATCAGCGGCACCGACCTCTACGGCAACTTCTCCATCGACGAGACGAAGGATCCTACGGATGTCGATTTCACCTACGACCTGAAGTGTGATGCCTCATCAGGCGACTATGTGCTCGGCACCATTCAACTTGCAGGCAACGACCTGAAACGACTGGCTCAGGCCTTCGTGATGCAGCCCTCTGCCCTCAGCGGTGCCACGCAGCCCATTGCCGCCAATACGACGGCAGAGCCTGCAGAAGGCAAGATCGTCCTCGGACTGCTCCAGCCTGACGGCAGCATCAACTACAGCTACACCGCCAATGCCGGATTCTACGTCAAGGCAGACGGTTCGCAGGGTTCTTGGGGTGATAAGGATCCGCTCTGGTTTGAGTATGGCAAGGATGAGTTCATCATCACCTACGGCCACTACCCAGGACAATCTGAGGCTGGTAAGAGCTATACCATCAAGCCCGTTCTCGTCTATACCAAGAACGGCCAGCAATATAAGGCAACATTCAACTTGAATATGCAATTCTAAACCCTGTTTTTTAGGTTAAGGGGGCGGTGCCCGGACTTCCACATCCGGCATCGCCCCCGATTCTGTAAGTCTGTTCTGTTTTACTTCTGCAAGAATTTTGTCTTTCTGCGATTATCCTTTGGTCTCACTGCGAAGTGCAGCCAATAGCCGCCACTACGATTCCTCTCAATCAGCAGCTCATCATAGTCCTGCTTCGTCTCATCCGCATAGTCCATCAGAATCACTGCATATCTCATCGCCTGCTCTACACCATACACTCTGATATCCACGGCGCATCCCGTCAGATGATTACTCGTCGGCGATCCTCCTACCTTCCTATTCAGCTCCGGCGAGCGATAGCCACTAGTAATAATGATGGGCTCTTCGGTATCTATTTCCCCTCCTGAGTTAGGAGGGGTGCCCGTATGGGTGGGGTGGTCTGAAGAAGCGCCAGACAATCCTCTGTTCAGACCACCCCTAGCCCCTCCTAACTCAGGAGGGGAAACCGAGCGCAGAACATACCGCTGATTATACCGCCTGCGCAATTCCTCCAACCACCCACAAACCCTTTTCAGATTCTCTATGGCCACATGACTGGGGATATTATACACCTCTGCATGTCTGCTCTTGGTTACCTCCCCGAGTGTAAAATGCTCGGAGAGGTGCATAGTTTTGTTAATACTTATTTCTGTCATAATTTCTTTTAGTTTAATTTTTCACTTTCGCAAATGCAACTGCGTCACAGCGTCACAGTGTCACACCGTTAGAGCATTGCCGTGCCCGTTTTCTTATACATAGCCTTGGTGGTGCCGTTTTCTACGTACTCGTCCGCTTTCATCACAAGACCATCTTTCATCATTCGAACCACCCTTGAACGTGCCGAGGTGTTGTTCTTCAGCGCGAAACACTGAACCACATCGTCGATGGTAAACTCCTCT
>CACYQO010000096.1 GCA_902776545.1 uncultured Prevotellaceae bacterium | reverse complement strand
TGCCCGAATTTTACTAATTTTGCACTCGCATCTTGCAACTATTCAACTAAATTTTATATAAATGGCAAATGTAATTAAGCTACACAAGGGCTTGGACATTAACCTGAAAGGACGCGCAGCTGAGCAAAAGATCCAGTTGAAGTCAAACGGCAAATACGCTTTGATGCCGGATGACTTTGAGGGTGTGACGCCGAAGGTTGTCGTTAAGGAAGGCGATAAGGTTCAGGCCGGGGATGCGTTGTTTGTGAACAAACAGTATCCTGAGGTGAAGTTTGCCTCGCCAGTCAGTGGTACGGTGAGTGCCGTCGTGCGTGGTGAACGTAGAAAAGTGCTCTGTGTTAAGGTGGATGCCGACGCTCAGCAGAGTTATGTGGATTTCGGCAAGAAGGATGTTGCGAAGCTTGACGGTAAGGCTGTCATCGACGCCCTGCTCGAAGCTGGTCTTTTCGGTTACATCAACCAGTTGCCTTATGCTGTATCGACTAATCCGTCGGTGATGCCTAAGGCGATTTTCGTCTCTGCCCTGCGCGACAAGCCTTTGGCTGCCGACTTCGAGTACGAGGTAAAGGGACAGGAGGCTGACTTCCAGACTGGTATCACGGCACTCTCGAAGATTGCCAAGACCTATCTCGGTGTAGGTGTAGGCTCTGCCCTTGAGAACGTGAAGGATGCCGAGGTGAATGTGTTCGACGGCAAGTGCCCTGCAGGAAATGTAGGTGTACAGGTGAACAACATCGACCCAGTGAACAAGGGTGAGGTGGTTTGGACCATAGGCGACCCTTCTGTGGCGCTCTTCATCGGACGTCTGTTCAACAGCGGTAAAGTGGACCTGCGTCGTACGGTAGCCCTCTGTGGCAGTGAGATCAAGAGCCCTGCCTATGTGGATATGCTGGTGGGTGAGGAACTCTCCACGTTGCTTTCCAATAGCTACGACGCTTCTAAGAGTGTCCGTATCATCAATGGTAACGTACTGACAGGTAAGCCCACTACGAAGGAAGGCTTCCTCGGTGCCCATAGCTCTGAGATTACCGTGATTCCTGAGGGTAATGATGCCGACGAGTTGCTGGGATGGATCCTGCCTCGTTTCAAGCAGTTCTCTGTAAGCCGCAGCTACTTCTCTTGGCTGTGTGGTAAGAAGCAGTATGCACTCGATGCCCGTATCAAGGGTGGTGAGCGTCACATGATTATGAGCGGTGAGTACGACAAGGTGCTGCCGATGGATATCTATGCTGAGTACCTGATTAAAGCTATCATCGCTGGTGATATCGACCGTCAGGAGGCTTTGGGTATTTATGAGGTTAGCCCTGAAGACTTTGCACTGGCAGAGTTCGTGGATTCCTCGAAATTGCGTGAAGGACTGAATATTTTACGTAAAGAAAACGCATAAAGACATGAGTGCTATAAGAAACTTATTCGACAAAATGAGGCCAAGCTTCGAAGAGGGCGGCAAGCTGCATGCTTTCCGCAGCGTATTCGACGGCTTTGAGACGTTTGCGCTTGTGCCTAACGACACGTCAAAGTCTGGCGTCAACATTCACGACGCTATCGACTCGAAGCGCATTATGAGTATGGTGGTCATCGCCCTGATGCCAGCCATGCTGTTTGGTATGTATAATATCGGCTATCAGAACTATCTCGCCGCAGGGACATTGGCTACGGCCGGTTTCTTCGAGATATTCTTCTACGGTTTCCTGGCTGTGCTGCCCAAGATCCTCGTGAGCTATATCGTAGGTCTGGGCATCGAGTTTGCCTGGGCACAGTGGAAGGGTGAGGAGATCCAGGAGGGTTACCTCGTCTCGGGTATCATCATCCCGCTGATCATCCCCATCGGCTGTCCGTTGTGGATGCTGGCTCTGGCCTGCGCCTTCTCGGTGATCTTCTGTAAGGAGATCTTCGGCGGTACGGGTATGAACATCTTCAACCCCGCCATCGCTGCACGTATGTTCCTCTTCTTCGCCTATCCTGCGAAGATGACGGGCGACACGGTGTGGGTGGCTCAGAACTCGATCTTCGGACTGGGTAACGACCTGCCCGACGGATTCACCGCCGCCACGCCGCTCGGACAGCTGGCTCAGGGTATTGATCCCAACGCCTCTATCTGTGACATGATCTGCGGTTTCATCCCGGGTTCTATCGGTGAGACCTCGCTCATCGCCATCGCCATCGGTGCCTGTCTGCTGCTCGTGATGGGCATCGCCTCCTGGCGTACGATGCTGAGCGTGTTCGTGGGCGGTGCCGTGCTGGCACTGATCTTCGACCAGACAGGTCAGTCCATCACCTGGTGGCATCATTTCGTGCTCGGCGGTTTCGCCTTCGGTGCCGTGTTCATGGCTACCGATCCCGTGACATCCTGCCGCACCACTACCGGACAGTATATCTACGGTTTCCTCATTGGTGCGATGGCTGTCATCATCCGTGTGATGAATGCCGGTTATCCTGAGGGTATGATGCTCGCCATCTTCTTTGGTAATATGTTTGCTCCCACAATCGACCACTTCATCGTGGAGCGCAATATCTCGAAACGCTTAAAGAGAGGAGGTACCAAATGAAACTGAATACGAATTCGAATACGTACATTATTATATATAGTGCGATTCTGGTGGTCATCGTGGCCTTCCTGCTGGCATTCGTCTATCAGGCCCTGAAGCCGATGCAGGATGCAAACGTGGCCCTCGACATCAAGAAACAGATCCTTTACTCGCTGAACATCCGCAACCTCGACGGCGCTGAAGCAGAAGCCAAGTATGCCGAGGTGGTGAAGGAAGAAGCCGAGAAGGACGGACAGAAGTACTACCTTTGTGAGATCGACGGTGAGGATATCCTCGTGGTCGCCATGAAGGGTATGGGACTCTGGGGTGGTATCAGCGGTTACGTCTCCATCCACGGTGATGAGACGCCGACTGTCTATGGTGCCTATTTCAACCACGAGAGTGAGACCGCCGGTCTCGGTGCTGAGATCAAGGACTCTCAGGCCTGGCAGGAGAAGTTCATCGGCAAGAAGGTTTTCCTCGATGGTACTCAGGATGTGGCCATCTCGATTGTGAAGAAGGTGGAGGATCCCACGACTCAGGTAGATGTCGTGACGGGTGCTACGCTGACCTCTAATGGTGTGAATGATATGATTAAGGCTGGACTGAAGGATGCCGGAAAGAATGCCGTCGAACTCTTTACGAAGATGATGTGCACACCTGAGCCCGCTGACTCTACAGCCACTGAAGAACCTAAAGCAGAGGAGGAGTAAACTATGGCATTATTCAGTAAACAAAATAAGGAGGTTTTCACCAATCCGTTGAACCTCGACCATCCCATCCTCGGACAGGTACTCGGTATCTGCTCGGCCTTGGCTGTGACTTCACAGTTGAAGCCTGCCATCGTGATGGGTCTCGCTGTGACGGTCATCACCGCTTTTGCGAATGTGATCATCTCGATTATCCGTAACACCATCCCTAACCGCATCCGTATCGTGGTGCAGCTGGTGGTGGTGGCTGCTCTCGTGACCATCGTTTCTCAGATCCTGAAGGCTTTCGCCTACGACGTGAGCGTTCAGCTGAGTGTGTATGTAGGTCTGATCATCACCAACTGTATCCTCATGGGTCGTCTGGAGGCGTTCGCCATGCAGAACAAGCCCTGGCCCTCGTTCCTCGACGGTGTGGGTAACGGTCTCGGCTATGCTATGATCCTGGTGATTGTAGGTGCAGTCCGTGAGCTTCTCGGACGTGGTTCGCTGTTAGGCTTCCAGATCGTTCCTGATGCCTGCTACGACTTCGGCTATGTGAACAACGGTATGATGACGATGCCGGCTATGGCACTGATTCTCGTTGGTTGTGTGATTTGGGTTCATCGTGCTTACTTTTATAAGGAGAAATAAGATATGGATCATATAATTTCATTACTGTTTCGGTCGATATTCGTCGACAATATGATCTTCGCCTTCTTCCTCGGCATGTGTTCCTACCTTGCCGTGTCGAAGACCGTGAAGACCTCGTTGGGCCTCGGAATGGCAGTGACCTTCGTGCTCACCGTCACCGTACCCGTGAACTATCTGTTGCAGACCAAGGTGCTGGGTCCTGACTGTCTCGTGGCAGGCGTAGACCTGAGCTACCTGTCGTTCATCCTCTTCATCGCCGTGATTGCAGGTATGGTGCAGCTGGTGGAGATGACGGTGGAGAAGTATTCACCCTCTCTCTATGCAGCCTTGGGTATCTTCCTGCCGCTGATTGCTGTGAACTGCGCCATCATGGGTGCCTCGCTGTTCATGCAGCAGCGCATCCTCATGGATCCCTCCAACTCACAGGCCATCACCTCGATCGTCGATGCCATCGTCTATGGCTTCGGTTCCGGTCTCGGTTGGACACTGGCCATCGTAGCCATGGGTGCCATCCGTGAGAAGATGCAGTATTCGGATGTTCCCAAGCCCCTGCAGGGCCTCGGCATCGTGTTTATCACCGTCGGCCTGATGGCTATGGCGATGATGTGTTTCTCTGGCTTAAATATTTGATAAGGTATGGCACAGTTTATAGCATATAGTATCGGAGTATTCCTCATCGTCATACTCCTGCTCGTGATTATCCTGCTCGTGGCGAAGAAGTATCTGTCGCCCTCAGGAAACGTGAATATTGTGATCAACGGCGACCGTACCATCTCCGTTGCCCAGGGTAACTCGCTGATGTCTACGCTCAATGAGAACGGTGTGTTCCTGCCCTCTGCCTGCGGTGGTAAGGCCTCCTGCGGACAGTGTAAGGTACAGGTGCTTGAAGGAGGTGGCGAGATCCTCGACTCTGAGAAGCCCCACTTCTCACGTAAGGAGATTAAGGCCGGCTGGCGCCTGGGTTGTCAGTGTAAGGTGAAGGGTGACCTGAAGATTCATGTCGACGAGAGTATCCTCGGCGTGAAGGAGTACGAGTGTACCGTCATCTCGAACAAGAACGTGGCTACGTTCATCAAGGAGTTCAAGGTACAGCTGCCCGCCGGTGCCCACATGGACTTCCTGCCTGGCTCTTACGCTCAGATCAAGATTCCTGCTTTCGACTGCATCGACTACGACAAGGACTTCGACAAGAGTCTTATCGGCGACGAGTACCTGCCGTCTTGGCAGAAGTTCGGATTGTTCCCGCTGAAGTGTAAGAACCCCGAACCCACCATCCGTGCCTACTCGATGGCGAACTATCCTGCAGAGGGTGATGTGTTCATGCTTACCGTCCGTATCGCCACACCGCCGTTCAAGCCTGATCGCAGCGGCTTCATGGAGGTGAACCCGGGTATCGCCTCTTCTTATATCTTCTCGCTGAAACCCTTACGGAGACTTCCATCCGCACTTCGACTCGAAGAAGGAGATGATCTGGGTTGGTGGTGGTGCCGGTATGGCTCCGCTCCGTGCACAGATCATGCACATGACAAAGACCCTGAAGACGACCGACCGCGAGATGCACTACTTCTATGGCGCACGTGCCCTCAACGAGGTGTTCTATCTCGAAGACTTCCTTGGCCTGGAGAAGGAGTTCAAGAACTTCCACTTCCATCTGGCCCTCGACCGTCCCGATCCCGCAGCAGATGCCGCAGGCGTGAAGTACACTCCGGGCTTCGTCCATCAGGTGATGCTCAACACCTATCTGAAGGATCACGAGGCTCCAGAGGATGTGGAGTACTATATGTGCGGTCCTGGCCCGATGTCGGCAGCTGTCGTTTCGATGCTCGACTCACTCGGTGTCGAACCGGAAAGCATCATGTATGACAATTTCGGTGGCTAAGCAAAACTGAATATATTGTGAATATCCTCGCTAATCAAGCGGGGATATTTCTTTTTTTATGGACTTTTTAGCAAAAAGTTTTGGTAGTTAAAAAATATTTTGTAACTTTGTGCCCAATCATACGAATACCGAAAGTATGAAACGGACAGGACTGATATTACTGCTGATGTGCTTTGCTCTCTTGGGCAAGGCTGCTGATCTTCGGTATTCCAGCGAAAGACCCCTGATTTTCGGTATTGACATGAACTATCCGCCGTTGGAGTATGTCGACGCTACCGGTATCCCTCATGGTCTTGATGTGGAGTTCACCCAGAAACTGATGAAACGACTGCAACTGCCGTTCACCTATGCACCCAATACATGGGAGAACATTGCCGACGATATCATCAAAGGTCGTGTGGATCTCGGTATGATGGTCTATTCCTCCTATCGTAAGGACATCACCAACTACTCCCGTCCCGTGTTCCGTCTGTATTATCAGATTGTCCACCGCGACACGGACAAGCCTCCCTATGGTCTTCGTGACGTCGGTGGCAAGGAGATTGCGATGATGCTGTCGCGTCCTCTCAAGGACACGTTGGAGAAAGTCGGTGCGAAACCCATCCTGATCAAAGACCTGTCAAGCACACTCTCTGATCTCTCGAAAGGCAAATACGATGCTGTGATCTGTTTCCGTTATCAGGCCAAGTATCTGATTGAGAAGGAAAAATTGGATAATCTGGTGGCCACCGACCTGGCACTGATGCCGCGTGAATATTGTTATGTGAGTCACGACAGACATCTCATCGAAAGGATTAACAATGAACTGGAGAAAATGGACGAGGACGGTGTCGTGGAGGATGTCTATGGTGACATCAAGACCACCTTCAGCGGACTCTATATCCCGATGTGGGTATGGCTGTTGATTGCAGGCATCATCATCCTGGCGCTCATCTGCCTTATCGTCCAGCAGCGCATCGGTCGCAAGCATATCCTCTTTGAGATGCAACGGGCACAGCAGAGTGAGGAGTTGAAAGATATCTTCCTCAACAACCTCAGTCACGCCCTCCGTACACCGCTCAATGCCATCATCGGTTTCTCGGATCTGCTCATGACCATGTCGAAGAACGATATCCCGGAAGAGGAATACCAGCATCTGCTTGAACTCATCAACAATAACGGTCTCCAACTGCTCCATCTCATCAACGAACTGCTCTCACTCTCTGATATCGAGGGTAACAGACAGTTGTTTGATAGGCAGGTGACGGATATAGACGGCGAGATGACAGCTTATTCCACCGAGACACGGATGCAGATAACTAATGGTGTGGAGCTCGAGGTCGTAGAACCTGTCGGTGGTCTGCGGGCCATGGTTGATCCCAAACTGTTGAGGATTGTGACGATGCATCTGCTTGAGAATGCCCGCCAGCATACCACTGAGGGAAAGATTACCCTGAGTTATTACAGAAAAGAGGGTGGCTTATACGTGGAGGTGAAGGATACTGGCAACGGACTGCCTGCCAAACTCAAGGATAACATCTTCGCCCTCCTGTCGGATAAGAATACATACGTTCAGGAAGATACGCCGGGGCTCGGACTGAGTATCTGCAAGGCCATCCTGGAAAAAGGTAAGGGAAAGATCGGAGTCCGTGACAACGAGGAAGACGGACATGGAACCATCTTCTGGTATTGGGCACCCGTCGAAATATTAAATTAGCGACTGACATGACACTGATAATAGTAATACTGCTGATCCTGGGCTATCTGCTCATTGCCACCGGTCATATGACGGGTGTCAACAAGGCAGCCATCGCCATGTTCTTAGGCACGGTGGGATGGGTGGTCTATATCTGCTGGGGTACCGACTTCGTGACGGATATGCACCCAGAAGACTACGCAGAGTTCCTGAGTGGTGCCGAACCTACGAGCGATGCGGTGAAGTACTTCATCCACGACAATGTGTTCCTGTATTATGTCGGTCGTGCGGCAAGTATCGTCATGTTCCTTCTGGCAACAATGTCCATCATCGAGATCCTGAACAACAACAGCTGTTTCGATTTCATCCAGAAATGGATTAAGACGCGTAATCCGAAACGCCTGCTTTGGACCATCACCTTTGCGACGTTCGTCATTTCTGCCAATCTCGACAATCTGACCACAGCCACGATGATGCTCGTCATCATGCACAGCATCGTTCAGAACCGTCGACAGAGGATGCTCATCGGTTGTGCGATAGTCATAGCGGCCAACTGTGGCGGATGCTTCACGGTGATCGGTGATCCTACGGGACTGTTGCTCTGGGGAGACGGGGCTATCACGGCTACCAGTTTCTCATCGTATATGGCACTGCCGGCTATCCTGGCTTGGGTGATCCCGACGATATTTATCAACCGTGCATTGCCGGAGAGACTCGACACACAATGGTCGCCGATGCCTTATCGTGGCGATGATACGAACCTCAGTCCCTGGCAGCGTGTCGTCATGCTCTTTGTGGGTATTGGTGGTCTCTGGTTCATCCCTACTTTCCACAACATTACCAAACTGTCACCGTTCCTTGGTGCTCTCTGTGTGCTGAGTGTGTTGTGGGTGGTCAACGAGGCTTTCAACCGTAAGCTGATGAACGCAGACCAGATGTCTCAGCGTTTCATCCCCCGGGCCTTGCAGTATGGTTCCCTCCAGCAGATCCTTTTCGTGATGGGTATCATGCTGGGTATGGGTGTCGTCACGGAGACGGGTGTCTTCCCTGACGTGGCACAGTGGATGGATGAGACCATCCATAACGTGTGGATCCTCGGCATCGTCTCGGGATTCCTCAGTGCCCTAATCGACTCGTTCACCATCGCCATCAGCGATATCTCACTCTATCCCGTAGTCAAGGGTGCACTGCCCGGCGACTATATGGGCAGTTTCATTACCAATGGTTCTTACTGGAAGATCATCGCCTACTGTACGGCTGTGGGTGGTTGTCTGCTCTCTGTGGGATCGGTCAGCGGTCTGGCACTGATGCAGATGGAGCATATCCGCTTAGGCTGGTACCTCAGGAACATGACACTGAAAGTACTGGCTGGATGGATTGTCGGACTGATAGTCCTTTGGTTGGAGATTTGTTATGTATAACTTTAATATAATAATGTATGGCAAAAATTAAGACAATTGGTATCCTCACCTCAGGAGGTGACGCACCAGGAATGAATGCGGCTATCCGTGCCGTAACACGTTCAGGTATTTACAACGGTTTTACAGTCAAAGGTATCTACCGTGGTTATGAAGGTCTTATCAATGATGAGGTAAAAACTTTCACTACTGAGAATGTTTCGGGTATCATCACCCGTGGTGGTACGATTCTGAAGACCGCCCGTTCGAAGGAGTTCACGACACCCGAGGGTAAGCAGAAGGCCTACGAGACATGTCAGAAGGAGGGAATTGACTGCCTGGTCGTCATCGGCGGTAATGGTTCGCTGACAGGAGCCCGCGACTTCGGTATGGAGTTCGACTTCCCTGTCATCGGTCTGCCAGGCACCATCGACAATGACCTTTACGGCACAGATGCCACCATCGGCTACGACACGACCATGAATACCATCATGGACTGCGTCGATAGAATCCGTGATACGGCGAACTCCCACGAGCGCATCTTCTTCATCGAGGTAATGGGACGCGATGCCGGCTTCCTGGCACAGAACTGCGCCATCGCTTGTGGCGCCGAGGCTGCCATTGTTCCCGAGGAATCTACCGACGTTGACCAGTTGGCTGCATTCATGGGCCGAGGCATCCGTAAGTCGAAGAAGTCATGTATCGTCATTGTGTCGGAGAGTCCCAAGTGTGGTGCCCTTTACTATGCTGACCGTGTGAAGCACGAGTTCCCCGAATTCGATGTGCGTGTATCTATTCTTGGTCATCTGCAGCGTGGCGGTAGCCCCTCGGCACGTGACCGTATCTTGGCCAGTTGTACAGGTGTCGGTGCTATCGAGGCCATCATACAAGGCCAGCGCAACGTCATGGTGGGTGTCCGCTACAACGAAGTGGTCTATGTGCCTTTCAGTGAGTGTATCCGCACCGACAAGCGCTTTGACAAGCGTCTCATCAACGTGCTCGACGAACTCAGTATATAATGCCTGAAATAAAGAAGATCGTTCTGACGGGAGGTCCGTGTGCCGGTAAGACCACGGCACTGGTGAAGATTACTGAATACTTCTCGGGATTCGGCTACAAGGTGTTCAACGTGCCGGAGGTACCTACTATCTATAGTACCGCCGGCTGGAACTACCTGACGCCGAACCGCGACCTGTATTATCAGGGTGAGCGGGCTATCCTTGAGACACAGCTGGCTTTCGAAGACCAGTTCATGCGTCTCGCCGAAGTATGCACGAGACCTGTGCTCATCGTCTGCGACCGTGGTACGATGGACATCTCTGCTTATATCAAGCCGGAGGAGTGGGAGGAGATTACTGCGATGGCAGGCACCAGCACCAACGCCTTGATGGAACGCTATGATGCCGTGCTGCATCTGGTGTCGGCTGCCGATGGTGCGGAACAGTATTATACTACCGCCACCAATGCCACCCGCTACGAACAGGCCAATGAGGAAGGACTGCGCATCGCCCGGGAACTCGACAAAAAGGTTATCCGTGCGTGGACAGGCCATCCTCATCTGCGTGTGATCAACAACCACGACGATTTCGAGAACAAACTCAACCGTGTGCTCAAGGAGATCTCAAAGGTTGTCGGACTGCCGCAGCCCCTACACGACGAACGTATTTACCGCGTTGAGATCACCGGTGAGGTGCCTGAGAGTTCCGACAGTATGATCACCCAGACCTATCTCGTGGCAGAACCATGCTGTGAGATTCGTCTGCGACGCAGGGAGTGGAGTGGGGGAAAGGTTGTCAACCTGCACCGTTCCACGAAACGCATCTCGGACACGGAGATCATCGAGACGGAGCGAAAGGTGGACAACAACCTCTACGAGCAGATGCTCCAGCAGGCCGATCCCTACCGTCAGACCATCGTCAAGCGGCGTCAGAGTTTCATCTGGAAAGGTCAGTTCTTCCAGATTGACACGTTCCTCTCGCCCATCAATGATCTGGTCATCTTGGAGACGAAGGGAGTGGGCGAACAGGAAACCATCAACTTCCCGCCTTTCATCAAGGTGCTTGAGGACGTGACAGGCAATCAGACGTATTATAACTATAATATCGCCCTGCGGAAGTCCTAAATTTCGCCGATTGTTGCGTATTTGAGCAAAAAACTTCATAAAAATTTCCTCAATTAAAAAAATAGCACTATCTTTGCAAACATTATAACTTAAAAACGAGTATAACTTAAATAAACTAACAAGCGTATGTCACAAATTATTGGACACATTTCCCAGATTATTGGCGCTGTTATCGATGTATATTTCGATACAGAAGGTCAGGAGGCTGAGAAGGTGTTGCCGAAGATTCACGAAGCTTTGAGAATCGATCGTGGCGACGGGCGCGTCCTAATCGTCGAGGTGCAGCAGCACATCGGCGAGGATACGGTGCGCTGCGTGGCTATGGACAACACCGACGGCTTGCAGCGTGGACTGGAAGTCATCCCTCTCGGCACACCTATCCTGATGCCTGCGGGAGATCAGATTAAAGGTCGTATGCTGAACGTGATCGGACAGCCTATCGACGGTATGAAACAGCTCAACATGGAGGGTGCCTATCCCATCCACCGCGAAGCCCCCTCGTTCGAGGAACTCTCCACGAAGAAGGAGATCCTCGCTACGGGTATCAAGGTGATCGACCTGCTCGAGCCCTATATGAAGGGTGGTAAGATCGGACTCTTCGGCGGTGCCGGTGTGGGTAAGACCGTGCTCATCATGGAGCTCATCAACAACATCGCCAAGGGACACAACGGATTCTCCGTCTTCGCCGGTGTGGGAGAACGTACCCGTGAGGGTAACGACCTTATCCGCGAGATGATCGAATCGGGCGTTATCCGCTATGGCGAGAAGTTCCGTCAGGCCATGAACGAAGGCAAATGGGACCTTTCACTCGTCGATCCTGAGGAGCTGAAGAAGTCACAGGCCACATTGGTCTATGGTCAGATGAACGAGCCTCCCGGTGCCCGTGCTTCCGTAGCCCTCTCTGGACTGACAGTGGCCGAAGGCTTCCGCGACGGTGGCGGTAAGGACGGCGGTGCTGCCGATATCCTGTTCTTCATTGACAACATCTTCCGTTTCACGCAGGCTGGTTCTGAGGTATCTGCTCTGCTCGGCCGTATGTCTTCAGCCGTAGGTTATCAGCCGACGCTGGCCTCTGAGATGGGTACGATGCAGGAGCGTATCACTTCTACGAAGACTGGTTCAATCACATCAGTACAGGCAGTGTATGTGCCTGCCGATGACTTGACCGACCCTGCACCTGCTACCACGTTTACTCATCTGGATGCAACGACGGTGCTCGATCGTAAGATTGCTGAGCTTGGTATCTATCCCGCAGTGGATCCGTTGGGATCAACCTCTCGTATCCTTGATCCGCTGATTGTGGGTAAGGCTCATTATGATTGTGCCCAACGTGTGAAGCAGATTCTGCAGCGCTTCAAGGAGCTTCAGGACATCATCGCCATCCTCGGTATGGATGAGCTCTCTGATGAAGATAAGCAGACGGTGAACCGTGCACGTCGTGTACAGCGTTTCCTGTCGCAGCCGTTCTCCGTGGCATCACAGTTCACTGGTCTGCCAGGTGTGATGGTGCCCATCGAAGATACCATCAAGGGCTTCAATGCCATCCTCGACGGTGAGGTCGACGACCTGCCCGAGCAGGCATTCCTCAATGTCGGTACTATTGAGGATGCGAAGGAGAAGGCTAAGAAACTGTTGGAAGCTGCTAAGGGATAAAATCGAAAATCGTAAATTCGTAAATCGTAAATCCCATTATGTTACAGTTGAAGATAGTTTCGCCCGAAAGGATTGAATTCACAGGTGAAGTGGAGTCTGTGAAGGTGCCCGGAACGCAGGGTAACTTCGAGATTCTCAGCAACCACGCCCCGATCATCTCCACGCTGACGAAAGGCGATGTGGAGTATGCCGGCAACGTGTTGCCCATCCTCGGTGGATTCGTGGAGGTACAGAAGAATCAGGTTTCGCTCTGTGTGGAACTGAAGGAGGAATAAGCATTTGGAATATTTCCTCTCCGTCCTCTTCTTCACCCTCTTAGGCGTGGCCTACGTGAAAGGCTATGATGTCGTCAAGCGACAGGCACCCGATCACCTGGTACACTTCTATCTGATCATGGCAACGATACGCATGTTGCTCGTCGCGACGGTTGTCGGGCTCTACGTATCCTTCACCGAGAATAGAGAAGACGCCATCCGCTTCGCCGCCACATTTATAATAATGTACGCGATAATGATGGTTGTTACACTGAAATTAAGACATTAAGTAGAAAGAATAATGAATCACATCAAACGACTGCTATGCTTGTCACTCGTGCTGTTCGCACTGGTGCCGGCGATGCAGGCAGAGGATTTCTCAGCCAAGGAGGTGGTGCTTGAGCATATCAAGGACTCTCACGACTGGCACGTGACCGACTTTGGCGAGGGCAAGTCACTGGTCATCCCCCTGCCCGTCATCGTCAACAGCTCCACAGGCTGGCACGTGTTCTGCTCCTCGGAGTTCGAACACCATGCTGATGCCAACGGACTGCGCCAGGGGCCTTACGGACTGGCCATCGCCACAGAGGGTGACAACGCAGGCAAGATTGTCGAGAGCGGCGATCCCGTGCTCGACCTCAGCATCACCAAGACGGTCGCCGTGATGTTCATCAACGTCATCATCCTGCTCTGCTGCATCCTGTTCAGCGCCCGCTGGTACAAGAAGCGCAAGGCCTCCGATGGTGCGCCTGGTGGCTTCGTAGGCTTCGTCGAGATGCTCGTGATGTACGTGGTCGATGATATCATCAAGCCGGGAGTAGGCAAGGGCTACGAGAAGTACACCCCCTATCTGCTCACGTGCTTCTTCTTCATCTTCACGTGCAATGTGATGGGACTGATCCCCTTCCCGCCGGGGTCGGGCAACGTGACGGGTAACATCGCCGTGACGTTCTTCCTCGCCCTCTGCACATTCCTCATTGTGCAGTTCTCGGGCAACAAGCACTACTGGAAGGACATCTTCTGGCCTGAGGTTCCCACCTGGCTCAAAGCGCCTATCCCCATCATCCCCGTCATCGAGTTCGTGGGTATCTTCACCAAGCCCTTCGCCCTGATGATCCGACTTTTCGCCAACATGATGGCAGGCCATGCCATTGCGGTGGCTATCACGTGTATCATCTTCCTCGTGGCTTCGCAGGCTGTCGCCGTACAGCTCTCTATGTCGGCCCTCAGCGTCATCATGAGTGTCTTCATGATGTGCCTCGAGTGTCTGGTATGCTTCATCCAGGCGATGGTGTTCACCATGCTCTCTGCCGTCTTCATCGGACTGGCACGTGTAGAACCCGAACACGAGTAAAATTATAAAATTTAAAAATTAAGAGATTAAAAGATTAAAACATTAAATAATTAACAATTTAAAACTCAAAAGATTATGATTACAGCATTATTGGCAGCAGAAGGTGTTGCAAAGTTAGGCGCAGCAGTTGGCGCAGGTCTCGCAGCTATTGGCGCAGGTCTTGGTATTGGTAAAATCGGTGGTCAGGCTATGGACGCCATGGCTCGCCAGCCGGAAGTGATGAACAAGCTGTTCACGAACATGATCGTGGCTGCAGCTCTTATCGAGGGTGTGGCACTCTTCGCAGCCGTTATCGCATTCCTCTGCATCTAAGCAAAGGTAAAAAAGTAAAAAGGTAAAAAAGTAAATCACAGCGTATGGATTTATTGATTCCGAGTACTGGCCTGCTGTTCTGGATGACCATCACGTTCCTCGTGGTGTTCTTCCTTCTGTGGAAGTTTGGCTTTCCTGTCATCACCGGTATGGTGAAGGAGCGTCAGGCTTTCATCGACGACTCATTGCGCAAGGCGCATGAGGCCAACGAGCGGCTCGCCAATATACAGAAAGAAGGTGAATCCATC
>CACYQO010000095.1 GCA_902776545.1 uncultured Prevotellaceae bacterium | reverse complement strand
GTAACAGATCTATGTCCCATCAGTTTGGCAATGGTATAGATGTCCGTACCTTTGTTTAGCAAAGCCATTGCAAAGCTATGCCTGAAGCAGTGAAAGGTTATGTGCTTGTCAATCTTTGCCTTCTCCACCAGCAACGGAACCTCCTTGTTCAGCATGAATTCTGTAAGACCAGGAAATACGCGAGGACCATCCCTGCTTATAGAACGAAGCAGTCTTGTTGCCGATGCTGACAATGGCAGACTGACAACCGTTTTCGTCTTACGGATAGTCAGACATATATTTGACTTGTTCTTGTATCGGAGGTTTATGTCCTTCCATTCAAGATTGATAATATCTGCCCTCCTAAGACCCGTGTAAACAGACAGGAGTGCAGCCTGTTTTACCATCGGATTTGCTGAATAGTCAACCTTCTCCAACCGCTGTATCTCGCTTTCTTCAAGATACTCCTTCTTGGTGTCATGGTTCCAGTGGATTCTCTTAACGTCAGCTGTAATGTCATTTTGGAGAATTCCGTCTTTATATGCAAGCGCAACGACTGACAGGAAGGCATTCAGATATGCCACCGCTGTATTATGTTTAAGTTTACCCGTTCTTTTCCAACATCTTTCCTTGAAGAGGAACTTGGAGAACTTCTCGCAAAGGCTTACGGACAGATCCTTGAAAGAGCATTCGTTGTTACAGAATCTTTTGAAGTGTTTGTAACTACAGATGTATTTGATACCATAGTATTGGCAGCAGTTGTGGAAATAATCCAAAAAACTACCGTTGAGCTGGTCTTTCAGTATGAAGGAATACTCCTTCTTCACCATTCTCATATACCTGTCGCAACGGATCGCTTCTGCAATCTCGCCGATCATTTCATTGTGCCGTTTCTCGATGTCGCTAATAGGATTCACGTATTTCTCCAGATTCAGGAATTCATACCTGACCTCCTCGCCCTTGGGATTAACAAAGGCAGGATTATACTCTAAGAACACGGACAACATGGTCCCTTTGCTCTTTTTCTTTGTTCTTATAGTGACCCTATTCATAGCAATCCTCCTTCCATCTTTTTAAATCATGAGCATTGAATAAGAGAACCCCTTTGTCGTGCCTGATATGCACAATGTTCTGCGCAACAGCCCGAAACAGTGCTTTCCTGTCTGTCTCGATAATCATCATTGCTTCATCGATACTAAGCCATGGCTTGACATAACATGATGCTTCCGCCCAGGCTGACATAACGTCTTCCTTGTTATAGCGTTTGAGCCAGCCGACATTGTATGACCTGACACCGTATCTCGTCACTAACTTTAACAGCCAGCATCTTCCCATGCCTGTTAGCTTTGTCAAGCCAGCGATGGAGAACGATGCCTCGCCGATGGGGGAGGCGGGTGTCTCCGGTAGATGTGAATACCAATGGATGAAGTCAATCCATCTGACCAGTTTACCACTCTTTCCATTCATACATGGAATAATGCCGTCTTTTACCAGACGGTAAACGTAGCTTTTTGTGTAGCCGGAAAGTGACACGACCTCACTGATTGTGAGATGTCCCTTCGACACAACATTCTGCCACTCTACATCCAAACTATCGTAAGGATCGTAGTAATGTTTGAAATGCTTGTAATTACTCATAATAATTTTAGTCACCTTAGTGTGACTAATAATAATATAAGTCCACAAGAGTCATATTGAGTAGGAATAGAGTCGATGATTATTGTGAAAACTTGTGTTTTATGGCCGATTTTAATGCTATTGGATTCGTTTTTGGGTTGTTTTATGCAAATTATTAATTTCCTAGAGGGTAGAAAAAGTTCCTAAAATTAGACGTTTTTTAATAAACTTAAAAATCGTAATTCATTGATAATGAGGTAGTTGTGTTTTGGGTAATAATTTATAATTTGTTTTTAAGAAATTTGTAACTAATTGATATTCAGCGCGTTAAGCGCTGCTATTTGCCCACGCAAAAGTGTGTAAATATATTTTCTAATACTTCGTTGGTCAAAATGCGGCCTTGGCCAGTGATGTTGGCAAGATCATCTAATACGAGTCTTAGGTCCTCAGAAACAAGATCGCCACTAAGGCCGGACTCCAGGCCAGACAGCACGCGTGAGAGATTTTCGTGGGCACTGATAAGTGACTGGTACTGCCGTGCGGAAGTAACGATGATGTCCTGTTCGGAAAGCTCTGGGATGTTCTTGGACGAGGCGAGTGACAAAGCCGAGCAGGCAGCTTCGAAGATCGCCTGTTCCAGCTTGTCGATGTTTGTGCCTTGCTTGGCGGAGATCTCTACGGCAGGGATGTCTTTCAGTCTCGGATCAGATATGGAGGATGCTTCAGATGTTGATAGGATATCAATCTTATTTCTTATGATAATCAATGACTTGTCTTTGCATCGTTCGAGCATCTCTTGAATATCTTCCGTTGTTGGCTCTGCATCGATGATCCATAGCACGATACGGGCTTTGCTGATAGCGGCGTAGGTGCGATTGATGCCAATCTGCTCTACCTCGTCTGTGGTCTGTCGGATACCGGCAGTGTCGATAAATCTGAAGGTGATACCGTTGAGGTCTATCGTATCTTCGACAGTATCTCGAGTTGTTCCATGTACCGGAGAGACGATTGCACGGTCATCGCGAAGCAATTTGTTTAACAGCGTTGATTTTCCAACATTTGTTTTGCCAGCCAAAGCCACGGGAATACCATTCTTCAATGCTTGTCCGGTCTCAAAAGAGCGGGCGAGTGTCGTGATGCGATTGTTGATTTTATTCGCAATATTCAACAACTCACTGCGGTCGGCAAATTCGAGGTCTTCGTGGTCAGAGAAGTCGAGTTCGAGCTCGAGCAATGAAGTGAGTTTCAGGAGTTGTTTGCGAAGGCGGGAAAGCTCTGACGAGACGTTGCCTCTAAGCTGCGTCATGGCTATCTGATGGGTGGCTTTGTTGCCAGATGCGATGAGGTCTGCGACGGCCTCGGCCTGCGAGAGATCCATCTTGCCGTTGAGGAAAGCACGCTGGGTAAACTCGCCTGGCTGAGCCATCCGACAGCCGTTTTGGATCAACAGCTCGATCACCTTGTTTAATATGTAGCGCGAGCCGTGGCAGGAGATCTCTGCGGAGTCTTCGCCGGTGTAAGAGTGTGGGGCGCGGAAGACGGAGAGCAGCACTTCGTCGAGGATTTCATCTCCGTTTCTGATGTGGCCGTAGTGGATGGTGCTGGCAGGATAGGTCAGCACGTCGCCAGAGCCACGGAACACACGAGAAAGAATCTCAAGCGACTGAGGGCCTGAGATGCGGATGATGCCGAGGGCTCCACCGGGGGCAGTGGCGAGGGCGCAGATGGTGGTTTCGATCATTGTTGATGAGGCGGAGAGGCGGGTCAGAGGTGAGACAGAGGCGGGGGCTGAGGCGGGTCTGAGGCGGGGTTTGAGGCGGTTCAGACCACCCCTGGCCCCTCCTAACTTAGGAGGGGAAGAGGTTACTAAATGCGGTCGAGGACTTTGCCGATGAGGGTGTCGATGGAGTTCTTGTACTCGGTGTTCATCTCCGTGGTGTAACGGTTGGCAATGACCATGCAGCAGGTCATGGCCCGATGGCCCAGAATGGCGGCGAGACCGGCAACGGCTGAGGATTCCATCTCGAAGTTGCAGATCTTCATGCCATCGTATTCGAAAGCCTCGATCTTCTCGTTCTGCTTTGGGTCGGCAATCTCTGCACGCAGCATACGTCCCTGAGGACCGTAGAATCCTCCGCAGGAAACGGTGTAGCCACGCACCATATCGTCTTGGGCAATCTGATTGATGAGTTCCTCGTCGGCGATGGACACGTAGGGTGCTCCCTTGATGGAATCCCATTGCATGTGCTCGCAGAAGGCCTTCTCCATCGGAATGTCGCAGACCACGTTGCGTCCGGCATAGTAGTTGAGCAGACCGTCGAAGCCGATGCTCTTCACGCTGGCGATGAACGAGCCTGTGGGTGTGAAGGGCTGTAGTCCGCCACAGGTGCCGATGCGTACCATCGTGAGTGTGCGATGCTCGTCACGCTCCTCACGCGTCTGGTAGTCGATGTTGGCGAGGGTATCGAGTTCGTTGACCACGATGTCGATGTTGTCGCAGCCGATGCCGTGACTCTGGCAGGTGATACGCTTGCCTTTGTACATACCCGTGATGGTGTGGAACTCACGGCTGCTGACCTCGCATTCTTTCGAGTCGAAATGGGCAGCGACGGTATCTACACGAGCAGGGTCGCCCACGAGGATCACACGGTCAGCCAACTGCTCGGGCTTCAAATGGAGGTGGAAACAAGAGCCGTCGTTGTTGATGATCAGCTCTGATGCAGGAAATGTTCTCTTATTCATAGACTTTAATTATTTGTTATTATTGTTTTCTTCTTTACGGATCTGCTTCTCCAACCTGTGAATGGAGTTATGGAGCAGCAAGGCCTGCTCTTCGTTTTGGAGGATGAGCTCATGGAGCAGATGGCGTCCGTCTTCGTTAGCACGGGCATAACGTTCGCGGGCTTTCTGGAGGTCGGCCTCGATAATGGCCTGACGCTCACGGGCCTTCAGCAGCTCACGGTAGTGGTTAGCGGCAGCGGGAGAACGGAAGTCCTTGACGCTGGTGTAGGTCAGACGGTCGTTGATGACAATGGCCGTATTCGTAGCCGTCGTGTTTTCTGTGGCTGGTTGGGCATCCGTCGTGCCGATGGCTTTCAGACGGGCAAGGGCAGCACGGCGATCTTTGCCGTTGCCCCAGGTGTCCGCGATACGCGTGATATCTGCAAAGTCGCGGATCTGCTGTTCCGTGTACTTCGAGGGATCGTAGGAACGTCGTGTCTCAGAAAGGATGAAGATATATACGCACACCTTGCCCTCAGGCTGGCGACGGTCGCTGACGAAGTAGCCGATGCCAGTCTCCTCGTCGGCCGCATACATGTAGTCGTTGGCCTCAGAGTTGAAAGGCATGCCGATGTTCTCGGGTTTGAGGAAACTGCCGTTGCGGGAGTCGTAGCGGGTGAAGAAGATGTCGTAGCCGCCGATACTCTCTTCGCCTTGAGCAGCGAAGTAGAAGGTGATGCCGTCGTTCATCATGAAGGGATAGTCGGCATCTGTGATGCCTTCTGAGAGTCCTTTCAGGGGAATGGCCTCACCCCAGGTGTTGCCTAATTTGTCGCTGGTGTAGAGGCGTAAAAAGCCGCTGCCGTCCGTACGGCTGAAATAGACCTTGTTGCCCATCTCGTTGAGGAAAGCATAGCCTCTAAGGGATTTACCGAAGAACTGCCCAGTGGTGGTCAGCGTGCCTGTCTCGGAAGAGAGACGATATTGGGAGAGGAAACGGTCCTTGTCTGTGACGATGCTGTCGATGATGACGATCTGCTGAGTCATCTCACGCATGTTGGTGATGCGGGGATCCTCCTGCGGCTCCTCCACAACCATCACGACGGGCTTCTTTACGGGTCGCTTTTTTTTCTTCTGCGCATTCAGCGAGAACGGCAGAAGGAGCGCAAATGAGAGTATCGCAATCTTCCTGATGGTCATATTGATTCTTCTATGAGTTTGTTTTCTGTTTCGAGTGCTCCCCAGATGCTGTAACGTGCCTCGGGGTTCATCTGTTCGAGTTGGTCGTAGAACCGCTTGATGTCCGTGCGGTGCGAGTTTGTCTCGTAGGGACAGAGTTTCTGTTGCTTCTGATAGCCCTGCTGCTCTGCGTAGGCCTTGATGTCAGACTCTGGTATGAGGCAGAGCGGACGGATGATCGTGAGCGGCATCTTGCGCATCTTCAGACGGGCGGGCATCGTGGCAAAGCGAGCCTGATAGGTGAGGTTCATCAGCGCCGTATGGATGAGGTCGTCTTGGTGATGGCCGAGGGCGATCTTGTTGCAGCCGAGTTCCTGAGCGAGGTTGAAGAGCTGCTTGCGGCGGTTCCAGGAACAGAGGAAGCAGGGCTGTTTTTGTTTGCGCAGCCGAGCGGCGGAAGTCTGATTATTCTGATTACTCGGAACCTCGACCTCGAAGCGGGTTGTCCTGATGTGGAGCCTGATGCCGAGGGAGTCGCAGAAGGCTTGGAGATAGCTGGTGTCCGTCTCGTAGCGGATGTTCTCCATCCTTACGTGCAGGGCCTCGACGGTGAAGCGGGGATGCTGGATGAGTGAGCGCTTTGCCAGCAGTTCCGTCAGCAGGAGTGAGTCCTTGCCGCCAGAGAGCCCTACGAGGATACGGTCATCATCTTCTATCAGATGATAAGTAGCCATCGCCTTGATGAACCGTTCTTTCAAACGGCGTTCAAGGCGACGGCTCTCCATATCATCTCCACTTCTCACTTTTCACTTCTCACTTTTCACCTCTCAGATGCTTGTCCATATTCAGGGCAGCACGACGTCCGTCGCCCATAGCGAGGATCACCGTAGCACCACCACGCACGATATCACCACCGGCGAAGATCTCAGCGCGAGAGGACTGCATCTCCTCAGAGACGGCAATCGTGTTCTTGCGACCCAGTTCGAGGCCAGGGATGGACTTCGGCACGAGCGGGTTGGGGGATACACCCACAGCCACGATGACCTGATCCACATCGAGCGTCACCGTCTTGCCCTCTACGGGCACAGGCGAACGACGGCCTGATGCATCAGGCTCGCCCAGCTCCATCACCTGAAGGATGGCCTGCTTCACGGCACCCGTCTCATCGGCGATGTACTCGATAGGATTGTGCAGCGTCAGGAAGTTGATACCCTCTTCCTTGGCATGCTTCACCTCCTCCAGACGGGCAGGCATCTCAACCTCAGAACGACGATAGACGAGCGTCACCTCGGCACCCAGACGCTTGGCCGTACGGCAAGAGTCCATAGCGGTGTTACCACCACCCACCACGAGCACACTCTTGGCAGGATTCAGCGGGGTATCGGTCGTCGGATTGGCAGCATCCATCAGGTTCACACGCGTCAGATACTCGTTGGAAGACATGATATTGATGCTGTTCTCACCGGGGATATTCATGAAGTTGGGCAGACCAGCGCCAGAACCTACGAAGATGCCCTTAAAGCCCTGAGCCTCAAGCTGTTCTATGCTGATGGTCTTACCGACAATCACGTCAGTCTGGAAGTGAACACCCATCTTGGCAAGGTTGTCAATCTCTACGTCGACGATCTTGTTGGGCAGACGGAACTCGGGAATACCATATTTCAGCACACCGCCGATCTCGTGCAGGGCCTCGAAGACATACACGTCGTAACCCTTCTTCACCATATCACCAGCAAAGAAGTCTGCAGCAAAACGCTCCAGATAGCCGATGGCCACAGCAGGCTCGTTCATCTTCAGGTGGATACACTTGCTCTCACACTGCTTCTCCTGCGGACATACACGACCACAAACGGCAGGCAGGGCAGACGTGTCTTTCAGCACCTTCGCAGCAGCCAGGAACTGACCACGCTCGATATTCTTGATGAACGACGGGATATTGATATTCACAGGACAGCCCTCTACACAAGTAGGCTTGGCGCAGTCCAGACAACGCTTGGCCTCAGTCATCGCCATCTCCTTGGTCAGGCCGATATTGACTTCCTCAGTACGAGTGGTAGCACGATAGACGGGATCGAGCTCAGGCATCACAACACGCTCAATCTGCGTGCGCTCCTTCGGCTTCATCGAAGCACGGAGCTCCTTGCGCCACTCAGCATCGCGATTGGTCAGAACGTCAATGGTATCATTGGTAGGATCGCTGTCCATCACCACATCGGTGACAGACTTTTCACTTTTCACTTCTATCTTTTCACTTCCATCCAGATGCTCCTCGTAGTGAGCCAGCTCTTCCTGCTCCTCACGCTTGAAGGTACCCATGCGCTTGAACATCTCATCCCAATCCACGAGGGCACCATCGAACTCAGGACCGTCGATGCAGACGAACTTCGTCTTGCCTCCAATGGTGAGTCGGCAGGCACCGCACATACCAGTACCATCGACCATAATCGTATTCAGCGATACCTCGCAGGGGATATTGTGCTTCTGGGCAGTGAGGTTTGAGAACTTCATCATGATGGGAGGGCCGATGGCAAAGACCTTATCGACGTGCTCCTGTTCGAAGAACTTCTCCATACCGACGGTCACTACGCCTTTCTCGCCGTACGAGCCGTCATCGGTCATGATGATTACCTCGTCAGAGCTCTCGCGAACCTTATCCTCAAGGATAATCAGATCCTTAGAGCGGCCAGCCATCACAGACAGCACACGGTTGCCGGCAGCCTTCAACGCCTGGATGATCGGCAGCATCGGAGCAACACCTAAACCACCACCGGCACAGACGACGGTGCCGTATTTCTCAATCTTCGTGGGATTGCCCAGCGGGCCTACCACGTCAGTCACATAATCACCTTCGTTAAGGGCACAGAGTTTCTTGGATGAGAGACCCACCATCTGGACAACCAGCGTGATGGTGCCTTTCTCAATGTCGGCAGCGGCGATGGTCAGCGGCATACGCTCACCTTTCTTGCCTACGCGCACGATGACAAAGTTGCCGGCCTTACGGCTCTTGGCAATCAGCGGAGCCTCGATCTCAAAAAGGAATACCTTTTCAGAGAACTGCTCTTTTCTTACAATTTTGTTCATATTTGTTTAGTGTTGATTAATCGATGATATCGCAACCCATGTAGGGAACGAGGGCAGCGGGAATCTTGATGCCGTTCTCAGTCTGGTTGTTCTCCAAGAGGGCAGCCACGATGCGCGGCAGGGCGAGGGCAGAGCCGTTGAGGGTGTGGCAGAGCTCAGGCTTCTTGCTGCCCTCAGGACGATAGCGGCACTTCAGACGGTTGGCCTGATAGGTATCGAAATTGGATACAGACGATACTTCGAGCCAGCGGCCCTGAGCCTCTGAATAGACCTCAAAGTCGTAGCAGATGGCGCTCGTAAACGACTGATCTCCACCGCATAACAGCAGAATCCTATAGGGGAGCTCTAACTTCTTCAGCAGACCCTCTACATGCTCCAGCATCTCTTTGTGGCTCTCTTTCGAGTGCTCTGGCTTGTCAATACGCACGATCTCAATCTTCGAGAACTCATGCAGGCGGTTCAGACCACGCACGTCCTTGCCATACGAACCTGCCTCACGACGGAAGCACTCTGTATAGGCGCAGTTCTTGATGGGAAGATCCTTTTCGTCGAGGATCACGTCACGATAGATATTCGTCACAGGCACCTCTGCCGTTGGAATCAGATAGAAGTCGTCGATCTCACAATGATACATCTGACCTTCCTTGTCGGGCAGCTGACCAGTACCGTAGCCTGAGGCAGCATTTACAACCGTCGGCGGCATGATCTCCGTATAGCCAGCCTTGTTGGCCTCGGCGAGGAAGAAGTTAATCAATGCCCTCTGCAGCTGGGCACCCTTGCCGATATAGACGGGGAAGCCTGCACCTGTGATTTTCACGCCCAGATCGAAGTCGATGAGGTTGTATTTCTTGGCAAGTTCCCAATGGGGCAGGGGATTCTGGATACCTAACGAGGGATTCACGTCCCAGTTGCCTACGGTGTCGCCTTCCTTGCACTCGCGCAGGTTCGACTTCACCACGTGGTTGTCCTCAGCGGCCTTGCCCTCAGGCACCTCGTCGTAGGGGATATTCGGAATCTGACAGAGCAGGGTGGTCATCTCTTCCTGAGCCTTTGCCATCTGCTCATCCATCTCCTTCGATTTCTCCTTCAGCGCAGCCACCTGAGCCTTCACCTGCTCAGCCTCGTCCTTCTTGCCTTCCTTCATCAGACGGCCAATCTGACCAGAAAGCTGCTTCTGTTCGTTCAGCGATTTGTCAAGTTCCTGCTGGGCCTCACGGCGCTTCTTGTCGACGGCCAGCACATTGTTGATAGCCTCCTTGGCATTGGGAAAATGCTTTTTTTCCAGGCCGCGGATCACGCGCTCGGTCTCGTCGTTGATAAGTTTGAGTGTTAACATGTTAAATACGTATTTATTTGTTTGATTTCAATTCTAAGGTGCAAAAGTACAAATAATCGCGCAAATAGCCAAGGGAAAGAGGAAAAATCTGTGAAATCTGTGGCTATAAAAGCAGAAATCCCTCTCTCCGAAGGAGAGAAGGACTCTGTTGTTTGTTTGGAATAAGTGTTTTTTACTTTTAATTCTGGGTCTCAGCGTTTGGAATCACTGAAACAACGCTCTTGTTGCGCACGCCCTTGTGGAACTGAACCGTTCCGTCAACGAGTGCAAACAGAGTGTCATCCTTACCGATGGCCACGTTGTTGCCAGGATTGTGCTTCGTACCGCGCTGGCGAACGATGATGTTGCCTGCGAGACACTTCTGACCGCCGAAAATCTTAATGCCGAGTCGCTGAGCTGCGCTCTCACGACCGTTCTTAGAACTACCTACACCTTTTTTATGAGCCATTTCTAAGTCCTCCTTAATTTAAGCGATTACTGATTTGATCTCCAGCTGGGTGAACTGCTCACGATGACCGTTGCGCTTACGAGAGTCCTTGCGGCGCTTCATTTTGAACACGATGACCTTGTCACCCTTCACCAGCGGGTTTACTACCTCACACACTACTTTTGCCCCTTCTACGGTGGGAGCACCAACCTTTACTGCACCGTCAGCATCTACGAGCAGCACTTTGTCAAATTCAACAGTCTTGCCTTCCTCGGCATCCTTGATGTGATGCACAAAGAGCTTCTTGCCCTCTTCAGCCTTGAACTGCTGACCCTGAATTTCTACAATTGCGTACATTCTTTTTATATTGTATTTTAAGGGTTTTTTCCGCGAGGCGGCGTACGTCCGTACACACTTCACTCTGCCCCAACGGACTCTAACGGGGTGCAAAGGTACAACTTTTAGTTGAGAGTTGAGAGTTGAGAATTGAGAATTATGATTAGATTTAGGAAAGTTTAACGATTGCGGCAGTAAGGGCAAAAAATAAAGCGACGACTTTCGCAAGCGATCGCTCCATATCTTCAATAGGTATTAGCTTCTAAGGTAAAAAGATTGTTTTCAGGATAACGGCTGCAAAGGTAATCCCTTTTTTCCAAACGTCCAAACTTTTCTTGAACTTTTTTTTACGAATAAGTGGTGTGCTCCCACACAATCGCAAAATTTATCAAATGTTAACATAAAAATGTATGCAATCGATTGAAATTTGACCTACGTCATGAAATTTAAATCGCACAACAGGGACAGTCCCCATTGTGCGATCCTGTGTGCGGAATATGACACTGTCATTTGTCATATTTGTCATCTTTACGCCGCGTGCTTCTGATAATAGACGTCGGTCTTGTAGAAGATACCCTGCTCCTTGTCTTCCTCGATCCATCCACGCTTCTTCCATTGCGAGAGCAGATTGCCCGAAGCCTTCTTGAAGTCGGCCACAGATCCGCACTGCGCTTTGTAAAGCACTTCGTACTCCTGGCGGGTGAATGAATCACCAAGCTGTTCCAGCAGGCAGGGCATACCTGGTTTCATGATCCGATAGTCCTGTTCCAGCTTCGTGCTGATTTCCTGTCCGAGGATGCACATCTTCACCCATAGGTCATAATCGAACGTCCACGTAATGAAGTCCTCGATCTCTCTGGTCCACTTCATGCCGTTCATGATGTACAGGATGATGCTCTTACGGAAAGCGATCTCAACGGCTCGGTACGACAGCTGCTGATAGCTCTCGTTGCCCATCATCAGCGAGCGTTCCTCACCGCGGTCGAGTAGAGCCAATGCCAGTTTCTTGGCCTGCGGACAGACGATGGTGCCCTTGGCATTGTCCAGACGGGCCTGATAGACGGCCAGCCGCTTGTCGAACACTTCATCATATGACTTGAACATCGGGCGGCGATCCACATCTTCCTTCATGATGGTAGAGAGGCTGAAACGTGAGAGCGTGCCGTTATCGATGTTGCCGCCAAGGAAATACTTGGCCGTTGCGGGCGTGGTGGAGATGACCATGTTGTGACGCATCGTGGTGCGAGACTTAATGGACTGCGTGCCAACACGTTCCTGTCCGTAGACGTCTGCATCGAAGTCTCGCCTGAGGATCTCAGTCACCTCGGCCATCGTGCCGCCAGCCAGCTTCTTCAACTGCTCCATTTCGTCCATACGGGTGAAGAGAGCCTTGTTGCCAGCACGCTCGGCATCCTCCATACGAAGGCAGTAGGCAGCGTTGGTCATGTCCGAGTCCACCACCTGCACACAGATGTCCTTCGGACGCTCGGGCTTTTCCTTGTTGGCCCCCTTCGTGTTGGTCTCCTCAGCCCACTCCTTCTCACGCTGACGGGCCAGTTTGTCGCGCTCGATGATGGGTTGGAGGATGTGGTTGATGGGCTCTTTGATGCTCGACTTGCCGATCGACATGGGGGCAGCCAACATGTGCAACTGATTCATCTCTGTCAGCGTACCGTTCCAGAACTCAGCCTTCACGCCTCCGGTATAGGTGGCGAAGGCGGCGAAGGTGGTGTTGGCGATGGCAGGCCAGTAGCCGCGAGGGGCCTTGGAGGTGATGAGACGGATGGGAGCCGGCAGACGTTCGGGCATCTGAGGCTGACGCATCAGCGAGGCCTCGTCCATACCGTTTTCGATGTTCACGCGCTTGCGGGCGAGGGTGATGGCGTTCTTCACCTTCGTGGGAGTGGTCTGCGACTGCTGGCGGCGGCAGGCACTTTCGATGGTGGCGTTCACACGGTCCTGAGCCTCGCCGAAGTTGGGCAGAATCAGACGGATCCATTGAGGATCATCGTTGCAGATGTGGCGCAGATGACAGGCCATCGTGAAGATGAACGGATTGCGGTTGCCGTGCTCTGGCGCACCACCCAGCTGATCGGCCAGCTCCTCGACGATGTAAGAGTAGGGGACACCCATGTAGTCCGCAGGGTAGTCGCTGGGGGACAACGGCTGAGATTTCAGCTCTTGCGACAACGGCGCAAAATTGCGCTCTTGCGATGTCGGCTCAGATTTGAGCTCAGATGATGTCGGCTGAGATTTCAGCTCAGATGATGTAAATCCAAATTTCGATTCACGCCCGTCAATCATCAGTCCACGATCGGTATAGGCCTTACGACGGGCTGCTACTTCCTCGTCCGAGAGCCTTGCATACCAGCCGTTGGCCGTAAACAACTGCGACTCATCATCAGAGATGTAGATCATACGCTCGGGTGAACAACAGTCACTATCGAAGTCAACTCCCAGCACCTTGGTATAGGCTCGCTGAGCCTCCTCGATGGTCATACCGATCGGCAGACGGATATCAAGGTGCAGCTTGCCCGAAGCCGAACGCTCCGCATGAAGCAGCATCCCCTGCCACTCTCCCTCATTATTATTAATAAGGTACGCGCGAGAGAGTGCCGTCTCTACCTGGCTCATATCATCGATATCCACGCAGGTCTGAAATGTGAACTCCTCAGGGATGATGTTCGCCTGCGCACGACGGCCATCCTTGAAGCTGAAATAGTGTGGGCAGCGGAAGGGCAGCTGGCCCTTCAACTGACGGCGCCTGTCTGCATCGTCAGTGCTGCGGATCTCTGCGATGAGCCTTTTGACCTCGGCACTCCTGGTGGTGTCGAAGTAAGTCTCGATCGTCTCGTTAAAAACTTGTGCCTTTGAGGCGCGAACCATGCGGTTCATTGCTAAAATTCTACTGATACTCATTTTAATATACCTTTCTTTTTCTTCTTTTGTTATTACTCTTGTTAACTATTCACTGGTGCGAGAATTCCGGACTTCTCACACTGCAAAGTTACTAAGAATAATAATGTAAAGCAAGTTTTTTCCCCTCTGAACAAGCGTGTTTAACTGTTCGGAAAAGAAATGGAATGAGGTTGGAAAATGTCGGAAAGGTGTTGGTGTTTCTCGGAATATTCTCGGAATAATCCTGGGCTCAATGTAATAATTTCCCCTCCTAAGTTAGGAGGGGTTAGGGGTGGTCTGAACACCCTCAGACCCTGCCTCAATCTCACCCTCAATCTCACCCTCAATCTCACCCTCAATCTCAGCCTCAATCTCAGCCTCAATCTTGCCTCTGACGATGTGCTTGTTCAGACCCCCTCTGGCTCCCCCTGACTCAGGGGGAGAAACAGTTACCTCTGCGGCAGAACTTAGATGGGAGTGATTGTCGTTAGTAATCTATGATGATTTTTCGCTTCAGCACGGGCTCGAACTCCTTAGCGATCATATTGCAGATTGTTCTGTCCTGAGCCTCCTGCGGATCTATGTGACTCATCTTGATCCATTGCGTCCAAGGCTTCTCACGGTCGAGGATGCTGTAGTCCCCGTTCTTGCGTACGTTGTCGCGCCCCTTACCTGGCACCATCGCACAGATTAGCTGGTCAAACTTGTTTGGCGTCGTGTTCGTCATAATGATGCCCTCGTCGATCATCACCCGCATCACGTGCGCCCAATCCCAGTTATCCTCCTTCGAGGCAATCTTCTCGTCAATCTTGCGGACGATGTCTATCAGCTTCGTGGCGATCGTCTCAGAACGGTAGTAGGGCATGAATTCTTTCGGCATATTGCTGGCGCTGATCACTTGCCCGCCTTGAATCTCAAGGATGGCTTTGAGTGCAGACTCCAAGTCGCCGCCGTTGTCTGCCCAGAAGTGGATCAGATTCACGAACGCCTGCCGCCGAGCCTGAGTTGACTGCGCCTTCGCGTATTCCACGATAATGCCGAGGGGGATGCCTGTTCCGTTGTCGTTTGCCATCGCGCGCGTACCTTATTTTATTACCATATATCCTTGTAGTCGGTCTCGATGCCCTGCTTCTTGTTCAGGCGGTTGAACACGTCGGCCAGATAGCCGTCACTCGTGCAGAAATGGATGCTGCCGATGCCGTCGAGCAGGTAGTGGCTGTAGACGGACAGCTGATAGCTCAGGTCGCTGAATATCTCGTCGGCAGTGCCCATCGACTCGAAGTAGAAGCCGTTGGAGTGGTTGCCCTTCACGATATACTCGCGCTCGCCCTCGAAGCGGCCCTTCTTCAGCGACACCCAGAGAGAGGCCGTGTAGTCCCACTTCGTGGTCATCACCTTCTTGCCGTTCTCGTCGAGCTCCGGCTTGCCGTTCTCGTCCTTCACTTCCTCCTCGGGCAGCTTGATCTGGCAGTCGAGCAGTTCCAAACGTTTCAGGATATACTCGGCGCCCGACGGTTCCAACTGCTGGAAGTCGTACTCGATGATGCCCGCTATCCAATAGAGGTTCGTGCCCGTGATGCCGTTCTCCGGGTTGTAGCTGCAGATCACGCGGCAGTCCTCGATTTCCGTGTTCACCAGCGTGCCCGCAGGGAATTCCTCGCCCTGATCGATGATTGGATACTCGTGTGACTCCAGTATTTCCGCCGAGCCATCCTCGTCGTCCTCCCATGTGAAGAGCGTCGCGATGTGCCGGCCTACCTTGCCGCCGGCGTAGATCACCTTGTACGGCTCGTTGAGTTTCAACAGTTTGCTGTTCATTCTTTCGTGCTTGATTCGTTTGTTGCCTGCAAAGATACAGCATTTTTTCGATTCCACGAAGAGAATTAGGCAAAAAATGACAATTATGACAAATGACAATTGTCATTTCCGTGCCCACACCTCCGCAAAAAAATCCTGATAAAAATCACTATATATATAAATATATATAGTGAAATATTCACACTTTTTTCTTCCAACCTCCCTGCTCCAAATATGACACTGTCATTTGTCATATTTGTCATCTTTTTCCCGTCGAGCCTCCTATCGTTTTTAATCAAATTGTGATTGATGTAAAATAATTTCAAACTCTGTTATTAACCAAAAATACGTCAAATCCGCCTAAAATCGCCCTTCCGACTTTGGACTATCCAAACTATGACTTTCAATAGTTCAAACCTTGACTTTGCTTACTTTAAACCCTCAGCTTCAATAGTCCTTCGTTTTAAGCTGTTTTTATGTTTTTATAAGTAAATTATTTTCGTATATTACTATTTCAATATTTTTAAACGCATTCTCCCCCTCATAAAATGTCAGCCCTTTGCATGACGATATTTTCGAAAGGGAAAGGCAATGTCACTTATCTGGTTTTGGGGCTTCAAGGGGCTCGCTGACCATCATGGGCTGGTAGTCGTATGCATCGACGATTTCTTTTGTGTGTATGACTTGTAAGATGGGGGCGCCAAGGGCATGCTCGATGGATACGAGTGTGTCGATCGTGAAATTGTGTGTGCCACGCATCCACTTGCTGATTTCTGCCTCCTTCTTACCCAATAGCTGAGCGAGGTCTTTCTGTCTGAGGCCCTTAGCCTGGAGAATCTCATAGATGCGGTCGACTATCTGGAACGAAAGATCCACCCTCTGTCGCACCTCAGGATTAACCTGCATGCGCCTTGCCTCAATAATACTACTTCTCTTCATCTCGCGTAAAGTTTAAGTCACCAATGATTTCCTTATCAACCAGAACCAACGAGCCGTCGTTCATGCGCGATGAAATAAATCGGCTCGTATCGATCAAGAGTTTCACATAGGGAGCCAATTCCTCGCTTTCCTGCCATGTAGCCGTATCCTTGACTCCTCCATTTCCGAACACCAAAATCTTGTCAGACAATCGCAAACAGTACAGACGGACTTTGTTGCCAACATCAATTGGAATCACACCAACACCATCTCCGTATCTGCCTTCAGGGCGGAAATGTTCATACTCTTCTACAAGTTCTATCGAGTAGTGCTGTTTTGTTGCCATACAGTATTGTTGTTCTTAACTTTTAAGTTATCACGCTGCAAAGATAAGAACTATTTCTGAAATATGCAAGGAATTAACTTAAAAATTAATTCTGATTAAGCAAACTCCTTAATTCCGTAGGGTTTT
>CACYQO010000094.1 GCA_902776545.1 uncultured Prevotellaceae bacterium | reverse complement strand
CAGGCTGATGAGCACTGCCTCCGCCAACAGGCTGCCCCTCAGGCTCGCCGTCGTTGCTCCCAACACCTTCTGGGTATTGATGCTGCGGATGCGCATAGGTGTCTCAGCCAAAGAGAAGTTCATGAAGTTCACGGCAGCGATTACCACTATCAGCAAAGAGAAGCAGATGAGCAGATAGATGGAACTTCTGGCTGGGGCGGATTTATCAAGGAATTTCGAGAAATGGGCATCGGCCACATTGGTAAATATCACTTGCACGGCTTCTTCCTCTTCTTTGGTTTTCAGTTCAAACTTGTCCTTGAAAAGCTCAATGACAGTCTGCCGCAGGCTATTCTGCACCGTTGACAGGTTCGCCACATCATCCACCCGTATGTAAGCATCGTAGTTCCAGTTGTCGTAATTGCCTTCATTCCAATTGACGCCTATGAAGCAAGCCCCATGCAGGAGGTTGTTCTCTGGATAGTCCTCTATTACGGCACAGACATTATAGAAAGTTTTGTCATCCCATTTGTATTTCATCATCTTTCCAGCCGCATCAGTCGTGCCGAACATTCGCAAGGCTTCAGATCGTGGCAACACGATATTGCCAATTTGATCCAAGCCTTTCACATCGCCACTAATGACTGTGGGTTTGAATACGCTGAGGAACTCTCGCTCACCATATATAAGATTCAGCGAGTACTCCTGATTATCCACCACGAACTGGTCGTAGTTTATCCACCCGTTTCTGATGCTATAGCCAGTGACGTGAGGCGAAGCTGCCGCCAGTTGTTCTACCACAGGGCGAGGCAGCGTAGTGCCATAATCCTCCGCACTTGGTCCTAATTTCAATGTCATGCGGAACAGGTTCTCATGCTCAGTAATGCTTTTGTTGTAGCCTAGGTCGAAGTTCACCTGCGTCATGATGACGAAGAACGAGGCGAAGGCCAGGCTCAAGCCCAACAGGTTTAACAGGTTTGCCGTAGCAAACTTCCTGAATATCGACGTAAAGTTTCTGATAATTGTCTTCATAATCGTTATTTCAATACTAATACTTCATTGTCTTTAAATGCCTCATAGCCGCTGGTGACTACACGTTCGCCAGGCTCCAGACCCTCGAGGATCTCGTAATGCTGAGGGTTCTGACGGCCTACGCGGATGGGGCGGCGATAGGCTTTCGAGCCGTCTTGGGAGAGCACGAAGATCCATTGTCCGCCTGTGGTCTGGAAGAACGTGCCGCGAGGGATGATGACGGCCTGCTCAGGCTGGCCCAGTTCGAGGTCTATATAATAGGTCTGGCCTGTGCGGATGTTCTCAGGGCGCTCGCCTCGGAAGATGAAGTCGCAACGGAACTTGCCATCACGCACCTCAGGATAGACCTTGCGCACCTGCAGCTGATACTGCTTGTCGCCACGCGAGAAGGTGGCCGTCAGCCCTTGGCGCACACGGTCGATATAGTGCTCGTCGATCTGCGCCTGCACCTTATAGTCGCTGAGGTCGTTCAGCTGGCCTATCTTCTGTCCAGGGCTGATGCTCTGTCCTAACTCCACATCTAATAGACCTAACTCGCCGTCGATGGCAGAGCGCACCTCAAGCTTGTCTTTGCGCTGACGTACCAAAACCACGTTGCGACGCATGTTCTGCAGGTTGTCCTCCATTTGGTCCATCTGAACGGTACGATAGATGGAATCCTGCTTCAGGCGCTTTGAGACCAGCGCCCGCTTCTTGGCAGAGAGCTGATAGTCCTCCTGCGACTGAAGGTAATCCTCCTTGCTGATCAGTTTCTCGGCATAGAGCCGTTTGTTCTGGTCGAAGGTGCGCTGCTTGCGCTGAGTGTCCATATCGAGCTGCGCCTGTTCCGTCTGGTTGTTCAGACGGTCTTGCTGCATCGCCACCTGGGTATTTCTCAGCAGATTCTGCTTCTCTGCCAGTTCTGCCTCGGCATTCAGAATCTGCAGATCAAGGCCGGAGTTGCTCAGGCGGACGATGACATCGCCCTTGTGTACCATCGTGCCTTCCTCTACAACCTTCTCCATCACGATGCCGCCTTCCTCTGGCGAGATCTGTACTACCTGGATGGGCAGCACCTGTCCGTTGGTCCTGACATAGTCCTTAAACTCTGCCTGACGTACCTCGCTGATGGTCAGCTCGTCCTTGCTCACTCTGAGTGTCGAGGCGTGATTGCCAAACACCAACCAACCCACAACAACAAATAGTCCCATGCCACCAGCCACATACGGCCAGTACTTCATCAGCTTCTGCGTCTTTGTCTTTTCAATTACTCTGTCCATATTGTTTCTCCTTTATAATATCTTACTAATTGTTCCTTCACCATCGCCATCAGCTGACATTGCAGCAGGGTGGCCTTCGACTGCAGCAGGTGCGACGAAGTGGTGTGCAGGTCGATGGCTGTGCTGAGGCCTTCCTCGAACTGACGGCGTGTCAGTTGGTAGGAGATGCTGTCGGCTTCCACCTTTTCTATCATCTGCTCCGTCTGTTTCAGGTAGGCCAGCCAGTCCTGCCAGGCCTCAAGGCTCAGCTTCTCCAGTTCCAGCTGTTTCTGCTCGTAAGCCTCGCGGGCTTTCTGGTAGTTGTTCTTCGCCTTGCGGATGCTGGTGATGGTCTGCAGACGGTTGAAGAGCGGGATGCTCAGTGTGGCGCCCACATATTCACCCATGTTGTTCTTGAACTGGTTGCCAAACGACTCAGTAGCATCAGAGTGGAGCGTTTTGAAGTAAGTGGTGCTCAGACCCGCATTCAAAGAGAGAGAGGGATAAAGAGAGCTGCGGGCCTGATGCCACTCATGTCTGCTGGCCTCCATCTGATAGCGCGCCTGCTGTAGTTCGGATGACTGGAGGATCGTCGAACTGCTCCCTTGGGAGATGCAGGCTGTTTCCCTTTGGGGGACAAACTGGAAACTGAGGCTGTCATCCAGAGGGAAAGCCATTTCCTTCTTCAGTTCTAATAAGGAAGAGGCATAGAGATTGCGCTGGCGCGTCAGTTCGAAGGCTGCCTCAGCATGCTGAGACTCCACCTGTGCGACGTCTGCTGCACTCTTACGGCCTACTTCTTCCATCAGTCGTGTCTGCTTGAGCAGTAGCTCCGTCTCCTGCAGCTTCTCGTCGGCCATCCTTACCAGACCGTCGTAGTAGGCCACGTTGGCATACGCCTTAAGCACGTTGAGCGCCGTCAGGTCCTGTTGCTGTCTTAAGGCATGACGCCCCATCAGCTCGCTGGCCTTGGCTGCCTTTAAGGCATGCAGACGGCTGAAACCGTCGAACACGGGCAGCGAGGCCGTCACTTGGTAACCATTGTAAAAGGTACTGACGTCGGTATAGCCGTTGGTCTCAGGATCAATGGCACGACCGAAATTGTAATTGGCTCCGATGCTGGCGTCCAGAGAGGGGAGGAAACGTCCGATGGCTCCAGTCTTCTGGGCCTTGAAGTTGTCCAGATCCAGCTCTGCCCGCTTCACCTCATGATTATGCTCCACGGCATACTGCATACATTGCTGCATCGTCCACGTCTGCGCCCCTGCGGGGCTGAATGATGAATGATAAATGATGAATGATAAACTAATCACCGTCCGTCTCATATTCTTATGTTCTTTTGTTCTTCTGTCTAAATACATGTTCGTCTTTTTTCTGTTCTTTTGTCTTTCGACGATGCAAAGTTAAACCTTTTTCATTTATCATTTATCATTTTTCATTTAGCGAAGTGTTGATTGTCTAATTTTTATACACCCCTTTGTATGATAATTAGACAGAAAATCGTTACTTTGGCTTCGCCGAAGGTACTCACGCTCGAAAAAGCTCAAAAACATTTGGCTTTTTACTCGCTTATTCGTACCTTTGCAGACAAAAAGGCTGTATGAACAAATACGGAACCATATTAATCGTAGATGACAACGCCTCTATCCTGACGGCGATGCACTATCTGCTCGACGATACGTTTGAGCATGTACTCACCCTGGAACGACCTGACGACATCCTGAAGACCATGGCTCAGGAGACTGTCGATCTGGTGCTCCTCGACATGAACTTCACGTTGGGAGTCAACAACGGCAACGAAGGACTCTTCTGGCTTCGGGCCATCCATAAGCAGCATCCGCAGACGCCTGTCGTCCTGCTGACGGCCTATGCCGATGTGAACCTGGCGGTCAAGGGACTGAAGAACGGTGCAGCCGACTTCATCACCAAGCCGTGGGACAACGATGAACTGGTACATAAGCTGAAGGATGTACTCGACATGAAGAACGAGATTGTCAGTCTCGACGAGATGGAGAAGGAACATATCCGCCGTACCATCGACCACTGTCACGGCAACCTCACCCAGGCCGCAGAACTCCTTGGCATCACCCGCCAGACACTCTATAATAAGATGAAACGGTTATGATGTGGATAATAATTATAATAGGTGTAATCATTGTAGGCTTCGCGGTGTGGTTTGTGTACCATCAGCGAATGTTGCGGCTGCGTGCCCATCTGATGCAGGAGGCCATCCGCAATAAGGACTTCACGTTCCGGATGCCTACTCACGGCCTGTTGCCTGGCGAACGTGCCATGCAGGAAACGTTGAACCAGTTGGGTGAGACCATCCGCCAGCAGGTGAATCAGAACGAGGTGGAATCGTGGGAACGGCTCACCCGTGTGCTGACCCATGAGATGATGAACGCCACAGCCCCCATCACCAGCATCAGCCAGTCTATGCTGAACCGTTCTGACGTGAAGGACACACCACTCGAAAACGGCATCAGGGCTATCTATGAGACCTCGCGCCATCTGAGCGACTTCGTGGTCAACTACCGCAAGATGTCGGAACTGGAGAAGCCCGTACTGACGGATGTCAGGCTTCACGTCGTCATTGATGAGATCAGCAAGGCCTATCCGCAACTGACGTGGGAGGTCAGCGTCCCTGCCGATCTGGTTGTCCGTGCTGATATCGGCATGCTGCGACAGGTACTCATGAACTTAGTGAAGAATGCCATTGAGGCCAATGCCACAAAGATGGTCGTGGAAGAAACAGACTCTACGGCGGAAGCAAATTCTTCACTCTTCACTCATCACTTTTCACTTTATATCGGCAACGACGGTCTTCCCATTCCCGCAGAGAACCGTCAGTCGCTCTTCGTGCCTTTCTTCACCACCAAACGGAGCGGTAGCGGTATCGGCCTTTCGCTGAGCCGCAGGATGATGATCCAACAGGGAGGCATGCTCGATCTTGCCGAAACGCCCCTTCAGGGATGTCATGCAGCTTTTATCTTGTCCTTGCAAGTCTGATCAAAAATCGCAATTTATTGTGATTTTCCTTGTTTGTTTCATTTCTTTTTCCTATCTTTGCACCCAGAATCACAACATAATGTGAATTTAATGATGAATCAGAAGGAGATAGGAACAGCCATTAAGGAGCGTCGCAAGCATCTGGGTGTCAATCAACAGACGCTGGCCGATCTGGCGGGCGTGGGTATCAATACCCTTGTGGCCATAGAGCGTGGCGAGGGGAATCCCCAACTCTCCACGCTGCTCACCATCCTCGACACCCTCGGCCTCCAGATGGATCTCCATATCAAGACGTTGACGTATGAGACAATGTAAGGTGTATGTCCACGATGCTGAGGCTGGTGTCTTGCAGGAAACTGACGACCGGCAGTATGTCTTCACCTATCTTGAAGACTATCAGGGCGAGCCTGTATGTCTGGCCATGCCTGTTCGCAAGGAGGCTTATCAGTCGCCTTTCCTCTTTCCTTATTTCTTTAATATGCTCTCGGAAGGTGCCAACCGCCAGTTGCAGTCCACACTGCTTCATATCGACGAGAACGACGATTTTGGCATCCTCTTGGCTACGGCACAGCATGACACCATCGGCGCAGTAACAATCAAACCTGTCGGATAATGGAACAACTGACTGTCTGCCCATCTACGCTTGCGGATGGTTTCAACACCTACTCGCCTGTAGCCCTTAAACTGATGTTTGACGGCCATCAGGTCTCGCATGTCTTGCCCTTCAACAGCCCCAACCATGAAGGCGTTGACAATGAAGAATATGCTAAGCACGTGGGACGTGTGTCCCTTTCCGGCGTGCAGCCCAAAGCAGGACTGGTAGTCAGAGATCACCAACTGGTCAGACCTTCAGAGGAAGAACGAGGGCGTTATATCCTGAAGCCTGCTCCTTCCTCCTATGCTTTGCTGGAGCGCAAGGACTGCCCTGCCAACGAGCACCTGAGCATGCAACTGGCCTCGCAGGTCTATCATATTGAGACTGCCCCTAATGCCCTTTGCTTTTTCCGCGACGGAGAAGCTGCCTATGTCACACGGCGTTTCGATGTGGCTCCCGATGGCAGCAAGTACAACCAGGAAGACCTTGCCTCGCTCGCTGGACTGACGAAAGCCAATGGTGGCAGCGACTATAAATACAGCAACCTGAGTTATGAGGAGTGTGCGGAGATTATCGGAAGGTACACCACGGCTCCGTCCGTCGAGATTCTGAAATTCTTTCGCATCGTCGTTTTCAACTACCTAATCCTCAACGACGATGCCCATCTGAAAAACTTCTCGCTGATCAATCGTGGCGACGGCGAATACCACTTGGCTCCTGCTTACGACTTGATCAACACCAGTCTCCACCTTTACGAACCGCGTATCTTCGCCCTCGACAAAGGACTGTTCCGTGAAGGTATGCAACTTTCGGATACCCGCAGCGTCAGCCGTGCTGACTTTGAAGAGTTTGGCCGTCGCATAGGGCTTGCACCCAGATTGGTGAAGCGCGAACTGGACACCTTCGCTTCAGAACAGCCCCTTGCCAAGGAACTTATCGACCGCTCATTCCTGTCTGATAAGCTGAAACGTTTCTACTGGCAGTCCTGCAATTACCGCCGCACGACATTGATTTCTCAATAATTATCTTTCATTTTTGTAGGAACGTCGTTTTTCTGCGGTTGTCCTTTGGACGGACGGCGAAATGTAGCCAGTAGCAACCACTCTTATTGCGTTCAATGAGCAACTCATCATAATCCTGTTTGGTCTCATCGGCGTAGTCCATCAGAATCACCGCATAACGCATTGCCTGCTCGATACCAGCTACCCTGATATCCACAGCGCACCCCGTCAGATGATTACTCGTCGTAGAGCCTCCTACCTTCTTATTCAGCTCCGGACTCCGATATCCGCTGTTAATAATGATCGGGGTATCGGTATTTATTTCCCCTCCTAAGTTAGGAGGGGTGCCCGGATGGGCGGGGTGGTCTGAACAGTGGGAATTATTGCGCTCCTTCAGACCACCCCTAACCCCTCCTAACTCAGGAGGGGAAACCGAGCGCAGAACATACCGCAGATTATAACGGAGGCGGAGGGCTTCCAACCACTCACAAACCCTTTTCAGATTCTCAATGGCGACATGACTGGGGATATTGTAGATCTCAGCATGCTTGCTCTTAGTAACCTCTCCGAGCGTGAAGTGAGGCGTTAAGCGAAGGCCATTGAGCTCGCTCGAATGGCTGAGCGCAGCCTCACTCGGCGAAGCCAAGTGCTCGGAGAGGTGGATAGATTTGTTGATACTTACTTGATTCATAACTTCAAAATACTAAATGTCATAATTGAATAAGTGAATAACTGAATAAGTTCTGATGATTACGGCAGTTCGGAAACGAGTTTTTTATAGAGTCCGTACTTCACGCTCTCTATGACACCGTCTTTCTTGAAACGGTCGAGAGCCCTTGCGGCAGTCGGCTGGGAACAGCCGAAACAGTCCATGAACTGCTGGGTCTTGAACTCATCGGGCAGCTTACGGAAACACTCATCATAGCGGGTGGAACGGCGGCGTACCACAAACTCCTTGTTCTGGTCGGCGAAGTAGTTGAAGGCCATTTCGCCGAAGAAGAACTGCTGGCACTTGTATTGGATCTCCATTGCCAGGCGGCAGAGATGTTTGTCGGTCTCGTCCATCGTCAGCGTCTTAGACTCCTGCCACTCGTCCCAATGGCGCATCAGGATAAAGGGCAGCGAGACGCCGATGCCGTAGTACGGAATACGCTTCAGCAGGGTACGGTCTGCCTTGTCGCCGTTGAACTCGGCAATGTCCAGACGGGTTGACTGCCAGTCGTAGGTCTCGTCGTTCAGCGGTTCGATGGGCAGTTCGCCTTCTACCTTGTCGAGACGGTAAGCCCATGTCTTCAAGGTCTCGTTGGCTTTGGGATCCACCTTCTGATGGCGGCTGGCCTTGCCCTTGTCTGGCATGGGAATCACGGCGAGGCGGGTGGACATGCCCGTTCCGAAGTTCCTTTGGTTCACCTTGCGGTGCAAGGCATACGGCGTGCCGGTATAAATGAAGTTCCAAAACACGTTGAACATACCCGTGATACTTTCCTGATTGGCATACATCTGACCGTCCTGCTCATTGTGGAACGCCTTCAATTCCAGCACCTCACGATCCTTCCAGTCGCCACCTTTGTTGTTTTTGGTGACGTTATCCAGCTCGGAGTCAAACGAGAACATGTGGAGGTTCATGGGAGTACCCTGAACGTTTTCCACCGCAGCCAGCATGTGACGGATGAACTCACCTGTAGCGGTTCTCGCAGGGTGAACTCGAATACCAACTACTGGCTTTTTCAAGGCGTCGCCCTTCTGAGCCTTTGTCGAGGTGGTTCGTTCCGTTCTGCCGTCCTTGTAGCGGTTTACGGCATCGATGAGTCCCTGGTCAGACTGGATCATCGGATCGGCAATCTTGAAGTAGAACTTCTCAATCACATTCTTTCCCGCACCGGGATCACCGATGATGAAGATGCAATAGTTCAGGCGACGCACAATCTCAGGCTCATACCAGAAGTGATAGTAGGCCCTTGTCATCAATGTCCCAAACAATGCTGCACTCGAGAAGAGCACCGCCGGCATCTTATGGGGATGCACATTCAGGAACAGTTCCTTCATACAGGGATAGAACTCTGCCATCTCTCGCAGTTCCTCAGCCCACTTTTCAAGTGGCAACTGTGCATAAATATCATCCGCTTCGCCAGTAGTAGATGTTTTCTGCTCCATGGCGCCAACCTTTTCCAAAGCCTCCTTCATCTTCTTCGGCATCCACTCATGATACTTGAAATCAATCACGGAAGCCACCGTGGAACTAACATTTTCACCCTCAGCCGCCAAGTCCTGAACCCAAGGCAACTGCATCACCACCTCTTCTATTTTCTTAGCATTCTTGCCAACCAGATAGCGCAAGTGATTTGCCAATTCTACCAATGTGTCATGACGTTTATTGGTGAGGTCTTTTCCATCCAACCAAGCCTCGATGATCTTCACATACGGCACACCGTTATACAACAACTCAGATTCGGCAACATCTGTTGTCTTTGTTGTCATTGTTGTCGTAAATAGATCTGTAGGCTGGCTTTTACCCGCATGATACTGCTCATTGTACTTTTCGCCGAAAGCAGGATTCTCGTAGGTAAAAATCCGCTCATCCAGTAGGATGATGTCCTCGCGAGTAGTCAGAAACGCACCTCTTGAAGCATCCTTGCAAGCTTCATCGGGATTGAGACCCAACTTAGCAGAGAAGTCCTTCTGGTTATCAATGAGGTTGCCCACATTGACATCTGCCATAAAGACCACCTTCAAACCATGCCCGGACGGGGTGATATAAACAAGGAGAATCCTTGCTTTATCCTCGTCACTCAGCTTGTTAAAAGCTTCTTCCCAAATCTCGCGCAGCCTTTCCCCTCCTAAGTTAGGAGGGGCTGGGGTGGTCTGAACACTCGCATTTCCCGCGTTCTTGCGTCCCCCTCCTAACCTCCCCTCGCTCGGCTTTGCCGCTTGGCTCGTCCAAGAACTTAGGGGAGGAACCCTCGGTCTGAACACCCTCATCCACATGGTCGAAGTCAATCACACACAATCCGTTAAGCCTGCATGCCGCCTGTTTTCTCCAACAACCCAATTTACCACTTGCAGAAGCGGTCTCAATATAGGTTGCAATAAAAATCACAAACGGCAGCGACTTTTTGAGATTGTCGCAATACGTCTGGAGCTTTTTGTCGATGGTGAGTGCCTTGAAAATCTCGCCTTTGGTTTTACCTCCGGCACCACGCTTCCTACTCGCTTCCTGCCCTTGGCAGAACTTGATGAAGTTTTCATCATTGGCCCATTGATCCAGCAGAGTATTCTTTTCCCCTCCTGAGTTAGGAGGGGCAGGGGTGGTCTGAACAGACGTTGATATTCCATCGTTCTTGCGTCCCTCTGGTAGCAAGCGTCCTTCGGCCGAGCGCAGACCCCTCCTAACCTCCCCTCGCTCGGCTTTGCCGCTTGGCTCAGCCAAGAACTTAGGGGAGGAATTGGCTAACGCCTCCCTGAGCTTACGATGTTCAGTCGTAAGCCACTTGGTCTGTGCACTGTCCACCAACTGATTGAAGATACTTTCAGTCACTATTGCTGTGGGCAAATCGAATCTTGATTG
>CACYQO010000093.1 GCA_902776545.1 uncultured Prevotellaceae bacterium | reverse complement strand
GCCCCAGTTGGCTGAATTCGTCGATCATGTCTGCGAGGCCATGGGCTTCGACGACCTGACCACCATGCAGATGAACCTCGCCATCGAGGAGGCCGTGGTGAATGTGATGAACTATGCCTATCCCGAGGGAACGACGGGAAGTGTGAATGTGGAGGTTCAGGCGAACGATGCCAGACTAAAGTTCGTCATCTCCGATAGCGGCAAGCATTTCGATCCCACGAGTGTGGCCGAAGCCGACACGACGCTCTCGGCAGAAGACCGTTCCATCGGCGGTCTCGGCATCTATCTCGTTCGTCAGCTGATGGACAGTGTGAACTACGAGCGCATCGGCGGCTTCAACGTCCTCACCCTCCGCAAGAAACTCAAAAAGCAATAATAATTACGACCACTAATATCACGAATTAAACTAATTAAAACGACCACGAATTACACTAATTTCACTAATTGCTGCGCTTGACAAAAATTAGTTTAATTAGTGAAATTAGTGGTCGTTTAATCAAGCGAGGTCGGTCATCTTATTGGGGTCCGTGAGGTCCCTTTCTCTCGCGACGCTGTTGCATATCTGATTTGTACTTTTCGTACTGCTCAGCCGTCATGATTTTCTGTAGTTCGGCATCGTAGGCCTTCATCGTCTCTGCCATTTCCTTACGGCGATCTGGACGGTCACCCTTTGGCGGTTCCGGACGCTCACCATTCATATCCTCCTTCGGTGGCTCAGGCCGTTGCCCTCGCATGCCGTGAGGTCCGTGGGGTCCGTGAGGTCCATGGTGGTGCAGGCGCATCTTGTCGGCATACTCCGTGTTCAGAGCCAGCAGTTTCTTAGCCTGCTTGTCGTTCAACTGGTAGTCCTCCACCATCTTGTCCGTGCGGTGCTTGACCATCTCCTGTTTGCGGTTGTTGTCCACAGACGGCTTGTTGCTGTCCTTGTCCTGTGCGCCGGCTGCCGCGCTTACCATAACGGCTGCCAAGAGTGTCATAATCATCTGTTTCATAATCTTTTTGTTGTTTAATTGTGATACATATTTGTGAATTATCTCTTGTGTTGCAACTGTCTCTTTGACTCCCTATCGCCCCCAAAGTTTAATCCACTCCCCTGCCCTTTCAGCCAACTGCCCGATTTTTTCAACGAATCCCCCAAAATAACGGGGAGAGATTTCACGATTTCCGTACCTTTTGCAGGCTTTGACATCGTCGGAGCAATGCTGCTAAAACGCTGTAACTCATTGTCTTTCAAATAATTAAGTTGTTTTTTGATGATGTCCACAGTCTCAGTCTCAGAGTCTCAGTTAGTTTTCAAGGTACCCCTTTCTCTCCTTATTTATATCATACATATTATATATACTTGATTATCAATAAGTTACATCAGATAAAAGGGATGATTCCGGAGTGAGGGGTATCCTATTTTTCGAACTGAGACTCTGAGACTGAGACTGTCGTCCGTTTACTTACCCACTCTCCTCTACCAGGCCCCCGAGTGCCAGGCAAAGTTCGTTGTCGATGGTCGATTCCAGATTTTTAGCAAAGCCCTTTTTCCCAAATAGCCAAGCCTTATTTCTCAATAACCTTGCCTTATCGCGCAATAACCTGCCATTATCGTAACGAGACGCTTCTTTGTCTACAAATGACACTATAAACGCACCTCCCGTTTTGCAAACTCAAAATGGCAAAACAAACCTATGCATTCAAGACAAATTTTGAGGGAGTTTGATTGATTTGTCGCCTGTGGGCGTAGTTGTCGCTACAAGTTAGAGAAATAAATGTGGGAATGTTTGGAATGGGACGAAATATGGCGTAACTTTGCATCAGATTTAAGATTTAAGATTTACGCATACGTTAAGTTTCATAAGTTTGGTTTTGTTATTTGGTTATTTGATTGCTTAGGGCTCGCAGGGATGCGGGCCCTAAGCATGTTAGCGTTCATTCGTAAGGGTAAATCCAAAAAAGGGGCGCGAAAGTGCAGTCCCTTCTTCGCCTCTTGCGTAACTAACATTTTCCATTCATTTTTCGTATACATTTCTTTGTTGAGTTTTGATCTATTTATTCAAAATGATCTTCGACAGCTCAACGTGGTCAGCGACATCAACCTTACCGTCGTAGTTCAGGTCGCCGGGCAGTCCACTACCGGAAGCCTTGAATGTAGCCTTTGCGACCTCTGAGTCACCATAGCCATCCTTTCTAGCAAAGACGGTGATGGTGTAGGTCTGTGTCAGATCCACATCTTTGCTGGAGGCTCCGTTCTGCACGTCTGAGTGAGAGATAGTATAATGGTATACAACGCCTTCCGTCGCACAGGCAAAACTCAGTTTGTCGCCAACGAGGGAGATGGTAGGTGTCTCGCATTTCTTCACGATCTGTTCGCCGCTTCCACCCTGACCTGCGGTTCCTTCGCCTTCATCCTTGAAGAAGAATTCCTTCCATTGGCCAGCGGCCTCATAGACAGCCATACAGCCGTCTGGCACATAGAGTTTGCATTCGAACTTATTGATGTCGTCAAGTGCTTGATTGCCGCAGACTGGTGCGGTCTGAGCCTTGCTGATCACCTCAACCATAGCTGCGCAGTCAGAAAAAGCTTCTTCTCCGATATTCGCCACCTGGGTGCCGAAAGCGAAATATAGCAGACTTGAACAACCTGAGAAGGCTCGCTTGCCGATGGTTGTCACACCGTCGCCAATAGTGATTTTTTGCAGATTGGTGCAGCCGTAGAATTCATTCTCAGAAATCTCTGTCTCTTTATCGGTTATCTTCACCTCCCTCAGCGTTGTATTGCGATAGAAGGGAGAAAAACCATAACTACTACTTGTATTGTAGCTGATATCACGGCCTATATATACATAGTCCAAAGGGCAGGAGGAGAAGATGGGATTATTATCATTTGAACCTAATGTCAGGGGAATCTCGCTGTCAGCGATAGTCACTTTCTTTAGGCTGGTACAATTGTAGAATGCGTAATTATGAATATTTGTCATTTGGGACTTTATGTTTATTTCCTTCAAAGATGTACAGCCAGAGAAAGTACATTCATTCAGTACTGTCACGATGTATGGAATATCTATAGTCTCTATCGACGAACACCCTTGGAACGCATAACTGCCTATGGCTGAGACCTTTTGTCCTAGTGTTGCGCTTGTCATGTTTGAGCAATTGGCAAAAACATAATTTGAAAGTTCTCCATCATTGTCAACCGTCAGTGTTTTGATGTATTTATTGTTGTAAGCCAAATAGGGCTTGATATTTTTAACATTCATTGTAACACCTTTATATACTACTGTAGAAGCAATTTTTGAATTAGTAGCACTTTCGTCATACACGCAGTCAATGGCATCACAGGTTCTTTCTGATGGACTAACGGGTACATACCTGATACCGTCAACATCGAAATAGGAACTCAAAAACTGATATTTTACTTGATTGCTAAGATAGAATTGGTCATTCGATACGTAATTTATGGTTCCTGATGCGTAATCGTATCCTGACGGGGGAGTATTAGTTAACCAAATTGTCTTCTTTAAATTTGTATTCTTAAAAGCATTATATCCTATTGATATGACACCACTACCAATAATAACGGATGTCAGAACACTACATCTTCTGAAAGCCTCCTCTCCTATAGATGTCACACTATTGGGGATAATTATGGATGCCAAACCGCTACAACGAGCGAAAGCATAACTGCCAATACTGATTACGCTGTTGGGAATTGTTACAGATATAAGTCCGCTGCAGTTACTGAAAGCAGAATTGCTAATAGACGTCACGCTATACTCTATCCCGTTAATCGTTACTTTACTTGGAATTACAACATCACCAACGTATTTATCATTTTTGGATGCAACAGATGCTGTATTATTCTCACCTATTGTGTAATTTATTCCATCAGCATAGAATGTTTGTCCAATTACGCCTCCTTCACCAACTTCAACAATATTAGTGAAATTTTTCCAACCTTCTGTTGCCTGATAAGTAGGCTTGGTGTTTTTTGGTACGATTAGGGTTGTTTGTGAATAATAGTTATATGATAGTATAGATTCCATAGTAAATGGTGTAACAATTTCTGATATGATATTAATCAAGCTTGAACAATCGATGAAAGCCTGATAGCCGATTGAAGTCACACCATTTGGGATAATCACGGAAATCAAATCGCGGCAGCTACCGAAGGCATAACTACCAATATTGGTTAATGTTGGGAATAGTCACAAAAGTGAGACCTGAACAGCCATAAAAAGCATATGGTGCAATCCCAATAGTTCCGTCCTTAATAGAAATATGAGAATTAGCAGGCAATTCCCCTTTATAGCAATATGCAACCTTGCCTGCATATACCACTCCATCTGGCTGGTTATTAATCCATGCTGTACCCAAAAAAGCATTCTTGCCGACGGAGGTAACACTATTGGGGATAATGATAGAAGTCAAAGCGAGGCTATATTCAAATGCGCTTTCACCAATATTGATTACGCTATTAGGTATAGTAACGGATGTCAGTCCGCTTTTATTGAAGGCATATTTACTGATTGATGTCACGCTGTAAGTTTTACCTTCATATACAACAGATTCAGGAATCACAACACTGCCAGAATAGGAGAGTCCATTTCCATAACAGACAGATAGTTCTGTTTTTTCGCTATTTGCCCATTCATAATAGATGATGACTCCATCTGAGTTGGCAACTGAAAGGTTGTAAGCAGAAACCTTTGAACCACACATGCTCATGAGCACGGTTAGCAGGATTGTGATAAAAGATTGTTTGTTCATCATCGTTTATTTTTTATTATAATTGTCATACTTGAATAATCAGAAATAAAAACGTGGACATTGTTACTTCGTCTACGCTAACTGAGGTATCGCCAAACACCTAACAATCTTAAACGAGCAAATGCCCACGCCAGCAGCGTGAACTATCTACTTATGTTCTTGATTGTATTCTTTGAAATTGGGGATTTCAGTTAGTAAGAATCAGAAGTGGACGTTCCTGTCTTTTGTCTTTATTTTGTTTTTGCTATGTTACCATAGGCAGTTTGTTTTGAAGGTTCAACATTATATCGTTTCTAAAAAATAGTCTATTGCCTTTTCCAATGGGTCGAGGTCGTTCTTCACAGAGGAAAAGATGACGTCGCCATCAATATCGAAATAACCATGGGCTATGTGGTTGCGAATACCCATCACGTCCACCCAGGGGATTTCCGGGCGCTCTTGTAGCAGTTCACCTTTAGTGATATTGTCGATCTTCTTGATGCCTTCACCGATGGCTTCAATCAACATACAACTGGCTGCCAGCTTCTGCATACCGCTGGAGGACAAATAATAATCATCAGGGGAATTAACCTCTTCATTCCACTCCTTCAACTGACCGATTGCTGTCCGTATCTGTTCAAGAGTGCTCTTGACCCTTCTACGGTCATCTGATGACGTAAATTCCATCGCGCTCAATATTTTCAAGGAGATAGGGATTGATGTGTCTATGCATACGAACCACATCGACCGAACATTGGAGCAATTGCTCAAGGAACCGCTTCAGACGGACAAGGAGATAGAGGCTCGGCTCCATGTCAACACAAATGTCCACATCGCTGTCTTCACGCTGTTCACCCCTTGAAACGGAGCCAAACAACCGCAAAGTACGTATGCCGAACTGGCTACGCAACTCATCTGCATGGGCAGATATCAGATCGATGTATTCTTTTGCAGTTCTCATTAATTAATCGCAATCACGGTGCAAATATAAGGAATAATTTCGAAACTTGCAAGGAATTGCCGAAGTTTTTAAGTAAGAAGGTCACTTGTAGACAGGAAAAAAGTCCTTGCATTGTTGTCCAGCCGCCGCAGTTATTTGTTTAACTGCTTGACGGGGAAGGTGAAATAAGTTTCGGGGAACGGCTCGTCACGGAGCGTAAAGTGCCACCACTCGGTGTCGAAAGGCTTAAAGCCGTGGGCGAGCATGGCGCGACGTAGAATCATGCGGTGCCGAAACTGCTCGGCGGTGATGCTGCGGCCCTTGGGACTCTTGCTGTTATCGCCCGTATACTCACCCGTCTTGGGATTGCCGCAGAAGTCGGGATGGCTCTCGGGGCCGAACCAGTCGAACGTGCCGCCCATGTCGAGTTCCTTCTCCGTCGCCATGTCGAAGAGCGTCAGGTCGAGGGTTGAGCCACGGGTGTGGCCACTCTTCAGGCAGATGTAGTCCTGTGGGAAGAGCACCGCCTTGTCGAGGTCGGGATAGAAGTTGGGCTTCATCAGCGTGTCGGCGATGTCCTCGGCCCAGCGCACGAAGTGGTCGACGGCCTTCTGCGGACGGTAGGCATCGTAGATTTTCAGCCGATAGCCCTGCTTCACAAGGTCGTCGCTGACTTTGCGGAGGCTGTCGGCAGCCTGTTTCGTCAGCAGGGCCGTTGGCTCCAAATAGCCGTCGATGCGTGTGCCCACGAAATTGTAGGTGCCGAAGTAGCGTATCTCAAGGATAGCGTCGGGCACGGCGTCGGTGAGCGTCACGAACTGGCTGTTGTCGTCGGTCGGACTTACAGCCGTCTTATTGTCGCCCGACGAGCACGATGCCAGGCTCAGCATCATCGGCAGGGCCAAGGCTGCGATTAAGAATGTCTCTTTCATTGTAGTTTGATGTTTGGACTTAATATCATAAGATGATGTTTATTGCACCTTCTGCCAGCGGAAGGTTGTGGTGAAGCTTTTGTTCATTTAGTTTGCCCCTGACCCATCTGTCCCCTTCCCTTTTTCATCGGCAAAAGTAGTTAAAAAGTTCGACACTCGCAAGCTTTTCGCACGAAAACTTACTTTTTCTGCATGATTTCTGTTTCATGTTTCATAAGTTTGGTTTTGTTATCCTCATCTATGATATATAATAGACTTTTCAACCGCACAGGACGATTTTTTCACCATTTATTATTCTCTTTTCATTTTTTTATTGTACCTTTGCGCCCAAAATAATGAATTTTTAATATTAACACAACAAACAAACGTAATGAAAAAGAAAATCTTGACACTTATTACGATGTTCCTGCCCATGCTGGCAAGTGCATCTGTTACAGAAAACGGAACCCGCGGAACCGGCGACGTCAACATTGGTCTTATCCTCAACAACAGGACCGCTGAGGACATCTACCTGACGGGGCACCTGTATCTTGCCGTCGGTCAGCCCGGAGTAGACGACTGGGGGCCGATCAACATCGACATCGATCCCGTCAGTGAAGGCTGTGCCGCCTATCTCATTCCCGCCGGGCAGTCTGCAGTTGTTCCCTCTGGCATGATTAACTACTCCGTGAACTCCAAAGATCCCGGTGAAGTCGTTTCCAAATATCTGTACGGCCCGATTTTCTCGTTTATCTATTGCCGCGCCTATTCCTGGACAGACGCCAACGACCCTGCCGTCATCCAGACAGAGTGCGCCAGTTCCGCCTTTATTCCAGGCGGATATGTGGAGTTCAATCTCGTGGCCGTCAGGCATGAGGAAGGCAGAATCACCCCCTGTCCCAATGCCATCAACTTAGCCAACGGCAGCTATGTACCGACGACACCCGTCAATCCTGATCCAGATCCCGATCCAGATCCCGTTAACCCCGATCCCGTCATCCTCCCCGAAATTCCCGAACCCGACATGCAGTGCGAGAAGCCTTCCATCGAATACAGCGACGGCAAGCTCTTTTTCTCCTGTGAGACAGAAGGCGTGACATTCAACTACATCATTAACCCCACTTCCGTCCACGGACGTACCGACGCCACGGTCGATCTGGCTAATGAAGAAGAGCCGATGACGTTCATTGTCTCCGTCATCGCCTCCAAGTCCGGCTACAAAGACTCCGAGGAAGCCCTCGGAATGTTCCAGTTCTTTGGCGACAGGGGCGTCTGGGGTGACCTGACCGGCGACGGCGTCGTGAATGCCGCCGACCATGTAGAGTTGTCGAACATCATTATGAATCAGAGTAAGTAGTATGGTGAAGAGATATCTTGTTTCAGTAGCAGCCGCCCTGACAGCAGCCTTCGCGTATGCACAGTCCGACAGCCTGCTGGTGGTCGGCGATGTCAACATCGTTCCCGGACAGGAGAATGAGTTGTCCATCCTGCTTAAGGAAACCTCGCAGAGCTATACCGCCTTCCAGTTCGACATGCAGCTGCCTGAGGGCATTGCCATCGCAGAAGACGAGGCTGGCGAGCTGAAAGCCAGTCTCAGCGAAGAGTGCGAGGCCGACCATGTTCTCGTTGTCAAGAACATTGCGCCGAACACCTACCGTTTCCTCTCTTACTCCGAGACCAATGACGACCTCTACGACAGCGACGGAGTTCTGGTCAATGTCACCCTCTCGGCCGACGAGACAGTCGCCATGGACACCTTCTCGGCCTCTATCAGCGACGGCCTGCTTGTCTCGGCCTCCCGCAATCAGGCAATACAGAGCGAATTCTCGTTTGACGTCAATGTCGTCGATCCCACCGCCATCCAAAAGCTCTCAATTCTCAATTCTCAATTCACAAATGACAATTGGCATAACCTTCAGGGCCAGCGTATTATCAGTCCCCGCAAGGGCGTCTATATCCGCAACGGCAAAAAGGTCGTGATTAAGTGAGAGTAGAATAAGATCTGCATCAAAAAGAGAGCCTGAACGCACAGTAGCATTCGGGCTCTCTTTGAATATAGTAGAAGTAGTGCTTCAGTTGTTCACTGAACCACCAGCGATGTCGAGCAGCTCGGTGGTGATAGCCTGCTGACGACCCTTGTTGTACTGGAGGCTCAGTTCGCGGAGCAACTCGTCGGCATTGTCCGTTGCGGTCTGCATGGCCACCATACGGGCGGCGTGCTCTGAGGCGACGGAGTCGAGCAATGCCGTGTAGAGCATCAGATGCGCCATCTTCGGCAGAAGCTGCGAGAGGACGGTGTCCATGTCGGGCTCGACGATGAAGTTATCGTTGAGCGGCTTGACTTCCTCCTCTACCCTCTCCGTCTGTCGCTCTCCACGTTTCTTCAGATACTCCTGCGACTCTTTCGTGGCAATGATGCTGGTGAGGTCGCGCTCATGGTCGGCCTTCAGCTCCGACTCGATGTCGATAGGGAGGAAGGTCTTCCGGGTGAGCACCTGCGAGCCTGCGCTCTTGAAGTGATGATAGATGAGTTCGACCTTATCTATCTGACCGTCAGCGAACTTCTTGCCAAGCTCCATGGCGATGTCGATGCACTTCGCGACATTGGGTTTGTCGGCTAGCGCAGAGAACTCGCCTTGCACATTCAGCCCCAGCTTCTGCGCCTTCTCATAGACCTTTCGGCCGATGGGATAGATCTCGACGTTTTCGCGCCCAATGGTTTTGGCATAGTCGTCGACGGCATGCATCATGAGCCTGATGGTGTTGGCATTGAATCCGCCGCAGAGCGAAGAGTTGGAGGTGAACACCACGAGGGCAGCACGCTTGATGGGGCGTGGCTGGTCGAAGATGGTGTGTGCCTCCGCCTCGGCTGCGAGGAACGACTTGAGGATGTGCTCCAGCAGCGTCTCGTAGGGCAGCATGTTCTGAATGGCTACCTGTGCGTGATGCAGCTTGCTGGAGGCCACCATCTTCATTGCCGACGTGATCTTGCGCGTGGAGTTGACTGAGGCAATGCGGCCTTTAATTTCTTTTAAACTGGGCATGTTGTTCTATTGAAAATTGAACATTGAACATTGAACATGATTGAAGAGCGAACAAAGAACAATGGCGCGCAGCCAATGTTCAATGTTCAATCTTCAATGTTCCATGTCATTTATACGTTCCTGCGATGTCGGCCATGACGGCTTCGATCTTCTTCGTCGTCTCGTCGTCAAGGAGCGCAGCTTGTCGAGGAAGGCATCCTGACACTCACGCACCTTGACGATGGGCACGTCGCGCATCAGACCGTGTACGCCGCAATAGAGAATGGCGATCTGCTCGCCAACGGGCATCGGGCTGTACTGCGGCTGGATGAGCAGCTGGTTGTTCTTACGACCGCGGTCCAAAGTCATTGCCGTCACAGCATCCATATCGCTGGAGAACTTCGAGAAGGCTTCGAGCTCACGATACTGTGCCTGGTCGATCTTCAACGTACCGGCCACCTTCTTCATGGACTTGATCTGTGCCGAGCCACCTACACGGGATACGGAGATACCGACGTTGATGGCAGGACGGAAGCCCTGGTTGAAGAGGTTACTCTCGAGGAAGATCTGACCATCGGTGATGGAGATTACGTTCGTGGGGATGTAAGCCGACACGTCGCCTGCCTGTGTCTCGATGATAGGCAGAGCGGTGAGTGAGCCACCACCCTTCACATGACCCTTCATACACTCGGGCAGGTCGTTCATCTGCTCGGCCACCTCCTGCTGCTCGTTCATCTTGGCTGCACGCTCAAGGAGACGGGAGTGGAGATAGAACACGTCGCCGGGATATGCCTCACGTCCGGAGGGACGGCGCAGGATCAGCGACACCTCACGATAGGCAACGGCCTGCTTGGAGAGGTCGTCGTAGACCACGAGTGCGGGCAAACCACGGTCGCGGAAATACTCGCCGATGGCGGCACCTGCGAATGGTGCATAATACTGCATGGCGGCAGGGTCAGCAGCAGTGGCTGCGACGATGATGGTGTAAGCCATAGCGCCATGCTCCTGCAACGTAGAAACAAGTGCAGCCACGGTTGAAGCCTTCTGGCCGATGGCGACATAGATGCAATAGACAGGCTTGCCTGCCTCATAGAAACTCTTCTGGTTGATGATGGTATCCACGGCGATGGCGGTCTTACCCGTCTGGCGGTCGCCGATGATGAGCTCACGCTGTCCACGGCCGATGGGAATCATCGAGTCGATGGCCTTCAGACCTGTCTGCAGCGGCTCCTTCACGGGCTGACGGTAGATCACACCGGGGGCCTTGCGGTCGAGCGGCATCTCGAAGGCGTCGCTCAGATCGATGTCGCCCTTGCCGTCGATAGCCTGTCCCAGCGGGTTGATCACGCGGCCGAGCATGTTGTCGTTGACACGGATGGAGGCGATACGATGCGTACGCTTCACGACCATGCCTTCCTTGATGCCCGAGGTGTTGCCCAAGAGCACACAACCGACGTTGTCTTCCTCAAGGTTCATCACGATGGCCATCGTGCCATTCTCGAATTCGAGCAGTTCACTGGCCTCGACGTTGCGCAGTCCGTAGATGCGGGCCACACCGTCGCTGACGGTAAGCACGGTGCCTACCTCGTCGAACTTCTCGGCGCTGGAAAGGCCCTTGAGCTGGTCGAGCAGTACCTGGGATACTTCGCTTGGTTTAATCTTATCTGACATTTGATTTTACTTTTTTAGTGTGTTAAGAATTGAGTTGAGCTTGGACTTCACACTCGCATCCATGCGGTAGGTGTCGTACTCGAGGATGAAGCCACCGATGATGTCGGGGTTTACCTCGGTCTCAAACTCCACAGTTCCATTAGTCTTGCTCTCCACCATCTGCCGCATCTTCTGCTCGGTGGCAGGGGTGACGGCTGTGGCGGTGATCAGTCTGCCACGGATGACATTCTTCTGTTGGCGGTAAAGAGTGACGTACGAATGGGCGATGAACTGCATCACGCTCTCACGGTCCTCCTTGAGCACAAGGGCGATGAAGGCCTTGACCAGCGGGGAGGGCTTCTTGCCGACGGCTGTCAGCAGGAGCGTCTCCTTCTCGGTCTTGGAGAGCATGGGGTTGTTGATCGCAGACCTGAGCTGTGGCACGTCGGCATAGCTTTTGGCGAGCTGCTGCATCTCGGTGTAGACAGCATCCTCGGTCTTCGCGTCGATGGCGCTCTTCAAGAGTGCTCGGGCGTATCTTACCGATATGACTCCAATATCCATACCTTTATCGCTTAATTAACAGTAGACACATCATCCAGCATACGGTCGATCAGATCCATCTGCGCCTTGTCGCCCTTGAGGTTCTGCTTGAGAATCTTCTCGGCGATCTCGACGCTGAGGGTAGCTACTTGCTTGCGGATGTCGGCGATGGCGGCCTTCTTCTCCTGTTCGATGGCGACGCGGGCGTCTTCCATCAGACGGGCTCCTTCGGCACGGGCCTTATCCTGGGCTTTCTCTACGATGGCATCGCGGGTCTCGGCAGCCTCCTTAAGGATCTGCGCCTGCTTCTCGCGAGCCTCCTGCAAGATGGATTCACCTTCTTTCTGTATATTGGCGAGCCGCTCGTTGGCCTCATGCGCCTTGCGCAATGAGTCGTCGATGAAAGCCTGACGCTCCTTCACCAT
>CACYQO010000092.1 GCA_902776545.1 uncultured Prevotellaceae bacterium | reverse complement strand
ACGAAACCTTTCGGAGTGCTTGCTCAAGGCTCTGTGGTAACTTTCCGTTTGCAAACATAGTAACTTTTAGCTCGAGCTAATACCCTTTTTGGCTCGAGCCAAATTTAGGGGGCTTTTTTAGATTAACATTTCATGATTCTCATTATTTGCTTTTTCTCTTCATAAGCTAAATCACTAGACACATGTTGCAGAATCGTGCTAATTTGATAGACACTCACGTTAAAAAAACTCGAATTTATTTGGCTTTTTGCCCGCAAAACCGTAACTTTGTAGCCGTGAAAGTAATTAATTCATCTTTCATGCTCACAAAGGGTCTGACACTTTGTGAGAAGGAACGAATAAGGGACATAAACGAGAACAAGATAAAGATGTTTTTGATAGCAAAAACAATTAAGTAGAAGAAAAAGATATAACTTTGCAAACGAATTAAGATATGGCACTGGCAATAAACATAGAAGACCTGTTGAATAAGCAGAAGATTGAGTCCAACAGGATTGAGTTCAAAAAGGGTTGGAATCCGGCAAGCATATACCATAGTGTATGTGCTTTCGCCAACGACTTCGATGATCTCGGTGGTGGATATATCGTGGTAGGCGTTGACACTGATGATGATACGGGTATGGCTATCCGGCCCGTGGAAGGTGTAATCGTTGAGAAGATTGATGGTATTCTTCAGGAGATGGTGGGATATAACAACAAGATGTCACCTTACTACATGCCCAGGACGAGCGTTGAAGAGGTGGATGGCAAGCAAGTACTAGTGATATGGTGCCCTGCTGGCATTAACAGACCGTATTCAGTTCCAGAGAATGTGACAGCGAAGAACGGAAGCAAGGAATACTTCTACATTCGAAGCGGGACGAACAGTATTATAGCCAAGGGTGAGGTGCTGGATGAACTTCGTGAACTGGCCAGTCGTATACCATTTGACGAGAAAGGCAATCCTGACATCAAGTTAGAGGACATATCTACGTTGTTGCTTCGCGAGTATCTGGTGAAGGTGGGTAGCAAACTGGCTAACGAACTTTGGTCGAGACCTATAGCAGACATTCTTGATCAGATGAACCTGTTTACTGGCCCACAGGAACAACGATGGCTTAAGAACGTTGCAGCAATGATGTTTTGTGAAATACCTGAGAAGTATTTCCCGTACACACAGGTTGACGTAGTGATGTTCCCAGACGGCAAACAGAAGAACCCGCATAACTTTACAGAGAAAATCTTCAAAGGAAGTGTGCCACAACTGATAAAGCAAACGATGGATTATCTACGCACCACTATCCTATATGAGACTGTTCAAAAGGTACCAGACAGGGCTGAAGCCAATCGTTTCTGGAGTTATCCATACGAAGCATTGGAAGAGGCTGTTGTGAACTCACTGTATCATAGAGACTACAGCCAGCATGAGCCCGTAGAAATAACCATTGAGCCTGATGGTATAGATATACTCAACTGTCCAGGCCCTGACAGGAGTATATCTATGGAATCTATTGTGAAAGGCGATATGTTGAAGAGCCGCCGTTACCGCAACCGCTACTTAGGCGATTTCCTGAAAGAGCTGGATCTCACGGAGGGACGCTCAACCGGTGTACCCACTATTCAGGAGAAACTTGCAGATAATGGGTCTCCACGTGCCACCTTTGAGACAACAGAAGACCGTCTAACGTTCTTGATTCACATTCCCATTCATCCTGGCTGTGAAAGTAATTCTTTATCTGTTGGAGGCGTTAAAAGTCCAGTAAGTTCGGAAACTCAGCCAAAAAGTTCGGAGACAAGTTCGGAAAGAGGTTCGGAAAGAGGTTCGGAAACAAGAGATTTGATTTTAGAGATTATTGAACAGAATCCACATGTTACCACAGCAGAGATTGCAATGAAGCTAAACATCTCTTCCCGAGGTATAGAAAAACAAATTCGAAAGCTCCGTGAAACTGGCATAATCAAACGAGTAGGTGGTAGATATGGTGGCCATTGGGAAGTAATTGAGCTATGACACTCACATCAATAATGAACCAAAGAATTTGATGATAGAGATGACAGAGATAAGCCGAGAAAATAACGCAAAATTCATGCTCACAAAGTGTCAGACTCATCAGGGTCAGACCCTTTATGAGATAAAAAACATCGTTTTATTCAGCTGCGAGGTTAGCAATTTTATCTTTCGTGGCCAAATAAAAAAGCATTATTTGTGATAAAACTTAACTTTACATAACACTTGAACGGTTTGCATGATTGTCATTTTGCACTGGCTCGGTGTGCAGGTCACCATGCCCTTTCGTTGAATAAAACAAGGTGTTCGTTGAATGGATTTGGCGGACACCTTATTTTTATATTACCTTTGCACAATGAAAAATTGAATAAAATTAAAAAATTATAAGATAGATGAAGAAGATCGTTTTATTATTCATGACGCTGGTGGGTGGGCTGACCGTACAGGCGGAGGAGACCTACACCTACCTGACCTTTGAGACTACAGACGGGACGAAGGCCTCCGTGGATGTATCGTCGCTGACGCTGACCATCAGCGGAAACACGCTGACGGCTGGCTCGCAGTCGTTCACTCTCTCGAACCTCTCGAAGATGTATTTCTCTAACGGCGACGAGACAACGGGCATCAATGAGATTGACGTTTTACAGACTGACGATTTACTATCGGAATCCACCGACATCTACGACCTACAGGGCCACAAGGTCTCCAGGGAGCAGATGCGGAAAGGCATCTATATCATCAAGACAAAAAGCAGAACCTATAAAATGATCGTGAAATGAAAACCAAACGTACCTTATTATACATAGTAGCCCTCATGCTGACCATCGCAGCCACGGGTCAGACACTGAACGTCAAGGTGGGCAACGTCACCTGGCAATTCCCTTCAGCACAAACAGGAGAGATGACTTACAACAACGGAGAGACGGTGACGGTGATGGGTAAGACCTTCAACATGGCCGACATCTCCGAGATGACCGTCGATGACTCCGAAGTGACCAACAATCAGGTTACCGTCAGCTACGAGGACTCATCAGCCCGCGTGACCATCGCCGGCAATGTGGCCCCGTACGTCGAGCCTACCATCAGCGGGGCACACGTCACCATCGCCCAGACCAATACCGAGGCCGTAGATGACGATGAGATCACCTACGTGCTCTCTGGAACGACTACCGACGGCGAGTTTGCCCTCTCCGGCTCCTACAAATGTTCCGTCACGTTGGCCGGTCTCACGCTCACGAACCCCTCAGGGGCTGCCATCAACATCACCAACCAGAAACGCATCGAGATCAGTGCCAAGAAAGATACGGAGAACACTCTCACCGACGGTGCCAGAGGCTCTCAGACCGGCTGCATCTACAGCAAGGGACAGATCCAGCTGCAGGGCAAGGGCACGCTGAACGTGGCGGGCAATATGAAGCACGCCATCAAGAGCGGCGACTATATCGAGATCAAAAACCTCACGCTGAACATCACCAAGGCCGTGAAAGACGGCATCTCGTGCAACGAATACTTCCTCATGAAGAGCGGCACTGTGACCATCAGCGGCGTGGGCGATGAAGGCATCCAGTGCGAACTCGACGGCAAGACGAGTACTGGCGAGACCACCGACCATGAAGACGAAGACACGGGCAACATCTACATCGAGGGCGGCACGCTCACCGTCAGCGCTGCTACAGAAGGCATTGAGAGCAAAGGTGAACTGCGCATCACCGGCGGAGAAGTCACTGTCAACGCCAAAGACGATGCCATCAATTCCGCCGGCGACCTGACCATCAGCGGCGGCGCCGTTTATGCCCGCTCCACCAGCAACGACGGTATCGACGCCAACGGCAACTGCTACATCAAGGGCGGACTCATCTATGCCATCGGCAGCACGACACCTGAAGTGGCCATCGACGCCAACAGCGAACAGCGCAAGCAGCTCTACGTCCAGGGAGGCACCATCATCGCCATCGGCAATCTGGAGAGCGGTGCCAGCCTCACGCAGGCATGCTACTCTACCAACTCCTGGAATAAGAACACCTGGTACGCCCTGACCGTCGACAACAAGACCATCGCCTTCCTGACACCCTCTAACGGCGGCACCACGCTTGTCGTCTCTGATGCCGCGCAACCCACCGTCCTGAGCGGTGTCACCGTCAGCAGCGGTACAGAGATCTTCGACGGCGCAGGCTATACCGATGCCACTGTCACTGGCGGCACAGTCGTCTCGCTCTCCTCCTATACCGGCGGTGGCGGCTTTGGCCCAGGCGGTGGTCCTGGTGGCGGACTCGGCCCTGGAGGCGGCGGCGGATTCGGTCCCGGATGGCCCTGAAACAATATTTTTCTGATTCTTACGTTATTAAGTATGGTTAGAATGTATTGGATGAAACAGTCGCGACAGGAGAATCTGGTTTACTTGGTCGTGTGGGGTCTGCTCTTTGCGACCCCGCTCCTGAGTATCTATGTCCGCACCATCAGCGATTCGGAGGCCACGTTCAACTGGACGGAGCTGTTCATCGTGTGGCGCAGGTTCGCCATCTATCTCGTGCTGTTCCTCATCCACAACTTCCTCTTGGCACCACTGCTGGTGCATCAGCGGAAACGTGTCGTCTATGTCACCACCCTGGTCATCGTCATCGCGGCTTTCATGTTCTGTCAATACAACAGCCGCCCAGACTTCAAGAGACCAATGGGCCACAAGCCGCCGATGGAACAGACTGACAGACACCGGCAGCCACACTTCAATGAGCCGCCACGCGCGCTCGATGGCGAGCTTCCACCGTTCGACGGACCCCGTCCTCAGATGCGTCACCATGATGCACCGCCGCCCATCATCGGTGAGCGCGACATTCTGGCCATCATTGTGCTCATCCTGATGTTTGGCGCCAACCTCGGCATCAAGAGCTACTTCCGCAGCAGCGACGACCGCAAGCGACTGGAGAAGCTTGAGCGTGAGAACCTTGCGCAGCAGCTGGAATACCTGCGCTATCAAATCAACCCCCACTTCTTCATGAACACGCTCAACAACATCCATGCCCTGGTCGATATCAACCCCGAGCAGGCGAAAGACACCATCCTCGAACTGTCGAAGATGATGCGCTTCGTGCTCTACGAGGGCAACAAACAGGGCGTGCCGCTCTCCCGTGAGCTGGATTTCATCCGCCACTATGTCACGCTGATGCAACTGCGATACACCAATAAGGTGAAGATCACGCTCGATCTGCCTCAGTCTTCATCCGACCGTCAGATACCGCCGCTCATTCTCATTACTTTCATCGAGAACGCCTTCAAGCACGGCATCAGCTATCAGCACCCGTCGTTCATCGAGATCAGTGTTTCCGAGCACGATGACGCGATGCACTTCTCTTGTCGCAACTCCAAGGGCGAAAAACCCAATGAGGAAAAGGGCGGCGTAGGCCTCGCCAATATCCGCAAGCGCCTCAATCTGCTCTACGGTCACGACTACGCCCTCCGCATCAAGAACGATGTCGATACCTACTCCGTCGAACTCTCCCTCCCTCTCAAATCGTAAATCGTAAATCCGTAAATCCGTAAATCGAAAATGATTACTTGTCTTGCCATCGATGATGAGCCCTTAGCGCTCCAGCAACTCGTTACCTATATCAGTAAGGTACCGTTCCTCGAACTCGCCGCCCAGTGCCAAAGTGCGATGGAGGCCCGTGCCTTCCTCGAACACGACACTGTCGACGCCATCTTCTGCGACATCAACATGCCCGACCTCAACGGCATGGACTTCGTCAAGTCGCTCGCCTGTCCGCCCCTTGTCGTCTTCACCACCGCCTACTCCGAATACGCCGTCGAAGGCTTCCGTGTCAATGCCGTCGATTACCTCCTGAAGCCTTTCGGCCTACAGGATTTCCAGCGCGCCGCCAACAGGTTAAAAGAAAGACGAGGGTACGAAGGTACGGAGGTACGGGGGTACGAGAATACTCCAAGTTCAGACATATCTCGCACCACCGCACCCCCGTACCCCCGCACCTCCGACGATGTGCTCTATCTCAAAACCGACTACCGCATTGTCAAAGTCAGCATCCCCGACATCCGTTACATCGAGGCCATGAGCGAGTATCTGAAAGTCTGGATCAAGGGCGAGGCCAAGCCCATCATCACACTGCTGTCGATGAAGAAGATGGAAGAGCGCCTGCCCGACTATTTCATGCGCATCCACCGCTCCTACATCATCAACCTCACGATGATTCAGGAGGTGAACAAGAACCGCGTCATCATGGATGCCGATACCTACCTCCCCATCGGTGATATGTACAAAGAAGCCTTCCAGGCCTATCTCGACACGAAATTCTTAGGTAAATAGGTTTTTAGCGTATCTTCCTTTTGCACTTCACGGGCTTCATACTTGATTTTCTTGAAGCCCTTGATGATATCCTCAACGGTGGTCTTGTCGGCATCATACTCAATGGTGACGGTTTTGTCCTCAAGGTTGGTCTTGATGCTCTTGACACCCTTCTCGAAGCGGATGTTGTCCTTGATTTTCTTCTCACAGCCCGTGCAATGCATCTCAGGGTTGGTGGTCAGCACGACGGTCTTGATGTTCTTGGCAAAGCAGATGCTTGCGAATGCTAACGCGATAAATAGTGCTTTTGTTCTCATATCTTTTCCCAATTTAATCTTATTCCTATATAATAGATGGCTCCGTGGACGGGACCCCAGACCATTGTGGCATCGAAGTCAGGCCCCCAAGGGTCATCAGCAGCGATGATGGGGTTGATCTGACGACGGCCCGTGATATTCTCACCGCCAGCAGAGATGCTCCAATGGCGGAAGAAACGGGTAACTTGGGCGTTCAGTTGCTCGAAGCCTTTGTAACGGGTATCCCACGAAGGTTTCCCGTCAGCGGTGGTATAAGGATCAGGCATACGTCCGCCACCATTCAGTTGCAAAGTGGCATCAAACTGCCACTTACCCAAACCGGGCTTGTACTGGGCGGTGATAAGGCCCTTATACTTATTGGTTAGGGGCTTTTCGCGAAGTACGCCGCCGTAGGTTGATTTGACGTTGGTACGACGGTAGGTGGCTGTCAGTGTGAAACCATCGAAGAGCTCGTATGAAGCCTCAGCCTGCCAGGTGTGCGAATAGCTATCGCCCACGAGGTTGGTAAAGTGGACTGCATGGGAATTGCTGTCCATATCGACGAGCATCTGATGGAGGAACGTCGTATAATAATACTCCGCACTCAAATCGAGTATCTTCTCACCGACGGGTATGCTGAGGGCAGCACTCACACCGTAGTTCCATGCCTCCTCCTGATCGAGGTTGTCATCGATGATAATCTGGCGACTGCTGGCCATCAGGTAGTTGTACTCCGCCAGCACGTGGTTGGTACGGTAGCCCTTGCCGATGCTGCCGCGCAAGGTCAGGATGTCATTAGGCGAATACTTCAAATGCATTCGGGGAGTGATGAAACTGCCGTAGATATTGCTGTGATCCCAGCGCAGCCCACCCATCAGCGTGAATTGCTCACCTATCTTAAATGTATATTGGGCATAGGCACCAGGCGTTGTCTCGTCGAAATCGAAATGATCATGATTCAGACTGACGCCCGTCGAGAGGTTGTGATACTCATTGAAGTCGGTCTCGAACAGCAGCGAGGCATAACCGTTGCGCTGGTCAGAGTTGTACTGCTTATGTCCGTAGAGTGCATTCTCATGATGTAGCGAACCTGAGAGAATCAAGGCGATGTTTGACGAGTGCTCCGGATTGAAGATATAGGCGTTCTTGACGAAGGCTTCGTAGCGCTCGTTGGTGATGTCAATAGTATAGGGGTGAGTGGCGAGAGGTGAGTGATGAGAGGAAATCTGTCCGCTTTCGCGATGCTCCTTGAGTCCTTTGACAGATGCCTGAAAGATATAGTTGTCACCAAGCCACGCCCAACGGCTCATCAGCGAACCCTGCCGCACCTTGGGCATATCGGCAAAATCATCGTCGTTATCGTCGTGCGCCTTGTTGAGTATCTCATAGTGGCCCAACAATGCCGTGCTCCAACGGTCCGACAGGTGCAGGTTCGCTCCAAGATTGGCCTCCAACTTTCCCTTCGTATTATAATAGAGATTCGCGTCGGCAAAGGGCGTGGCCTGCGGTTTCTTGAACTCCACATTGATTTGTCCTGTGATGCTCTCATAGCCATTCTTTACCGACGAAGCCCCCTTCGACACCTGAATGCTCTGCATCCAGGGCCCAGGGATGTAGCCTAATGAATAGGGAGCCGCTGCACCACGATAGTTGGGATATTCTCCGTCAGCATCTGCACGTAGGTACCGCTCAGTCCTAACAGTTTAATCTGCTGAGCACCTGTCGCGGCATCGGCATAATTCACGTCCACCGAAGGATTCGTCGTAAAACTCTCCCCCAGATTGCAGCAGGCAGCACGCAGCAACTCACTGCTACTGATAAAGTCTGTATTGCCGAGTCCCTTGGTCTTCACCCGTCCTACCTTCGACGAAACACTTACCTCCTGCAAATGCTCTGAACGCCAGATCGTATCAATTGGTTGGGGACTTTGTCCGTAAGCCCCCAAGACCGTCAGCAGCGTGACAATCATCCAGCCGAAAAGCCTCTTGCCTATCAATATTATTTTAAACTACCTCTGCCACGACTTCAATCTCAACCAATGCGCCTTTTGGCAGCGTCTTGACGGCGACTGCAGACCTTGCAGGATAAGGCTCCGTGAAGAACTCTGCATAGACGGCATTCATATCGGCAAAGTCATTCATGTCGGCCAGGAATACGGTGGTCTTTACCACGTTTGACAAAGTCAGACCGGCTTCTTCAAGGATAGCCTTCACATTGCTCAGCGACTGGCGCGTCTGTTCCTTGATGCCACCCTCAACAAACACACCCGTAGTTGGATCAATGGGAATCTGACCAGAGGTATAAACGAGATTCCCCACTTTGATGGCCTGACTATACGGCCCAATGGCAGCAGGTGCCTTTTGTGTACTGATTGCTTTCATAAACTTAATCACTTTATTCGCGTGTCAAAGATGGTGCAAACCGAATGCAATCGAGCAAGCTCGAATTGCTGAGGTGCAGCCCATCTTCGCAATTTTTTTGCAAAGGTACGATAATCTTTGCAGAATCTGCACGATGACGCGAGAAAAAGCGATAAATATACCTAACTCATGGTACGATTTAGAATTTATTTCGTACCTCTGAGCTTCGCTCGAAGGTACTCCGGTTCGGAAAAGCCCAAAATCATTTGGCTTTTCGCTCACTTATTCGTACCTTTGCACCCAAATAAGAAAAAGACAATGGCAATAGAAGGTGCAATATTCAGGCGTTCAGAGCTGCTGCTGGGTGACGAGGCGATGGAACGGATAGCCCAGAAACGGGTGATAATTTTTGGTGTAGGTGGCGTAGGCTCATGGTGCGCTGAGAGTCTGGTGCGCAGTGGCATCCGACAGTTGACAATTGTCGACTCGGACCGTGTGTGCATCACCAACATCAACCGTCAGCTGATGGCGACAACGAAGACGGTGGGACAGGTAAAGGTGGAGGCATTGAAGGAGCGCCTGCTCAGCATTAACCCTTCAGCAGAGATTGCGGCGCTACAGCAGATTTTCAATGAGGAGACGGCAGACAGTTTTGCGCTTGATACCTACGACTATATCATTGATGCCATCGACTCGCTGAAGGACAAGACGTTGCTCATCCTGATGGCAGCCCAACTCTCCTCTTCCAAGTTCTTCTCATCGATGGGCGCAGCCTTGAAGATGGATCCAACTCGCATTAAAGTAACGGAGTTCTGGAAAGTGCAAGGCGATCCATTGGCTCGTGCACTCCGTAAGAAGTTCAAGAGTCAGGGGAAGTACCCCAAGCGCAAGTTCCAATGCGTCTATAGTGACGAGCTATTGACTAACCGTGGCCATAATGCCACCTGTGGCACGGAGCAGTGTATGTGTCCCAAAGCAAAGAATGGCCCAGGTGACCAAAGTCTCCTGAACCATGAATGGTGCTCGTCGAAGGCTCAGATTAACGGTACTCTGGCCCATATCACAGCCATCTTTGGTTTTATGTTGGCAGGATTAGTGATTCAGGATGTTGTTACAGCTAAGGTCTGACAGCTGTCGCAGAATTAAATACCTAATCCTCCTTCAAAATGCCTTTCCACGGCCTTCGACTGCTGGACGCGGGAGTTGGGAGCCACGTCGTGGGTCACCCAGATGTTGCCGCCGATAACGGAGTCGTGGCCAATGGTGATACGGCCCAGGATGCTGGCATTACTGTAGATGGTGACGTTGTCCTCGATGATGGGATGGCGTGGAATGTTGAGCATGTTTCCGTCAGCGTCTTTCTTGAAGCTCTTGGAACCCAGCGTCACACCCTGATAGAGCGTCACGTGACTGCCAATGATACAGGTCTCACCAATAACCACTCCAGTACCGTGATCAATGGCAAAGTATTCGCCAATCTGTGCACCGGGATGGATGTCGATGCCCGTCTCTGAGTGTGCCAGCTCGGTGATGATACGTGGAATGACAGGCACTTGCAGTTCGTGTCAGGATAGCTGAAGATAATCTCGCCATAGTTGATGGCAGCAGGGTCGTTGTCGAACATGGCCTGCACGTCAGTATAGAGCAACCGTTTGATTTCAGGCAATGCATCAATAAGTTGCAATGTCAAGTCCCTGGCCTTATCCTGTACCTGTTGCCTCGACGTGATGGCCTCGCTTTTTTCGCCAAACTGAAGACCGTATGATATCTGTCTTGCCAGTGTCTGAAGCAGCTCTTCCATGTGGACGCCAATATTGTAAGAGCGGATGGTCTCATGGCACTGCCGCTTGTTGAAGTAGTCAGGAAAGATGATGCTCTTTACCAGGTTGATGATTTTCTTCACCTGTTCCACAGAGGGGAGTGAAGCTTCCGTCTGTGGCATCATACGTATTTCCTGTTCCGTCTGGCGCGATAGCTGACGGACATTACGCTCGAGTATTTCTATAGTTTTTGTGTCCATATCCAATTGTCAATTATCAACTATCAATTGTCAATTTTAAAGATGTACCTCCTTATCCACCACTTCACCGTTCAGAATCTTGAAGGAGTTGAGGTGAACGCCCTCGTGGAGTGAAAGGATGGCGTAGCGGATGGTGGGGTCGTTGGCCAGACGGAGGTCTTCCTGCGAAGGACGCGAGGGTGAGGCTGGATGGCTGTGCCAGTTGGCGAGGATCTTCAGGCCTTTGCTTCGTGCATATTTCAAGGCAGCAAACTGGTCCTTCGGCGCGAAAGAGAAATGTTCCGGAGAGTGGTCGATATTCTCCATCCAATAATTCTCTGTCACGACGTCACCCTCCTCACCGCTGATGCCCAACAGGTAACCGCACGTCTCGTTGGGTGCGTCCTGCTGGGCCTGGCTGATCAATGCATCAATTATTTCATTACTTATAAACATACTTCTTTTTCTTTTATCAGTGGTCTTTGAGGTCGCAGGCGGCCAGTTCGTAGTCAATGAGATGGTCGATGGTGGGATTAGTGCCGCAGATGGCGCATGAGTCGCGATGACGAACGGGAACCGTTCGGAACTGCATTGTCTTGGCATCGAAGGTGAGCAGACGGTTGGTCAGCAGTTCGCCGATGCCAGTGAAATACTTCAGGGTCTCTGCGGCCTGAATGGTGCCCAGCATACCAGCGATGGCTCCGAGGACGCCTGCTTGCGAGCAGGTAGGTACGGCTCCTGCGGGAGGCGGTTCCTTGAACATACAACGGTAACAAGCCGTGCCAGGCAGATGGGTGAACGTCTGCCCGTTGAAGCGCAGGATGCCACCATGCGAGAAGGGTTTGCCCGCCATCACACAGGCATCGTTGATGAGGAACTTCACAGGGAAGTTGTCCGTGCCGTCGACAATGAAGTCGTACTCCTTAATGATGTCGAGTGCGTTCGACGAGTCGAGGAATTTGTAATAAGTCTCCACTTTCACATCGGGGTTGATGGCCTTGATCTTCTCCTCAGCACTCTTTACCTTTGGCACACCCACATCCTTGGTGAAATGAATCACCTGACGCTGGAGATTGCTCAGATCGACGACATCTGCATCGACGATACCGATGGTGCCGATGCCTGCCGCAGCAAGGTAGAGCGATACGGGAGCACCCAGTCCGCCTGCACCCACTACGAGCACACGTGCGTTCATTATTTTCTCTTGTCCCTCCACGCCGACATCCTGCAGCAGGATGTGCCGTGAATAGCGCTGTATCTGTTCTTCTGTAAAATCTATCATAATACTAATGCGGTAGCAAATTCTTCACTCTTCACTTTTCACTCTTCACTCTATAGATCCTCCTCCCATAAAGTAGAGGAAATCGACCTTGTCGCCTTCCTTCAGTTGAATACTCTCCCAGTCCTCGCGCTCTGCAAACTCCTCGTTCACCTGCACGCTGACCATCTCGGGCTGCAGCACGTTCTGCTGCTTAATCAGTTCACTCACGTTGAGCGGCAGGCTCACTTCCTGCGCGTCTCCATTAACATAAATCTTTGCCATAATCATTTTGAGTTTGAATCTGGGTGCAAAGGTACGGCGATTTCTTGGTTGCCACAATCCCACAGGGATGGTAAATCGCATACCAAATCAAGGGTATGCAGAATGCCATGAACATGCGATTGTGGGAGTGCCAAAACCGCCGTACCTTTGCAGCGTCAACTCAAACGTGACAGCAGTATTTACATTAGGTACGGGCGCGGCTGCAGTAGGTTATGAGGTGAACATCTTCTTCACCTTCTGGGGCCTCGACGCCATCAAGCAGAAACAAGGCCGGAGCTTCACTGGCGGCAATTGGCTAACGAAGATCTTCGGATTTATGATGGGTGGTCTGAAAGTGACTCCCACGAGCCGCTTCAACTTCCTCGGTGCTGGCCCGAAGATTTTCCGCTACCTGATGCGTAAGAACAATGTGGCAACCCTCGAGGAACTCGTCGAGGCGGCAAAGGCTCTCGGCATCAACCTCTATGCCTGCGAGATGGCAATGCACGTACTCGGCCTGAAGAAGGAAGACTTTATTCCTGAAGTGAAGGATGTGCTCGGCGTGGCTACGTTCCTGAATCTCTCCGCGGGCGGACAAACATTATTTATTTAAACACGAATTATCACTAATTGAACACGAATTATTCATAAATATATTCATGAGAAATTCATGAAAATTCATGGTAATTCGTGTTAAAAGAAAAAAGATTATGGCAACAAAAGTATTAGACATTACGAAAGAGCATTGCCCGATGACTTTCGTAAAGACAAAGATCGAGCTCTCGAAGCTCAGTGAGGGCGACATCCTCGAAGTACTGCTCTCTGAGGGCGAACCGTTAGACAATGTGCCCCGCAATGCCAAGGAGCAGGGCTACAACGTACTATCAGTAGAGCACGTAGAAGGCACTACCCACCGCGTGACTATAAAAAGGTAAAAAAGGTAAAAAAGTAAAAAGGTAAAAAGTGAAAAGTATAAATTGTATAACATTTAAAACTCAAACAATTATGGCAGATTCTAATTTACAGCGCAGTGTGACCACTGCTACCGCCAGAAGACTGGCAACCACCACCAAGACCGCCCCGCAGATGGGCTCCATTACCCCGAGATTACTCCTTAAGTTATTGCCCTGGGTGCAGGTCAGCGGCGGCACATTCCGCGTGAACCGCACGAAGGTCGAACTCCGTAAGAACGACCGGCTGCCCATCCAGTATGTGAACGGCGTGCCGTCGTTTACGGCGAAGAACCTCAAGGCCATTCCACTCTTCTCTGAGTTCGACGACGAGATACTGAACCGTCTGGTCAGCTCGTTCGAGGCCAAAGAGGTGGATGTCGATAAACTCTTCGTGGAGGAGGGCAAGGACAAACAACGCTTCTTCATCGTGGCCAGCGGACAGGCTGAAGTCATCAGCAAAGGTCCCCACGGCGAAGACTTACGGATTGCCCTGTTAGGCGACGGCGAGTACTTCGGCGAGGCTGATTTGCTGGATGAGCAGGAATCGACCGTCAGCGTTCGTGCCATCACACCCACCGTATTCCTCGGTCTGAAACTGAAGGAACTGATCAAGTTCATCAAGGAGGTGCCCGACTTCCGCGAGACCTTCACCAAGGCCGTCGATAAACAATTACGTCTGAAGGCATCCGTCAATGACAACGGCGAGAAGCATATCGATCTCGTCAGCGGTCATGAGGAGGACAACATCATCCCTGAGACCTACATCGACTATGAAGAGAATCCGACGGAATACTCACTGAACACACTGCAGACGGTGGTTCGTGTGCATACCCGTGTGAGCGATCTTTATAATAATCCCTACAACCAGTTGGAAGAACAGCTTCGCCTCAGCATTGAGAGCATCAAGGAGCGCCAGGAGTGGGAACTCATCAACAACAAGAAGTTCGGTCTGTTGGCTGCTACCAATCCCGCCTACCGTATAACCACACGTTACGGTTCACCCACACCCGACGACCTCGACGAGTTGCTGTCGTTAGTCTGGAAGGAGCCTGCCTTCTTCATTGCTCATCCTCGTGCGATTGCCGCCTTTGAGCGTGAATGTACGTGGCGCGGTGTGCCGCCTGTGACGACGGATTTGTTTGGTACTCGCGTGATTCTGTGGCGCGGTGTTCCCCTGATCCCAAGTGATAAGGTAGAGGTGGAAGGTCAGTACCTGACAGGCCGCGGCGTTGGTACGACGAAGATTATCCTCGTGCGCGTCGGCGAGAAGAATCAGGGTGTTATTGGTTTGCACCAGAGTGGTATCCCTGGCGAGATTGCCCCATCGCTCTCTGCACGTCTGATGGGTCTTGATAAGTTCGGCGTGGCCTCTTATCTGCTCACGAAGTACTTCTCGTTAGCAGCCCTCACCGACGATGCTATCGCTGTACTGGAGAACGTCGAAGTGGGCTATTATCACGATTATCAGCATCGCAATAAAGTAGAGAAGTGAAAAGAATTTCTTTATGATAGACATTCAGAATATTAACGGATACGGTATACAGGATCCTGGGTTCGAACTACTGAGGCAGGTAGCGCAGAAGTACTGTCCCGAGGAGTTCCAGGCGGAGCGGAAGGAGGTTATTCCTGACGAGGCACTGAATCTCACGGAACTGGAGACTGCCTTCAATGCGCTGTTGGCAGGCGGTAGCGGCTATGGCGAGTTGCCCTACATCGGCGACACGGACGCCCATACCTCTTCGTTGCCCAAGGACGATGGCTTCGGCATCGGCATCCCTGAAACGCAGAAACTGCGCGACCTGCACTACGAGGAGGCCGACACGCTGAACTCGGAGCAGATCAAGCGCGACTTCCCCGTGCTCAATCAGAAGGTGAACGGCCACGAGCTCGTGTGGCTCGACAACGGGGCCACGACGCAGAAGCCGAACCAGGTGATCGACAAGATTTCGGACTACTACCGTACTTATAATAGTAACATCCATCGCGGGGCCCATACACTGGCTGCCCGTGCGACGGATGCCTACGAGGAGGCACGTGAGAAGGTGCAGCGATTCATCAATGCCGCCACCAGCGAAGAGATCATCTTCGTGCGCGGCACCACCGAGGGCATCAACCTCGTGGCGCAGACCTACGGACGGCAGTTTCTGACACCGGGCGACGATGTCATCGTCAGCGAACTCGACCACCACGCGAACATCGTACCTTGGCAGCGCGTTGCTCAGGAACGTGGGGCAACATTGAGAGCCATCCCCACAGATCAGAACGGCGACCTCATCCTCTCAGAGTTCGAGCGCATCATCACGCCTCGCACGAGGTTTGTAAGCGTTGGCCATGTGAACAACACTTTCGGCACCATCAACGATGTGCAGCGTATCATCGAGATTGCCCACGCACACCAGATTCCCGTATTGATTGACGGTGCACAGTCGATAGCCCACACACCTGTTGATGTACAAGCTCTTGGTGCAGACTTCTTCGTGTTCAGTGGTCATAAGATCTACGGGCCCAATGGCATTGGTGTGGTCTATGGTCGCAAGGAACTGCTCGACAAGATGCAGCCCTGGCAGGGTGGCGGCAACATGATCAAGGACGTCACCATCGAGCGCACGGAGTACAACCTACCGCCTGCCCGCTTCGAGGCAGGAACGCCCAACGTGGCTGATGCCATCGGACTGGGTGCTGCCCTCGACTATGTGTCGCACATCGGTCTGCGCAATATCGAGCACCATGAGCACCAGTTAACGGAGTACGCCCGCGAACAACTCGCCCAGATTCCTGGTCTGACGCTCATCGGCAATCCCAAGAACCGCGTCTCGGTCGTGAGCTTCGTCCTCGACTGCATTCCCGTTCTAGAAACAGGTACATTATTAGATAAGGAGGGCATCGCCGTGCGTGCCGGTCACCACTGCGCCCAACCCGCCCTTCGTGCTCTGGGCTACGAGATGAGTGTCCGTCCCACCTTCGCCCTCTACAACACCCGCGAAGACGTGGACAAACTCGTGATAGCAGTACGAAAGATTGTTGGACAGAGATAATATGCAATACGAAACAAAAATATTGACAACGAAGTATCAGAAACCTGATGCATACGGGGCATTGTCGATGCCCGTCTACTATACGGCGGCGTTTGAGTTTGAGTCTGCCAAGGCCATGGGCGACGCA
>CACYQO010000091.1 GCA_902776545.1 uncultured Prevotellaceae bacterium | reverse complement strand
TCCATCTTGTTCAGCATACGATAGTTGACTAGGCTCATCTACAACCTCAATCAGTTTTGCCAACTCTCCAGAAGTGAAGTCTGTTGAGGTTGGAGAAATATTATTTGGTTCATTTGATGATGAACATGACGTTAATAGAATAATCGCAATTGCTGCTATTGCAAATAATATCTTTTTCATAACTCTATTATCTTTTGCTTACTCTTCAAAGGTTTTTCAGCACACTCCTTATTTTTAGTATGTTTAAATCCTAGAATCTCATTATCAATCACTATTATTTTGATTTCCTTCATTGAGTATTTCTTTTACAGTTTTTAGACTTGGGACTGCCATGAAAGCCCAATGATCTGATTTCTCTTGTAGCTTATTCCTATATTCATTATATGCAGTTTCCATCTGTTTGATATCTGACTTGCTGAGATCTCCGTTTTCTGCTTTTTCTATGAAATCAGGATCGGCTTTTACAATGTCACACAGATTATCCAACAATGCTTTATGTATTTTTACACACTCATCATCATTACTTGCTTCATCCATCTGGTTTGTTGCATCTTTATAAGCATCCACAATTGTCTGAACCGTTGCATTTCCACATGACGTTAACAGTATTGTCATCATTACAATACAATATAAAATACTTTTTCTCATAATCGTTTCATTAATAAGAACCTACAATTTAAAGAATTTCCGGCACACTCCTTATCTTATGTTTGAATCTTAGAATCTCATCATTAACATATTCAAATTATGCTTCTTGGCTCGCCCAAATGCAGTAAACCAATCGATAATGCCCCAGATTAACAGTCCTCCACAAGTTAAGAGTTTTAAGATTCCAAGACCGATTTGCCCCATATAAAACCGATCTGCACCAAACGATCCAAGAATAAATGCCAAGAGGAAAGTTGCCATAGGGCTTTTCCACGGTGTAGCCATTAACATGCTTTCCCTACTCTCATCCATTTTTTCAAGTTTCTCACGAATTTGCATCTGTGCATAATCAGGGAACTTGTCTGCATTAACCATTATGAATTGGTCAACTTTTGATTTATCCATAATCTAATATTTTTATTTGTTAAAATTTATTTGATATAATTATATTGAATTATCAATACATCATGAGCATTTCCATGTTCTTTCTTTTTGTGGCATCTTGAATCATAAAGATATCTATCAACCACCAGATATAAGCGCCACCACATGTTAGTAACTTCCCGACTCCCAGACCTACGTCACCGATATAGAACCGATCTACACCTAACGAGCCAACAATCACTGAAAGGATTAATGCCATTGTAGGATCTTTAAACTGTGCAAATCTAATGGACGCTATGTTATAATCCATGTTTAGTAATTTATTTCTTACCATTTCCATTGACTCAAATGGAAGACGATTTCCATAAAGTGCTAAAAGCTGATTCGCCTGATTAACATCCATATCTTACAAATTATAATAGTTTCTAATAAAAAACCAAATTACAAATGATATTATATAAAAGTCAACAACATATCTGTTTTCAATGACCTTCCTAATTCTTTCGCGAAATATGTTTTTCGGCATAAGCCATACAACAATAAACGATGCCGCATAGGGCCCTGAATAAACTAAATAATAATTATATGTTATAGCTTCAGTAAACTTCCCGTGTAGCATTGCATGAATAGCTCGCTGTATTCCACACCCAGGGCAACTTAGACCTGTTATTAATTTGAAAGGGCATTTAGGCATAAACCAATAACTACTAGGGTTGAGAAGATACAATACAACTCCACCAAAAAGTAGTATGGTCAACACAAAAAGCATCTTTTTCAAATTAACCTGCCATAGATGAGAAAATTCCTAGAGCTGCTAACCCGCCAAAGAACACAAAATAAAGAACCCACACAATCAAACTAATGATAATGCCTATCATACTCCATTTCTTTGCTTCGTTTGCAGCCATTACTGCTGCTGTGTATTGTTTCGACATATAAAGTGAATCAACACTGTTCGCTTTAATAATTGCCACAATACCAAATGGGAGGCAACAACATACTGTGGTGAAAATTGCTAAAGCCATATTGCTATCCGGCTTCATCATTGGTACCTGTTCTTGTACTTGTTCTTGATAATCCATAATTTCAAATAGGCCGCAGGTTAGGACTTTTAGAAGTGGGCCATAAATCCTTCAGAAAGTCACAATACATATATTTAATTATTACACAAAGAGTGTGAGCCTTCTTGACATCCTTAGTCTGAAGGTCCTGGAATACCCGTATAAGTAAGAATGAAATCAGCTCACACCTGCAGGTATATATGTGAGCCGGCTCCTTGACGGAGCGAGCAGTATATATGCTACTGCAGGAGAAGCAGCTTTCAGACTTCTCACCCTTATACTTCGAATTTTCCAGGTTCTCAGACGGGTCAAAGCTTAATCGCTCTCCTCGATGTCGTCGAATGTTATTCACAAACGACGAGGCAAAGATAAGCAATTTTTCCGAAACTTGCAACATTGTGAGCTGTTTTTTTTATTTTGGGGACAAAAATAGTCTATAAAAAACATTTGTGCAAGTCCTTTTCTGTCCTTTTCGTCTTTTATCTTGCGAGAATGAATATTTCTTTGTATCTTCGCAGCATGAAACAGGAATTACTGAAACAGGAAGTGGAACGGATACTCGGACATAAACTGTCCAAGGCCGCTGACTTTGAGCAACTGAGCCACCTATTATTATCACATACGCGCGAGAGACTGTCGCCAACTACCCTGAAACGCTTTTGGGGATATTTGAAAAAGGAGGAAGTTGAGACAAGACCTCACACACTGGATGTGCTGGCCCGATTTGTGGGTTATCGCGACTATGAGGTCTTTTGTAATCAGACGGAGAACAAGGACGAGGTGCAAAGCGGCATCAAAACAGAGGAAAGGGTGACTGCAGAAGATCTGAGACGCGGACAGCGCTTGGTCATTACGTGGCGACCTGACAGGCGGATTGTCGTCAGGCATAAAGAATGCGGCCACTTTGAGATCGTAGAAGCCAAGAACACAAAACTAAGCGTAGGCGATACGTTCCGTTGTCACTTGATGATACAGCACGAGCCGCTATATCTTGACGATGTGGTACATCAAGGCATGCCGCCAATGGTCTACGTAGCAGGACAGCGTGACGGCGTGGTGATTGAGGTGTGCGATTAGTCGAAGGGCAGTTCCGACATCCGCCTTAGCCAAGGCTTGCGATAGTGCTCCTGGATATACTCTTTTAATTCCGGATCCTTTGTGTCCCCGATAAGTTCATCGGTGATTCTCAGGAAAGGGATTGTGATGTTTCGCTGGCAACTCACCGTATCCATCATATGCTGAATGCCATAAGCCTGCATCTGCTTGTCTATTTTTCTTTTCGCCTCGTTGATATAGTCCTGGCGACGCTGAATGGTTGCATGCTCTGACTCCCGCTGGTCAGTAATCTGATTTATCTGAAGTTGTAGCGAATCAGTCTTTTCCTTTCCAGAATGAATCATCGCATTGTTTTCATCTTTGAATACTTTCAGCGAATCATTGACCGTCTGTAATTTATCTTGGGTGTGGGACAGATTCAGTATATAAAGACTTGCCAACGCCATCACAATACCGGCTATGAGAAGAAGCCAACGTGGCCACAGCCAGCAACGGTGCAAGTCCCTTTGAATAGTCGGAATATCAGTATAACGACGACGGAGAGGCGAACAGCACTTCCCAACGACCAAACACGACAATCGTCCCAAGTGGAGTTCACGGAGGATACAGCCCAAAGAATAGATATCAGAAGGTCCATCGGGAGCCATGTATCCCTCAGTACCTGCGGGTGCCTTCAAAATAGCGTGGCTTTCTGTATCGGAAAGTCCGAAGTCAATGAGTTTCAGATGCTGACCATCGTGAGTAAGCATGATGTTTGAGGGCTTCAAGTCTCTGTGTTGTGTTTGGCGGCTATGCACATAGGCCAATGCATGCAAAAGCATATCTGCCACATGGCGACGTTGCTTTTTCGTATGCTTTCCCTGTGCCAGCCATTCTTTAAGTGTTACGCCGTCCACCCACTCCATCACAATGCAAAGACCTAATCCTTCAACCTCTTCAAGGGAAAACGCAGACACCACCATCGGATGCTGTAACTGGCTGGTTATCTCGTACTCCTTTTGCAGTAATGCCCTGTATACAGCATCCTGACGATACTGTTCCTTTAGTCCTTTCAGCATCCACCATCGTCCATGTCGCTTAGCCCGCGTCAATTGGCTATACCCTCTATTTGACACGGTGGAAAAGTCCGTAAACCGATCAGTCTTTAGGATATCATCAGGTCTGACGAACCCTGATGCTGGTTCTTCATCGTAAACTTGTGTCATTGCTATTCGTCAACGTACTCTTCTTCAGCATATAGAGTACGGAACATGCGAAGTGTATCTTTATATGGCTTGCGCACCTAGTTAAATGTTTCGAGGCAATGGAAATCAGTTATCTTTTCAGACGTGAGGTTAGAATAGTCTATTTCCATACTATTTTGACTTTCTTCCTTGCTTCACGTCCCCTACGAATGGCATCCTTTTCCTCAGGCGTAAGGTTGCCTGTTATAGCACGCCACAATGCAGCCCGAATCTCTCTTGAAAATTCAGGCGTAATCGGCTCTCTTGGTGAATTAACTCCTAACATTTTTGTCCTCCTAAAATGATAATCATTCTTTTCGAGTGCAAATATAAAACTATTTTTCCAAACAACCATATTTTTATCGGAAAAACATTCAATAACTTGCTCATTTAATAAAAAACCTACGTACTGGACAGTCAAAAGTCCGCCCGAAACAATAAATAATGTTAAATCACGACGGTAAGAGAAGCCATATCCTGCTTATGTCATAGGAAATTAGTACCTTTGCACCCGCTTTTCGGCGTAACCGATGGAGGGAAGCAACGAGTGGCCCGTCTATGTTGCGTTGGAACGATACAGCAAAAAAAGTAAAAAAGTAAAGAAATGGATTTAATTAAAGTTGCTGAAGAAGCATTTGCAACCGGCAAAGAGTTTCCTAAGTTCAAGGCAGGAGACACGATTACTGTCGCTTACAAAATTATCGAGGGTTCGAAGGAGCGTATCCAGCTCTATCGTGGTGTGGTGATTAAGATCTGCGGTCACGGTGAGAAGAAGCGCTTCACTGTTCGCAAGATGTCTGGTACCATTGGTGTGGAGCGTATCTTCCCCATCGAGAGCCCGAACATCGAGAGCATCGAGATCAACAAGATCGGTAAGGTACGTCGCGCTAAGCTTTACTACCTGCGCAAGCTCACTGGTAAGGCTGCCCGCATCAAGGAGAAGCGTCGTCCTGTTACCGCAGAGTAAGAAAATGCAAATGAGGTTCCTGAGAGGGAGCCTTTTTTTGTGGATGGGCCAGAGGCGGATCAGACCACCCCTGGCCCCTCCTACTCAGGAGGGGAAATGGTTACTTATAGTTTGCATCGGCGCTGGTCTCGCCGTGGATGGCCTTTTGGAACGACTCCCAGTCCTGGAAGCCAGCCAACAGTGAGAGATGATCGAGCGTCTTACGGTCCGGCTTGCGAAGGATTTCCTTCTCAACGGCTTCTAAGAGCTTGCGGAGGGCTATGCGTTTCTTTTCCATTACACTATTATATGAGTTTGGTGCAAAGATACTCTAAATTATTCTAATTATCGTGGTAACTCCAAATATTTTTTGTAATTTTGCAGCGAAATTGATTAATAACCCATCAAAATGAAAGAATTAGCCCTCAAGTACGGATGTAATCCGAACCAGAAGCCCTCCCGTATCTTTATGACGGAGGGAGAGTTACCCATTGAAGTGATCAACGGTCGTCCTGGATATATTAATTTCCTCGATGCCTTCAATGCCTGGCAGCTCGTTAAGGAGTTGAAAGCTGCCACAGGTCTGCCTTCTGCAGCTTCATTCAAGCACGTCTCTCCTGCCGGTGCTGCCGTAGGCCTGCCCCTGAGCGACACGCTGAAGAAGATTTATTTCGTTGATGATATTCAGGGGCTCGACGAAAGTCCCATCGCCTGTGCCTATGCCAGAGCCCGTGGGGCTGACCGTATGTCGAGCTATGGTGACTTCGTGGCATTGTCAGATACCTGTGATGCCGTCACCGCCAAGATTTTGAAGCGTGAGGTCTCTGACGGTGTGATTGCTCCGGACTATACACCCGAGGCTATCGAGATTCTGAAGGACAAGCGCAAGGGAACCTATAATGTGATTAAGATTGATCCAAACTACGTGCCAGAGCCCGTCGAGCGCAAGCAGGTGTTCGGCATTACCTTCGAACAGGGCCGCAATGAGATCAAGCTTGACGATGATGCCCTCTTCGAGAACATCCCCACGCAGAACAAAACCTTCACGCCAGAGGCCAAGCGCGACCTGATCATCGCCCTCATCACACTGAAATACACGCAGTCGAACTCTGTCTGCTACGTGAAGGACGGACAGGCCATCGGTATCGGTGCCGGACAGCAGAGCCGTATCCACTGTACCCGTCTGGCAGGCAACAAAGCCGATATCTGGTGGCTCCGCCAGCATCCGAAGGTGATGAACCTGCCGTTTGTGGATGGCATCCGCCGTGCCGACCGTGACAACACCATCGATGTATATATCTCTGAGGACGAGCACGACGACGTGCTGCGCGACGGTGCCTGGCAGCAGTTCTTCAAGACGAAGCCCAAGGTGCTGACAATGGAAGAGAAGAAAGCCTGGATCGCTCAGAACACGAAGGTGGCCCTCGGCTCTGACGCCTTCTTCCCCTTCGGTGATAATATCGAGCGTGCCCATAAGAGTGGTGTGGAGTTCATCGCTCAGGCAGGCGGCTCTGTACGTGACGACCACGTCATTATGACTTGTGACAAATACGGCATCGCCATGGCCTTCACTGGCGTCAGATTATTCCATCACTAATATTGGCAACGGACTACAGGACTTAAAGACTTTTATCTCACAGTCCTGTTAGTCGTGTAGTCCGTTGCAAAAAAAAGAAATATGGACGATTTTCAGAACATACTCGAACACGGTATCAACTTCGGACGCGGAGGTGACAAGCCGAAGGACGATGGCAAGAAGGTGAAGACCAAGGCCAAGAAGAAGCAGTATATTACTGGTGCCCACGGCAGCGGTTCTGCCCGTCAGAAGGCAAAATACCGTGAACAGCGTGCTAATAGACACAAGAAATGAATAATCCCTGCTGGGTGGCAGGGATTATTCATTTCTCAGAAGTTGAGGTCTTTGCCTCGATAGAAGTCTATAAGCGCATGCTGATAGAGATTCTCATAACGGGCCTGGACAAGGTCAGACTCAGACTTCAGGTATTTGTTTTTCGACTCGTTGAACTCCGTGATGTTCGCCTTGCCGTTCTCGTATTTTGCCTGCATCAACAGGAAAGCATCCTTTGTACTCAGCACGGCCTCCTCTGAAGATCTCTCCTTCGACTGGGCATTCAAGGCGTTATAGTACACCTGCTGTATCTCCTTATAGAGTGTCTTCTTCGTGTTCTCAAGTTGCAACTGCTGGTTCTCCTGATCAATACGGGCACTACGAATGTTGTTGCGCGTCTGGAAACGGTTGAAAATAGGCACGTTGAGGTTCAAACCGATATATTGTGAGAAGTTGTTCTTCAGCTGATCGCCGAAAGATTCGGACTTAAAGCCAGAGGTTGTGTAATAGTTGGTGTTAAGTCCTCCGCTCAAGGATAACGTCGGATAGTTGGCAGCCTTCGCAATCTTGATGCTGTGCTCCGTACCCTTGAGTTTCAACTGCTGGGAGAGGATCTCTGGCTTGATGCCGAGAGCCTCGGAATAGATGGCATCGGGAGTCAAGCCGGACAGTCCGGATATTCCGAATACATCAGGACGGACAATGGCGAAGCCGTCGGGTGTAGGCAATTCAAGGAGCTGCGTGAGGGTGAGGATGGCCAGACGGGTGTTATTATCTGCCTGGATGGCAGTCAGACGGCTATTGGCCAGCGTGGCCTTCTGTTGTGAGAGTTCGGCCTCAGCAGCCTTACCATTCTTAACAAAGGACTCCAAACGCACCACCTGTGCAGAATCAATCTCTATCTGACGATGCGCCACTTCAGCAATCTCTATATCGTAGAGAATCTGAACATAGGCCTCTGCAACCTTCATACGAATATCATTCTTTGCCTTTTCAAGGTCAGCTGTGGCTCCTTCAAGGTTCAACTTGGCCAGCTTGATCTGATTGGGAATCTCGAACCCCGTAAAGAGCGGCACACTGGTACCGAGCGAGAAAGAGGTGGACGAAGTGTTGGTATTCGAATAGGTGTTCGCTTCCGTCAGACCACGCCCGAACGAGAAATTTTGCGCTACGCTGCCACTAAGATCCGGCAGGCGGGAGTTCTTTGCTGTCGAAAGTTTTATCTCATCTTTGCGGCACTGGTTCTGCTGCTGCTTGATGCTGATGCTATGCTCGATGGCATAGTCGCAACAATCGCGGAGGCTCCACTCTTTCGGCTGTGCACTTAAAGGTGAAAAGATGAAAAGATGAAAAAGTGAAACACTCATCACCAAACCTTTTCCCTTTAATAATCCATTTATCTTATTCATAATCATTTTTACCTTTTCACTTTTCATTCTCATCTGTGATAATCTCCGGACCACGCACCTTATCCTTGGCGGTGATGCCCTTCTTGATCTCGATATTCACACCGTCAGAGAGACCAGTCTCAACGTAAGTGCGATCATAGGTCTTGTTCTTACCCTCACCTTTGATGACATAAACAAAGGTAGAGTCACCGCTGAACTCAATGGCACTCTCAGGGATACTGAGCACCTTGTCGGCCCTGGCCAACACGATCTCGGCATTGGCGCTGTAGCCCGAACGGATTTTCCCGCCCTCAGAGAGTTTCACAGCCGCCTTAATCTCAAACTGGTTGGCACCATTGCTCTCCACAGCCTTAGGAGAGACATACTCCAAAGCTGCGTCGAACTTCAGATCCTGCAGAGCACCGATGGTAATCTTCATATTCATGCCATTCACCAGCTGGCCGACCTCCGTCTCATCGATGTTTCCACGGAAGATGAGATTATTCATATTGGCCACCGAGGCAATCGTGGTACCTTCGTTCATCGTGTTAACCTGGATGACGGAGTAGCCGACCTTCACGGGGATGTCGAGGATGACACCGCTGATGGTAGAACGGATGAGCGTGCTGGATGCCTTGGCGTTAGACTTTGAAAAACCATCGCGCACGACCTCCAATGCATCCTCGGCAGCGATCTTTTCGTGTTTAGCCTGGTCGAGTGCCACCTTGATCTTGTCAAACTCATCAGCCGACACGAGTTTCTGGTTAAAGAGATTCTCCTCACGCTGGAAGTCGGTCTGAGCCTGCTTCAGGTTGATCTCTGCCAAACGTACGCGCATCTCGGCACTCGAAAGTTGTCCCATCTCGGGCACCACCTTCACCTTGGCAATCACATCACCTGCATTCACATAGTCGCCGGGCTCTTTGTAGAGTTCCGAGATGATTCCAGAGATCTGCGGCTTGATATTCACCTCGTTGCGAGGCTCGATCTTACCTGTAATGATGGTTGTCTTCTGGATGCTGTCCAGTTTCGGGGTGAACTCGTTGTAAACGACTTCCTTGGGTTGGCTCTTCTGCCAGAGGAACACAAATGTTCCGATGAAAATCAGGGCTATGATAGCCGCGATGATCAGTTTACTGTACTTCTTCATAATTTATCTTTTATATATTTAAATTCCTATTTGCAACGGACTTCAAGACTTTACGACTTTTTCTTTGACCTTGTCATAAGTCCTTTAGTCCTGTAGTCCGTTGCTAATTATTCATCTCTCATAGCGTCTACAGGCTTGATCGACATGGCGCGGGCTGCTGGAGCGAGGCCTGCGAGGACGCCAAGGGAGCTGACCACGAAGGCACAGAAGATTGCCGTCCAGAAGCCTACTTGGAAGTGTGTCTCAATGATGCCGTCCTCCGTGTTATACATCTCCAACATCTGGAGTATCATCACAGCGAAGAGGATGCCACTCATGCCCGCCACCAGCGTCAGTACGATACTCTCTGAGATGATCTGCGAGAGAATCATCTTCGGCGTAGCACCAATGGCACGACGGATACCGATCTCCGTGGTTCTTTCACGCACGGTCACCATCATGATGTTCGACACACCGATGGCACCGGCCAACAGCGTTCCCAGACCGACGAGCCAAATCAAGATGTTGACACCTTTAAAAAGATTGTTGATCATCTGGAACATCAGTTCGGTATTGAAGACGCCACAGCCCTCTTCGTCCGTCGGGTCCACAAAGTGTGCCCTGGCGATAGTCTCACGGATACGTGGCGTAATCTTCGACATCACCACACCCGGCCTGCCGGTGGCTGCAATCAAGTCCACTTGATTACCACGGTTAAAGGCAGCCTGCATCATGGTGATGGGGATGGTTATCTTCTCCTCGGCGCGACCGTTGATGTTGATATTGCCCGAACTGTAGTCCACGCCGATCACCTCATAATAGGTGGAGTCCACGCGGATCTTCTTGCCGCACGGGTCGCCTCCCTCCTTGAAGAGATCCTTATAGATCTTCTTTCCGATGACGCACACCTTGCGATGCTCGCGGATGTCCATCTCGTTCAAGAATCGTCCGTAGTACAGTTTCGGTTCGATGATCTTCAACAGATCCGGCACTGTGCCCTGAATTCTGGGTGTCGTTTTTTGGTCACCGTAATAGGCTGTGTTGCTGCCTCTCCAAGAGGAAAACAGGATAGGTGCCACCGCATCAATCTCGGGCACCTGCTGCTTCAGCCGATCGATGTCTTTATATTCCATGCTCCACCAACGTCCCTTACGGAATCCCTTATAGGCCTTGGTTGTCTGTTGCGACCAGATCATCACCGTATTCTGTGCAAAGCCCTCAAAGTTCTTATCGAGTTGTTCCTTCAATCCCTTGCCGCCTCCCATCAGGGCCACGAGCATAAACACGCCCCAGAACACACCGAAGCCAGTCAGGAAGCTCCTACTCTTATTCCTCGTCAGCGTGTCGAGGATCTCTCTGTATGAATCAATATCTATTCGCATTTTCTACATAATTACATATTATCTTTTTTCTTTTTGACATAAGAACATAAGTACATATTTTTTCTCTCCATTCTATGCGCAGCCATTATGTTCTTATGTTCTTCTGTCTAAAAAATACTTCTGTCTAATCGGCCCGCAGAGCTTCAATCGGTCGGATGCGGGAGGCCTTATAGGCCGGGATGAGTCCGGCGATGGTGCCGGCGATGACCATCACCATCGTGGCCTCGAAACACACATCCAGTCCGACGGTCGGATTGACAAACAGGGTAATTTTCTCCACACCCAAGTCAGTCACCTCGTGACCCAGCGTAGCGTCCATATACTCATTGGCCAGTACGCCCAGCAACATGCCGAAATATCCGAAGAACGTCGTGATGATCACACTCTCCGTGATGATGAGTCTCAGGATGCTCCACGGCTTGGCGCCGATGGCCTTGCGGATGCCGAACTCATGGGTACGCTCCTTCACGGTGATCAGCATGATGTTCGACACACCTACGATCCCCGACAGCAGCGTGAACAGGCCAATCACCCAGAGGAACGTATGGATGACGGCGATGCCATTCTCCATCGTCAGGCTCTGCGTATAGTTGTTCCACAGCCATATCGCCCGCTCATCTTCCGGATGGGCTTGGTGGTTGGCATTCAGCCGGCGACGATAGTCCTTCTCAAAGGCCTCGTTGGCCTCTTCCGTAGTCAAGCCGTGGAAGGTGAACTCGATGTTTCCCAGACTGCGACTATTGGCGCCAAAGATTCTCTTGATGGACGAGTAGGCGGAGTAGGCATTGCTCTCACCGTCTCCACGGTTCTTGTAGATACCCACCACCTTAAAGGAGAAGTTGCCCACTTTCACAAACCGGCCCAGCAGCGTCTTGTAGTCCTTCGGCTCCAATTCCTTGGCTTGCTTGTCACTCAGCACCAGCACCTTGCGGTGTTCTTTCTGGTCTATCTCGTTGATAAAGCGGCCACAGACCAGATGCTCCTTGATAATCTTGGTATGGATGGGATACACACCGGCAATCTGCATATTCATATACTGCTCGCCATTGGAAACGATGCTGCTAAAATAGTAACACGCGCCCACCTCATCGATGTGGTTCTTAAACTCCGACTCTGTAGCCGACAGGTCCTTCGTGTCCAACTGGATATAGCGTCCCTCGCTCAGTCCGTTGTAGGCCTTCGAGGTCTGACCGCCGAATGCCTCCATCGAGTTGGTCAGGAAGTCGCCGCTCATCTTCATCGTGGCATTGATCAGACCATTGCCGGCACCCAGCAGCACGATGATCATGAAGATACCCCACGCCACGGCGAATCCCGTGAGCGTCGTGCGGAGCTTGTTACGTCGCGCCGTCTGCCATATTTCTGTTATGATATCTCGCATATACTTTCCTTTAATAGTATCTATTTCTCCCCCTGAGTCAGGGGGAGTCAGAGGGGGTCTGAACGACCACATGCACATCCGCATGTTCAGACCACCCCTAACCCCTCCTAACTTAGGAGGGGAATGAAGTTACTTCATGACTCCTCCCATTCCAAACGGACTTGAATCGTGGTTCAGATTTTCTTCAATCTGTCCGATGATGCCATCCTTAATGTGCACTATCTTGTTCGTCTCGTTCGCCACACCGCTCTCGTGCGTCACCACGACGATGGTCATACCCTCGTCCTGATTCAGCTGCTTGAGCAACTGCATCACCTCCACGGATGTCTTCGAGTCCAATGCGCCCGTAGGCTCATCGGCCAGGATGATCTGTGGTCGGGTGATGAGTGCTCGGGCTATTGCCACACGCTGTTTCTGTCCTCCCGACAGTTCGTTGGGGTAATGTCCTGCCCAGTCAAGAAGGCCCAGACGCTCCAGATACTCCAGAGCCATCTGATGGCGCTTCTTCCTGGACACCCCTTGATAAAA
>CACYQO010000090.1 GCA_902776545.1 uncultured Prevotellaceae bacterium | reverse complement strand
TGCGATTGACAACCTTGCGTTGTCGGGATGAGGCGACTCGAACGCCCGACCCCTACGTCCCGAACGTAGTGCGCTACCAACTGCGCTACATCCCGATTGCTTGAAAGCGGCTGCAAAGGTACGAAAAAGAAGTGAAAAGTGAAGAGTGAAAAGTGAAAAATTTGCTGCTGTGCAATAATATTTAACGATTCTTCACTCTTCATTCTTCACTTTTCACCCAATACTTTTCACTTTTCACTTCTTACTGAAAGTGTTTCTTGAACTGCTTGAATTCGTCGCAACGTGACACGTAGTCGGTTGGTGTGCGGCTGGCCTCGAACTCCGAGAGCGTCTTGAATGCAACATACTGCAACGATGCAGAATCAGGCACACGGTCGTACTTGTAAGTCTCACTATTCCATTTCTCCTTGTACCAGTATTCCTTATAGAGCTCGCCGTAGCAGAGAGCGAAGAGGGCACGCTCCTTCAGAGCGACATCCTTGCTGAGGCTGGCCTTCTGCAACAGGCTGACGGCTCTCTTGGCGAGGTCGGCTTCTCCGTCGCGCTGTTCGTCGGCAGAACTCTTCCCGTTACGCATCAACCACCAGCAGTCACCACGGAAATGGGCCTGGGCATAGCGTACGGCGAGAGCGTAGTAACGCTTGGTGAGGGCATCGCCGCTGAGCACGTTCTGCTCGCCTTCCATCTTCTGCATCTCCTGGGCGAAGGTGAGTTTCGGATTGCTGCTGAGCTGCCATTTTGTGTCGCTGTATTCGACATCCTGCTTCAGGAACTGGCGCTTGAGCCATGGTTCTATCTGCCAACTGCGATTGGCGACGTAGACGGCATAGCCTTGACTCTCGTAGAACGACTTGGGGATGTCCTTCAGCCATTTGACGGCATTGTCCCATTGGCAGAGTCGCATGTATTTGGTGCCGATCAGATCCTCAAGCTCATAGGCATTAGGCTTGGCATGAGCCTTGAGGTAACGGTCGAGGTTGTTTTCGGCGGGGGTGTTGACATAATAGAGGTATTTCTGCAACTTCTCCACCTGCATGGTGTCGGTATACAGGTCGTAGATGTAGCTGCCACAGGTCTTATGGAGGGCGAGCAGACGTGAAGGCTGGCCGGCATAGTGCTTGCTGAGGGCCTGATGGAGCACACGCTCACGGACATAGTTGTAGTCCTTGTTCTCCTCCAGCCATTGCAGCTCGTCTGTCAGATAGTTGTCGAAGGATTCGCTGTCCTTAGCCTGGTCGGCGGTCATGTAGAGCATGAGCGAACGGGTGCAGTTCTTCATCAGTTCCGTACCGTTGAGGCTGGCGGCGGCGATGATGTCGGAGGTTGCCTGACGCTTGTCGCCAAACATGAATTCAAGCCAGGCCTGGGCAGACTGCCACATGATAGGCACCTCGGTCTTGCCTTCCTTGACGACCTGCTTGCAGAAGTCACGCATGTCGAGGGCTTCCTTCTTGCTGATGTCACGGATAAAGAGCTTGCCGCCAAACTGATCTTCATAGCGGATGGCGTCGTCAGCCTCCTGAGCATTGTTCACAAAGTCCTGCAACAGGAAGGGCAGCACCTTCGCATTCGGATTGCTGAGGTACTCCTGACGGATGGCGGCGAAGGAGCGCTTTTTGTAGTACTGCGTCATCAGGCTGTTGTAGTCGCCCATCTCTGCGAAGAGCTCTCCGGCCTCGGCTGAGCGGCCCGTCTTATAGAGTGCTCCGGCGTAGATGTTCTTCATCATGTCTTTATAGACGGTCTCGATATACTGGTTGGCGGTTTCCTCCCAGAAGGTGACGTTCTCCTGATGCTTGGCCAGGAGCATGTTGCAGCGCATGTAGAGCAGGGCGTGCTGGGAACGGAGCTTCGACTTGAGCTTGCTCTGGGCGTAAGTCCGGACGTTCGCGAGTAGTTTGTTGCGGGCGGCGAGCTCCTCCTTCGACGGGTATTCCCATCGCTCGTTGCTGACGCTGCGGGCGCAATTGAGATACAACTCGAGGTTCTTGGCGTAACTCACCATCAGGGTGTCGCCCTTCTTCTGGGCGAACTCGATGACATCGTCGGAGTCGAACCAGTACCAATCGTCAGGCGACTTGCCGAGGTAGGCTTTCCAGTTGTCGTTGCAGATCTTCTGTACGCGTTCGCTGAACTCCTGACTGTCGTAGATACGGAACAGGTAATAGTTCGAGGTCCAGCCTCCAGCGCAGGCCAGCATGGGCAGAGCCATTGCTGCCAGCAGATTAGTGATGATAAATCTCTTCATAGGTTTCTGGTTTATATCTGTTAATGTTTTCTTTGTCCAGATGATAGGTGATGACCGAATGGCTCAGGTCTTTCCGTTCCTGCTCCACCATCTGTTTCACTTGCAGGATCTCCGAAGCCTCCACCGTATGCGTTATCTCTACGCCGCTGATGATGCGCAGCCAGCTGAACACGGGATAGGCGACAGCCAAGGGCAGGGGATAGTCGTCGAGGTATCGCAGATAGGGAGCCACATCCCGTTGGTCGAGGATGGGATTGCGCTCTGTGAACTTCTGCGGATCGCCTGTGTTGTAAATCATCAGCGCCCCGTAGTCCACAGGCGGTGCTTCCATCGAGAGCTGGTGTAACCTTATCGTCGTCGAGAGTATAGCATTTCTCTTTCCACTTTCCTCTTTCCACTTTCCTCTAACTTCCTCCAGAAAGTCGTAATACACCTTCATGTTGCGGGCCGTATAGTCGTGGTCGATCTGTATCTCTTTGACGCCGCTGATGTCGTTGGTCTCGTTCATCTGTCGGATGCGCTTCACGAGTTTCTCTGCCAATCCCTTATGCGGTTTCTGCAGACAGTCGATGGTGATATAGACCGTCGGGATGATCTCTATGTCAGCTGGCAAAGTGTCGCTGAAGGCGATTGTTGCATTGGGCATCGGTTCCCCGCTTTCATCCATCACCACATCGAAATAGCGGCAGTACACCTTATTTATATTATAAGTCTTGAGGAACGCCCTTTCCGTTGAGTCGAGCCTCAAGTCCGTACACCAGTAGTACACGGCGTTGCCCTCGTCTAACACCATCCGCTCCCTGCATCCTGTCAGCAGACACAGCAGCAGACATATCCAAATGACAGACGACCACTTCTCAAACATTGCTCAATTTTAATGATTTCGGCCGCAAAGGTACGAAGAAAATCACAGACTACCTAATATCCCGTCGATTTTTTATGCTTTGAGTGTGACAGAAACAACGGTGGAAATCGAGAGCAACCTCGGATGAAACTGACTGCGATCTCGGAGGAAACCGATGTTGATGTCCGTATAAACCGTTCGTTGACTGGAGTCAACGCATTCTTCGACTTAAGTCAAAAAACCGTTTGACTGGAGTCAACGAACCATTTGACTCTATGTCAAAAAGCAGAAGCTACTGTCAAAGGCCTGTTTCTGCCTTAAAGAAGCTCGGGTAGTTGGAAAAGCTTGTTGCTGTTGGAGCCTTTGATGAGGATGTAGAAGCCTTCAGGACAGTCGGCGGCGATGGCGGCTTTTACCTCTTCCACATCGTGGAACTTGCGGAAAGTGCAGGGAATATCGCGGAAGTTGTCACCCACGAGCCACACGTCATCGTAGCCGGACGACGCCAGGCGATCCACTAATAAGCGGTGTTCCTTATCACTCTCTTCGCCCAACTCGCCCATTTGTCCGATGATGGCCATCTTGTGTTCGGCCTCGATGAGACTGAAATTGTCGAGGGCAGCGTGCATCGAAGTGGGGTTGGCGTTGTAGGCATCGACGATGAGGTGATTCTTCTGGGTGACGGTCATCTGCGAGCGGTTGTTCGAGGGGACATATTCTTCCAGAGCCGCACAGATCTTCTTGCGGTCCACGCCGAAGTTGATGCCTACGGCAATGGCGGCCAGAAGGTTGTCGATATTGTAGGAGCCGATGAGCTGCGTCTGCACCTTGTGCCACTTTGTGCTGCGGCCTTCCTCTTCAAGCACCATCAGCGGCTCGCGCCAACGGAACTTCAGGAAGGGATTACATTCGATGACCTCTCCGGAGATGCAGCTGTACCAATTGTCAGGATCGGTGGAGTAGGGCGACATCCAAATCTCTTCGTCATCATCGATCTGACTCATCAGGTGCTCGTTGTCGGCATTGATGAAGATGAGGCTGTCCTGACGGCTGCGGAGGAAGTCGTATAGTTCGCATTTGGTCTTGATGACACCCTCGAAGGATCCGAAGCCCAGCAGATGGGCTCGGCCTACGTTGGTGATCAGACCGCAGGTGGGCTCTGCCGTCTCTGCGAGTGTCTTGATGTCGCCAGGATGGCTGGCACCCATCTCGATGACGGCTATCTCGTGCTCCTTCGTCAGGCGGAAGAGGGTCTTGGGCACGCCTACGTCGTTGTTGAAGTTGCCTTGGGTGTAGAGCACATTGTATTTCTGAGAGAGCACAGCAGCGATGAGTTCCTTGGTCGTGGTCTTGCCGTTGGTGCCTGTGATGCCGATGATGGGGATGTCGAACTGGCGGCGATGCTCGCGTGCCAGGTCCTTGTAAGTCTGCAGACAATCCTCGACTAAGATTATTCGAGGAAAGAGGAAGGAGGAAGGAGGAAGGAGATTACTATCTTCCGGAGATTCTGTGGCAGGGGTATTCTCTTTCCTCATTCCTCCTTCCTCGTTCCTCGGAATACTGGGATCGTCGACGATGGCGTATGCACAGCCTTTTTCAAGAGCTTGGAGGGCGAATTTGTTGCCGTCGAACGTCTCGCCTTTGAGGGCGAGGAAGATACTTCCCTCAGGACAATCACGACTGTCGGTCGTGATGCAAGGATGTTGCTGATAGAGCTCGTAGAGTTTCTTAATATCCATAAACGTTACTATTTTTGTGCAAAATTACAAAATAATTATGAATTATGAATTATGAATTATGAATTATTTTGTATCTTTGTAGCCGAATATGGATTATACGATCAATATACATGGCAGATTGATGGATCTCATCCAGCCTCAGGTGATGGGAATCCTGAATGTGACGCCTGACTCTTTCTATGCCGCCAGCCGCAAGCAGACGGAGCAGGAAATAGCCGAGTGCGCCAGCCGGATCGTGGCCGAAGGAGGGACGATCATTGACGTCGGAGCCTGTTCCACCCGTCCTGGATTTCAGGAGATATCCGAGGCGGAGGAGATGGATAGGCTGCGCTTTGGATTAGGCATCGTCCGTAGGGAACTGCCAGATGGCGTTATCTCCGTTGATACTTTCCGTCCTGATGTGGCCCGCATGGCTGTGGAAGAGTTTGGAGTGGACGTCATCAATGATGTCTCAGAGGGTAATCCCAGGATGTTCCGAATGGTAACGCGCCTGCGCGTACCTTATATATTAATGTCTCTGCAGCCGACAATCAGGGAGATGCTCCTGTCGTTTGCAGAGAAGGTTCAGCAGCTGCGTGACCTCGGTGCGAAGGATATCATCCTCGATCCTGGCTTCGGCTTCGGCAAGACGTTGGAGCAGAACTATCAGATCATGGGTGAACTGGATAAGTTACAGGTGATGGGCTTGCCGTTATTGGTGGGCGTGTCGCGGAAGTCAATGATATACAGGCTGCTCGGCTTTACGCCGGATGAGTCGCTTAACGGTACGACGGCCTTGAATACCATCGCCCTGATGAAGGGGGCCTCCATCCTTCGGGTTCATGATGTGAAGGAAGCCGTAGAGTGCTGCAAGATCGTTTGGAAAGTGAAAAGTGAAGAGTGAAAAGTGAAAAATTTGCTACCGCTCTGAGGAAATCATAAAGTTCTTGGCGATGCCAAGCGGCAAAGCCGAGCGCAAAGTTTAAAGTTCAAAGTTCAAAGATAAAGATCGTGTTATTCGAATTCGGAATCAAAGATGTCATCGACATACTGCTTGTCGCCCTGATGCTATACTACATCTATCGGCTGATGCGTGACTCACGTTCGCTAAATGTGTTTAATGGCATCTTGGTGTTTGTCATCTCGTGGCTGTTCGTGTCGCAGGTGTTGCAGATGCGGTTGCTTGGTTCCATTCTCGACAAGTTGGTCAGCGTCGGCGTGATCGCCCTGATCGTGCTCTTCCAGGATGACATCAGGAAGTTCCTGTATAACCTTGGAGCCCATCGGCGCATGAAAGCACTTTCTCGCTTCCTCTCGTCTTCAAAAGGAAAGGACAAGGCCAAGAAGGAAGTGAAGGAGACAATTATGCCGATCGTGATGGCGGCGATGAATATGAGCAAGGGCAAGGTGGGCGCACTCATCGTGATAGAGCGTACGGTGCCTTTGGATGACGTGATGGCGACTGGTGACCAGATTGATGCAGCCATCAACCAGCGGCTGATAGAGAACATCTTCTTCAAGAACTCTCCGCTTCACGACGGGGCAGTCGTTGTGGCCAGCAAACGGATCAAGGCAGCAGGATGTATCCTGCCGGTGAGTCACGACCTCGACATTCCCAAGGAATTAGGACTGCGGCATCGTGCGGCTATGGGTATCTCGCAGGAGAGTGATGCTGTGGCTGTCGTAGTGTCGGAAGAGACTGGAGGCATCTCCGTAGCGGTGGACGGATCCTTCAAACTCCGTCTGTCTGCAGAGGAGCTGGAGAGTATTCTTACGAAGGAATTAGAATAGCGACGTAAAGGTTTTCACTTAAATTTCTGAAAAAACGAACGTCAATCTTATGATATTTGGAATATTTTTATTAACTTTGCAAACTACAAGATAAACTGAAATTTAAGCAGCGCATCGTGCTCCCCGAGGCAGAGGAGGAGCGTACACTTCGTGCAGCCGACAAGGCTCTGGCTGACGACATCGCAGACATCATCCTGATTGGTAATCCCAGCGAAATCTTCAGGCTGGCAAAGGAGTGGGGGTTGAACCATGTAGATAAGGCTACCATCATCGATCCCCTTAACAATCCGAAGGCTGAGGAGTATGCCCAGAAGCTGGAAGAACTCCGCCGTAAGAAGGGTATGACCATAGAACAGGCCCGTGAACTGATGAAAAACCCGCTTTATCTGGGTTGTATGATTATTAAAACAGAAGGTGCTGACGGACAAATCTCTGGTGCTCTCTCAACAACGGGCGACACCCTGCGTCCTGCTCTCCAGATTATCAAGTGTGCTCCTGGCATCTCTTGTGTCAGCGGTGGCTTGCTGCTGATTACCAAACTGCCTCAGTATGGCGAGAATGGTGTGCTGGTGATTGGTGATGTGGCTGTGACGCCGATGCCCGATGCAAACCAGTTGGCACAGATTGCTGTATGTACAGCCCAGACCGCTAAGTCTGTGGCAGGTTTTGCAGAGCCTCGTGTGGCTATGCTGAGCTTCTCGACGAAGGGCAGTGCTAACCATGAGGTTGTGGATAAGGTAATCGAGGCTACGAATATTGTTAAGAAGATGGATCCCGAACTGAAGGTCGACGGTGAGCTGCAGGCCGATGCCGCTCTGGTGCCCTCTGTTGGTGCCAAGAAGGCTCCCGGCTCAACGATTGCAGGTAAAGCCAACGTGCTCGTATTCCCGAACCTGGAAGTTGGTAACATCGGCTATAAGCTGGTGCAGCGTTTGGGTGATGCCATCGCTATCGGTCCGATCCTGCAGGGTATTGCCCGTCCGGTGAATGACCTCTCTCGCGGTTGCTCTGTCGATGACATATATTATATGATTGCCATTACGGCTTGCCAGGCTATGGATGCCAAGAAGTAATTATTAATTTAGGCACGGATTACACGGATTAACACTGCATAGTAAAGCCGTGTCTTTCAAAGAAAGCCGTGTAATCCGTGCCAATAAAGAAGAAAAAAATGAAAATCCTTGTATTGAATTGTGGTTCGTCGTCGATTAAGTATGCTTTGTATAATATGGACGACAAGAGCGTGATGACTAGTGGCGGTGCTGAGCGTGTTGGTCTCGACGGCTCTTTTGTAAAAGTTAAGTTGGCTAATGGCGAGAAAAAGCAGATCATGCACGACATTCCCGAGCATACAGAGGGCGTGAAGTTCATCTTCTCTCTGCTCACGGATCCTGAGATTGGTGTCATCAAAAGTCTTGATGAGATTGATGCCGTCGGCCATCGGATGGTGCATGGCGGTGAGAAGTTCAATAAGTCTGTGATTCTTACTGATGAGGTGCTAAAGGCTTTTGAGGAGTGTTCAGACCTGGCTCCGCTTCACAATCCCGCCAACTTGAAAGGTGTTAATGCAGTAAAGGAACTGATGCCGGACCTGCCTCAGGTGGGTGTGTTCGATACGGCATTTCATCAGACCATGCCTCCGAAGGCCTATATGTATGCCATTCCTTATGAACTGTATGAGAAGTACGGCATCCGTCGTTACGGTTTCCACGGCACCAGCCATCGCTATGTAAGTGCTCGTGCATGTGAGTTCCTTGGTATTAAGGCAGAAGGCACGAAGATGGTGACTTGTCACGTGGGTAATGGTGGCTCTATTGCTGCCATTGTCGATGGCAAGTGTATCGATACTTCTATGGGCCTGACTCCGTTGGAGGGTCTGATGATGGGTACCCGTGCAGGCGATATTGACGGTGGTGCCATCACCTTCATCGAGAAGAAACTCGGTTTGGATGCCGACGGTATGTCAAACCTGCTCAACAAGAAGAGTGGTGTCGCAGGTCTGACTGGCGGCAGTTCTGATATGCGTGATGTGGAGAACGCGGCCAAGAGCGGTGATGAGCGTGCCAAACTGGCTCAGGATATGTATTTCTATCGCATCAAGAAGTATATCGGTGCCTATGCAGCTGCAATGGGCGGCCTCGATGTGGTCGTGTTTACCGCTGGTGTCGGTGAAAATCAGATCAGCATGCGCTCTGAAGTCTGTAAGGACATGGAGTTCCTCGGCATCAAGTTCGATGAGTCGAAGAACAACGTCCGTGGTGAGGAGGCTATCATCTCTGCCGACGATTCCAAGGTCAAAGTTGTTGTCATCCCCACCGATGAGGAACTGATGATCGCCACCGATACGATGAATCTGTTGTAAACAGATATTGTTTTGTGTTATAAAGAAAGCGGCCATTTTTGGCCGCTTTCTTGCATTGATAAGTGTGGCTGTATCAAGAAAAGTCTCGAATTAACATAAAAAATTGTAATTATACTTTAAATATCAGATAAAAGTGTTACCTTTGTCCCCTAATATTGTTTTTGATTAGATAGTATAATAGTTTGATATGAAGAGATTTGCGTTAGTTGTATTGGTCTTGGCCTGTCTTGTATCCTGTAAGACAGACTTGACGGGTATTGAGAACCGTATTACTGAAGTGGAAAATCAGGGACAGGCATTAGATAGCAGAACAAAACAGCTAATAGATGAGAGCCAACGCCTTTCTGCTGAAATCAAAGAACTTCAGAAAAAGAGTGATGAGTTGGAACGCGAAAGTGGAGAACTTGAGAAAGAAAGCCAGGAACTTAAAAAAGAACTTGAGGATCTGAAAACGAAGAGTATGGAGTTGGCTGCAGAACTATTGGCTTTACAAGAAAAAGGGAAAGCGCTTTCAGGTTCTTTTGATGATCTTAACGCTAAGAATGAATTGCTTGTGGAAGAATGGAATACATTACAAGAACTGATAGACCAGTCACAAGAGGCTTTAGACCAGTTGAGCGCCAAAATCAATCAGACAGAACCAAAGCTGCTGCATATGGAGTTTTTGGCTTCAGAGAATCCTTTACAACTGGTTGAAAACGCAGAATGTGAGATTATCGGTGACAGTGCTGTTGAGTGTAGAGTCCTGAATTTGATGAGTGCCAAGACGCTGATTCCGCGAATCCGATTTGTAGGTGATTATGTGACGATTGGCGGTCAGAAGGTAGAGAATAGCAAGACGGCATTTGATTTCAGTTCAGAACGTATTCTTGTCGTTCATTCTGGAGAACAGACAAAAGAGTACACTGTTACCGTAAGCGCATATACGGGTCTTCCCACTTTGTGGGCAGAGACCAATGCCAGGACATTAAGTGAGGCAAACCAGTATTATAAGGCCACGATTAGTCTTCAAAACAATGCGGGTTATGGAGGAAAAGGAGGTCTACCTGAAACTGCAGGTAGGATTATGGCACAAGGATTTCTTCGTTACTATGAGAAGATGATTGACTGGTCTGGCGATATTGAGTGGGGTAAGAATGACTACAAGTTAAATTTCACCAATGCTGTATCGTTGTTGAACATGCCATCGCACACAGACTGGAAACTGATTCCCAATGTATACGATATCACCATGTTGCATAATCAGACGGCTCTTTTCATGAGTGAAATAAGTACACTTGATTATACACCACGTTTCCATTATGTTGACATGATGTTCAATGGACGTTATTCGGGTACTTATATGTTGGGGGAAACCCTTAGCGCTGGTATATCAAGGGTTAATGTTGGTGATGATGGGTTTGTTTTGAGTATTAGTTCAACTACTTCAGGTTCTGTTTTTACAACAGCACATCTTGAACAGCCTGTGAGTATATTATATCCTTCCTCACATACAGCATCGGTTGTTAATTATATCACAAATGTCGTAAGGGATGCCGAGGCTGTATTATTCTCTTCGAACTTTACTGATGAGTTTACGGGTTGGCAACAGTATATGGATATCAATTCCTTTGTTGAATGGTATGTGATTAATGAAATAGCTAAGAATCCCAGAGGGGCATTTTGGACTAATTGCATTATGAATTATAGGCGTGCTGGTAAGTTGAAGATGGGCCCGATATGGGATTTTGAAACTGCTTTTGGTGATGCAGGCAATTCTGGTCCTACAGGGTTCATTATAAAAGATGTTAGTTGGTATAGTCGCCTGTTCCAAGATCCGGTCTTTGTTGCCAGAGTAAAGAAACGCTTTGACTATTTTTATAATCATCGGGAAGAAATCGTCAAGAGTATCAACGAAAATGCGCAGTATCTGAAGTATGCCATTCAGGAAGATAACACGAAATGGGATACGTTTGAGAAATATCAGTCTTCTGGAGTCGATGTTTGGACCTTGTACCAAGGGCAAGTGGCAAGTATGAAGGACTGGTTTATTGAGCGTATGGAATGGTTAAAGGAACAGTTTGACGCAATGTAAGGAAATGATAGTGAAGAGTATGAAAAGGATACTATTCTTTGTTTTTATACTTTTGGGACTCGTGGCTTGTAAGGAAGATCTCACGGGGTTCTATGACCGTCTTGAACAGCGAGAGACATTGAATAAACGTGTTGAGGCAGACAATGCTAATCTGGAAAAACAAAATGTTGATCAGGAGGCTGAGATTGAAGCAGAGGTACTCCGTAATGAAGAAAGAGAAAGATGGAATGCCGAGCAGGCTCTGAGAAATGCTGAGCAGGGCATTTTGAACGATTCTATGTCTCAAGTGATTGATTCACTGCTCAGAGAGAGAGATCTGGTTTTGGATCAGAACATTGATCTTGCTGGGAAATTAGAGAATCAGGAACAAAACAATGCTGACCAGGCACAACGTAATGGTCAACTTCGACTGATGTGGGAAGCCTTGCAGCATAAACTTGACAGTCTGGAGAGAGTTCTTGAAGAACGTGTGGAACCAAGACTCCTATCGATGGAGTTTGTAACAGCTGACAACAAATCGTTAAAGGAAAATACAAAATGCAAGATTGTCGGTGATAGCATCATTGAATGTTGGTTATATGGTATTACAAACGAGAAGGTTCTGATACCTCGTTTTACCTTTGAGGGTACTATGGTCGTTATTGATGGCTTTGAAGCTGAGAGTGGAAAGACGGAGATTGATTTCACAAGACCGCGTACTGTTGTTGTCGCTACTTCTAACAAAAACCAGTATTATACGATATATGTGCATTCTTTTACAGGCCTACCTATGATGTATATCACTACCGATGGCCTTCAAGATATCACATCGAAGGATTACTATATAGGTGCTAATATGGTACTGAAGGAAGATGTGAGGACGCGTGCTGCTGGTGATGTAATAGAGTCGAGGGTTAATATCAAGGGACGTGGTAACTCCAGTTGGAAATTCCCCAAGAAACCGTTCCGTCTTAAATTCGACGAGAAGATTTCCTTGTTGGATATGCATAAAGACAAGTCATGGGTGCTGCTACCGAACTATAACGACAAATCAATGTTGCGTAACAGCCTGGCTTTCTACATGAGTAGCATCAGCAATCTTGACTATACGCCTGAAAGTCATTTCGTGGAATTGATTTTCAACGGTAAATATTGGGGAACCTATCTACTATGTGAGAAATTAAAAATTTCTAATCACCGGGTGGCAGTCGGAGATGATGGTTTCTTGTTAGAGGTCGACAGTCGTGCTCCAAGTGAGGCTGACTCTCGCTATTTTGGATTATCACATCTGGAGAACGTCGTCAACATCAAGGATCCAGAAGTGGAGTATTCTGATGAGAACTATCGTTATGCGAAAGATTTTGTGATTAGTGCTGAAGAAGCTTTGTTTGGAAGAAATTTCACTGACCCGAAAACGGGTTGGCAGGCATATATGGATATGGATTCTTTCGTCGACTGGTATCTTATTCACGAGATCGGTAAGAATCTGGATAGCAATTTCGATACAAGTTGTTTCATGCATTTTGCTCGTGGCGGCAAATTGATGATGGGCCCTGTCTGGGATATGGACGTGGCTTATGGCAATATGGATCAGGCAAACCAGTCATGTTATCGTCCAACAGGATTTCATATTAAATATACTCAGTGGTATACTCGCTTGTTCAAAGATCCTGCTTTCGTGAAAAGGGTAAAAGAACGCTTCAATTATTTCTATCGGCATCAGAATGAAATTCTGGCCAATGTCAATGCCGATGCGCAATATCTGAAATACTCTGCTCAGGAGAACAACGATGTGTGGCATGTATTTAATGTAAAAACATGGCCAAATTACAATATTTGGGGTAGTTATCAGAATGAAGTTCAGGAACTGAAAACTTGGTTCGTCACTCGTATGGAATGGCTTAAGACTCAGTTTGATAGTATGTAGAGATATACAATATAAAAAGTAGCCGGACTAACTTCACGTTAGCCCGGTACTTTTTATATGAACGTCTTATAAAGTGTATTGGGATTATGTTTGCCTTCGAGGACATCCATGATTTCTTCTTCTGTGGAGAGGTTGAAGTCGCCGGGGATGGTGTTCTTGAGGGCTGCGGCTGCTAAGGAGTAGTTCAGTTGCATCTGCTTATCATCGGGGAAAAGGTTGATGGCGTGGAGCCAGCCGCCCATGAAAGCATCGCCTACACCGACAGGATCGATGACATCTGGGATGTCCATGATGGGCGATTGCAACAGTTCGCCATCCGTCCAGAGTAGTCCTGTCAGGGTGTGATGTTTTGACGATACGATATTGCGCATACCCATCATCCAATTCTTCAGGCGAGGATAGGCTTCATGCAGCTCGTCGAACCACTCGCGATACTCATCCATCTGCATCTTGAAGTTGGAGTCCACTGCCGTGAAGGGAGGCTGCGGATGCTGGCTCAGCCAATCAAATTCAATAGCATCACCGAACATCATATCACAACGGGAAAGCATCTTGCTCAGTGTCTCACGAGGATTGGCACCTTCATATTTCCACAGATTCTTGCGATAGTTGATGTCGAAGCAGACGGTGACGCCCAGCTCATCGGCGATGTCAAGAGCCTCGAATGTGGCATCTGCAGCCTGTTGTGAGATGGCAGCCGTGATGCCCGACACGTGGAAGAACTTACAGTCTCTCAGTATCTCCCGCCAGGGAATCATGCCCGGCTTCAGGTCGTAGTAGGCGGAGTTGGCACGGTCGTAGATAACCTTGGCGGCACGCATGCCAGCGGCAGGCTCGAAGTAGTAGGTGCCAATACGTTGCCCGCCATAGATTACGTGGTTGGTATTCACACCTAATTGTGCCAGACTCATTGCTCCGGCATGACCTACTGGAGTGTCTGGCAGACGGGTGATGTAGGTTACATCCTCTCCTTGTGTGGCGAGTGAAACGGCTACATTTGCTTCACTGCCGCCATACTTGCATGTAAACGTGTCACCCTGAGTCAGTCGCAGGTGGTCGTTCTTTGAGAAACGGAGAAGCAACTCTCCGAATGTTACAATCTTATGTCTATTCATATCTGTTTTTGTGAGATTACGGTTTGCTTTCTCCTTCAATGTACTGCGACATCAGTAGGTGGTCGCCGTCGTAGACGATATAGGTGAAATGACTGATCCAGTCGCCGAGGATGATCATACGTGCCTTTTTTGTCAGTTGCAGATCCAATTCGATATGCCGATGTCCATAGATGAAATAGTCGACATTGGAGTGATACTGGATGTACTTTTTCGTATAGAGCACAAGATGTTCTCGCCCTTCTCCCATATAGGCAGGCTCCTCGCCGTTGGGCCGTTTCATGCGAGAGTGCTTGGCCCAGTTCAGTCCGAGACCCATGCCCCAGCGGGGGTGTATTGCAGAGAAGAGGAACTGGCACACGGGGGAGTGAAAGATGCTGCGGATGAATTTAAACGACTTGCTGGGATCGCCAAGTCCGTCACCGTGGGCCAGAAAGAACATCTTTCCGTAGATTTCCGTCGTTTCAGGTTTTTTGTGCAAGATGACGCCACATTCCTTCTCTAAATATTCATAAGCCCAGATGTCGTGGTTGCCTGTAAAATAATGCACTTCAACGCCCATGTCCGTCAGTTCCGAGATTTTCCCAAGGAAGCGGGTAAACCCTTTGGGTACCACATACTTGTATTCGTACCAGAAGTCGAACATATCGCCCAACAGGTAGATGGCGGCTGCTTTCTCCTTGATGCTGTCGAGGAACCGCACGAGTCTGCGTTCCTGCATCCTCTGGTGGGGTATGGCCAATGACCCTAAGTGGGCGTCGGAAAGGAAATAGACGTTCTTCATATCAATCAAATCCTAATTCTACTCTTGCTTCCTCACTCATCATCGACTGGTCCCATGCAGGCTCAAAGACGAGATTTACGTTTGTCGACTTCACACCCTCGACGCTCTCCACCTTCGTGCGTACATCTTCTAATATATAGTCGGCGGCAGGGCAGTTGGGGGCAGTAAAGGTCATCTCCAGTTCCACGGAATAGTCTTCCTGTACGTCAATCTTATAGATCATTCCTAAGTCGTAGATATTGACGGGAATCTCTGGGTCGTAGACAGTCTTCAGCACATCCACGATCCGCTCTTCTATCTTGGTTTTCTCTTCCTGTGTCATAATCGAGTGCAAAGATACACATTTTTGCTTAATTATTCATATCTTTGCCGAAAATTTCACAATTGTTGTCAACATCTCCCATCTTCGTGGAAGGAGTAATACAGTCCGTCGGTGACGATGACGTGGTCGAGGAATTTGATGTTCATCACTTCACAGGCACGGTTGAGGCTCCTTGTCAGTATCTCATCGCTTTTGCTGGGGGTGAGGTTGCCCGAGGGATGATTGTGGCAGACGGCGAGGATGGTACAGTTCGCGAGGACGGCCTCCCGCATGATGACGCGGATGTCGACGGACGTCTCTGTGATACCACCATGCGAGATACGCACTTTCTTGATGAGACGGTAGTGCTGGTTCAGTAAAAGTGCCCAGAACTCCTCGACGTCAAGATCCTGCATGACAGGGTGCATGTGATTGTAGATACGGGTGGCTGTGCCGAGGTCTGGGCGCTCTTCGGGAGTTTCTGCCTGTCGGCGTTTGCCCAATTCACAGGCTGCAAGGATGCTGATGGCCTTTGCCTCGCCGATGCCGTTATATTGGCAAAGGTCGTTGATGGACATCTTCCCCAGCGTGTTTAGGTTGTTGTTACAGTCGGCGAGGATGTGTTTCATGAGGTCGACGGCACTCTCCTTCGTGGAGCCGGAGCCGATAAGAATAGCCAACAACTCGGCATTACTCAGCGCCTCTGTTCCGAGGCTTGCCATTTTCTCGCGAGGGCGGTCTTCTTGCGCCCATTGATTGATGTTGAGTTTCTCCATAGTGTATAATTTAAGTTTTAAAGGGTTATTATTTGTAGAACGTCTTTTCGAATGCTTGGAATTCGTCTTGATTCAACACGCATCGTTTCCACCACGATTCGATGAAGCCGAGCCCGTAGCCCATCAGTTGGACGAAGGCCGCAGGGACGGATAATAGCCCCACCCGCAGGCTCCGGTTTTTGATGGTCGAGTCGATGCAGATCAGCAGACTATATAATATAATAGGTATCCATGGGGCAAAACACATCCAGTAGAACTGTTCGCGATCGACGTAGTGCATCAGTGCTCGTCCAACGGCAGAGATGAGTATCAGCGTGATGGCGCCCACAGTGAATACCGTCGGCAATAGGTGGACAAGTTTCATCGTGCCAGGATGGCGCTTCTCAAGATTGATGCGGGCGATACCACTGTTATACACCTGACGGAAGAACTTCTTGAAGTCCGTGCGCCGTTTGTGCCATACCCAGGCATCAGGAAATAGCCTTGGACGGTAGCCAGCCTTCACGATGCGGTAGGAGAAGTCAATGTCCTCGCCAAAGCGCATCTTCGTGAATCCGCCTAACTGTAGATATACATCGCGACGGATGCCCATGTTGAACGAACGGGGATAGAACTTGTCGAGGGCCCCTCTCGCTCCCCCTGACTGGGAGGAAGATCCTCGGATGCCGCCAGTGGTGAAGAACGAGGTCATCGAATAGCTGATAGCTTTCTGCACAGGTGTAAATGATGGGTGAGCTGTATCCGGTCCGCCAAAAGCGGCGATTTCATCAGAAGTTGACGACAGCGATTTGTCGATGGCCCCTAAATAGCCCTTCGGCAACACAACATCGCTGTCTAAAATGAGGAGCCATTCACCATTGGAACGCTCGGCACCGTAGTTGCGGCTCTGCCCTGGCCCGCTGTTCTCCTTGGCATAATAATGCAAAGCAAGGATGTCTGCGTATTTGTCGCAAACATCCTTGCAAGTCTTTACCGATCCATCTTCCACAATAATCACCTCGAAATCCCTATGTGTCTGATTAGATAGGCTTTCGAGTAGTTCGTCCACTTCATCGGGACGATTGTAGACGGGAACGATAATCGAGTATTTCATTATTCCTTGACGCGCTGCAGATAGCTGCCGTCACGAGTGTCAACCTGAATGAGGTCACCTTCGTTGATGAACAGGGGAACGCGCACCTCAACGCCAGTCTCCAGTGTGGCGGGCTTCAGGGTGTTGGTAGCGGTGTCGCCCTTGATGCCGGGCTCAGAGTGAGTGACGCGAAGAACGGTCTTCACGGGCATCTCAGCATAGAGGATTGTACCGTCGGTGGTATCAGAGACGACCTCCACGATGTCGCTCTCCTTCATATACTCATGTCCGATCACGAGTTCGTTGTCAATGGGAATCTGCTCAAAGGTCTCCTGGTTCATGAAGATACGTCCAGACTGATCTTCGTAGAGGTACTGATAGGGGCGACGCTCGATGACGACGTCCTCCAGTTTCTCACCGATATTAAAGCGGCGCTCCAATACGCGGCCGTCGCTGACGTTCTTTACCTTGATGATCATAATCGTGTTACCCTTGCCTGGCTTACGGTGCTGGAAATCGATGCACACCCAGATGCCACCGTCCATGCGAATGGCGGTGCCTTTTTTAATGTCTTGTGAATTAATCATATACCTATAAATGTTACTTTTGTATCGTTTTCGGGTGCAAAGTTAC
>CACYQO010000089.1 GCA_902776545.1 uncultured Prevotellaceae bacterium | reverse complement strand
GCCCTTCAGCGTCATGCCAGGCACCTTGGCCAGCATTTCCTTTGCTGTACCCGACTGGCACAAGATGGTACCCTGAATGGTAGTTATCATCGAGTTGCCCGTCAACTTGGTTTTAGGCATCTGTCCCTTTACCACAATCTCACTGAGCATCGCTTGGTCTTCCTCCATCTGGATAGTACCTATTTCCGAACCATTCACGTTCACATATTTGGTACGATACCCGATGTACGAGAATCGCAGAATGCAGCAGGCGTCGGTAGTCATAATCTGGAAGTAACCATCCACATCGCTCGTAGCACCTTGTATATATGTAGAGTCGGCTGTGAGCAGTGCCACACTAACAAATGGCAGGGGTTCACCCTGCATGTCAATTACTCGTCCACCTACATCCTCGGTCTTGAACACTGCTCGACCTCTGTCGCGACTCGACATATCTGATGCAAGCATCGCTCTGTTCTCGCTGCTCCATCGGTTTGCGTCGGATGTTAAACACATCATCATTGCAGCTATCAAAGCTACCATTTTCAAACTTAACTTTTTCATCTTTTCTAATTTTAAAATGTTTTGCCTGTTTGGCTTCGCCGAACGTACTCCTGCTCGAAAAAGCTCAAATGCATTTGACTTTTTGCTCGCTTACTCGTACTTTTGATGCTGCTAACCCATAAAAAAGTTGCAATCCACCCCATTTCTGGGATGAATTGCATGTTTTTGTGACGAATGGTATGCTATAATTGTTGTCCTAACTCAAACGCCTCGTTCAAGGCATTGGTATTCTTAATGTCGCCTTTATCCTTGACACCACGAACCAACACGCGACCGGCATCCTCCAACTTGAAGAAATTCAGGCAGAGCTGGTATTGCGCGAGGATGCTGTCGAAGAGTTCGGGAAGTGTGGCGGCACCAACGAGCAGGAGCGCCATCTTCTTGATGGGGAACGTATCTCTGATGGGATTATGGCAGCGGTCAATGACGGCCTTCAGCTGTGCACTCAGTCCGTAGAAATATACGGGCGATGCTATCACGAGCATATCGGTCTGGCTCATCTTCTCATAGATGAGCGGCATATCATCCTTTTGCGCACAAGTATGCTGCTCGTTTCTGAAGCAGGCATTGCAACCCATGCAGGGATAGACCTTGTAATCGCGTACGGACACGACTTCCACATAGTGTTTCTGCGAGGCTCCTTTGACGAATGCCTCCACCAATAAATCTGTATTGCCGCCCTTCCGAGGGCTTCCTGAGAGAATCAGTATATTCATTTTGCTCACAATAAGTAATCTCCTTCAATTCTGACTGTAGCTATCGGCACAATCAGCGACCGCAGGCCTGCATCGATGATGCGGACAGGAAGATCCTGACGGATGGTTCCATGATTCAGTCCCAAAGCTCCTGCCGTAAATGCGTTACTCTTGATATACCTGCATCTTTTCATCATTATCAATGTTTTCGACCGCAAAATTACGAATTTTTGCCGAGTGTCGCCACAAACAGGGCAAATGTTACTATTGTTCTCATCATATACAAATACCTTTATGCTTTGTTATTCTGAAAGTACAGCGGTCGCTTCCCCTGAGAATCGTATTCTCAATCCGAACATCGAATTGGCTGTCCGGTTCAAGTTGCGAAAGAATATATAAAATGCTATAGGACTTGCTGTTGTACCCTTCCGTATAGATCCTGTCAAAATCACCATTATACTTGGCATATATTTGCTTATGTATCTGGAGAACATGATCTTTTACACATTCGATGGCTTCTTCTCTATAGCTCATAGTTTCCAGGTTGCGGAGTGGTCATCATCTTAATCAGTTCCACAAGTCCCATCTTGTTGAACATATAGTAGCGCTCGGTCATCTCGGGCGAGTCGTTCTCGAGGAGCATGAGCAGTTGCTTGGCAAACTCGAGATACGCTGAGCCATTGGCAGTCACAATGTTGCCATCACTTACGGCTTGCTCGTTCACATAGCCTTCCTCGTTGGTATATTTTTCGCCTGCCCATAGTTTCAACTGGTCGATGCCATTGCCTGTGTGTTTGATGTTGTTGAGAAACCCCTGCTTAGCCATCCATGAAGCAGCATTGCAGATAGCGCCAACGATGCGACCTCTGCAGATGGCATCCTTGGCCAATGGGAGTACCTGGTCAGCCAATACCTCATTCCGCCATCCATGACCACCAATGAGCACGATGGCTGCATAGTCCTTGGGCGCCGTCTCGAAGGTATAGTCGGGCAAGGTGCGTGTGCCGCTGATCGATGTCACAGGTTCCATGCTCTGTGCCACCACCTTATTTATATATTTAGGACACTCGCGAGGTCCCATCTCGCCATCATTAATGGCTTGTGACAGGAACACCATCTCGTGAGCGGCGTACTTGTCAAGTAGTACGTATAATATCTCTTTCTTTTTCATTACTCAATTACAAAACTACGTGGATAAAAATCGCTATAGAATCGACCATCGGTGGCGGTGAATTTGAGTACGCAATAGTTAGGGTCGGTTACACCACCGGGATAGTACTGCTCGTCGCCATTGTGCCAGATCATCTCCTTAGAGGCAGGGTCGGTTAGTACTTCCATCGTACCACGAAGCATCATACCTTTGAAACCTTTAGCATCGCAGAAATAGATACTGGCCTTGGGGTTTGCCTTGTATTGAGCCACACGTATTGAGAATGTGTTGGTTGTAAAGTAGAAGGTTTTGATACCCTCGCGTTTACGTGGCTTCAACATGGCCTTGGTCCAAGGAAAACCTTCTTGGTCTACTGACGAGATGTAAGCAATGGGCTGTTTGTCGGCCATCTGTGCAATGAGTTCTTTAATGCCGGCTAAAGCGGGATTAGCATTCATCGCTTCATCGTTATTCACATCCAGCGTTTGGCGCCAACGCTTAAGCTGGGGAAAATACGATTTCATCATGCCTATGTATTCCTCTTTGGTAATAGGTTTTTCCAACCCTTCATTAACAGCATTCACAAATTGAGCACAATGCTCAATCATCTCTTCCATCGTACAATCCTGCAGGAACTTGCCGTCCTTGTAGCAGTACATGCAGTAATCTTCGTTCTTACTTCCGTCGGCATTTGTGCCGAGGACCTCCTCTGTGAGCGGCATTCCGCAGCTCTGGCAAAATTTCTGTTTCATACTTTTTTCTTGTTTGTAATTCATATTTTTACTTTCTGTATCTCCCCACACAGTAGTCATGCCGCACAGCAGTGCAAACAGCAACAATACTCTTTTAATTTTTTTCATCATATACTCTTTAATTGTTTTTGTACTCATAGAAATAGAAGTCCGTCCAGTCTGTGTTCTCGGCGTAAAGGTGCTGCTTGCCGCGATACTCAAAGCCTAACCGCTCGTATATACGGTGGGCAGGAGTGTTCGATGCAAGGGCATCGAGACGGATGGCCAGCATACCATTATTCTGAGCGAGACGGATGGCCTCGCGAATCATCTCCGAACCGATGCCTTTGCCTTGCGCGTCTGGACTGACGGCGAGGATATGAATCACAGCCACCTTGTCGTCGGCCACTTGCTCAGTCCAGTCGATAGCGTGATAATCCTCACCCTGATACATCGTGACAGCCATCGCGCCGACGATGATGCCACTTTCTCTATACAGATACATACTTCCCTCATCGATATAGGCACGGATGCCCTCAACCGTCGGGTGTTTCCCTTTGCTCCATCGGGCGTATGTAGCCATTTCTGGAGTACGCTGCGTCACATCCTCATAAAAGGCGATGATGGCCTCAAAGTCGTTTTGTGTTGCTAATTCTAATCTCATGTTGTGTCTATTATTTAGTCCGTGAAAGCGCAAAATGGAATGGCTTGTCGAAATGACGAAGCGAATAGTAGGTGACAGAAGGATGCGTCAGGTCCATTACCATCGTCCAGAGCGTGCCGCCGACGATGGCGCCCTTCTCCGGCAACTGGGTCACCGATGCGATAGTTTCTGTCAGCTGGTCTGCGTTCATCACGCCGCCAGCCGCATCGTATTGCTCCATCAGCTTCTCATGACGGTGGTCGCTCTCATGCAGTCCCGTTTGGAACTTCCACTCGCACAAGTAATGATTGGTCACGAAGGGCGACTCTGTCACCACCATCTGATTTTCCACATACTCCACCGCCACACTTCTGCCCGTAGCATCAGCCATCGAGAAGTGATAAGCCGAACCCGGGTCGGAATTCATGTCAGAGGCTTTCAGCAACGCCAGGGCCTCGTCGATGTTGGCTGCATTCTTCAACAGATATTGTACGGCAGTCGTCGTGGTCAGGTCAGGTTTGCTTGTGTTCTGACGAGTCACCACTTTGTCGCCAGCATCGAGAATGGCGATTGCAAACCCTTTCTCGTTCAGTCCGTCCAAGGCCAGGAACAGTCCTGTCAAAGCCATATACTGTTTTTTGAATCCCTCGGGCTTGTAGTTCTCACCGAAGCCGAAGAAATCGGTAGAGAAGGTGGTAATGGACTCATAGCCCTCATCTGGAATGGTGTGTATGATCAGAGCTGTACCGTAAGGATAGTCAAAGTTACGGGCCATCATCACGCCGTCCTCCGGTGTCTTGACCGTCAGCGTAGAACATCCGACGGGCTTGATAGGCACATTGATGCTGTCAGGCTTAAAGTACCCCTTTGACAAGAACTCCATCACGTAGCTGGCCAGCACGCTGATATCATTGCATCCACCGCGATCCATCAACTCCTTGAACCCGTCGTCGCCCTTGTACTCCATATAGTACAGTCCGTCGTCGAGCTTCTCTGCCGACATTGCTCCCTTAACCAGCGGACCAAACTCCATCCACACCAACACTCCTGCGACTATCACCAGACCCAGCACGCTCAACAGCGCAATCTTTAATCCTTTTTTCATCGTCTATGAATTTTTATGTTTCATTTCTTATTCATCATACCTTCAAAGATACCATTAACGGTCTTGACATACTTTCATTGTATATGTTTCATTTCTCAGAATTTTTGTATTTTCGACCGCAAAATTACTGATTATTGCTGAAAACACAAAATTTCTGGGATATTCTGCACGGTTTTGTGATGAATGGTATAGAAATATCATAGGAGATACAGGGCTATGGCGGCGCAGGAATCGGCTCAATGTTCATAAAATCATTTAAATCAGAGGGCAAAAACAGTGCAAACCGAGTGCAGAAAGCTCGCTTTTTGCCGAGGTGCAGCCTGTTTTCGCAAAATTTCTTTGCAAATTTACACAAAATCCGAGAATAATCACTATATTTGTGGCGTTATTTATGATTGTTTATAAACAAACCCAATAAAAACAGAGATTATGAGACTTAACAACGGCTTTGAAATCCCCCAGATTGGTGTCGGAACTTGGACGCTACGGGGAGAGACGGCTCGGCAGAACGTACGCTTGGCTTTGCAAAAAGACGGCATCGCAGATCGTGCTCCGATGGATTGTGCAACGCGACCTGATTACCATCCCCCGCGCCAAGCCCAACCACTTCAAGGAGAATCTGGACATCATGGCCTTCTCGCTCTTCGACGACGACATGCAGGCCATCAGCGCCCTGAACCAGAACCTGCGCTCGAACGCGCTCAACGACCCAGAGACATTCCCGTGGTAACACTAAACTAAACAGATTCAGGAAGAGTTAACAGAAACGCATTATATCAGGTAAGAAGAATGGAGAATGTAGTCAACAGACGAAGCAGCGAGCGCCATCCGAGCTTGCTCGAAGATGGCCGAGTCGTGACGGATGTCGATGTAATCAACGGATGTTACAAACTCTCGTGGCGGGAACGCATCGGGTTCTGCTCGGGCGACCTAGCGCAGAACCTGATTTACCAGACCGTCAGCATCTGGCTGCTCTTTTATTATAATAATGTATATGGGCTCGACTCAGCCGTCGTGGCCGTGATGTTCCTTGTAGTCCGTATCATCGACGTTGTTTGGGACCCGATGGTGGGGGCGATCGTCGACAAGTCGCATCCTCGCTGGGGCAAGTATCGCTCGTGGCTTGTGTTGGGTGCCGTGCTGCTGTCGACCTTTGCCGCCCTCTGCTTCTGGAACGGGTTCAGCGGGTCGCTGCTTTACGCATATGTAACATATGTTGGAATGAGCATGAGCTTCACGTTCGTCAATGTGCCCTATGCGGCACTCGGTTCGTCGCTTACCCGCGATACCGACGAGATAACCGTTCTGACCAGTGTGCGTATGGTGATGGCCAATCTCGCGGGACTGATCATCAAGACCTTGCCGCTGGTGATCGTCCTCTTCGCGCCCAAGGTGCTGAATCCGCAGACGGGTGAGATGGAGGCGGTCTATAATACACCCGAGGCTGGTGGGGCTTGGTTTATCACTATGAGCATCTTCGCATTGGTGGGGCTGGTGTTGCTCCTCGTCACCTTCTTTGAGAGTAAAGAGCGCATCGTGATGGATAAGAGCGAGAGTGCGTTGGTGAAGGTGAGCGACCTCTGGATGGAACTGGTGCGCAACCGTCCTCTCAGAATATTGTCGTTCTTCTTTATCATCGCCTTCACCACCATGAGCATCAGCAATGCCGCCGACTCGTATTTCATGACCTTCAACATGCACGCCACGCCGCTGATGACGACGGTGTTCATGTGGCTCGGCACGATTCCTGCGTTTATCTTCATGCCGATGGTGCCTGCCATCAAGCGCCGGATTGGTAAGAGCGGCATGTTCCGATTGTTCCTCGGCATCGCCATCGTGGCTATGCTGCTGATGTATCTGATGATGTCCGTCGAGAGTCTCAAGAGCATCACCACATTGATTTTCGTGGTACAGTTCGTGAAGAGTACGGGCGTGGTGGTGGCTACCGGCTATATGTGGGCACTCGTGCCCGAGGTGGTAACATTCAGCGAATATGCCTCAGGCCATCGTGTGGCAGGTATCGTGAATGCGCTCATCTGCATCTTTATGAAGGCAGGTATGGCGCTTGGTGGTGTCATCCCCGGACTGGTTCTTGCTTGGGTGGGCTTCAAGGCGGGAGAGTCGGTGCAGACGCCGTTGGCCGAGCAGGGCATACTCTGGCTCGTCACGCTGATTCCTGCCATTCTATTCGTATTGGCCATTTTCGTAATTGGCAAGTATGAACTGTCTGATGAGAAGATAGACGAACTAAACGCAGCAGTAACGAAAAGGTAAAAAGGTAAAAAAGTAAAAAGGTAAGAATATGCAACTGACATCAAATTCCGACAAGATTACAAGAGACTATTTCGACTCTCTGTTGATTGAGACCCGCTATCTGGATGCCGTCCTACCTACGACGGAGATGACGCTGTTCGGAGAGACCTTCCGCACCCCCATCATGACAGCCGCCCTGTCGCATCTGCATAACACGGCACAGAACGGCATGACCATCTACGCCCAGGCGGCTGCCAAGATCGGAGCCGTGCATTGGGTAGGCATGGGTAGCGACGAGGAACTGGAGGAAATTGTGGCCACAGGCGCCCGAACCATCAAGATTATCAAGCCCCATGCCGACAACCGCGAGGTGCTGCGTAAGATTGAGCATGCCGTACGTGTGGGCTGCATCGCTGTGGGAATGGATATCGACCACGCCTTCAATTCAGAGGGCGGTTACGATGATGTATTCGGACTGCCGATGAAAGCCAAGACCACGGAGGAACTGAAAGACTTTGTCGAGGCTGCTGGCGTGCCGTTCATCGTGAAAGGTGTACTCAGTCCTCACGATGCCGAGAGATGCCTGAAAGCAGGTTGTGCAGGTATCGTCGTATCTCACCATCATGGCATGATCCAGTATGCTGTGCCGCCATTAATGGCATTGCCTGACATCCTCTCAATCACAGGCAGGAGCATCCCAGTGTTTGTGGATTGTGGCATCGAGAGCGGCATGGATGCCTACAAGTGTCTTGCCCTTGGTGCCAAGGCTGTATCGGTGGGGCGTCACCTGATGCCATTGCTCAAGAACGGGACAGATGCCGTAGCAGGACGCATCAACGAGATGACGGCTGAACTGGCAGGCATCATGGCGCGTACTGGTGTCAGCGCGTTGGATAAGATGGATGCAACGGTAATTCACAGGAGGACGTTCTGATGTATTTAGGTATTTCATCATCATTGCAGCACGGCTCACCTGAGGAGTGGGCCGCGAAGCACAAGGCCCTCGGGCTGGAGTGTGTGAATTTTCCCGTCACTTGTAATGACGGCGAGGACGCCATCATGGCGTATAAAAAAGCTGCCGACGAGGCTGGACTCACTATCGCCGAGGTGGGCGTGTGGCGCAACACGCTGGCTGCCGATTCCGATGAGCGCAAGAAATGGATAGACTATGCCGTCCGCCAGCTCGAAATGGCTGATGCCATCGGAGCAACCTGTTGTGTGAATGTGGTGGGTACGCCCTACGGTCCTCGCTGGGACGGAGGCTATCGAGATAACTTCAGTCGCAAACTGTGGGGAACGGCTGTCCGCATGATCCGACAGATTATCGATACCGCCCGTCCTCGGCATACAAAATTCTGCATCGAGTCGATGCCTTGGATGATTCCCAGCAGTCCTGACGAGTATTTGCGCCTGATAGAGGATGTGGATCGTACGGAGTTCGGCACCCACCTAGATGTGGTGAACATGATCACCTCACCTCGCAGGTATTTCTTCAACGACGAGTTCCTCCGTGAGTGTTTCGAGAAGCTTCGCGGCACCATCGTGAGTTGCCATCTGAAGGATATCCTGCTGAAACAGGAGTACACTTTCCAGCTTCAGGAGTGCGCCTGCGGCGAGGGTACGCTGGATATCAATCTCTACGCTCAATTGGCCACTGCCGAGAATCCCTGCATGCCGATGATCATCGAACACCTGACTACCGACGATGAGTATGTGGCAAGTGTGCAGTACGTAAGGGACAGGTTATCAAGGGCGTCCGCATCAACTTCAGCAGCCGAACAGGAATGAAATAATGCTTACCTGATAAAGTTCATGAATGTCGGACGCTCGTCGCGTTGGGGAGCGGGATTACCGTCGGTTCGCGGGCTGCCGTTAATCAGTAATACTTTACACTTCTTTTCTCCCGTCACGTTGTCGAGCATCGCCGACACAGGCGAAACGACCGCCGCTCCCGCAGCTGCCATGTTGCTTTCTTGATAAAATCTCTTCTGTCCATAAGTTTAGAAATTACATTAATATCTTGGATCTCTCAACTCCTTATTGGTCCTGTCCTCCAGGTCTACTTCAATGATACGGCTCTCGTCCACCCCTTCTGAAAGCAGGTGGTTGTGGAACAATGTCTGGCATTGACCAGTTGGTTCAGATAGCTGTCTCTTTTTATCTCCATCGTACAATGAATTTGTGGCACATGTGCCAACTTTTCAGTCTAAAACCGCGTTTTACCATTACTTTATTACTTGGAACAAGTAGGGATTTAATCGTTCTTCAGATAATTCACTTTTTGCCAGTCTTCTCAGCTCAGAGTGTTTTCCCACGTCCATCCCCATTGAGACGGAGACGGAAATATGCGTCATAAAAAGAACCTAAAATAAGAGGGCTGACAGCTCTCTCGTAGTCTGTCAGTCCCCTCGTTGTGTTAAGCCATTAGGCTTTGTTCGTCAGAATGTGATCGGGCCGTGGCCCATGCAGGAAGTCGTTCCGAAGGCAGTCAGGGCTGCCGTGAGGATTGAGATGACGACCTGAATGATGGTCTTCCAAGTTTCTTTCTTCATAGTTTTTCTCATTTTTACTGGTTAATAACTTGTCTGCTATCTGTTTCTCCCCCTGTGTCAGGGGGAGCCAGAAGGGGTCTGCGCTCGGCCGAAGGACGCTTGCTACCAAAGGGACGCAAGAACCGCCTAAGGCAATGCGCTTGTTCAGACCACCCCTAACCCCTCCTGACTCAGGAGGGGAAGAGGTTAGCCGCCTGCTCCGGGACGCTCGTCGTCGTCATCGCCGCTGCCGCTGTTAGTGCCGCCTCCTTGGTTCGTGCCACCGTTACCGCCGTCACCGCCGGGTTCGTCGCCCGAACCGCCAGAGCTACCACCGTTGGTCGGCGTGGTGGGCTTGGCAGCTGCACTCTCGCGCTTCAAGTCCTCGGCCCACATGAAGGTAGCCTTGGCCAGGATGTCCTTCGAGTTCAGCTGGCACTCGTCGCTCATGTCGGGCAGGAAGCGGATGTGCAGACCCTTGAGCGTGGTCTTGGGGTTGAACTTGTCGAGGCTCACGGCGCCGCCCTTGTTGTTCTCGGCCATCAGGTAGAAGGTTCCCAGCCCCTCCAGCTTCACCTTCTTCGACTCCAGCAGCATCTCGATGATGCAGGCCTCTGCCTTGGTCAGCACGCCATCGACAACATCCTGAGTGTACACGGATCCGTGCTCAGCAATGTGCTTGGCCAACTTGCGGGTGTTCAGCGTCTCGGTGTGAACGATACGACCGAAATACTTGCCGTAGGCCGCGTTGTGCTCGTTCTTGTTCTGATAAACGTCATAAATGATTTTTGACATAACTTAAATTTGTTTTGAATGTATGATTTAAGCCTTGTCCTTGAGTCGTTTTCCTCAGTCTTCAGAAGCTGCTCCACCGATGCGAAATTCGCGACTTTCTCATCTGTTTTGCATCTTTGATGCAAAGGTACAACTTTTTTCTGAATTATGCAAATTTTCCGGCATTTATTTTTCAAAAATCGCAAAAAAAAATCGTCGTGCGACGAATGACAATTTTGCAGGGAGAGAGCCGCAACATCTCTCCATTTTTTCAGCAAGCAGACTACCTGTGAGCACGTCATTCTCTCTGTGTTGTTTCTGGTACACGTTTCTGGTACGTTATCCCCCATTTTGTCCTCGAAACATTCAAGTATTGACTTCGTCGATATTTCCGCATTCGGCATAGTCCAAGTAAACCTTGGCTCTGCACTCATTTATTCAAATATTCATCTATTCAAGTAGGACAGGAAGGTTTTGGCCTTTCCATTAGGCGAAAGGCTTTAATATTATATATATTATAATATATATAATATTAAAATAATTCTAAAATCTAAATTGTACCTATCACCCCTTCATCCCCATCGGGGAGGACTGGCGAAGTCAGTTCCATCCCGAACTGTTCATTTTCAAAACCTTGATTGCATCGAGCTTTTCCTTTTTGGAAAACCTTCTTGTCCTACTTGAATACTTGAATAAATGAATGTTTCGAGTAAGCAAGTACAGAGCCAAACTCGTTTGAGCTCTGTCGAGCGGGAGAAACATCGACGAAGTCAATACTTTTGATTATAACGCAACCTAGGAGGAATAAGACGCAGTCAAATCACGTTTGAGCAGAAAAATTCCTGAAATTTCTCAAACTAGTTTTAGAGTTGCACCCTCGGCACCCGATTTCCGTACCTTTGCCAAAGGCTTTTCGTTAAACATTGCAACTTTTTCAGCGCGATTGCGATTAATTTACGGAATATTTCGTATCTTTGCGCCGTAATTCATAAACGACGCAATTATGGCAAAGTACTTAGATCCGAAAGCCGACCTGACTTTCAAGAAGATATTCGGCGAGCATCCTGACCTGGTAATCAGTCTGCTCAATGCCTTGCTTCCGTTAGACGAAGGCAAGAAGATTACCGATATTGAGTATCTGCCCGCAGAGATGACGCCCGACCAGCCCTTACGCAAGAACAGCATCGTGGATGTTCGATGCAAGGACATTACTGGTCGTCAATTCATTGTTGAGATGCAGATGGAGTGGACTACGGCCTTCAAACAGCGCGTACTGTTCAACGCCTCAAAGGCATACGTCCGTCAGTTGGACAAGAGCAAGAAGTACCACTTGTTGCAGCCCGTCTATTCGCTGAGCCTTGTCAACGACATTTTCGAGCCTGACATGCCCGACTTTTACCACTATTATCGTATGGTACACGAGGAGCATACCGATAAAGTCATAGATGGTCTCAATCTCGTGTTTGTCGAACTGCCGAAGTTCAAGCCTCAGACCATCAGTAAGAAGAAGATGCAAGTCCTTTGGCTCCGTTTCCTCACTGAAATTGATGAGAACACTCGCGAAGTACCTGAGGAACTTCTAGAAAGCCCCGAAGTGAAACGAGCCATCGAGGTCATTGAAGAGTCTGCATACAGCGATGCTGAACTAGCAGCCTACGACAAGTTCTGGGACACCATCCGTGTAGAACAGGCTTTCGTGGACGAGGCGGAAATCCGCTATAACCTCGGTATTCAGGAGACTAAGCGTGAAAACGCTCGTCGCATGAAGGCTGACGGCATGACGGTGGAACTGATTGCGAAGTACACCAGCCTCACTGCCGAGGAAATCGAGGGGCTGTAAGAATAACGAAAACGAACGACAATAGCGGATAGCCCGGCATCGGCACTATCCGCTTTTTCAATCAAACGACCGACAGACTTATGGAACAGAAATTCAGCAGTAACAGTATTGACCTTCAGGTGCTGCGTGAGTTTTTGCGAGCGTGAGGGTGAGGCGGTGTCTTAGCGCAAGGGTGATCAGATGGAGCGCGAGGGCGGGAACACCAAAACGGCTTGGCAAGGGATTTAGTGCTCAAACCCGTCCCCGATTCAGCGTTACGACCTAACACTTTCATTCCCCTTGCCCTTTATGGTTCTTTCTGGTGGGATTCCAATTATAAGATATGTCGTTTCTGCGGAGAGAAGGAACTGACGGAAGATAATGTCATGGAAAGTGAATATTTCCGGTACGGAACGAGCCTCATGGCTCAGTTTTTGATTATAACGCAACCTTTCCGATGCCTTTCATCTCCAATGCCACTTGTACACCCAGCGCACGGAAAGCACGCATCATAGAAGCTAATGTAATGCTCTTCCCATTCTCTAAACGGCAGACTTGAGCTCCTTGCACTCCCATTCTCTCACCCAATTCCGCTTGGGTAAGATTCCCTCTTCCTCCCTTTGATCCTCGACCTCATGCTGCGTACTGACGTGCGCTTGACGGCGAGGTCTTATCAATTGATGATGGCTTCGTTTTTGGCAATCTCTACCTGAACGTTATCCAAAGCCTCTTAGGTAGTCCTCTGAATATTGTGCAAGGTACGCCCTGTAATAAGGCGTAGTGGTGAGTCTCGCAAATTTTTGATAATTCATGTAACATTTTTGCTTCCTACCTACTATATAAATAGGAAGAAATGAGTATCTTTGTACCGTAAGATCGTGTTTAGACAAAGAAAATTGCAAGAAAATTGAAAAAAGTCCATCTTTGGATTATATATTTTGGTGAAAAGTGGTAATATATAAGTAGAGAACATCAAGCGAATGGAAACAATGACAGGCAATACACCCCAGGAAATACAGGACGAGACGCTGCTCATACGTCTTATCCTTGACGGAGACACAAAGCTGTTCCGTCAGCTTGCTGGTCGATATGCCGGACAGATTCTGAGAATGGTGGCCCGCATGATTCCTTCGCATGAGGAAGCCGAGGAAGTAACGCAAGACGTTCTGCTGGAAGCCTTCCAGAGCCTTGCTCGTTACGATGCGCGACAGGCCAGTTTCCAGACATGGCTCATGCGCATAGCCTACCATACGGCACTGAAGCATTACAGGCAGCATCACAAATCCGTCCTGTTCGTAGAGATGGAACAAGACAATGGTGAGTACCAATCATCCTGGTTTGACACCATCCCGAATGATGAGACCGACGTCTTGTTGGATGACACCAGCACTGATCGCGTGACACTCATGGAAAAGGCCATCGACATGCTGAAGCCCGACGACCAGATGCTGCTTAACCTCTACTACTTTGACAACCGCCCGATTCGGGAAATCTCCAGCATCACGGAACATGATGAGGGCTATCTCCGCTCGCGGCTGCAATGGATACGGAAAAGAATCGCTATCACCATCAAAACTCTTGAAAGCAATGAAAAAAAATGAGCCAAACAAAGACAAAGGGCTACACATGGCCGTGCAGCACAAGAATGAGGCCGCCGAAAAGATGACGCTGTCTGAAGACTTTGCCGACCGCCTGATGCAGCGTATCGGACAGGAAGAAGAGAATCCCAAACAGCAGCGTTTCGGCTGGATGAAGATTGCCGCATCTGTTATCGGCATACTGTTTGTATCGGGCATCGCCTTTGCTGCCATTCATATCGTGCGTAACTATGGTAACACTGTTGGAGAAAATTTGAAATCCCCGACTCAAGAGACACGAATATCAAACTCGCATCAACAGACTCTGCCTACAGATACAACGGTCACTGTTCCTCCCATTGTTTTCGACAATGCGACATTGGATAGTATTCTTCCTCAGATTGCAAAGCATTACGGCTATGACGTATCTTTCCGTTCAGATCAGTCCAAGGCACTGCGCCTATTCCTCACGTGGAATCCCCAGGACTCCATTCAGAAAGTGACGGATAAACTAAATCTGTTCGAGCAGATCCACATTGTGCTCGACGAGCAAACCATGATAGTTGAATAGGCTATGAAACAAGTTTTGGCCATTTTGCTGCTCTGTCTGACCGTCTGTCAAGCATCAGCACAGCGCATCAGTCGTTCATATCAGGATCAATCACTATCTGAAGTTCTGAAAGATCTCAACGCCTCTTCTAAACGTTACGAGGTAAGTTTCATCTACAACGAACTTGAGGATTTCCGTGTCACTACTACGCTTCATCGCAGCACCCTGCCCGATGCTGTACGTCAGGTCGTAGGCTTCTATCCCATGCGCGTCACCGAAACCGACAGTGTGATTACCGTGGAGTGTGTTCACAAGACCGACCTCCATCTGACAGGTACCATTATCGACGAGACAGGTCAGCCCGTTGCATATGCCAATGTTTACCTGCTTCATCCATCTGATTCTACTCTCATAGGTGGAGGTGTAAGCAACGAGGCAGGCCTCTTTGTCATCCCTTGTGAGAATTTCCCTGTTCTCGCTCGCATTTCCTTTGTCGGCTACAGGACCATTTACAAGTATTGCAACAATACAGAACTCGGAACAATACACATGCAGCCCGAAACACAAACATTGAAAGGAGTGACAGTAAAAGGCGAAAGACCTCTTTTCAGAATGAACGATGATACTTTTATCACTATCGTTGAGGGTAGTTTCCTTTCTAAGATTGGCACAGGTAATGATGTGCTTGCCCACCTCCCTGGAGTTATTCGTAATGGCAACAGCATAGAGGTTATTGGCCGTGGCACTCCGCTTATCTACATCAACGGACGGCAGATGCGCAACCAGAGCGAACTCGACCAACTTAGCAGCGACCAGATCAAGGATGTGGAGGTCGTAATGACACCTGGTGCCAAATACGACGCTACCGTCAAAGCCGTCATTCGCATCAAAACCATCCGTCCCGTCGGCGAGGGTTTCAGTTTCAACAGCCGCACGGTGGCGGGCGTGAACCACTACGTCTATGGCTTGGAGGAACTGAACCTGAACTACCGTACAGGCGGGCTTGACATTTTCGGTATGGCCGAATACGAGAACCGTCGTAGCCGTCAGACCAACGACAGCCGACAGGACACATACCTGCAGAGTCACTATCAGCAGAACAGCATGATGCACTATTACAACAAGAACCAAATGCTGGCTGGAAAACTTGGATTCAACTATATGCTGAACGACAAACATTCCATCGGTATGACCTACACTGTGACTTCGCGCCCCAACAGTCAGACAAGCGACTATTTCACAACTATGCTCATTGACAATCAGACAGACGAACAAATTGCAGGCCGTGGAAGGGTGGACGGCGATGACATCCAGCATATCATCAATGGTTACTATGCTGGGCAGGCTGGTAAATGGTCGCTCGATGCCAATGCAGACTTGCTGTTACAGAAACAGAACTCCGACAATCAGACACTTGAGGATGCTACACATAGTGATGACCGCACCGTGACTACCCGCAACGATGTGAAGAACCGACTTTATGCTGCCAAATTCGTAGCAGCCCATCCGCTCTGGAAAGGTAAACTGGAAATTGGTGCCGAGGGCAGTTACGTTCACCGTACCGACGTGTTCGGCAACGTGGAAAACATCATCGATGCCAGCGATACAAAGATTGAAGAGAACAGTGCGGCTGCTTTCGTCCAATTGATGCAGAGGCTGAACAAACTGACGCTTATTGCAGGACTGCGCTACGAAAACCTTGACAGCCGTTACTATGAGAGCGGCATAAAGATGGGCGACGAGAGCCGTACCTACAGCGACCTATTCCCCTCGTTGATGCTGATGTATCCCCTGAAGAACGTGCGTGCCCGACTCTCGCATTCGCGCAACATCAACCGCCCGGCATTCAGCCAACTCAGTGGCAACGTCAAGTACATCAACCGCTACACTTACGAGAGCGGTAACCCCTACTTGAAGCCGTCGTACCGTGACAATCTCTCGCTGGCACTCAACTACAAGTGGCTGACGGGAATGATTGACTATGCCCGCGTCCACGACTACATCATCACCTCCTATTCATCCTACATGGACGACCCGACCATCGCTCTGCTCCGTAAGGACAATGCCCGTGGCTATGACAACCTTTCCCTGATGGTATCGGCTGCACCCACCTTCGGCAAGTATCATCCGCAGTTGATGGTGGCCACACAGATGCAGAACCTTGAAGTGCAATACCGTGGCGAGACCAAGAAGATGAACAGCCCGATGACCATTATTCGCTTCAACAACGCCGTCAACCTGCCCTTTGACTCATGGCTCAATGCAGATTTCTCGTGGCGCTCGGCTGGCGATACCGAGAACATACACCTTGCTCAGTCATGGCAGTTCGACATCAGCCTCTACAAAGCCTTCTGGAACGACCGTCTTACCGTAAAACTGGCCTGCACCGACCTCTTTGGCAGCATTCGACAGAAAGCAACCATATATAGCGATATCCGCGAAATCTATCTTGACAAGCGCCTCGACACTCGTAACCTTGAACTCACTGTGCGCTACAACTTCAATTCTGCCAAGAGTAAGTATCGCGGACAAGGTGCCGGTAACGACGTAAAGAGCAGACTTTAATAACACAGATAATCTTTATTGTTGAACTCTTTATAGAAGAAAGTGTAATGAGCCCATAAGAAAGAAACTTAAAAATTTGGAGGTAGGTTGTCCAATTTGATGTACCCGTTTTTATGCAGTAAGTAGGTTCAGGCGTTTCGTCATCGGATTTGGTTTGAGAGATTCCTTCTTCCAGATTTTC
>CACYQO010000088.1 GCA_902776545.1 uncultured Prevotellaceae bacterium | reverse complement strand
TATAACTTCTACGAGATTTCGAGGTTCAGAGAAACCTAATTGTAATAACTGTAATTGTAATAGACTCGGCCATTTTTACCTTTTTACTTTTTTACCTTTCCCCTACCAGGCCTTCGAGCGCCCAGAGCAGTTCGTTGGCCACGCCGGCGGCATAGCGTCCGACGTTGAAACCGGCAACCACATCCACGGGTCTGAAGTTCGGGCGGTACGAGCCGTCGTCGCGCCGGGTGATGGTGATGTGCTTTCCCCTAAAGACCTGCGGGTTGCGCTTGTCAGGGGCCGGGGGCAGGGTCTCGACGAATATGAAGTGTTCGTCGTAACGGAATTCCTCACAAATCTCGTCGCGTCGTAAGATTCCCTGATAGTCCTTACCTACCTTCATCTTGCTGTCGCTACGAAGGAGTGTCTTCAGATCCACGCCCAGATGCGTGATAGGGTTCTAAACTTGCTCATTAGAGCTCTTTTTAAATTTAATCTGCTTCATAACTTTTTGAGTTTTAGCGAGAGAGTCTTTGAGAATGGGTCCTACATCAGTTGCCTGATGCACAATTGATTCTCTTGGCCTCAACTCAGGTGAATATTATTGCAAATGATCTGAGTGTCCTCAGGTTTGCACCACAAAATTACGCATAAAAAGAAAGCGACGGAATTTTTCGGGCGATTTTACTATAAGAATGAAATAGGAATATATTTTACAAACTTAACCAACTCCGGATTCGATGCACATTTTAATCTGATGGATATTGCGAAGAAATCTACCGAAAAACTTGCAAATTACGAATATTCTTCGTATCTTTGCACCGGATTGATGGTCGCACGGGAGCGGGGCGGTTCTTAAAGAACGGCATATCGGAGGTTCGAGTCCTACCCAATCTACTTAGGGGCATGCCCCTATTTTATTTTCCGGAATTGCCTGCCTTTCATATCCACTGTGTAAATCACTCCTATGGACTTCAGATAATTCAGTGTTCGTCCTTTGCTTTTATAATTTGGATGTACGACGACCTTCAATGCTCGGCCTCTACTGTAAGCTCTGGTATTCACATAGACAATGTAGTTCTGTCCAGTATCCTCAAAGATATGTGTGGGATTTCTGAGCGTTTTCTCTACCATCCAATACCTGTCGGATGCGACCACAGCTCCTTTCTGATTCTTCACATGCTTGATATATTTCACGATGACGGTGTCGTCGATAGTCACATCTTTCGTCTCGAGAGTGATGCCCTTCTGTTGTAGGTCCATGACGACCTCCTTGCTGATGGATCCGACCACCAATTCACGGCCCTTCTTCATGCCGTCAGCCAACACAGCATTAGCAAATGCCTGAAGCCTGCTCAATGCTGAATAGCTCTTCTTTTTCTTTGGATGAATGCACATTTCAAGTACGATTTAAGCGTTATTTGGTTGAAAAGATAGTAAGAATCCAGCAATCTTGCAAACTTTTTCCTGTTTTTCTTCCGTTTGTCGAAAATCTTTCGTATCTTTGCCCTCGAACATCGGCGATATGCCTCAGTGGAGGTGCCGGTGCGACTTTAGTGGAAATAATAACAAGCGTTTGCTGTTATTCGGAATTGCTTCAAGAACCTAGGAAATTCAAGAATCGCTCAATCCGAAAGAATAAGGTGCAAACGTCTGTGCATTAAGCATGGGCGTGCCTTATCTGGATTGACGGGTTATCCTAGGACCTTTGAAGCATGGATGAGAATATCGTTCATGCTTTCTGCGTCCTAATAGCCTGCCTCCGAAGATAAGCAATACGCATTAATGCATAATGTATGGCTAAGAATACGAATCTTGGTGCAGCAAAGGCTGCCAAGAATGATGAGTTCTATACCCAGTATGCAGATATTCAGAAAGAGATAAATGCCTATCTGGAGTATAACCCTGACACATTCCGTGATAAGACGGTTCTCCTTCCTTGTGATGATCCTGAGTGGAGTAACTTTACGAAGTTCTTTGCTCAGAGTTTCGAACGGCTTGGACTTAAACGTCTTATAAGCACATCATATGCTGTAGAGAGTAAGAAGTATAAGCACTACGAACCCTCTTTGTTTGAAACGGAGAGTCCTCACTATGATGCGGATAAGACTCGAATCAAAGGAAAAATCTTTGAACTCACGCACGATACTAATCAAAATGGACGTATTGACATCGATGATTTGGAGTGGCACTATCTTGAAGGAGATGGTGATTTCCGCAGTAAGGAGGTCTGCAAGTTGAGAGACGAGGCAGATATCATCGTAACCAATCCACCATTCTCGTTGTTCAGAGAATTTCTTAATTGGATAATAGAAGCAGACAAGGGATTCTTAATTATTGGCAATCAAAATGCTATCGGGTACAAAGAACTATTTCATTTGGTAAAAGACAATCGTTTGTGGCTTGGTGCTACAGGTTTCATGTCAGACATGGTTTTCGGTGTCCCCAAAGGTGCAGAGGTAGATCCGAAAGATAAGGCTAAAGCAGAGCGATTGGGATATGTTGGCGATTTTACAAGGCTTGGTAATTCATGCTGGTTTACTAACCTTGATCACGGGAGGCGTCATGAACCAATGAAATTAATGTCAAAACAGGACAATATCAGATTTGGTAAGCATAAAGACATTCGTGAATATGGTTATCTGCAAATGGATAATTATGATGCTATTGAAGTTAAGTACCCAGATGCAATCCCCAATGATTTTGATGGTGTCATGGGTGTTTCTATTACTTTCTTGGATAAATATTGCCCAGAACAATTTGAAATAGTTGGCATCGCGGACCGTGGAAATGAATGGGGAATAAAGACTAAGGAATATACCCTTGACGATGCGTCCAACCCAAGTGATTTAAATCGTGGAGCAGTTGTTATCAGAAATGGTGTATATGAAATGCTATACAAACGAATTCTTATCCGCAAAAAACAATAACAGATATGAAACCTACACTAATCACCGACTGGACCATCAGCGACATCTGCAAAGGGTTCCAGTACAATGAATACGAAGGCAAAGGCCTTTATGGCCTATCCGGTAGGCTTACCATCCAGCCTGTATTTCAACGTCATTATCTCTATGCTGAGAATGGTGGAAAGAAAGAGATGGATGTTATAAAGTCTGTACTGAACGGCTATCCGCTTGGCCTCATTTATTTCTCAAAGGTCGGAGAGGATACCTATGAGGTGCTGGATGGTCAGCAAAGAATCACTTCTTTGGGAAGATATATCACAGAGAAATTCCCATGGATTGACGGCAATGGTCATCCTTGGTATTTCACAGCCTTGAATCCTGATGAGCGCGAAAGATTCCTGAACACAAAGCTTCTCATCTATGTGTGTGAGGGTACGGAGAAGGAAATCAAAGACTGGTTCCGCACCATCAACATCGTTGGCATCCCTCTAAACGAACAGGAAACTCTTAATGCTGTTTATTCTGGTCCATTCGTGACCAAAGCAAAGGAAGAGTTCTCTAATTCCAATAATACCAACATCAACAAGTGGAGCCACTTCATCAATGGTACGGCCAAACGACAAGACTTCCTTGCTGCTGCTTTGGATTGGGTGAGCAGGGGAAACATAGAGGAATACATGTCTTCGCATCGTTATGATGAAAACATCAACGAGATCAAAGCCTATTTCACGTCGGTAATAGATTGGATAACGTCGGTCTTTGACATTGCTCCGGAAAAAGAGATGCGCGGACTAAAATGGGGTGCATTATATGAAAGGTTCCATAACAAAGCGTATGACCCTGAAGCAGTTGCCCAAAAGGTGCGTGAACTCTATGAGAGTTTTTATGTCAAGGAGAAGAAGGGAATTTATGAGTATATCCTGGACGGATGTAAGAATACTATGCTTCTCAACATCCGGGTTTTCGATGAGCCTACTAAGAAAGCAGTCTATGCACAGCAAACGGCAGAAGCAAAGGAAAAGGGAGAGTCCAACTGTCCTTTATGTGCTTTGGGCCATGATGCCAATCATAATAAAATTTGGGATTTGAAAGATATGGATGCCGACCACGTAACGGCATGGAGCAAAGGCGGCGCTACGGACATCGAGAACTGCCAGATGCTTTGCAAGACGCATAACAGGGCAAAAGGAAACAGATAAAACCAATAACGATATGAAAACGAAGTCACCATCTTATCAGACGTCGGCAAAGACGATGTATGCGGCCATGACCATCCTCGTCAAGAACGGTGGTAGTATGCCTATTCGCGTTTTGATGCAAGAAATAGAGAAGGCCGTTGATCTAACGGACTGGGAAAAGGAGATACTTGAAAATACGGGTAATATCCGTTGGCAAAGCAATATGCACTTCACATCCGTAGACTATGTGAGAGCAGGTTTCCTGATTAAGAAGAAGGGAACATGGACTATTACTCCTGAAGGCGAAGATGCGTTGAAACTGGGTCCGGAGAAACTTCGTGACTTGGCTTGGGAGCGATATAACAAATGGTATCGTTCGAAAGAGCCTGCAAATGAGGTGAAGCCTTCTGCACCGGAGGAAGAATCTGATCCCGTCAAGGAAACAATGATTGAACTGGAGACACTTGAAGAAAGGGCTGCCAACGGTATCCGTGAGTATCTGAAGAGCAAGAATCCGTATGAGTTCCAAGACCTTGTGGCTGCCTTGCTGAAAGCGATGGGGTATTACATTCAGTCTGTCGCTCCCCGTGGAAAGGATGGCGGTATAGATATCGTTGCTTATGTTGATCCGCTTGGTGCTCAGATCCCACGTATCAAAGTACAAGTAAAGCATAAGCCGGACACGGCTATTCCTGCTTCTGACGTTCGTGCTTTATTAGGCATTCTTAAAGCAGGCGACATTGCCTTGTTTGTCACATCGGGCACTTATTCTGCTGATGCTAAACAAGCTGCATCGGGTGGTAATAATTTCATCCGTCTTATTGATGGTGATGAGTTCATCCAAATGTGGCAGGAATATTACGATAAGATGTCCGACGATGACAAGAACATGTTACCCCTGAAACGCATCTCGTTCTTGGGGAATAACGAATAGGCGTGAACTGATGATAATATCAATAATCAATTGAATCTCACGTCGGCAATCACCTGGTTGCCGACGTGTTCGTTTAGACGGCGGACGATGTCCTGACGCTGCATGGAGAGTTCCATGCGGAGGGCGGGATTGGTGAGGTGGACGAAGAGCGTTTGGTTGCGGATGTTGAGGGAGGCGGTGTAGGAGGCAATGGTTTCGCCCATGACGACGGGCCAGGCGTCGATGAGGCGCTTCTGGAGCAGGGGCGTCTCGAGGCCTTGATCCCGCAGGTTCTTCAGGATAATGTCCTTGATGAGTGTGCTATTGCGTTTAAACAATTTTGTTTATAGTTTAATGTTTATAGTTTACAGATGATTACCTTCAAGCGCCGAGGATACATCGCCGGCGTCGACGTGGAAGATCTTGTAGTCGTGGGAGGAGGCTGCGAGGATCTGGTCGAGATGCGAGCGGTTGGTGTCGGTGATGAAGATCTGACCGAACTCCTCTCCAGCGACGAGGGTGACGATCTGTTCGACGCGGCTGGCATCGAGTTTGTCGAAGATGTCGTCGAGGAGTAGGATAGGGGTGTTGCCGCCGTTGGTGCGACGGAGGAAGTCGAACTGGGCAAGTTTGAGGGCAACGACGAAGGTCTTGTGCTGGCCCTGGCTGCCTTCGCGGCGGATGGGATGGTCGCCGAGGGTGAAGACGAGGTCGTCGCGGTGGATGCCGTGCAGGGAGTAGCCCATGATGCGGTCTTTGGCGCGGTCACGCTGGATGACCTCGAGGAGAGGGCCCCGCTGGCAATGGGAGATGTATTCGATGGCAACCTGTTCGCGATTGCCGGAGATATGTTCGTAGTAGCGCTGGAAGATGGGGGTGAGTTCACGGACGAAGGCATCGCGTCGCTGGTAGATACGCTCGCCCTCGACGGCCATCTGCTCCTCCCAGAGGCTTATGACTTCAGGATCGGGCTCGGTTTCCAGTTTGAGCATGGTGTTGCGCTGCTGCAGGGCCTTGTTGTATCGGTTGACGGACTCCATGTAGGTGTGGTCGAACTGTGAGATGACCATGTCCATGAGCCGTCGGCGCTCCTCGCTGCCACCGTCGATGAGGAGCGTGTCGGAGGGGGAAACCATGACCAGGGGGATGAGGCCGATATGCTCGGAGAGACGGCGGTACTCCTTCTTGTCACGACGGAAGTGCTTCTTCGTGCCCCGCTTCATGCCGCAGGAGATAGTCGTGGAGGGTGGAAGGTGGAGGGTGGAGGGAGAATTGTCAGGAAGATAAGTGCCCTCGAGCATGAGGAAATCCTCGCCGTGGCGGATGATCGTGGAGTCGGTGGGATTGGAGGCGGAGTGGCAGAAGGAGAGGAAGTAGACGGCATCGAGGATGTTGGTCTTGCCGACACCGTTGCTGCCAATCATGCAGTTGATTTTCGGCGAGAGGTCGAGCGTGGCCTCCCGGATGTTCTTATAGTTGATGAGTGACAGTTTCTCTAAAATCATAGTGCAAAGGTACAATAAAAAGTGAAAAGTGAAGCGTGAAAAGTGAAGAATTTGCTGCCGCCGACATTTTTTTTTATGTTTCGTGTTTTCATTTCACTTTTTTTTTGTACCTTTGCAGCCGATTTTCGAAAATTAATACAATAATTATAATGGCAACAACAAAAAATCAACCTCAGGCAGCTCCCACGATGGAGGAGACCCTGAACAAGAGTGAGGCTTTCTTCCTGAAGTATAAGAAGGCCATCATCGCCGCTGTGGTGGCACTCGTCGTCATCATTGCCGGTGTCGTACTTTACAAGACTTATATCGCTGAACCCAACGAGCAGAAGGCTTCTACCGCCATCGCTAAGGGTCAGGAGTATTTCGCCCAGGGCCAGTTTGAGAAGGCTCTCCAGGGTGACAGCACAGGCTATAAGGGCTTCGCCAAGCTGGCCAGTGACTACAGCAGCACGGCTGCCGGTAACCTGGCAAACCTCTATGCCGGACTCTGCAACGCCCAGCTCGGCAAGTGGGACGAGGCTGTGAAATACCTCGAGGACTATGACGGTGCCGACGACCAGATGGTTTCTCCCGCCGCTCTCGGTGCGCTGGGTAATGCCTACGCTCATCAGAACCAGCTCGACAAGGCTGTGAGCACGCTGCAGAAGGCTGCCGAGAAGGCTGACAACAACTCGCTGTCTCCCACGTTCCTGATACAGGCTGGTGAGATTCTGGAGAGCCAGGGTAAGAAGGCCGACGCTCTGAAACTGTATCAGACGGTGAAGGATAAGTACTTCAACTCGATGGCTTATCAGACAATCGATGCCTATATTGAGCGCTGCTCGGAGTAAGTTTGTAAGTTTACAGTTTACAGATGGCAACTAAAAACCTGTCAGAATATAATGCACAGCAGGTGCCCGACGCATCGAACATGATATTCGGTGTGGTTGTCGCCGAGTGGAATCCCGAGATTACCGGGGCGCTGCTCGACGGCTGCGTTTCCACGCTTGAGAAGCACGGTGCCCTGCCCGAGAATATCCACGTGAAGACCGTACCCGGTTCGTTTGAACTGATCTACGGGGCTCATCAGATGACGCTCAACGACGGTTACGACGCCGTGATTATCCTCGGCAGCGTAATCCGTGGTGAGACACCTCACTTCGATTATATCTGTCAGGGTGTGACAGAGGGCATCGCCCGTCTGAATGCCACGAGCAACATACCCGTAGTTTTTGGCCTGCTGACGACGAATGATCTTCAGCAGGCCAAGGACCGCGCCGGAGGCCGATTGGGCAACAAGGGCGACGAGTGTGCGGTGGTGGCCATCAAGATGGCCAAGTTCTAATCAGAGTTTTATTCTTGCTCCTTCCGATCGTCGATGTTATCGCCTTCGGTGGGCTGCATCTCTTCCTTGAAGTCGGTAATGCCGGCTTCAATCAGTATATTGTACCAGCAGATGAGCTTCTTGATGTCGCTGACGTGGACACGGTCGCGGTCCCACTCTGGCAGCACCTTCGTGAAGTAGTCCTGCAGCTCCTTCGTGGAGGCTTTCTTGGGATCGACGGCGGCTTTCTTGCCTTCTGCCACGGTCTTGAGGTTCTCCAAGACGTCCATCAGGGGGATGTCGTCGGTCTCGGTGAACATGGCGATGTCTGCCAATGACGTGATACGGTCTGTGGCGAAGGCGGGCATGCGGTGATGTGTGGCATCGAGGGCTTCGACAATGAGGTTGTTCTTGCCACGGGAAACAAGTTTGTAAAGTCCGGGCTTGCCGGAGATGGCTAAAATAGTCTGTTGCATACTTTTTTATTATTTATTATTTGATATTTCCTTTAGAATTTCATCCAGCTGCAGGTTGAGGTCTGTCAGTCCGTCGTTGACGATCTCGTAGTCAGCCCGTTGGCGCACCTCTTCCTGTGGCAGCTGTCGGCTCATCCATTCGAGCACTTTCTCACGCGAGATTTCGTCACGGGCCATGACGCGCTGGATGCGCAGTTCCTCCGGGGCGGTGACGACGATGACACGGTCGACGAGGCGGTGGATGCCAGACTCGTAGATGATGGCACTCTCCATCCACTCCAAACCACTCTCGATGAAGTCGCGGAAGACGGCGGGATGCACGATGCGGTCGATGGCTCTTGCATTGTCCTCGGATTTTAACAGGAACTCAGCTACAGCCTTCTTATTCAGGATGTAGTCTCCTGACTCCTGACTCCTGTCTCCTGACTCCTGACTCCTGTCTCCTGACTCCTGTCTCCTGACTCCTGTCTCCTGACTCCCGTCTCCTGTCTCCTTAAAATATGTCTCCGGCCCGATGAGGGCGGTGAGGCGTCGGCGGATAAAGGGTGAGCTGCGGATGAGCCGCTTGGCAGCGCTGTCGCAGTCGTAGACCGTGTAGCCCCGCTGTTCCAGCAGTCGGCAGATGTAACTCTTGCCGCTCCCGATACCTCCCGTGATACCTATCTTCATTCCGGATCCTGTGATTCGATGAGGTAGTCAACCATATTGGTCTCCAACTTTGCCCTTGAGATGCCGCTCGGCACGTTTTTCAGATAGATGCGGCATTTCTCCGAAGGATTGCGGCGGATCTCATCATAGTCGACGATGACGGTGAAGTCTTCGGGCTTCAGGTTGCGATAGACGCTGACACCGGCCACGAAGCTGACAGATATCTTGGCAGGGAACGTGCGCAGCACCTTACCTTCGGGCATGTTGATGCCGACGATGGGGATGCCGGAGATGTGCTCCTCTGTCAGCACATCGGTGTAGAACTTGATGCGCACATGGTCGGGCACCGTCTTCACGCCTTTGAGCTTCGCCAGGTTGCAGTCCACGGTGAGCGTGTCGCGGAAGTTGGCGTAGTTGAGCTGTTCGGTGTAGACCATGCTGATGCTGTCGAGCTTTTCGTCGGACGCAAAGATGGTGACGCTGTCAGGTTCGTAGGTCACCCGCGAGACGAAATAGAGTTCTTCGGGTATGACGCGTCCGCTCCATCTGACGGGCACCTGCTTCTTCGAACCGTAGTTGTAGTAGAACTCTATCTTCTCGGGCTTGATGGCGTTGATCTTCGAACTGCTGCTCAGTCGCTGGTAGATGCGCTTCTGTATCTCCGAGGCAGGGATGATGCCGGTACCGTTGTTGTGCGTATAGTTGCGGAAGGGCAGTTCGATGCGTCTGAGTGCATCGCTGAATTGATAGGCTACGAGGAGGAGGCCCTTGTCGCGAATGGTGACGCGGACGGTATCGACCTCGTCGGAAGTGAGTACGGCATTCTTCGGCACGCCAACGACGGAGATGGGTACGGCGAATTCCCGCTCGTACGTCTCGTTCAGGGTCAATGACAGCCAGAAGATTCCTGAGAGTGCCAGGAAAAACAAAAACAACAGGATTTCCTTGCTCGTTTTAGTGAACAGGGATTCCCAGACTGCTCGCCATACGCTTCGGAAGCTCATACGCGGTGGTGGCTATATCTCTCTTTATTTCTGCGGCTGTGGTGTGCTGGAGGAGTCTTTGAAGACGGAGCCCTTATCGACGGTGATGACCACGTCGCGTGCAATCTTCACATCGACGGTGTTCTTGGCCAGGTCGATACTCTTCACGGTGCCGTAGATGCCGCCGCCGGTGATGACCTGCGTACCCTCGGTCAGTTCGTTCTGGAACTTCTGGATCTCCTTCTGTTTCTTCTGCTGAGGTTTGATCATGAAGAAATACATGATGGCAAAGATGGCGACCATCATGATGATCATGCTCATGCCACCTCCTTGTGCTGACTGTGCAGCGATGATGATGTTTGTCATTTCTATACCTTATTATATTATATATATTCAATCTTTTTTCTCGCCTTCATCACTCCTGATGATGCGCTTGCGATGCCTCATCTTCACGGGTACGGCCGTGATTTCTGCGGGACCTTCCTTCGGATCGGCATCCTTGCTGCCCTTCACCGGCTCCATGTGCTTCATCAGGCGGTTGCTCTTGATGAGGTTACGGGCGATGGCGTCGAGCATGCCGTTGATGTAACCGCCGCTCTTCGAGGTAGAGTAGAGCTTGGCGATGTCTACAAACTCGTTGATGGTCACGCTGACGGGGATATTGGGGAAGGTCATCAGCTCGGCGATGGCGATCTGCATGATGACGATGTCCATATAGGCCAGACGGGAGAGGTCCCAGTTGCGCGACACCTCGTTCATATAGTGCTGATACTCCACCTCGTTGAGGATGGCAGAGCGGAACAGCTTGCGGGCGAACTCCTTCTCCTCGTCGCTGTCCCATTCGGGCAGCAGTTCCTGCTTGGTGCCGTTCTGTTCCTTGAAGCGCTTGATGGTCTTCAGCACGAAGGTGTCCACGATCTCCTTGTCGTCGTTCCAGTACAGACTCTGGTCTTCCAGAGCGTTGTCGAGGTCGGGGTTCTCCTGGATAAAGGTCTTGTATAGCTTGCGCCACAGTTCACGGTCGGCATCGTACGTGTCTTCGCTGCTGGCCATGTAGTCCTTGTAAATCTCGCTTTGTTCGATGGTCTCGAAGAGCTGTCCGGGCACAGGCGTGTCAGCCCAGTTGGTCTTCTGGTTGCCGATGAACTCGTTCAGCGCCTTGTTCTCCTGGAGT
>CACYQO010000087.1 GCA_902776545.1 uncultured Prevotellaceae bacterium | reverse complement strand
TTCAAGCAGATAAAGCAGAATTTCCCCCTGAGGTACTTCTATGGTGAAAGCGCCAACGCCATCAAGATTCAGATTTGGGTGACGCTGATTGCCAATCTGTTGCTCTCATTGCTGCAAACCTCTCTACAGCGCAGCTGGAGCTTTTCAGGATTGGCCACGATGGTGAGGATTGTCCTTATGTACTATCTCAACATGCAGACATTCTTCAACCAGCCTGATGCAGACCTGAAATCCTATTGGAGCAAGTCTCGGAAGCACCTCCAGAACCAACCCTGACGATTAGCTGTTGTTCTCCTGCCAGATTGGAGCAAGTCTCGGAAGCAGTTCCCGAACCAACCGAAAACGAATAAGGGGGCTTGTCTAAGTGAGCAAGTATGCTCAACCACTGATAATAAAGAGGTTGGGCATAGAGAACTTGTGTTTAGCGGACAGTAATATTTTTAAATACTTTAACGTCTATATTCATAAAGATGCTGGATTTTGATGTATGGTTGGCATCTTTTCAGTCGAAAGAATTCACATTACAGATAGTCAATCACTTTGAATTTTCATTTCTTTCATCTTCCTTGGAATCTAACGAATCACATTTCTGCCATATACGCATGAGCCTATTAGAATGTGGAAAATTGTAAAAACTAAGTCCTTGAATCATAAAACTCCGAAGGCTCTATTTGGTTAGACCATTTGGATGAGGCTTCTTATATATCACTTATAATCAAATAATTACTTTCCCATGTGGTACCCATGTGGTACCCACATGGGCATGATTCTCTGCAATCCCACGCTATCTTTGCACAAAAATTTAAACGAAAAAATTATGCAAGGAAATTTCATTATGCTACAGATGGATGACCTGAAGCAGGTCGTCACTGAGATTGTCGAGAAGGTTTGCGCCAGACGCAGACTTAGTGAGAAACCCTCCAAAGGGGATGGCGATTGGCTAACGCGCGAAGAAGTGTGTGACATGCTGCACATCACTTATACTACACTCTGGCGGAAAGAGAACGATGGGGTGATTCAAAAGCACAAGATTGGCCGCCGCAATCTTTATAATAAAAAGGAGGTGGAAGCATTGCTGTCGTCAGGTGTTGATATTGCAGTCACTCATAAAAAGTAAGGAGTATGGATTGTCATCAAGTAGCGATACAGGAAAAGGCAAACGTAGGCGGAACTCACCTCAAGGCGGAGACCTTTGAGATAATGTCCATCCCGATCGACGGCTTGTCTCAATCGGTTCAGTCATATATCAGTACTGTGGCTGATGCATTTGGCTGTCCTCGGGATTATGCCACTGCAATATGCCTTCATACTGCAGGTGTCGCCGCGGGAAAAAAGGTGAAGTTGGACACCAATCCCTACTCAAACTATCCCAGCGACTTCATTTGTGTCGTAGGCAAGCCGGGCAGCAATAAGACGGGTCCCATCCGGGAAATAACCCTGCCGTTGTGGGAACGGGATAAGATGAATTTCGAGAATTACATCAAAGAGAAAACTGCTTACGAACAAAGCAATGGAGATGGTTGTGATGACGATGGTGAGAAACCGGTGTTCCACCAACTCATGGTGGGTGACAGTTCGCCAGAGGCACGGAACGATCTGCTTTCAATAGGCGATATGATTCTTGTCCTCGCCGACGAGATGAAGTCTTTCGTCGGTTCCTTCGGGCGGTATGCAAAAGGTGGTAATGGCTTAGGGACAGAGGTCTCACAACTGCTTTCCATATGGTCGAATGTCAGCTTCCCTATCAACAGGAAATCCGAGGAGACCAAACTGGTGGACAATCCAGCCATGAGTATCATCGGGGGCATCCAGCCAAGACCGCTTGGCAAGACTTTTGGCTCTGACGCCTTGATGGATACGGGATTCACCCAGCGTTTTCTATTTGTTTATCCTGAGACGGCCAACTTTGTGAAGCGTTGTGAACGTAAACGGATGACAACAGAGGCGCGTGGTATCTGGATCAGTATCATCAGCAGACTCTTCGACATGGAGCCTCGACTGCTGAACCTCTCACACGAGGCAGAATACCTCTATACAGAATATGCAGATGCCAACGACATGATGGCTGATGCGGATGAGGATGATTACATCGGAGGTATCAAGCAGAAGATGAACATTCATGTCCTGCGACTGGCTATCATGGCTCATCTGCTGTCCGACCACTGGAATGAAACGTTGATTACAGGTGAGACCATGAATTATGCTATCCGAATGGCAGACTACTTCACAAGAGTGCATATAGAACGTATATATCCACTGCTTACCTCTCACGCACACCCAAGTCAGAAGAAGCTGACCAAGGAACTGGTCATCACTGAAATAGGACAGGCCTTCGACATCCATAACAAGTCGTTGCTGGCCGAGGCTTTGGGCTACGACCGTGCCAAACTCACCAATATCCTGAATGGCAAACTGAAAGGATAAGGTCACAGTCACAACTTGGGCTAAAATCCTAAAGATAAAGGGTTTGGCATGTGGCTGGAGTGTGATTCACTTAATCTCTCTATTGGGAGAGAAATATTCTTCAACCGTCATAGTCTGAACACATCATAACAGTCAAGCCATAAATGACTTGCAGCAAAATGTGACTGTGACCCTAATCATAAAAAACAAGACAATGAGAAGTATGTTCAATACCACCGTCAGTTGCTACGCCAATGTCACCGACAATGTCGGAAAGGAAATTACCCTGCGTGAGTTCTTGTTTTGCGACAAGTACAAAGAGCAGATAGAGACGCTTCGCTCCACAACTGATATCAATGTGAGGAAGAACCTGAAGAGGCAGTTGCCAATGGCCACCATTTCTGGCACCTTTGCGCCTACCCGCAGGGCAGAGAACCTTGTGAGGCATTCTCACTTGCTATGTATTGACCTCGACAAGCAGGACAACAGCAATGTGGATTGGTTCGACGACCTGAAGAATGAGTGGCACAACATCCCTCAGATTCTCTATGCTGCCCGCAGTGTAGGAGGACAAGGATGGTTTGTCATTTTCCGCTTAGGTTATCCCGATAAACACCGTGCTCAATTCGAGGCCCTGCGTCGTGACTTCGCCCATGAAGGCCTGACTGTCGACAGCTCTTGCAGCGATGTCAGCCGGATGCGTATCATATCGTACGACCCCAATCCATACGTCAACGAGGCTGCCACATTATACAATAAGTTGTGGGTGGAGCCTAAGCCAACTTACCATGCCAGCCACTACATATCGGACAGCATGGTATATGTGGAAAAATGCTGTCGTGAGATCGCTGCTCACGGAATTGACATCACCGCCACATACGACGACTGGTTTCATGTGGGTGCAGCCCTTGCATCTCTTGGTGAGCGAGGTCGCAGTCTGTTTCATTTGGTCAGCTCGCAGAACGTGAAATACCGACCTGATGAGACCGACAGGAAGTTCACCAACTGTTTACACTGTGTCACAAAGATATCCATCGGCACATTCTTCCACATCTGTTCAAAGTATGGTGTCAACTGCGAGAAGTTCAGGTCGTTAACGTGGAATAATGTGTAATCAAGTTTGACAAACGCATGCAAACAAGGGATGATTACTCGATAGCTTCAATCTTAGAATTGTAAAGTATCATTTTATATAATTCAATTAATATTTTAAATTATGGATAATTATTATTTAACTAAAGAGGACATCAACAAGAACGTGTTGGTGAGCGACTTCCTCATCAGCACGGGAAGTACGTTCTTCGGCCAGGACAACAACATCAGGCAGTTTCTCATGTTCCCTGACGGCAGGGACAATCCCTATCTGATAGCATTCGTCAACATGGATCGCAACGAATGGGTATGCACCAATCCCGAGATGGGCGGTAAGGTCACCGACCTCGCCGAGAAGGTATTCTCTCTTCCTATCGATGCCAAGTTCATGGCGAACGCTTTACGAGTCGTTCAAATAATGGATGATATGCCAAGGCCAAGTGCCTTCAAGTTGGATCCATCCGACAAGGTGCAGGTGCCCGTGGATGTCGGTGTCATCGACGAAGACAAGATTCTGATTCCGCTGTTTTGCATGGGCATAAGCAAAAAGGTTGCTTATGACTACTTGAGGCAGGGCACCTACAAGGGCATCAAGGATGGCAAGGAACATCACATGCTCCTTTTCCCCAACAGTAATGGTGGCTATTACAGTCTCGCTGGCAATGGCTGGCGTGTCGTGGGCGAGGAAGGCATTTCGCTTATCGGCCCGAAGATGGACACCCAGCGGCTTTGTGTCTTCGACAATCCTCTCGACTTCCTTACCCTGCAGCAGAAGCGAAGTTCAATCGGCATGGAAATGTTCTTCAACAACGACCGCTACCTGATCATCAACGGTGACAAGAACTTCGAGGATGCGTTGGGCCATATCGCCACACATCAGAACTACCACAGCGTGTGCTACTTCTTTCCCATCACGGACAAGGGCATCGAGAACTATTGGAAAATCCATGACATTTGTCCTGAGAAAATCGTCAATTCCTCACGGCTTTACACAGGCTTCGATACCTATGCCGACTCCCTCGATTTTGACATCAGACACCGCCGGCACGAAGGCTTTTTCTTGATGGACAGCAAGGTGAAAGCCGCTGAAGAAAGGCAGAAAAGAGAAGCCCAGACGCAGGCTGCAAAGATGCAGACCTCTGTGCGCGATGTACCCCAAACGGACATTGCCAAGGCCAATGCCGTACAAAAATCCGTGGGCGTGAAGAAACCTCAGGAGGTCGCCCCGGATGACAATTCACGGAAGCCAACATTCCGACTATAGGGCAAAACAACCCCATTCCCCCTCGGAATTTCCGTGTGACGAAGCCTATGCGCCGAATGACATCAGCGAACACCGCAAGAGGTGTCTTTGTGATACATTTCGCAATGCTCAACGTTCACTCCGACACTCTTGCCAAGGGGAAACCCCCTGGACCCCGGGTCGTTCGCTCCGCTCACTTTTTTACCATAGAATCATTTCATGATTAACATCAAACCAACCATCAAAGATGATTGCAAAGGTTAGACCAACAAGGCACATCACCCGTTCGGTGATGTACGGACAGGACGAAAGGAAGGGAGGTGAAGTCCTCCTCTTCCAGCACGTCGACATGACGGCCACCCCTGAGGAACAGGCTGCCGATTTGGTAGCCATGTCCAAACCTTCAATAAAGGTGAAGGCCTACAATTTCATCCTGTCATTCGATGATGAGGATACTGAAAAATTGCGACAAATGGATACCGAACGACGGTTCAAGTTCTTGCGTGAGGTCATCAAGGCGTTCATCGCCGAGATGGAAAAACGAGGCACGAACATCACCGACTGTCCCTTCGTGGTTGCTCGGCATGGCAACACTAATAATGAGCATTTCCACATGACTGTGCTCACCACCACCGTTGACGGGAAGCACATCAACGACAGCTTTATCAAGAAGAACGCCATCCGTGCCGCAGCCAAGGTGTCTGAGGACTACGGACTAAAGGCAGCACCAAAGGCGTTGAGAAATGAAGTAGCCCATCAGGTGGCCAGCGGCAAGCGTGACGCCGGGAGGAAAGCCACTCGGAGCATTCGCAGCCGGCATTCGGGCACGATGGCTGACATCCAGGATCGCATGAGGCGAAGGGATGCCGTGGAAAGAGCCAACAGGCGCAAGGCGATGCTTCGCAGACTCATAGAGAAGATAGCCAAGGATGCCACCGCCGCAGACTTCGCCAAGCTGTTGAAAGCAGAGGGAATGACCCTTTGCGAGCAGAAGAAGGGATGGGGTGTGACTGTCACCATCGAGGACGGCAAGGAGCGATTCTACACTTTCGCCCAACTTGAAGTGAACGCCGACCTGGTGACACCGCTGGTCACTCCCCAAAAGGAGGAGGAGAAAACTGCCGAGGAACGTAAGATGCCGGAATGGAAACGAATCGTTCCTTCTCCGTCTCGTTCCATCCTCAATGCTGCCAAGAGGATAATCAGGCCGCTCAACGTTCGTGGCGAACAGTCAGGTGGACAATCAAGAGAGGATGAAATCTCCAAGGGCAACTACGAGGATCCCGACGAAACGCGCAGGGGCGGCGGCATGAAGCGATAACAGTATTCACTAAAAACAATTTTGATATATGACAAGAAACAAACACCCGTCGGCACTTGCCAACTGGCAGTCCGAAAACAAGAAGGACAAGCCGAACCGCTCGGAGTACATCATCTTCCGCGTCACCTCTGACGAGAAAATGGCCATACAGTCCTATGCGAAGCGATACGGCCATTCACCGAGCGACTATTGCCGCCTGTGCTGCCTGAAACGTCAGGTGGTGAACATGAGCGACGAAGCGAGAAAGGAAAGAAGATTTTTTATACAAATGGCCAACAACTGGAACCAGATAGCACGCCACTTCAACACCGAAGGTGTCAACCCTAAGACGATGGCTGAACTGGAACAGTTCCTGGCCGACATAAAAAAACAAAAACAGAAATGAACAAGAAATGTAAATTTCAGGACTATGCCGAGGACATGGATTCCTCGCAGTCAGATGACATGGTGCCGCAGACGCTGGATGACAGCATCTCCGACACCTCAGACTTGGCCGAAGCCGCCAAGAAACTGACGGCTACGGCAGAGAAAATGATGGAGAAGGCCGACACTATCGGTGTCACTATCGACGGTATCGGACGATGGCTTCTCAACGAGGACGGCACCATCCGTGACTTCACCAACGTGAAGCTGATGAATGACGTGGGCAAGAAGGTGGACGATGGACTGTCCGCGATGAACGCCAATGCCACGAACATTGAGGAGAGCATCAAGAAGATGCCTGTTGTAATCGATGCCACTTTTACTGGCCCTGCCTTCGAAGCCATCTGCAAACTCAACAAGAATCTTCGTTTGGAACGGATCTTCTTCATCGTTGCAACGGTAATCGTTGCTGCCATCGGTGCCTTCACTTTCTACAAAGGAATTGCCGTGAGTGAAAGGTCAGAGGAATTGTCCCGATGGTATGAGGAAAACAACGAGGCCATCCTTTTCGGAAGATACCTAAGAGTGAACGAGAACGACCGTTGGAGATTCTGGCATGACAAATGGGGCAATGACCCCGGCCTGAAAGAGGATATGAACGACTACTTCCTCTTGGAGGAGTTGAAAGAGAAAAAGAAGAAATAATAGCTGTTCAGGGCTCATATTTGTCCAAGCCCAGTAACGGCTGTATTGGCTGTTGCTGGGCTTTAATCAATATCTTTTCCTCCAAATTGCCATCTTCAAGTCCCTCATTGTCATGGACATTTTTTCATTGTCATGGACATTTTGGGGAGCTGTCTCGGACATTTTACTTTGTCTCGGACATTTTCATATTTATCCATAAACGTGACAGGAAATAGCTGTATGAGAATGATCTTTTCTGATAGAAAAGCGAATGTTTGCGATTTCGCAATATTTCGTAATCGCCATAGACTGGATAAAAGAAAAAGTGTTATCTTTGCCTTCGGCGAAGATAGGCTTCATCTCGGGAATGAGAATAAAAAACGTCTTTTATTCTGCATTCCACTCGATTTGCACTATCTTTGCAACCGAAAGAACCAAAAAGCAAATAGAGATATTATGAGAACCCTTGAAGACCAGCATAGGCTACTGGATGAACTTCTGTCAATGGCTCGCCAACGCAAGAGTGCTGGCGAGACGGAATGGATGGAGTTCAAGACCAACATAGGAGAGTCACACCGTAGCATCACCTACGAAGGTGTGGGCAACTACATCTCAGGACTGGCTAACTCGGCCTGCCTGAAATACAAGTCTCATGGCTATTTGGTACTGGGAGTGGAGGATGGTTCTTGGAAGGTGGTGGGCACCAACCTGCGGATGCCATCCACCAAGTATGGCAACCAGGATTATGAATTGTGGCTGAGAAAGAACTGCTCACCCATCATTCCTTTTGACATAGAAGAGTTTGACTATAATGGCGACAGCAATCTTCATGTCGTCATCTTCGAAATACAGGCTGCCGCAGGAGAACCGGTCAACTTCAAGGGCATTTCCTATGTTCGCATAGGCAGCAACCTGACAAAACTCAAGGACTTCCCCGACTATATCCGCCAGATTTATCTATCGCAAAAGGATTGGAGTGCCGAGATAGTGGATGGCGCCACATTGGATGACCTCGATCCTGAAGCGATTCTGAAAGCACGTGAACTATATGCCACAAAGCACGAGAAACTGGCAGAGGAGATGAATACCTGGGACGATGAGACGTTTCTCAACAAGGCCAAGATAACGCTCAAAGGCAAGATAACAAACACCGCCGTTTTGCTGTTGGGCCGTTCTGAGAGCGAGTATCTCATATCACCTGCCGTGGCACGCATCAGGTGGATTTATAAGGATTCCACTGGCAACGAACGTGATTTCTCCATCGAAACATGTCCCCTGATCCTGGCAGCGGAGAAAGTGTACCATAAAATACGCAATTTCAAATACCGCTACATGAATCCTACACTCCTCTCTTTGGTTCCAGAGGAACTTGACACTTATGACCCATTCATCATACGCGAGGCCCTGAACAACGCCATTGCCCACCAAAATTATCGGTGCAATGGCATGATCAATGTGGTGGAAGAGGAAGACAGACTCATTTTCAGCAATCTTGGCAGCTTCATCCCCAACAGCATAAGGAGTGTGCTTGAAAACGATGCCCCTGAAGAAAACTACAGGAACAAAATGCTGGCAAACGCCATGGTGGAACTGGGGCAGGTGGACACGATAGGCAGCGGTATCAGACGCATGTTCAACAAACAACGCGATAGACTGTTCCCCATGCCTGATTATGATATAAGTGAGAACCGGGTGAAGGTGACCATCATTGGCAAGGTGGTGGACATCGACTATGCCATGCTATTGACAAGGGACAAGTCACTCAGTCTGCTTGAAATTGAGATGCTGAGCAGGGTGCAACTGCATCGCCCTTTGAGCAATGACGAGATTGCCTATCTGAGAAAACGAAAACTTGTTGAAGGCCGAAAGAACGCCCTCTATTTTGCCAAAAGTGTTGCCAAAGCTACAGGACAAAAGGCCGAATATACAAGAAATAAGGGCTTTGATGACAACTATTACAAAGACCTTATCATAAAAGCATTGGAACAGCACGGCAAGATGACAAGGCCGGAAATCAATGACTTGCTTTTATCGAAACTTCCAGATGCATTGACCGAGCAACAGAAACTGTCTAAAATCGGGAATCTTCTTACAACGTTAAGAAAGGGGGGTAGAATTGTGTCTGGAAAAAATAAAAAGTGGATGCTGAAATGAGAGATGAAAAAGAGAACTTTAAGTGAAACTTAAGAGAACTTTACAATTAAAACACATAATTTCAATAGGTTATGATAATGACGATTCGTAATAATTAATAAAGAATTAAGAGAACTATAAAAGAGCTTAGTTTATCAAGACAATAAGCACTTGATTCAGATAATTCAATCAATCACCTTTATTGATATCTCTGATTTTGCATACATCATAATAGAAAGCCCGATTATGCTATGAAAAGCGCCCCCCGATAGATTCAGGGGCTCCGCCTTTTCTTTTTCCCTATTGTTCCGCCATTATCCCTCCAAAAATCAAAATAGCAGCCAAAAGTGTCATTAGCTATAAAATGCAACAAATGCCTGGGAGGGATTAGGGATATGGGATAATTGTATGTTGTAACCAAAATTAGCCTTATCAAATTTATAGATGCAATACTTCTTGTAGTTTTAGCCTTAGTTCGGCCTTAAGCTTTCTTCCTTAATTTCTCTCAATAGTTTTTCTAACATTTTCTTATAGATTTCAGGGTCGTTGCTTGAAAAATCCAAACCTAATCTGGGACTTAATGAGAGAGGACATGAATTGACAAAATCGCCAGACCTTAATATTGGGATAAATTTAGAAGGTGGGTTAACTCTCACAATCTCAGCCGAAATGAGAGAAGATTCATAGCCTGATCCACCCTTTCTACTATCACATTTTTGCTTATAATTAGGTGTTAAGATACAAAGCACTTTATCAGATTGTGAGACTGATTGCTCCATAAAATGAGCCATGTCATTTCCTGCTCTCAAATCCCATTGGTCTAAAATAACATAAACATATTTGTTTAAATCAGTTGCAAGTCTTTCAACCCACGCTTTATGTATATCATTATCCCATGAATAGGAAATGAAAACCCTGCTCTTGACAACTTCCGTATATTTATCAAAGGAGTAGTTTTCATATTTGGTTGCCTTGGAGAGATAAATGCGAATAATTGGACAGCCATAAAAAGCATTATTCCCTATGCTCTTCACGCTGCTGGGGATGTCTATGGAGGTCAGTCGTTTACATCCAAAGAAAGCACTTCTCTCTATGGTCGTCACGCCTTCGGGGATGTGGATGGAGGTCAGTCTGGAGCAATCTTCGAAAGTTGATTCCCCTATGCTTGTCATGCTATCGGAGATGGATACTGAAGTCAGATTAGAGCAGCCAGAGAAAGCCCTATTTCCAATATTCATCACGCTATTTGGGATGGTAATGGATGTGAGGCTGGAGCAACCATAGAAAGCCTCATCCCCAATGCTTGTCACGCTATTTGGGATGGTGACGGAGGTGAGGCTGGTGCAATATTTGAAAGCGTTATCCCCGATGCTAGTCACATTGTCGGGGATGTCAATAGTTACAAGGCCAGTGCAATTCCGAAAAGCACTATACCCTATGCTCTTCACTCTGCCGGGGATAGTGATAGATATTAGGTCAGGGCAGCTTAAAAAAGCAAAATCCCCTATGCTTGTGACACTGTTGGGTATGGTGGTGTTTTTGCAACCTGATATCAGTGTATTGGTTGAAGTCTCAATAATAGCATTGCAGTTGTTCCGAGAGTCATAGTTGGGATTTGCAATGTCGACCATAATAGATATCAGGCGGAGGCATGAACCGAAAGCAGAAAAGCCTATGCTTGTCACGCTGTTGGGTATGGTAACGGTGGTTAAAGAACAACCATTGAAAGCAAAATACCCTATGTTTTTCACACTTTCGGGGATGTTAACGGAAGTCAAGTTTAAACAGCCATAGTATTTAGAAATAATTGAATGTCGGTTGTTTGCATTTTATACGGTAGAAAAGTGTATTGGAAGTTATATGAAGAGGTGTGGACGATGAAGATTTAACGTTTTTAACTTGCTTTTACGCAGTCTATAAAGCAGTTATTTGTTTTGCGTAAATAGTTTTGCCGGAAGCAGCGCATATTTCCGCAAAACTCTTTTATTGACCAATTCCATCTTATTAC
>CACYQO010000086.1 GCA_902776545.1 uncultured Prevotellaceae bacterium | reverse complement strand
TTCCCATTCCGAACAGAGAAGTTAAGCCCGCCTGCGCCGATGGTACTGCAATGCAATGCGGGAGAGTAGGAGGCCGCCTTCTTTACATGAAATAGGAGTTGCAGATGCGGCTCCTATTTTTTTGTGCCTTATGCTATCGTTTCGTAAGGTAGTCCGAACACGTCGGCAACGGCTTTATACACTACCTTCCCTTCTACGATATTCAGTCCCTTTGCCAAGGCTGGATCATCCTTGCATGCCTGTTGCCAGCCTTTGTCAGCCAAAGCGACAGCATAGCGTAGGGTGGCGTTGGTGAGGGCGAGGGTAGAGGTGTTGGGCACGGCACCGGGGATGTTTGCCACACAGTAGTGTACGATGCCGTCCTCGACGTACACAGGCTCGCTATGGGTTGTGGGCCGTGAGGTCTCGAAGCATCCGCCCTGGTCGATGGCCACGTCGACGAGCACCGTTCCTGGTTCCATCAGCCGGAGCATCTCTTTTGTGATAAGGTGTGGCGTCTTGTCGCCTGGCACCAGCACGCTGCCCACGATGATGTCTACCGTCGGCAGTTGTTTCCGGATGTTGTGCTCAGACGAGTAGAGAGTATGTACGTTCGGAGGCGTCTCGATGTCGAGCTGGCGCAGACGTGGCAATGAGATGTCTGCAATCGTCACCTCGGCTCCTAATCCTGCCGCCATCCGTGCTGCTGCCTCACCCACGACTCCACCGCCGAGTACCAGTACCTTCGCAGGACTCACACCAGGTACACCGCTGATCAACTTTCCCTTGCCGCCCTTCGTCTTTTGCAGATAGTAGGCACCGTTGAGTGTTGCCATGCGTCCTGCCACCTCACTCATGGGTTGCAGCAGCGGCAGTGAGCCGTTGGGCAATTGCACTGTCTCGTAGGCCAGGCAGACAGCACCGCTCTTGAGCATTGCTTCAGTCAGTTCCTTCTCGCAGGCGAAGTGGAAATAGGTAAAGAGCAACTGTCCCTTGCGCACCAGTTCATACTCGGGTTCGATGGGTTCCTTCACTTTTACGATCATGTCGCACTCACGGTACACGGCCTCGATCGTCGGCAGAATCCTTGCCCCGGCTTTCACATACTCGTCATCGGAGAATCCGCTACCCTCGCCGGCCGTGTGCTGTACGCTCACCTCGTGGCCACGACGCGTCAGTTCTGCCACTCCCGCAGGGGTCATGCCCACGCGGTTCTCATTGTTCTTGATCTCTTTTGGAATTCCTACTTTCATAATCATCAGGTATTTGTTAAACATTGCAATTCTGCTGCAAATATACGAAAATATTCAATACGATGCAAGTTTTTGTGACTTATTCTTTTGTGGATGAGGTAAACACGCCATTGGTTGACTGGGGCAATCAGGACGATATAATGCTGAGAGGGCCCGTCAGAATGGGGCCCTCTCAGCAACATGGAAGACGATAATGCTACTTTCCTGAATTAATTATGCGTGGAGATCGAGGACGAAGCGGGTGCCTTTGGTGAACTTGGGATCGATGTCGAGGTCACCGTTCATCTTCAGAGCCATCTGTTTGCAGATGGGGAGTCCGAGGCCGTCGCCAGTAGTGAGGTCACGGATCTCAAGGAAAGGTTTGAAGATGTCCTCACGCTTCTCTTCGGGGATGCCACAGCCCGTATCAGACACGTGGAACTGATAAGAGTGTGGGCCGCGCTTCTTGAAGTCGAGGGAGATGCTTCCTTCTGCAGGCGTGAACTCTGCTGCGTTGTTGAGCAGATGGAGCAGGATGTGGGAGACATATTCCTTATTGATCTTGGCACTCATGTTAGAGGCGTTGACGGTCAGGTTGACTTCGCTCTTCACCTTGTCGCGGATTTGATCCATGAGATCCTCGCAGAACTGCGACACTGGAGTGTCCTCCAGCTCAATCTCGCTGCTGTCCCTGTTCTCCAGTTCAGATAGTGTCTGGATGTGATGAGAGAAGTCGAGCAGGGCCTTCACCTCAGGTTGCTTGCTGTCAAGCTTCTTGAAGGTAGGCTCTAGTTGGGCAGAGATGTTGCTGATGAACTTGGCCTTGAGGGCATTGCTCTCGTTGGCCAGATTAATGATCTTCTTCTGCTTGCGGTCGAGGAGGATGAAGCGCATCAGCACGATGGCACCGATGACGAGTGCTGCTGCCAGAGCCGCTGCGAGGATGCAGAGCCCGATGATGAAAGCCCAGCGAGTGGACAGCGAACTGTCTTTGTCGGCGATGGTGGCCTCGTTGTCGGCAATCTGCTTCTTCAGGGCGTTGATTTCGTCAGCATGCTTCAGGGCGTCGATGGAGTCTTTCCAGGCGATGTAGTTGCTGTAAGACTGTGCCACCATGTGGGCATTGTTGCTCTTGCGGCCGTTGGCGATGAGTGTCTGATAGACCTCGTCCACCTTGTCATACTCCTTGCTGGCCGTCAGCTTATTGGCCATCTCCTTGAACACAGCATTACCTTGGGCGTTCATACCGAAGGTGTAATAGTAGATGGCCTTGGTGTAGAGCAGGTCGTTCTTTATGTCCTCGTCGCCACTCTGACTGGCCTGACTCTCCATGATATTCAACTGATCCTTGGCACTCTCGCTCTTCCTCAGCTTGATGTACATATTCAGGCGCTCCTTGGTGACCATATAATGCATAGCGGCCTTTTCTGCCTGACTGTTCTTCTGACTGGAGTTGATGGCGTCATCGGCTCGGCGCAGCAAGTCGAAAGCCTCTTTGTAAAAGTTGTCTCTTGAGTAATAGAGTGAGGCCGCCTTGGTGGCACATTCTATGCCTTGACGCATCTGACCACGGTTGTAGTAGTCGTTGAAGGCATGGATGTAAAGCGACCTTGCGTCGGCGACGTGCGCCTTGGGATCTGCTGCCTCGGCACGTTTGTGGAGATCACTCTTTTCTACTTCTTGTGCGCTAACCATTGTTGCACATAGAAGAAAACTTGCAAATAAGATAATTATTCTGTTCATAGTGAATTTACGTTTCTAATGGTAAATTATGTTTTTTGAGCCTTACGGCTTGATTATCCTTGAGCCTCTTGTCGGATTCGAACCAACGACCCCGAGCGGGTGGGCAGCTACCTGCATCGCGCCGCTACGACCTAATACCCTTGCTGCGTTCCCACCCTGGGGGATTCAAAGGGAGCTGGCCGTACAGGACTGCCCGTTTTTTCTTAGCGGCTGCAAAGGTACAACAAAAAAGTGAAAAGTGGAAAGTGAAAAGTGAAAAGTTTTGCATTTTAACTATTTTTTTTGGCAAAGGTCAAGATATATGCCATAAAATGTGTAATTTTGCACGCTGAAAATGATAATTGTTAAATAATGACCGCTCCAGAGTACATACAATTAAAAGCATACGCCCGTCAGGACGGTTTCTTCCTCGCCCTTTTGTGGACGGCGAGTTTCGCCTGCTATATCCTGGGCATCACGAATCAAATGCTGGAGATGCTGGCCTTAGGTCTCGCCATTACTACGCCATTCTTCGTGGCCAGCCGCCTGCGCAAGTTCCGCGATGAGGGTAGGGAAGGGCAGATATCCTTCGGTCGTGGCTATGCTTATACGATCTTTGTGTTCTTCTATGGTGCTGTGCTGTTGGCCGTAGTCCAGTTCCTCTATTTCGCCTACGTTGATAACGGCTACTTGTTGAATGCCTTCTCAAGGATGATGAGTTCAGAGGAAGGCCAGCAAATCATCAGCCAGTACGGCATGTCGCAGATGGTGGAAGAGGGTATGGCAGAGATGGCCCAGATCCGTCCGATAGATTATGCGCTGAACATCTTGACGATGAATATCTTCATCGGATTCATCCTGGGTGTCCCCATCGGTCTCGTGATGCAGCGTAGTGAGGTGAAAAGGTGAAAGGGTGAAAAAGTGAAAAAGTGAAATAATTCCGTAAATCGTAAATAAATAAGGTGGATATATCAGTAGTAATACCTCTTTATAATGAGGCAGAATCGTTGCCTGAGCTGTATGCCTGGATAGAACGGGTGATGCAAGCCAACAGTTTCAGTTATGAGGTGATTTTCGTGAACGACGGCTCTACCGACGAGTCGTGGCAGGTGATTAGCGACCTGGCAGCCAAGTCTGACTGTGTGAAGGGCATCAAGTTCCGTCGTAACTACGGTAAGAGCCCTGCCCTGTATTGTGGTTTCGAACAGGCCCAGGGCGACGTGGTTATCACGATGGACGCCGACTTGCAGGACTCTCCCGACGAGATTCCCGAATTGTATCAGATGATCAAGAAGGAGGGTTATGACCTGGTGAGCGGCTACAAGCAGAAACGCTATGACCCCATCTCGAAAACGCTGCCCACGAAACTCTTCAACGCAACGGCCCGTAAGATCAGCGGCATCAAGAACCTCCACGACTTCAACTGTGGGCTGAAAGCTTATCGCAAGGCTGTGGTGAAGAATATCGAGGTGTATGGTGAGATGCACCGATACATCCCCTATCTGGCCAAGAATGCCGGCTTCGACAAGATCGGCGAGAAGGTGGTACACCATCAGGCCCGTAAGTACGGCTCGTCGAAGTTCATGGGTCTGAACCGTTTCGTCAATGGCTATCTCGACCTGCTGACATTGTGGTTCCTCAGTACGTTTGGCAAGAAGCCGATGCACGTGTTCGGTTTCCTGGGCACGATCATGTTTGTGATAGGTTTTATCGCTGCCTTCGTCATCGGAGCCGACAAGCTGTGGTGTCTCGCCAATCATATTCCCCAGCGTCTGGTGACGGATTCTCCTTATTTCTATATCGCCCTGACGATGATGATCATCGGTACGCAGCTGTTCCTTACGGGATTCCTCGGCGACCTGATCAGCCGTTCGTCGACTGGCCGTAATGACTATCAGATCGAGGAAACGATATAGAGGTGAGTGGAGAGAGGTGAGAGATATGATTAGAGGGTTCAATAATATGAAAAATAGGTCTAAGATGATGAGTATGGTGGCGGTAGGACTAATCTCTTACCTCTTACCTCTTACCTCTTACCTCTTAACATCCTGTACGAGTATCGACTGTTCCATCAATAATCTGGTGCGTACCCGTTTCCAGTTTACCAATAGTGCCGGCGACTCAATCAGTCTGTTGGACACCCTGACTGTAGTGACCACCCGTAAAGACGGCAGCGAGACAATCATATTCAGCAGCGACTCTGTTATATATAATAAAGGTGTAGGCACCTGTAAATTCCATCTTCCCATCAGCCACACCCATCCTGAAGACGAAGTTGTGTTCCACTTTATCGGCGAAAGTGCGTATAGTGTGGACACCCTGTGGATTGCGAAAGAAGATTTCCCCCATTTCGAGTCTGTCGACTGTAATGCGAGTTACTTCCATAAGTTGACGGCCATCCGGCATACCTATAACTGTCTGGATTCGGTAGTAATTGTAAACCCATCGGTGACCAATGACGATCAAGTCGTACATGTCCTCCTTTATCCGAAGATCAGCAATTAGCCTGTTGCTGCTGGTTGCAGCGACAAGTGCTCAGGCGCAGGTGATGAAGTTCTTCTCCATGCAGAAAGACTCCATCCCGCTGTTCCGTGGTTTTGCCGTATCGTTCGATATGGTGGGAGCTGGTATGGCGATGTTCTCCGACTATGGCCAGTATGAAGGTGCTCTGCGTGTGAACCTCCACGACGAGTGGTTCCCGATCTTCGAGGCCGGTATCGGCAAGGCCAAGCACGACGACGAGGTGACATTTCTGAACTACAGCACCTCTGCTCCTTATTTCAGAATAGGTATAGACAAGAATATGCTCAAGGACAAGCACGGTCCTAATCGTCTCTATGTGGGACTGCGCTATGGCTTCACTTCCTACAAGATTGACATCTCACGGCCAGAGTACCCTGATCCGGTATGGCAATGGGATACAAGCTATAGTATCAACGATGTAGCCTGCAAGTATCATTGGGCGGAGATTGTTATCGGTCTGGATGCCAAGTTCTTCGGCCCCCTGCATCTGGGCTGGAGTGTGCGCTACAAGCAGCGTCTGTCTCATTCTGAGGAGGGTGAATGGGGTACACCATGGTATGTGCCGGGCTTCGGTACTTACGATGCGAAGTTGGGCGCCACTTTTAACGTCATCATAGATATTTAACGAGGAATGAGGAACGAGGAACGAGAAAAGAGAAAAGAGGAAAGAAAAAAGTGGATCTGGCAGCTGCCATTCCTCGTGCTGCTGATTGTCGGCACCGTGCTGATCATCAGTCATCAGCGGTCTATGCCATATCGCCAAGTCTCTGATTTCGTGTTTGGAACGACCTATAAGGTCATCTACCAATGCGATTCCGACCTGACTGTCACCATCCGTCAGGAACTGATGAAGGTGGATCGTTCCCTCTCGCCTTTCAACAAGGAGTCGGTGATTACGGCTGTCAACCAGAATCGTGAGGTGACGCTCGACCCCTATTTCATCGAAGTGTTCACGAAGGCGATGGAAGTGTCCCGTGAGACGGAGGGCGCCTTCGACATCACCGTGGCGCCATTGGTCAACGCCTGGGGCTTCGGTTTCAAGCATGAGCAGATGCCGACGGCGCATCAGGTGGACAGCCTGCGGCAGATCATCGGCTACCAGAAGATCTCCCTCTCCGGCGGGAAGGTAAAGAAACAGGATCCCCGTATGATGCTCGACTGCTCTGCCATCGCCAAGGGCTTTGGTGTGGATGCCGTAGCTCGGATGCTGAGAGACCGTGGGGTTCAGAACTTTATGGTGGAGATCGGCGGCGAGGTCGTCACCTGTGGTGTCAATGCCCAGCGACTGCCGTGGCGTGTCGGTGTGATAAAACCCTCCGAAGACTCTCTGAGCGTGGGTCATGAGTTGCAGACCATCCTCAATGTCACAGACAAGGCGATGGCCACCAGCGGCAACTATCGTAACTTCTACTACAAGAATGGCCGTCGCTATGCCCACACCATCGACCCCAAGACGGGCTATCCCGTGCAGCACAGCCTTCTCTCAGCGACGGTACTCGCCAACAGTTGTACCATTGCCGATGCCTATGCCACCTCGTTTATGGTGATGGGCCTGGAACGTGCCCAGCAGCTTCTCGAACGTCATTCCGAGCTGATGGCTTATCTCATCTATGACGATGGCCACGGCGACATTGCCGTGTGGTTCTCTCCTTCTCTTCGTAACAAAATCGAGGAATAGTGGCCGTCCTGCAGATATACGACAGACTGCTCCAGTTCCCGCTTTTTCAGGGTATGAGCCGTGACGATCTGGAGATTGTGGCAGGCCATACCCGCTTCGGATTCCTGAAAGTGTCAGCCGGACGACAGATCATCCATGTCGGCGATCCCTGTACCCACCTGTATTTCCTCATTAACGGCACGCTGAAGATCGAGACCTACAGCGACGACAGCCGCTATTCCGTCACCGAACAGATGTCGTCGCCGTACATCCTCCAACAGGAGAGCGTCTTCGGCTATTACCAGCGTTACACCCACAATTTCTACGCCCTGACGGATGCCAACTTCCTCACTCTCGACAAAGAAGAGGTGGTACGGCTCTCCGAGGATTTCCTCGTGTTCCGTCTGAATCTGATGAACCACCTTGCCACGCAGAGTCAGAAACTGATACAGATGCAGTGGCGCCGCAGTCCTCAGTCGCTCCGAGAGCGCATCGTGCGCTTTTTCTTTCAGCACACCCTCTATCCGGCAGGTCCCAAGACCTTCCATATCCTGATGGAACGCCTTGCCGAGGAGGTCAACGACAGCCGTCTGAACGTGTCGCGGGCCCTCAACCGAATGCAGGAGGCCGGAGTCCTTGAATTGCACCGTGGAAGGATAGAAATCCCGCAACTCAAACGGCTCTTGATGTAAAAAATGGATAATTGACAATGGATAATGGATAATTTTAATTAGTGGTAACATATTTTTCACTTTTCACTCTTCACTTTCCACTTTTTTGTTGTACTTTTGCACCCTAAAAGAGAATACTTATATGAAAGCAGAGAATAAGAGGCAGAACCCGTTCTTCCTGCCCTATGGCACCCCGCATGACACGGCGCCTTTCGACCGCATCACCTTGGAGGACTACGAAGAGGCGATGATGGAGGGTATCCGTCGTGACGATGAGCAGATAGAGAAGATCATCAACAACCCCGAGAAACCCACCTTCGACAATACCATCATCAGTGTCGACGATGAGAAAGACGACAACGGCTACTACGATCTCCTGTCGCGCGTCAGTAGTGTGTTCTTCAACCTGTTGTCTGCAGAGACTTCCGACGAGATGGATGCTCTGGCACAGAAGATGAGCCCCGTGCTGACGAAGCATGCCAACGATATCCGTTTGAACGAAAAGCTCTTTGAACGCATCAAATACGTACACCGTCATCACCGTAAGCTGACACCCGAGGAGAAGATGCTGCTCGACAACTGTTACGACGGTTTTGTGCGCAGCGGAGCCCTGCTCGATGCAGCAGGAAAGGAGCGTCTGCGCCAGCTTACGGAAGAAGCCTCGATACTCGGACTGCAGTTCTCGCAGAACCTGTTGAAGGAGAACAAGGCGTTCACCCTGCACCTTACCGACGAGGCCGATCTCGACGGACTGCCTGAGTCTGCCCGTGAGGCGGCTGCCCAGACGGCGAAGGAACAGGGCAAGGAAGGCTGGGTGTTCACCCTTGACTTCCCGTCATATTCCCCCTTTATGACTTATAGCACCCGTCGCGACCTGCGTCAGCAGATGTATATGGCGAAGAATACGGAGTGCATCCACAATAATTCGGAGAACAACCTTCAGATCTGCAAACGCCTGATCAATCTGCGTCGCGAACTGGCACAGCTCTTAGGTCATAAGACCTACGCCGACTACGTGATGCAGCACCGTATGGCCGGCAATGTCCGCAACGTCAACAAGCTCTTCAACGACCTCATCGCGGCCTATATGCCCACCGCCAAGAAGGAAGTCGCTGAAATCGAAAAAATGTTCCAGAAAGATTCGAGGAAAGAGGAAAGAGGAAAGAGGAAAGAGAATACTCCAGGCTCAGACATTTCTCCTTCCACTTTCCACTTTCCACTTTCCACTAAAATGCAGCCTTGGGACTTCCCATTCTACTCCCACAAGCTGCAACTGAAGAAATACAACATCGATGCCGAGATGCTGCGGCCCTATTTCGAACTGTCGAAAGTCATCGACGGCGTATTCGGTCTCGCCAACCGTCTCTATGGCATCACCTTCAAGGAGAACAAGGATATCCCCGTCTATCATCCCGACGTGAAGGCCTACGAGGTATTCGACAAGGATGGTGGGTATCTCGCCGTCTTCTATGCCGACTTCCATCCCCGTAAGGGCAAGCAGGCCGGTGCTTGGATGACGGAATATCAGGGGCAATATTGGAGGAAGGTGGAAGGTGGAGGGTTAAAGGAGAATACTCCTGCGGCAGACAAATCTCCTTCCACCCTCCACCATTCACCCTCCACCATCAATGTCCGTCCCCACGTTTCGGTGGTGATGAACCTCACCAAGCCCACGGCCGAGAAGCCCGCTTTACTGACGCTGGGCGAGGTGGAGACGTTCCTCCACGAGTTCGGACACTCTCTCCACGGCATGTTTGCCAACACGCGTTTCGAGAGTCTCAGCGGCACCAACGTGTGGTGGGATTTCGTCGAACTGCCGTCGCAGTTCATGGAGAATTTCGCCATCCAGAAGGAGTTCCTCCGTACCTTCGCCTTCCATTACCAGACAGGTGAGCCTCTGCCCGACGAACTCATCGACCGCATCGTCCGAAGCCGTAACTTCAATGTGGCCTACGCCTGTATGCGGCAGGTCAGCTTCGGCTTGCTCGACATGGCCTATTATACACAGAAGAACGAGTTCACCGACGACATCATCCCCTTCGAGAAGCGTGCCTGGGAGAAGGCGATGGTGATGCCGCAACTGCCCGACACCTGTATGACCGTGCAGTTCTCGCATATCATGGCTGGCGGCTATGCGGCCGGCTACTATAGTTACAAATGGGCAGAAGTGCTCGATGCCGATGCTTTCGCCGTGTTCCAGAAAGAAGGCATCTTCAATCCCGACACAGCCCAGCGCTTCCGCGACTGCATCCTCTCCAAGGGTGGCACGGAGAATCCGATGACGCTCTACAAGCGCTTCAAAGGCTCCGAACCCACCATCGACGCATTACTCAAGCGAAATGGTATCCGCCGCAGTAATAAATCGTAAATCCGTAAATCGTAAATCATCATGATGTCTGATAAGCAACATAAACTCGATGAGCGTTATCTTCGCATGGCGAAGATCTGGGCAGAGAACTCCTACTGCGTGCGTCGCCAGGTGGGAGCCCTCGTGGTAAAAGACAAGATGATCATCAGCGATGGCTACAACGGTACGCCGAGCGGCTTCGAGAACATCTGCGAGGACGATAACAACGTCACCAAGCCCTACGTGCTCCATGCCGAGGCCAACGCCATCACGAAGCTCGCCCGCAGTAACAACAACAGCGACGGTGCCACCATCTACATCACCGCCTCACCCTGCATCGAGTGTGCCAAACTCATTATCCAGGCAGGCATCCGCCGTGTCGTCTATGGTGAGAACTACCGCCTTACCGACGGCATCGACCTCCTCCGCCGTGCCGGCATCGAAGTCATCCTGATGGAAGTGTAATCATAAAGTTCAAAGTTCAAAGCTCAAAGTTCAAAATGAAAAAGTCTTCCCGCTTTACGCCGCTATGGATCGCGATGGGTGTCGTGATGGGCATCCTCATCGGAACGTTCTATGCCAACCATTTCTCCGGCAATCGGCTGAACATCATCAACACCAGCGGCAATAAACTCAACAACCTGTTGCACATCATCGACGACCAGTATGTCGATACCGTCAACGTGAACGACCTCGTGGAGAAGGCCATGCCGCAGATTCTCGGCGAGCTTGACCCGCACTCCGTGTATATCACCGCCCGTGAGGGAGAGATTGCCAACGACGACCTGCGTGGCTCGTTCTCCGGCATCGGCATCGAGTTCACCATCCGTCAGGACACCATCCGTGTGCAGAACGTCATCGGCAATGGTCCGGCTGAGCGTGCCGGTGTGCTGGCAGGCGATAAGATTGTCGAGGTCGACGACTCTGTCTTCGTCGGCAAGAAAGTGACTAACGAGGAGGCCATGCACCGTCTGAAAGGTCCTAAGGACACGAAGGTGAAGCTTGGCATCATCCGTTACGGCGAGAAGAAGATCCGTCATATCACCGTCACCCGTGGCGAGATTCCCACGAAGAGCGTCACCGCCAGTTATATGCTTGACGACGAGACGGGTTACATCAAGATCCGCAACTTCGGTGAGAATACTTATCCTGAGCTCATCATCGCCCTGGCGCAGTTGGCACAGAAGGGCTTCTCCAACCTCGTCATCGACCTTCGCAATAATACCGGCGGCTATCTCGAGTCGGCCGTGCAGATTGCCAATGAGTTCCTTTCCAGGGGTCAGCTTATCGTCTATACCGAAGGCCGCCGTTATCCGCGAAATGAGTACCGTTCCGACGGCCGTGGCTCCTACCAGCACATGCCGCTCGTGATCCTCGTCGACGAGGCGTCTGCCTCTGCCTCAGAGATCCTCGCAGGTGCCATCCAGGACAATGACCGCGGCACCATCGTCGGCCGTCGTTCTTTCGGCAAGGGCCTCGTGCAGAAGCCGATGGAGTTCTCCGACCACTCGATGATCCGTCTAACCATCGCCCGTTACTACACGCCCTCCGGCCGTTGCATCCAGAAACCCTACAACGACGGTGAGAAATACGAGAGCGACTGGATTGAGCGTTACCAGCACGGTGAGTTCTTCTCTCAGGACAGCATCCGTCACACCGGTCCCGAATACCACACCGCCAACGGCCGTGTCGTCTATGGCGGAGGCGGCATCACGCCCGACATCTTCGTCCCCGAAGACACTGTCGGCATGACCTCATACTACAAGGAGGCTTCCATGTCGGGACTCATCCTGCAGTTCGCCTACAACTACACCGACGAGAACCGCGCCCGTCTGAGCAAGATGGACGATGTGCATGAGATGGAGCGGTTCTTGAAAAGCCAGAACACGCTGGAGCAGTTTGTCGTCTATGCCGACAAGAACGGCCTCAAGCGCCGAAACCTGATGATCCAGAAGTCGAAGAAGCTGCTGGAGCGCTTTGTCAACAGCCGCATTATCTACAACATCCTCAACGAGCAGGCTTGGATGCAATACCTCAATCAGGACGATCCTGCCATCATCGAGACCCTCCGTCTCTTCCGTGAGGGCCGGGCCTTCCCGCAGCCAGTCAAAGCCACGGAGGGGCAGGAGATAGCCCATGCATAAAGAAGACCTTCGTCGTGAGATTCGCCGTCTGAAGCAGCAGTACACCCCTTCCCGGTTGGAAGAATTGTCTGAGCCTGTCATCGCCCGTCTGCGTCCTCATCTGGTCGATGCCCGGGTTGTCATGGCTTATTACTCCCTCCCCGACGAAGTCAATACCCGTCAGCTTCTCGACGAGCTCGTCGCCGAAGGCAAGACCGTCCTCCTGCCAAAAGTCCTCGATGCCACCACGATGGAGCTTCGCCTTTACACAGGTCCACACGACCTCGCCCCAGGCCCCTTCGGCATCATGGAACCCGTCGGCTCTCACTATTCTCCCTCCTCCCTCTCGCGTCCCACCGGCTCTCGGTATTCTCTTTCCTCTTTCCTCTTTCCTCTTTCCTCGAAAACCCCTCCCATCGACGTTGCCCTCATCCCCGGCATCGCCTTCGACGCCCAAGGCCATCGTCTCGGTCGAGGCAGCGGCTATTACGACCGCTTCCTCCGCACAATGGGGACTGTCCCCTCTGTGAGAAGCGCAGCGAATTACAGGGGGACTGTCCCCAGTGTGCGACCGCGCTTAATCGGAGTCTGTTTCGACTTCCAGAAAGTCCCCTCCGTCCCCGTCGATCCTAACGACATTCCCGTAGATCAAGTAATATGAATATGAAAACCAAAAGAATCATGCTGGCCGTCCTGCTGACGGTCGTGATCTGCACACAGGTTGCAGGTCAGGGTTTCCGCAGCGAAAACTTCCCCGAAGGGGCTTACTCCCCAGTAACAAACGTGAATCGCAACGGCTGTCCGCGCGTGCTGTCCGATGGCAGCGTGATGTTCCGTGTCAGCGCGCCGCAAGCCCAGCTCGTGCAGATCGACCTCTGTGGCACGAAGTACGACATGGTGCGTGGCGACGACGGCTCCTGGACGGTCACCACCAAGCCGCAGGTGCCGGGATTCCATTACTATTTCCTCATCGTCGACGGCGTCTCTGTGGCCGATCCTGCCAGCCAGTCGTTCTACGGCTGTGGCCGCTGGTCGAGTGCCATTGAGATCAAGGAGGCGGGCATGGATGACTTCGAGGTGCAGGACGTGCCCCGTGGCGAGGTCAACACCGTCTGGTATTACTCCAAGGTCGATGAGTCGTGGCGACCGCTGCTGGTCTATACGCCCGCTGGCTACAACGAGGGTCAGCAGGACTATCCCGTGGTCTATATCCAACACGGCGGTGGTGAGGATCATCGCGGATGGATGGAGCAGGGCCGTACCGCTCAGATCATGGACAATCTGATAGCCCAGGGCAAGGCCGTGCCGATGATTGTGGTCAGTTCGAACAGTAATGTGCAGAACCGCAATGGAGGTTTTGGCGGTGGCTACAGCTGGCAGGGTATGCAGACCTTCCGTTCGGAACTGATCGACAATGTGATTCCCTTCGTCGAGAAGAACTACCGTGTGAAAAAAGACCGCAAGCAGCGTGCCATGTGTGGCCTTTCGATGGGTGGCGGACAGTCGTTCTACATCGGTCTGCGCTCGCCTGAGGTGTTTGCCAACGTCGGCGTGTTCTCCACGGGTATGTTCGGAGGCATCCAGGGCGCTTCCAACTTCGACTTGGAGAAGGAGGTGCCGGGCATCCTGACGGACACCAAGACGTTCAACAGCCAGTTCGACGTGTTCTTCATGAGTTGTGGCGAACAGGACCCACGCATCGACTACACCCGCAACATTGTCCAGAAGATGCGTGACGGCGGTGTGAAAGTACGTTTCAATTCCTATCCCGGCGACCACGAGTGGCAAGTCTGGCGCAAGTCCCTCCACGAGTTCGCACAATACCTCTTCAAATGACGAAAAAGTATCTGATTTCAATACTTTGGGCATCTCGCTCGACGATGTCTATACCATCGACACTAATCCCGATTATATTGTGTCGGGTCGCCAACATGATGGCCTGGGGTCATGAGATTATCCACGGCTTCGATACCAATGGCGCAAAGTTCGATCAGGTAGGCAATTGGGGGCCGCTCTGGGCAAATGAGAATGACAGCCAGGAGTTCCAGAAACGGGCCCAGCAGCTCATCGACTATTACAGCTCGATAGACATCATGCCCTTTGAGACAGGCCTGAAGAACGACGGCGCCTATACCGTAGCTGAGAACGTGGCCGACCTCGGTGGATTCTATCTGGCCTACGACAGCTATGTCAAGCACTTGCAGAAACAAGGATTCACGGGCGACCAGCTCCGTCTGCAAAAGTAAACCTGCCTTCTTGCGCAATAACCCAAGGTTATTTGACGATAACCCCGGGTTATTGTCGCAAGAATACCGTCAGTTGATCTGTTACAGATTTGTCGTGCAGACGGAAATCACGGCAAATAGCTTCCACAAGAGGTGACAATTGACCCTTGTTACCGCCCGAATCGGCTACGATATTGGCCATAAGACCGCATAATTCCTTCCAACTGTAGTCGGGATACATG
>CACYQO010000085.1 GCA_902776545.1 uncultured Prevotellaceae bacterium | reverse complement strand
ATGAACTAAAAGGCTTGAAGAAACAGCGTCCTTGAAATACATCCTAAAGGACAGCAGGAAAGGCAGAACATACTCGATAACTTTATAATCGTATAGGGTAAATTGACTAAATCGCTAAAAAAGTTAGTGATTTAGTCAATTTTCTTTAGTAAAGTCTCGTCGTTTCAATAAAAATGGCTACCTTTGCAAAAATATTAAATTCGTATGGTGACAAAGAATGACATGATGATTGGCAGAGAGCGTGAGAAAGCAGAACTACAGCGCAGTTTGGAATCAGACCGCTCGGAGTTTGTTATTGTATATGGACGCAGACGTGTCGGCAAGACATATCTTGTCGACCAATTCTTCAACCGCAGCTACGACTTTTCGTTTGTCGGCGGTCACAGGTTACCCAAGACAAGGCAACTGCGTAACTTTGCCAAGTCGCTGAAGAAATATGCCAACCTGAAACAAATGCCTGTATTTCATGAATGGTTCGATGCCTTTGATGCTTTGGAGGAATATCTGGAGTCACTTCCTGACGACAGGCGTAAAGTGATTTTCTTCGACGAAATGCCATGGATTGATACTCCCCATTCAGAATTTGTGGATGCTCTGGAAATGTTCTGGAATGGATGGGCTGCCCGGCGGTCCGATATTGTTTTCGTGGCAAGCGGTTCCTCAACATCATGGATGGTCGATAAGATTGTGGAGAACCAGGGCGGCTTGCACGGTCGTGTCACCAACAACATCTATGTGCGTCCATTCACGCTATACGAAACAGAGCAGTACCTGCACAGCCGCAATATAAACTGGGACCGATACCAGATAGTACAGGCCTATATGGTCATTGGCGGTATACCGTTTTACTACAGTCTGCTGGACCCTCGTGAAAGCCTTGTACAGAATATCGACCGTCTTTTCTTCCGCAAGAACGGAGAACTACGAACGGAATTTGAGGAACTTTACAATGCCCTTTTCACGCATTCCGAGAAATATGTCAGCGTGGTGCGGGCTTTGAATGCAGTCCGTGACGGGATGACACGTGACGAAATATCCAAGGCTACAAGTCTGAAAGATGCTGTGCTGACAAATGTCTTGCGTAATCTGGAACGATGCGACTTCATCATCCGATATTCACAATATGGCAACAAGACCAAAGGTGCCATCTATCGTCTGGTGGATTTCTACACCTTATTCTATTATAGATTCGTAGAAAGCCATAACGGCAAGGATGAACAATGGTGGAGCCATCATTTCCAGTCCCATTCAGTTGAGTCTTGGCAGGGAATGTCCTTTGAACTTATATGCTTGACGCATTTGGATCAGATAAAACGTCGGCTTGGCATTTCGGGAATAGCGGCAGAAGCATCGTCATGGAGAAATGCCGTATCAAAAGGGACTGACGAGAAAGGTGCTCAGATTGACCTGCTGATAGATCGTGCGGACAGAATTATCAATCTGTGCGAGATGAAATTCTCTGTCAATCCATACGTCATATCCAAGGACTATGAGCAGACATTGCGCCTGCGGATGGCAATCTTTAAGGAAAAGACGAATACCCGGAAATCCTTAGTCAACACTTTTGTCACGACTTTCGGTGTGGCAAACGGAATACACCACAGCATAGTGGACAGCGAAGTCTTAATGGAAGACTTATTTGAACCATAGGATTGCCGTAACAACCGCTTCATTGCACTGTCTGACCCTATAGCCGTAGTCCGGAACTTCATCCGCTCGGCTTTGCCGCTTCGCTCGTCGAAGAACTCACTGGAGCGCATCCCCAGACCATCGAGCAGTATAAAGAAAAGAACGCTGTTCTAGCCAAGGACATTCTGCAATTGAAGGAGATTGCAGGTTAGCATTGAAGAAAGGAAATGAACCAAAAACTGATGACAATAATATGATTCAGTCTATATGCTTAAAGAAGGTGTGTCATAGTGAAGTGACACACCTTTCATTTTAAGCTTGTAATGGAAATTATATTCCCTTTAGATAACGGTTAGCAGATTGAAGTAATTTTTGTTTGGAAGTGGTTGTTTGAATAACGGAAATCATGGAAACAGAAAAGAAGCCGTCCGGGAGTCTTTATAAGAAATCTCAGACGGCTTTGTTTTAATTAATCATAAGGGGTGATGTGAATTCACTGATTTCATTCAAACCTGTCCTTATGAGCATATTAATGTTATTCTAAGACATCAATATAATCGGTATCTTCTTTATAAGTTAGCGCGGGTACGAAATGTTTTTTTAAGTCTTTCCATTCGTACTTACCATTAAGAATACCTAAAAGGAAATCTTTTAAATCTTGAACACAGGAATCCCTATACAGTCTTGCTCGTTCCGATATTGAAACGATTGCGACAAAAGACTGAGCATCTGCATGCAATTCAGAGTCAAGACCATTTTTGAAATCGATATCTATTTCATTATTCAAGAAACGATAAATCCATTGAGTCACGTTATTATCTCCTTGAAAACGTTTCATATAGTAACTATATGTTTTGGCCTTGTTCCCGTCCTTTATAAGCACATCATTATTAAAAGGACTAAGGGCTGCTCTAAATCGAACTTTAGAATTTGACTCTAGAAAGGCGTTTATATTATTTCTACAAATCCTACGGTCTTCCAAAGAATCCTTCTTTTTATTAATAACAGCACAATACCATGAATTTCCGATACTAATAAGAGTTTGATAGTTCATTTTATTATTTCTTTATTCCTTACTCTATCTTAGGCTTTTCAGGAACCGCCTTGTTAATGTTCTCGTTTTGTAAGATTGCGATGCAAAGATACGGCGGTTTTTCTGGGGGAACAAACGATTTACATGAGGAGCGGGATGGCTTACATGAACGACAAGCGGAATGAAGAAAATTGTGCCTTTATGTAAGCAGAAAGGCTGTTGATGTAAGTCGTTAGGTAGAGTGTTTCTTTGCTTTTACTTTTGTATGTAGTGCAGGCAGAATTGAAATCTGTCTGTACGCCAAACAGTTGTTTAATAAAATGAAAAGCAAATGAACAATGATGAACTTCTGGAATTTGTTGAAGACAGTAGGCAAAGTCCGTATGTAGTGAAGAACGGCTTCTTCGTGAAGATCGATGAGCGTTGGGCGAAAGTAAAGTATGACGAGATTCTATGGGTGAGAGCCTTCGAAAACGGTAGTGTCGTGTTCCTGACTGGTGAGAGAAGCCTGATGGTGAACCATCGGCTGTGGCGGATCGAGGAGATGTTGACGGAGCATTCTAACTTCGTGCGCATCAACAGGTCGGAGATTGTCAATCTGGATGTTATTGACGGCTTTGAGGGAAACTGCTACTATATCGGCAAGAACCCGCTGTATGCAACGGGCGTTTACCGCCAGCGTATGGAAGGTGTATTCATTAAGGCAAAACAGCAGTGACATTAAGACACAGAAAAGCCGCCCGGTAGCCACAGTATGAGGACTCCTGGGCGGTTTTATTAAGAACAACAGGGAAGATCATCTTAAAAAGCATGCTCCCAATAGTACAAATACTAACAAATAACCAATAAAGTATGCAGAATAAATGAAACCAATGCGATTTTTCGGATTAAAATTAGTACCTTTGCACGGTAAATCTCATATCAAATCGACTTCGTAAGAAATATGCTTTTCAATTCTTTCGAGTTCCTGGCATTCCTCCCGATAGTGTTCCTGCTCTATTGGTTTGTATTTCGTGGGCGACAATGGCAAAACTTGCTGATTGTCGTCGCGAGTTACTTCTTTTATGGATGGTGGGACTGGCGTTTCCTGTTCTTAATAGCCCTTACATCACTTTGCAGTTATGGCAGCGGCTTGCTTATGGAACACTATGAGGGACAGCGACGAAAACAAAAGTGGGTCAGTGCCGCCAACATTGTGCTGAACTTAGGCATCCTTGGGGTGTTCAAGTACTATAACTTTTTTATAGAAAACCTTGATGTGTTGTTTCGGGCATTTGGCTGGCATTTAGACTGGGTAACGATGAACATTGTATTGCCCGTAGGTATCAGTTTCTATACGTTCCAGGCACTCAGCTATACCATTGACATTTACCAAAAGAAGCTGCCTGCCACTCATGACCCTGTAGCGTTTTTCGCATACATCAGTTTCTTCCCTCAATTGGTGGCAGGCCCTATTGAACGGGCTACGAACCTTATACCCCAGTTCCAGCAACAAAGGCATTTCGACTATGCCAAGGCCGTAGATGGAATGCGACAGATGCTTTGGGGATTCTTGAAGAAAGTCGTTATTGCAGACAATTGCGCAGCTGTTATTGACAGCAATTGGGGAAACTATGCAGAACTACCGGGGTTGACACTTTTCCTTTTCTGTGTCCTATTTGCATTTCAAGTTTATTGTGACTTTTCCGGTTATTCAGACATCGCCATCGGTTGTGCCCGGCTGTTTGGCATCAATCTGATGCGAAACTTCAACTTTCCGTATTTCTCACGCAGCATCCCTGAGTTCTGGCGTCGTTGGCACATCTCCTTTATTACATGGTTCCGCGACTATGTCTATTTTCCCTTGGGTGGTAGTCGTTGCAATAAATGGAAAAACTTTCGTAATATCTATATCGTTTGGGCCCTCAGCGGTCTATGGCATGGAGCCAATTGGACTTATGTATGCTGGATGCTACTCCACGCCACCCTGCTCATCATCTACAACGTCTTAGGCATTAACACGAAATACAAGAATGTGGTAGCATACGGTCATTACCTGCCCAATGTCAAGGAAGCACTTCAAATGGCATTTACTTTCTTACTTTTCGTTACCAGCTTGGTACTACCCCGTGCTGAGTCTATGACGCAAGCCATCGGGTATTTCTCAGCAATGGCTACCAACAAGTTTTTCGATGCATCCATGCTGTATGGAAAAGACTGTCTATGCTTCGGCCTTGTACTTCTTTTCATAGAATGGCTACAAAGAGACAAGCAACATGCCCTACAGTTCACGAATATAAAACCGTTCAACTATAGGCTTGTACGATGGGGGGTGTATTATCTTATCCTGATAGTTATTACAAAATATGCCGGTTCAAGTCAAACGTTTTTCTATTTCCAATTTTAAACGACCATGAAGCATTTCTTGAGATATTGTGCCATATTTGCAATTCCCATTATTGTATTTCTAACCACTTTAGAAATAATAGTAGGAAATATACCAAATTCATATAGTTACAAATACAATTACGTCATAAAGCATGGTGACGAAATTCAAGCTTTGGCTGTCGGCCATTCACAACTATATGATGGATTCATACCCGAATCCTTTTATCTTCCATCTTTTAATCTATGCAATTCAAATCAACACTACAGAGATAATTACTACATTCTTCGCGAACTGCTTCCATATATGCCAAACTTAAAATTGGTCATCATGCCTGTGGGGTATGCTAATGTCAGAGTGATCAACAACAAAAACAAAGAGACATTATTTCTACGTAGAATTTGTTATTACCATAAGTATATGAATCTTGATTATGATGGTCATGTTCCTCTACAATACCTTTTTGAAAGTTTTAATCCACAGTTAGCTTTCAATAAGGTATATTCATATTATATCAAGCACAAAGACATCGTACGATGCGATTCCATGGGAAGACGCAGCACACATTATTTGCGGGATAGGAAACATGAACTTGGATATAATAAATTTTTAGAAACTTACACCCAAAAAGAATGTGACTATCACAAGTTATGCATACATAATGAAGATTTCTTAATAAAAACCTTAGAAATGCTTTGTGAAAAGAATATTTCAATCGTAATGGTTTCACCTCCCTACTATTGGAATTGTGCATTCAAGAATATTAACGAGCATCAGAGATGCTTTGTTAAAAGATACATGGACAATTTATGTAGTAGATATCCTATATCCTATTTTGATCACGAATCAGATTCAACATTTACGTATGATGACTTCTATAATGAGACACATTTATCTGAAATTGGTGCAAAGAAATTCACAGAAATGCTAAATAGGGACATCAAGCAATCAATTATCACAAGAGACACCAACCGTTAGAGCTTTCGAGACGTATGTTCACGCCTTCCCTCAACAGCCTGATGGCTTCTTTTATGATCTCGTAGTCTGTCATCGTGTGATGGTATCATGGCACAGCCTTGCAGCCTCTTCGTCGGGCAGGCAATCCAGATGCCACATCGGGATGGTGGAGGCAAGTGCGTTCTCCGTCTGATGCCAGCCCTCGTCTATCTCCTCGACGATACCCAAGCCATTGCCTAAAACACTTGGATACAGATTCATGTATGCTTCGACACCGTTCAGGCGCTGTATCTTGTTATAGGGAGCCTGATTAAGGCTGACAATGCCGCCGATGGGGTAACAGACATTCCTGTAGCACGGTATTCCCCAGCCCCAGGGCGAGCCATAGACCACCCCGTCTCTTACTACAGGGAAGTCGTCGTTGACCAACTCCGTCCCCTCAACATGCTCCAGCCACAATCGGGCGTGCGTACTTTTCCCTTCACCGCTGGGGCCGAGGAACAGGTAGCCCTTGCCTGCACAACTCACCACGACGGCGTGAAAGAGCAGCGTGTCTTTTCCTGCCGTCGCCAAGGCATATAGCATCATCAGCGCATCATTAAAAACCGTATTATAAATGCGTCTCGTCAAGATGAGCCGACCCTCTCGGTGGTCTTTGGAACAAATCAGACAACCTTTTGACTTCGTTCTTCTTACAAATTCAAACACGTCGTTTCCCGAAGCAGTATGGCCGTGGATGACAGTCGTTCTTTCGCCCTCTATCCGATACACTTCCATATATTCAGGCACTGCGCCGCTGTCTTCTGTCAACGAAAACAACGGCTCAATGCCTTCACATTCAAATGGCTCATAGTTTTCCATCTGCTCAAAAAGCTCGGCCTGACCGCTGACGGCAAACGTATGCCCCGCCACCTTGTAGTGTCTCGTCATCATACTATGTTATAGCATTCGTATTCATATTTCATGCCCTCCATTGTTTCGCGCAGACGCTCCTGCTGGATTTCGGGCGTACAGCCAAAGTCACTCGGACACATGACGAGGCGATAACACTGGGGATAAAAGAAGCAGGTAGTACAGGCCTCAATCTCGGCAGGAGGCTCCTTGAACTTGCGGAGGATGGCCTCGTCGCGCTCCTCGCTGTCGATGTGGCCGAACAACTCTCGGTCGAAGTAGTGCTCGCATTTACCAAGGTGTCCGTCAGGGGCAATCACCACGCTTCCGTCTTTGTCGGCCATGCAACGATTCAGTTTGATGTCCTTCTGTAATCTCCGTTTATTATCGTAGCCACACGCTATTATCTGCTGCTTCAGCTGCATCCGCAGAGCAAAGAGTTCGGCATTGTCTTCAGGTGTGCGTTCACCAAACAACTCATGGGAATAGACAGAGAGGTGCTCGTTGACGCCGAAGCGCTGGTACAGCAACTCTACCAATTCAGCCATCTCCCCAATGTTGTGCTTATCGACATTTAGGCGTATGTTCACCTGGATGCCGACAGCAGTCAGCAGACCGATGTTCTGCAGCACACGCTCGAAGGCATTCACACCTTGATAGACGTAGGCCTTCACACGGTTGTAGGTCTTTGCAGTGCCATCGAGGGTAATCTGCACCCATTGCAACTTCCACAACTCCTTGGCACGCTGCACCAAGTCAGCATCCATCAGGTAGCCGTTGGAAATTATCTCCGAGCTGAACGGCACGCCCTGCTGGCTGAGTTCCGTGCAAATCTGGTCGATAACCTTGGCATTGACCAACGGCTCGCCGCCGAACCATTTTAACTTGATTTCCTCATCGCCACGATGCGCCACGATGTAGCGCACCACCTTGCTTGCCGTCTCGGCAGTCATGGTGATGGGCTTCGTGCCCTTTTCGTAACAGTAGAAGCAGCGGGCGTTGCAGTCGGTGGTGGTGAGGATGGTGTACTTGTTGATGGTCTGGGCGGCGGGCATGAGGAGGGATGCCATCTGGCGAATCTCACGGCAGGCTTTCTGGTCATCGTAGTCCTGCGGCACTAAGAACCAGCGGTCTATCAGTTCCCGCTGCGCCGTAATGTCGGCGGCCTCGTCGGGCGTCAGCAACACCATTGAGCAGGTCAGGGTGTTGTAGAGCAACAGACCGTCATCGACCGGCTGCTGCACCACGTAAGTCATCAGTCGGTAACGCTGACCGTCAGCCCGTTTCTGCGGGCCTATAATCTGATCAATCAGCGGTGTTGTCGGGATAATGACTTTCATCGTTCTGTTTGGGTTTTACAGATTGTCTCGCGGGTCAACTCAGTCGCCTCCCTATTGGGCAGGTTCCTGAGGTGATAGAATGGGATTTCGGTGGCGAGCTGGCCCATCAAGGGGGTGAGCAGCGCCATGGCGGCATCGTCCCACATGGGCATCATCACCTGGTTGAGCAGCACGTTCATCGCCTCCTGTTTCGTGAGGCGGCGGATGCTGTTCTCAGGGGCTTGCTCTAAGGAGATGAGGGCGCGGATGGGTACCTGTTTCTGCTGCATGATGCTGTCCTTGCCGTCCCAGGGCATGCCGTAGCCTATCCATTGACCGTCAATGCGGCGAAGGCCCGGGCGGTCGCCGATGATGAAGTCGGCTCCTTGATACTCCACCCAGAGTTTTGCCTGCGTCGATTTGCCCATACCCGAAGGGCCGAGGAACACCACGCCGTAGCCGTCTTTCTCCACCAGCGAGGCATGTAGTGGCATCCCGTTGCGCATCGTCATGCCTGCCTCGCAGGCTGTACGGATGGCAGAGGACATGTGGAGCACGGGCATCACCCATTCTTTTATCTTTTCAGAATAGAAAGGTTGTCTGGAGATGTAAAATGTCATCTCGCTATAATCTCTGGCGCAGGTCAGCACATACTTGCCATGACGCTTTATCCTTTTCTCGTTCATCAGCGGGACGATGGTCCAGGAATCCTGCGTGTCGTGGATGTAGAACTGATCCGTTGTGCAGACGATGGGATGCAACATAGCCTCTGCGTACTTCTGGTCGAGCAGCGCCTCGTCGCCCAGACGAAGTGTAAAGGTATGGGTGGCGGGCATCGCCATGCTGAAGCCAGCCAGATATTTCATATGGTCGCTGTTGCTGATGTCGTCATCCACCAACAGGCGGTAGTTGGCAAAGTAGTATTCGTGCATAAGCTAAATATAAACAATATGGTGGGTTCGCCGATAAATGGCAAGCAGATAACGCCTCACGGGACGGACATACCACCATACTCTCACCGCCCTTCTCCGCCACCTGTTGTATAAATCATGCGTCCTGCCCTTGACATCGACAACATGCGTGGCCAATGCCTTCACGTCGCTGAGCGTACACGTTTCCGTACCTCTTAGGTTGCCGTCGCCCATCAGCGTGACACGCTCACCGTCGATACGGATGATGCGGTGTAACACATAGCGCCGACCTTCTACCCAAGCCACTACGACGTCGCCGACTTTAGGATGAGCAGCTTTCTGCAAGATGACACAGTCGCGCCAACCCACAACGAAAGGGAGCATGCTGTGCCCATTCACGGGCAACGTCACGCTCTCTTCGCTTTCGGCTCGCCGTATGGCTTCCGCTACGATTTCGTTGTAGTTGCTCAGCATCGTCAGTCCACCACGCCGGTCTCCCGTAGCGAGTCGATGGTCTTCTGTACGTCGGCAAGGGCCTTTTCGGGCGTCACGTCATACGCCGCCACCAGAGCGGCAGCCGTTTCCTCGACGGTCTTGCCAGCCTGCAGCTGCTCGAAAATGAGCGCAGCAGTATCGTTAAGATTCAGTGCCCCGCCAAAGTCCTTGACTTGGAGCCCCGTAGGCAATACGACGTTAACACCGCACACCTTGCGGAGCACAAAGTCTTTGTTCAATTGTGGTTCGCTCATTTGCATAACAATCGTTATTAATTAAAATTCACAGAAACCTTCGCTATCAAGAAGGGTCACATTCGCTGCTATTACCTGGGCATGTGTCCCAGCCTGAGTATGCCATTCTGGTCTTGAAGTCGAACTCTACCTTCTGAACGGTAGGCTCCTCGTAAGTCTTTTTTTCTGTTTTCATCTTTTAAAAGTTTTTATTTGTTGAACAATATGACCTTTCGGTCGTTAATTATGTTTTTCTGTCTTTCCTGATGCTCTGAATTTTGCCTTCAGATAGTTGCAGAAATCAGGGTCGCACAAGTGCTGGGCTGCCACTATCGAATGAGCTTTCGGGCAGTAATGGCACTTGTTGTTCAGTTCGCAACTGTGGCATGCCTTTGGCACCTCGTAGTTCTTCACCGCTTCGTTCACCTCGCTCCAGGCCTGACGGAATCCGTCGCGCAGCGGATATCCGCACACCACATCTCTTGGGAAATTTAAGCAAGGCTTCATGGCACCATCCCAGTTGACGGCAAAGCCCGAACGGCCGGCATTGCAATACAATCCCTTGTCCGACACATGTGGACGGTTACATCGCTTCATAAAGAACTCATGATCGCCAGTTGAATACCCTGAAGAAAACATTTCCCTTCTCTTTTCCAAGATTCTCAGGTCTTCTTCAAGTGGAATGTCAAAGTCCGCTTTCTTCCTGCCCGTATCTTCACGAGCCTCAATGAGGCTATAATTCACTATCACGCTCACACCAAACGACTTGGCCAGCGCCATTACCCGCTCCGTCCAGGGCGACATAAACTTGCTGGGGGTTATATTGATTCGGATATGCAACCCAGCATCGATGGCCAGCCGGATATTCCTCACCACCTGCTCGTAGACATCCACGCCCGTCACCGCCACATACGACTCGCTGTCGCAGCCATAGAGGGAGATAGCAATTTGAAAGGGCCTGTACGCCTGGAACCGTTTGACGGCCTCCTCGTTCAGTAAGAGACCGTTAGTATTAACAAAGGTAGTAATGCCATGGTTGAGCAAGTACATATAGATGTCCCAGAAGGCGGGGTGCGTCATGGCCTCGCCGCCTGTGAGACCCGCAATCATCATGCCCGCATCGATGGCCTGCTGGATGAGCGATATCCACTGCTCGCCCGAAAGCATCCGATGCTTCACCGACGGATCCTGCAGATGCACATAGCACATCTTGCAGTCGAGGTTGCACAGCGGTGTCAACTCGAAACTGCCACTGTAGGGGACATCCGCCTCGCGGGTCCGCTCCTGCATCATGGCCAGGAATTCTCTATAGGGTAGTTTGTCCATAAATCTGTCTTATTAGAGTGCAAAGGTACAAAATAATATATACTTTTTCTTGTATAATCATTTTTACCCCCCCGATTTTAACACAGTTTAACCTTATTTGTTAAAAGAAGAATAAGCCATGCTGAGTTTCTCGTCATAACGGTTCTGTGCGTATGCCGGTCCGTTATAGAGACGGGCAAACGCTTTCCAGTCCTTTTTCTGCAAGGCGGCAAGCATAGGCCTGTTTCCTCTGATGAAGCGCACGCAGAGCAGCAACTGCCGACATTCTGACTGGCACATGCTGCTGACAAAGCTCGCTACAGACGGCTCACCACAGGCCGCATGGTTGAAACCCATGATCTGGAACATGCCCCATGAGGCCGAGGCGTTGGCTGCATCTTCATTGATATGCCGAGCACGCAGCAGTGGGCCTTCGTCCACTTGGGATAGAGAATGTCCTCATTGCCACTGGTGAATCTCTGCGGGTCAATGCCTCGTGTACGAAGCTGCTGCCAGAAGATATGCCCCTCGAAAAGTATGGTGGGGCGACCGCTTGGCAGGAAGCCACCCTTGCCTCCAGTTTCTACTTTCTGCACGGCCTTCAATGCTGCTGCCTCGCAGTCGAGCAACATGGCAGCGCGGTCGAAGTCCGTTTCGGTTATGCCATACTTGGGCCGCTCATCGTGGAAGAAAAGCATCTCCCATGTCTTATACCCCACAATGCCGTCAGCATCGAGTCCGTTTCGCTTCTGGAAGTCAATAACTGCTTGGTTGGTGGTCTTGTTGAACTCATGAGCAGGATTGTGCGGTATATCAAGCAATGTCTGCAAGACATCCACATCATGCCCTGTACTGTTGTATTTGATTGTTTTCATGATTTTTTACTGTTTTTGAGATGATTAGAAATTCTTGCTTCTTTTGTCAAAATCCCTCTGGGCC
>CACYQO010000084.1 GCA_902776545.1 uncultured Prevotellaceae bacterium | reverse complement strand
GGATAAAGAGGTGACTTGGATGCCTGCATACGGACCTGAGCAGCGTGGTGGTACTGCCAACGTGACGGTGATTGTGAGTGATGAGCGTATTTCTTCGCCCATCCTCAGTAAGTATGATATTGCCGTTGTGCTGAACCAGCCTTCACTGGAGAAGTTCGAGCCGAAGATCAAGCCCGGAGGTATTTTGATCTATGACGGTTTTGGTATCATCAACAAGCCAACGCGTAAGGATATCACCATCTATGAAATCAACGCGATGGACAAGGCTGCCGAGATGAAGAACGGTAAGGTGTTCAATATGATTGTGCTGGGCGGTCTGTTGAAGGTTGCTCCTGTGGTGCACGACAAGGGTGTGGAGAAAGCACTCAAGAAGACATTGCCTGAGCGCCATCACGACCTCATTCCTTTGAATATGGAAGCCCTCAAAGAAGGAGCCAAGATTATCCAGCAAGTTTAAAGAAAACCTTCCCCACGCAGGGAAGGTTTTTTCTTATATCCCTTTCATGGAGAGGGAGATGCGCTTACGGCGGAGGTCAACCTCGATGACTCGTACTTTGATGTGCTGATGGAGTTTTACCACATCGAGCGGATGGGCAATACGACGATTCGCCATCTGGGAGATATGCACCAGACCGTCCTGATGGACGCCGATATCTACGAAAGCTCCGAAATTGGTGATGTTGGTGACGATGCCAAGCAGTATCATTCCCTCTTTGAGATCATCAATGGAAGCAACGTTTTTGTCGAACTCGAATTCCTCTAACTGTTCACGAGGATCACGGCCGGGCTTCTCCAATTCCTTCATGATATCTGTCAGGGTAGGGATTCCCACCTCGTCGGTCACATATTGTTTGATATTGATGGCCTCTCGTTTCTCCTTATTATTAATAAGGTCTGCTACGGTACAGCCCTGATCCTTTGCCATCTGCTCTACGATGGTATAACTTTCTGGATGGACGGCAGAGTTGTCGAGCGGATTCTTGGCACCAGGGATGCGGAGAAAGCCTGCACATTGTTGGAAGGCGGAAGGTCCCAGACGAGGCACTTTCTTTAATTGGGTACGGGAGGTGAAGGCACCGTTCTCACGGCGATAGTCCACGATGTTCTTGGCGAGGGTAGGGCCGAGACCGCTGACATACATCAGCAGATGCTGCGAAGCGGTGTTGAGGTTGACACCTACGCTGTTCACACAACTCTCTACGGTCTGATCCAACGAGTGCTTGAGTTTCGTCTGATCCACATCGTGTTGGTACTGTCCAACGCCGATGCTCTTGGGATCAATCTTGACAAGTTCGGCGAGGGGATCCATCAGACGACGGCCGATGGATACGGCTCCACGAACGGTCACGTCCTCATCAGGGAATTCCTCACGGGCGATCTTCGAGGCAGAGTAGACGGAGGCACCGTCTTCGCTGACGACAAAGATCTGAGGAACGGTATTACTGGATTGTCCAGAATTTCCGGCCTTTCCAGTTGTGGGGATATCATAGCGGCCAGCCAGCACATCGCGGATGAAATCGTTGGTCTCACGACTGGCGGTGCCGTTGCCTATGGAGATGGCTTCAATCTGGTATTTCTGGATCATCTTCAGGATACACATAGCTGCCTCCATCCGTTTGTTGACGGGCGGGTGGGGGAAGATGGCCTCGTGGTGGAGCAGATTCCCCTGGGCATCAAGGCACACCACCTTACAACCTGTACGGAAGCCGGGATCGACGCCCATCACCCGTTTCTGGCCGAGAGGCGCACCCAACAGCAGCTGGCGGAGGTTCTCTGCAAAGACGCGGATGGCCTCTTCGTCGGCCTTCTCCTTGCTGATGGAGGCGAATTCTGTCTCGATAGCAGGTTTGAGCAGACGCTTATAACCATCGTCGATGGCCTCTGCCACCAATTTGCCACAAGGCGTGTTTCCATAGACATAATGGCGTTTCAGACGCTCGACGGCCTCCTCGTCATCAGGTGTGATGCTGATGCGGAGGATACCTTCTGCCTCACCACGCCGCATAGCCAGCAGACGGTGGGATGAGCAGCGCTTCAGAGGTTCCTCCCAATCGAAGTAATCGCTATATTTCGCAGCCTCGTCAGTATCGGCTTTAGCTTTCACAACCTTCGAAATGATGAAAGCCTGACGGGAGAAGGCGTTTCGGAGCTGTTGGCGGCTGCGCTCATCTTCGCTGACAGTCTCGGCGATGATATCCTGTGCTCCTTTGATGGCTTCGTCAATGGATAATTGAGAATGGATAATGGATAATTGCTGGGCGGCAGCACGCTCAGGATCCCGTTCTCTTTGAAGCAGGAGGATCTTGGCCAGAGGCTCCAGTCCTTGTTCTCTGGCTACTTGAGCTCTGGTGCGACGCTTGGGCTTGAAGGGCAGATAGATATCCTCCAGTTCCGTTGCATCCCAGCAGGCCTCGATGCGCTGCTGCAGTTCTGGTGTCATCTTATCGAGGTCGGTAATGGTCTTGACAACCGTCTCCTTACGTTTCTCTATCTCTTTGAGTTTGTCGAAACGGTCGCTGATGGCGGCTATCTGAACCTCGTCAAGACCTCCTGTCCGTTCTTTTCTGTAGCGAGAGATGAAGGGGATGGTACAGCCTTCTTCCAGAAGCGACAATGTGTTGGCTACAGCCTTCTCCTGAAGCTGTAAGGCGTTGGCTATGAGCTTAGCAAAGATGTTCTTTTCCATACTTAGGCAAGTAAAATCGTTAATTTGTGTGCAAAAATAGTAATAATCCGCGAGAAATGTGTAATTTTGCACCCCGAAAGTGAAAAAAAGGATGAAAATAAGAATTGTATTACTTTTGATGCTGATGATTCCCCAGCTCTGCGCCGCTCAGACAGAGGAAACACCGAATGCCCGTCAGGCCCGTCGTATCTTCAATTCGGCCTATCAGAAGGTGTTTGGTGAACAGGGTGCTACTCTGCATTACGATGTGAATATCATCGGTATCTATAAGACCAACGGAACGATATGGTATAAGAATAAGAAGAGCAAATTCGTTGATGAGAAGATGGATTCTTGGAACGACGGCAAGACGGTCTATACCATCAAGAAAAAGAAAAGGAAAAAAGAGGTGGAGATTCATAGTTCGAAGAACAACAAGTCGGACAAGTATTCCGAGAAGTTCAAGTTCGAGCCGGAAAACTTCACCTACAGCGTAGCTGAGCATGAGCAGGGACTGATGTTGACGTTGAAAGCCAAGAAGGGCGCGAAAGGTATCAAGGAGATACACGCTTTGGTGGAGCGGAAGACATACAATCCCATTAGCTTAAGGATCAAGGTGGCCATTATCTGGACGACCATCAAGATTTCCAACTTCCAATCTGGCGGCATCACGGACGAGATGCTCCGTTTCCCCAGGGAGAAATACAAAGATTATGTATTCGTCGATAAGCGTGAGAAATAAATCGTCAATCTTATGATATCCGTAGAGAGCCTGAAAGTAGAGTTTGGCGTAAAGCCGTTGTTCGCTGATGCGAGTTTCGTCATCAACGACCGCGACCGTATTGCCCTTGTGGGAAAGAACGGTGCCGGCAAGTCGACGATGCTGAAGATTCTCTGCGGACAGCAGAAGCCGACGGCAGGCACGGTGAGCATTCCCAACGACTGTCGTATCGGTTATCTGCCTCAGGTGATGATCCTTCAGGACAATACGACCGTCCGCGAGGAGGCTCAGAAAGCCTTTGCAGACATAACGAAGATGAAGGAACGGCTCGACAGGATGAACAATGAACTGGCTGAGCGGACGGACTATGAGAGTGAAAGCTATCTCGCCCTGATAGAGAAGTACACGACGGAACACGATCGTTATCTGATGATGGGCGCCGAGAGTCGCGAGGCAGAACTTGAAAGAACGCTCATCGGACTGGGTTTCCTGCGTTCTGACATCGAACGGCCAACCTCTGAGTTCTCTGGAGGCTGGCGTATGCGTATCGAACTGGCTAAGATTCTCTTGCAGAAACCTGACGTGTTGCTGCTTGACGAGCCTACGAACCACCTCGATATCGAGTCTATCCAATGGCTGGAGCAGTTCTTGGCGCAGTCGGCGAGTGCCGTCGTCTTAGTGAGTCACGACCGTGCATTTATAAATAATGTGTCGAACCGCACACTGGAAATCTCCTGCGGCAGAGTGATCGACTATAAGGTGAAATACAACGAGTACGTCGTGCTTCGTCAGGAACGTCGCGAGCAGCAGATCAGAGCCTACGAAAACCAGCAGAAGGAAATGGCTGAGATGAAGGACTTCATCGAGCGCTTCCGTTATAAGGCGACCAAGGCCGTGCAGGTGCAGCAGAAGATTAAACAGTTGGAGAAGATCGTGCCCATCGAGATTGACGAGGTCGACAACTCCGCGATGCATCTGAAATTCCCTCCCTGTCTGCGCTCTGGCGACTATCCCGTCATCTGCGACGAGGTGCGCAAGGACTATGGTGCGCATACCGTCTTCGACCATGTGACGCTGACTATCAAACGAGGCGAGAAGGTGGCATTCGTAGGCAAGAACGGCGAAGGAAAGTCTACCCTTGTGAAATGTATCATGGGTGAGATTCCCTATACGGGCGAGTTGAAGATCGGCCATAATATCCAGATCGGCTATTTCGCCCAGAATCAGGCTCAGCTGCTCGACGAGAGTCTGACCGTATTCCAGACCATCGACAATGTGGCGAAGGGTGATATCCGCCTGAGAATCAATGATATATTGGGCGCATTCATGTTTGGAGGCGAGGAGTCGGATAAGAAAGTCAAGGTGCTCAGCGGTGGCGAACGCAGCCGTCTGGCGATGATCCGTCTGCTGTTGGAGCCTGTGAACCTGCTGATTCTCGATGAGCCGACGAACCATCTCGACATGCCTTCCAAGGATGTGCTGAAGGAAGCTATCAAGGCTTTCGACGGTACAGCCATCATCGTCAGTCACGACCGTGAGTTCCTCGACGGCCTCGTCACGAAGGTCTATGAGTTCGGAGGAGGCAAAGTCAGGGAGCATCTTGGCGGTATATACGACTTCCTCCGTTCAAAGAAAATCGAAGAGCTCAGCGAACTGGGAAGGGAAAGAAAGGAAACAAATAGTTCCCACGCTGGGAACAACTCATTCCCAGTAAGGGAACATGATGTTCCCACCGTGGGAACATCCGGTGAGCGGCAGGCTCCCCATCAGGAAACCATAAGCAAAGCCCTCAGTTATGCCGAGCATAAGGAGCAGCAGAAGCGTATCAAGCGTGGAGAGAAGGCCGTGAAGGAGTCGGAAACGAAGATCGAGAAGATGGAGCAGCGCCTGAAAGAGCTCGACGAACTGCTGATGGTGCCTGAGAACGCCTCGGACATGACGCTGGTGACAGAATACACCTCGACCAAACGGAGCCTCGACGAAGAGGTGGAGCGCTGGGAGAAACTGAGTGAAGAATTAGAGAAACTAATAAGTGAATGATATGAAACGAATCGTAACAATGTTAGCAATGGCATCAGTTTCACTGATGACAATGGCCCAGGACGGACTGCGCTCCGGACTGGATGTGACGGACTTCAACCAGACAGTACGTCCTGGTGATGACTTCTATGAATACGCCTGTGGCGGATGGATGAAGAAGAATCCTCTGCCTGCAGCCTATTCCCGCTACGGCAGCTTCGACCGTCTGCAGGAAGAGAACGACAAGCGGGTGAATGGTATCCTGAAGGAGCTCTTGGAGAATACCTATGGGAAAGGTACTTTGGAGCAGAAACTCAGTGACCTCTATAAGCTTGCGATGGACTCTGTCCGTAGGAATCAGGAGGGTGTGGCTCCCCTGATGCCGCTGATCAAGCGTCTGGAGGCTGCTAAGACCAACGAGCAGTTGCAGGCCATCCAGCTGGAACTGGCTCCCTACGGAGAGGAAAAATTCTTCTTCTGCGGCTTCGGTGCTGACGAGAAGAATGCCACGCAGAACATCCTGAGCGTCTATCAGGGTGGTCTCTCAATGGGACAGAAGGAGTATTACCTCGACAATGACAAGGCAACGGCCGACATTCGCGAGGCCTTCAAGAAGCACGTTGTCAAGATGTTCCAGCTCTTCGGCTTCAGCAAAGGTGCTGCCACGAAGAAGATGCAGAACATCATGAAGGTGGAGACGGCTCTGGCCAAGGTATCGAAGTCGCGTACAGAACTCCGTGACCCAGAGGCCAACTATAATAAGATGACCTTGCAGGAGTTTGAGGCTAAGTATCCCAATCTCCCGCTGGTGAAGGTGATGAACGCTCAGGGCGTCGATACGAAATACCTGCAGGAGATGGTTGTCGGACAGCCTGCTTTCCTTGAGGGAGCCAACGCATTGGTAGCTGGTATCAAGCCTGCTGAATATCGCGATGTGATGGAGTGGGGCTTCATCTCAGGTGCTGCCAACTATCTGAGTGATGCGACTGTCGCAGAGAGCTTCGACTTCAACGGTCGTGTCCGTTCTGGTCGTAAGGAGAACCATCCTCTTTGGAAGCGCAGTACCAGTCAGGTGGAGCGTGTGATGGGTGAGGCGCTGGGTAAGATTTACTCAGAGAAATACTTCCCTGAGGCCGCCAAGCAGCGTATGATCACGCTGATCAAGAACCTGCAGATCGCCCTTGGCGAGCGTATCGCTGCCCAGGACTGGATGGATGACTCTACGAAGGTTAACGCCCTGCTGAAACTGAATACATTCTATGTCAAGGTGGGTTATCCTGACAAGTGGACGGATATCTCAAAGCTTCAGATTGACCCTGCCAAATCTTATTACGAAAACATGCAGGAGTGTGCCAAGTTCTGGAACGCCTGGCGCCTTGATCATACTGTCGGAAAGCCCGTTGATCGCGATGACTGGTATATGACACCACAGACCGTCAATGCATACTATAACCCCACTACCAACGAGATTTGCTTCCCTGCTGGTATCTTGCAGTATCCCTTCTTCGATATGGCTGCCGACGATGCCTTTAACTATGGTGCCATCGGAGTGGTGATCGGTCATGAGATGACGCATGGTTTCGATGACTCTGGCCGTCGTTTCGATAAGGATGGAAATATGCACGACTGGTGGAAGGAAACTGACGGAAATAACTTTACATCCCGTACGGACAAGTATGCTGATTTCTTCTCAGCCATCGACGTGCTGCCTGACCTCAAGGCCAACGGTCGCTTGACATTAGGTGAAAACCTTGCAGATCATGGTGGTCTGCAGGTCGCCTATACTGCTTATAAGAATGCTACGAAGCGTCAGCCTCTTGGAGAGAAAGACGGTCTGACGGCCGACCAGCGTTTCTTCCATGCCTATGCTGGTGTCTGGGCTGGTAATATCACGGAAGAGGAGATCCGTAATCGTACGAAGAGTGACCCCCATTCACTGGGTCGTTGGCGCGTCAACGGAGCCCTTCCGCATGTCAATGCCTGGTACGAGGCCTTTGGTGTGAGAGAGGGCGATAAGATGTTCATTCCTGAGTCGGAACGTCTCCAATTGTGGTAAAAAATGCACTTTTAAGCATAAAATGCCGTCGTAAATATAAATTTACGGCGGTTTTTTTTGTTTAATTAGTTTTTTTTCATATCTTTGCACCTAATTATGATAAAAAGCTAAATGAATATGAACGAAGATATTACGCTTAACCCGGAGAATCCCAGTGATGGAATGCTGGAGAGACAACACGAGGAGATCAGTCTGACCCGTGATGCAGAACCACGTGTCCAACAGCAGATGCGGATGCGAACTGCTGCAGGTGTCAAGTGTCCTCGTTGCGGAACAATCAATGATCCAGAAGCAATCTATTGTGAATCGTGTGGTAACCCCATCGGTAAGACTTCTTGTCCTAATTGCGGTGCAGAGCTCGACCCTGATGCCGACTTTTGCGAGTCGTGCCGCAGATATATCAAACACGATATTTGTAGTTTCTGTGGAGCCCGACTTTCCAGTGCCGATGCGTTCTGCCCGGAGTGCGGGAGTCCGAGAGGTGGTATTATCTGTCCGGTTTGCCATACGTTGAACGACTTCTCATTCTGTAAGCAATGCGGATCTGCTCTGACAGAGGAAGCCCGTCAGTTACTGGAAAAAGTACACGAGATGCCTGAGTTCAAGGAACTGCAGAAGTTGGCTACGAGCCTTCAGCAGCTGGAGCAGAGCATCCCATACTCTTCAGAACGGGAGTTGCTCAAGGATCAGCGGAACATCAAATTGCGTGAACGGGTGCTCACCTTGCTGGCAGAAGACCGTGGCATCGCCCGTCCGGTGATTCCTGAAGCAGAAAACAAGCGGTTGAGCAAGGATGAGTATAATGCCAAGAAGAAGGAACGCCTTGAACAGATTGCCGCTATCCTGGACAAGATGGTTCAGGCGCCACAGCCCAAGCCGGCACAGGTTCGCAACTATGCGATGGCCTGTCGTCCACAAGGTGTCAGACTGGCATGGAAGTGCAATTTCAAGCACGCCTTGCACTCCAGTCCCTGTGGTTGTGCCAAGCCTCAGTTAGGCGGCAAGTGGATAATTCTTGGCAAGGATGTTAAAAAGGAAATTAAAGACGATAAGTAAGATATGAGTACGGAAAGAACTTTGGATCCAGGACGCCCGAATCAGGTGGATCAGACGTTACGACCTGATGATGAATCGACGCTGCGCCCTTCGGTGGTCGAACCGGAGGTACATTCATTAGATGGAACGGCGCGAGCAGACGGTATAGAAACCTCGACAGGTGATGTCAAGGATGATAGTTTTATCCTGAAAGGTATCAACTACCGACGACTGAGTGTCCTGAGTGACAACTCCGGCGAGGCACAGGTATTCCTGGTGGAACGTGATGGGAAAGAATATGTGTTGAAGATTTACTATCCGAACTTCGACGTGAACAAGAAGATCCTTCAGACTGTCTATAATTTCGGGTTTGAAATGATTGTCAGGGTTTACGACTTCGGTAAGACATACGTTGACGGCAAGCACCGCTATTATGAATTGATGGAATACCTGAGAGGAGGCACATTGTCGGAGTATCGTCTGAATGGCGATCAGGACAAGTTCCGCCGCATCGCCCTGATGGGTGCTGCCGCTTTGGCCTATTGTCATCAGAGCAATATCCTGCACAAGGATGTTAAACCCAGCAACTTCTTCTTCCGCGACAAGGATCATTCGGAACTGGTGTTGGGAGACTTCGGCATCTCGAGTATGCTGGATCAGGACGGTAAGGCTCATAAGACCACCCAGGCCCGTACCCCGATTTTCGCTGCTCCGGAAATGTATGCCGATGTGATTGACGGTGTGGTGGAGGTGACGCCTGCTGCCGACTTCTATTCATTGGGTATCACCCTGATGGCATTGTGGCTTGGAGAGTCGCCCATGAGTTCCAACGAACGGGTGATGATGCGTCAGAAGAATGAAGGTCGTATTCCTCATATCAACGAACTGCCAGAGCGCATCAGACTGCTCGTTCAGGGGCTGACAGTTGTTAATCCCACCAAACGTTGGGGATATGAACAGGTAGAGGAGTGGTTCCTTGGTGGAACACCTGCGGTAGACCTCTCTTCGCCTTTCCTGAAATACAAGAGTTTCATTGTCGACCCAGAGCGTAATCTGGTGGCAGACAACATCCACGAACTGATACCGTTGCTTCTCGACAATGAGAAACTGGCTATGGGCTATCTCTATACGGGCCGTATCAGTAGTTGGCTGGAGTCATGCGGCAACCAGAAACTGAGTACCATTGTGAAGGATATCGTCGTGAACCGTTATCCCGTCGACCAGCATGCCGGTCTGATGGCAGCCGTCTATGCGATGGAACCGACCTATCCATACAAGGACGTGAAAGGAAACCTTTGCGAAGACATACACAGCCTGGCCATCTCACTGTTGAGTTACCAGAAAGAGTATGGCCTGTTGCTGACCAATCCGAACGACAGTTTGTTCCTGTATCTGGAGTCTCATACGAAATGTAATGTGGAGCGTATCCGTTCGTACTTCTCGAAGTCAGACACTTCTAAGATCCGTGTGGCCATCATGAGGACGGCTTTGGAGATAGATCCGGAGATTCCGCTGATTCCCCGTTATCCGACTTCTTCGTTGAAGGAGATCGTGAAGACTTTTGGAAGAGAGACCTTGACGGCGGATGACTGGTGCAGTCTGACGGATGGGCGTCTGCTGTCATGGATGTATAGTCATGAAGACCGGATGGCCTGTGAGAGTTTGAGAATCCTGACGGAGGGACAGCCTTATTCAGAAGCCCTGTCATACAAGGTGCTTTACAATCTTGACCGTGATGCCGCTTACGACTTGAGGCATGCTTCTACATCGACCCAGATAGGTGAATACCTGTGTGAACGGTTGAAACAGGCACAGCATCTTGGGGATAAGGAGTTTAATGAGGAGATGAGTGATCTGACGGATCTGAACGGCCGTTTCAGCTATTATGCCCAGTTGCATGGGTGGACGGAGATCCTCAATGAGTATAACCGTTGTTTCGATCTGAAGTCAGAAGAGAACCGTGAACGTCTTGGGCTTTACGACTATAAGACGGCTACCTATCGTTTCTGTCGTCTCCTTGGTGTGACACCGACCTATCTGATGCCAGATGGAACGGTATATACCGACGGACTTAACCTGAACATCCACAATAACGCTCAGGTTCGTAATGAGATCCGTAATGGTTCGTTCCCTCAGTGGCTGTCTGTATTCTATCATGAGGATCCGCAGGCCGACTTCTCTGCTGAATATGCTTACGAACGGTCGTTGGAGCAGTGGCTGAGGAAGCTCGGTGAGATAGACTTCTCTTATCCTTATCATAAACGTTTCGTTGATGCTTGTGAGGAGACAACGAAACGGGTGAAGAGTGTCCGTGACAACTGGCAGCGGGCCAAGGGTAGGGAACAATTGTGGCGGACGGTCTTCTATTCGTTGTGCGGTCTTTGGATCCTGTTGGTGTTGTTCATTGGTGTCAAGGACCGTACCTATCTGCTGAATCATACGTTCCTTTGCATCGGTCTGCCGTTGGGTGGCATGACGGGTGTCATTGTAGGAACGAGGGCTTATTTCCGTGGTTACGACTTTATGTTCTCATTCTTATGGGGCATAGCGGGAGCCTTGTCCTCCTTTATACCTATTATAATACTAAAGTATATGGGCCAGTCACATCCGAGCTTGTTCAATGTGACTATCGTCCTCATCACCCTTGCCTATATGCTGGTCTGCCATCTGACAGACTTCCGTGGCGATCAGAAAGCAGACAGTAAACTGATCTCTGAGGTACTCGACGATGATGTGAAGTCCACGTTGCTGGAGCCGCTGTATTATACTTTCAAGACCAAGTCGTATAAGTTTAATGGTTCTAAGTTCGGCATGTTGAACGATGTGACGGATCAGGTACGTTCCATCAGTGGCGAGAGCGTGCTCCACTATGTCTTGTGGAGTATCCTGGCCCTGATCTTCGTTCTGAACTTCATCATCTTTAGTCCGAGTCTGCTGAACGTCAGTAACCCGGATCAGATAAGTATCTCTCCCTCGAAGGTATTGCACCAATTAGAAAAAGATGTAGAATAATGGTTTGTGAGAATTGTCATAAGGAAAACAGAAGCGTAGCGAAGTTCTGCAAGTGGTGCGGAACCCCTCTGGCGAGTCAGGATCTGCTGGACCGTCTGGTAGGTCTTGACGAGGTAAAGCAGCAGTTGAAGACGATCGTCAACACCTACACTTACCTTCAGTCCCGTAAAGATATCGCCAAAGTGAGGCTCTTAAGATTATAGAGAAGCCGAAACTCACGATGGTCGACGCAGTGGACTATCAGCGGTTTGTGGACAAGTGGGATGATAATATCCGAAAGGCCAAGGGCGGCATCCTGTTCTTCGACAATGTGCAGAAGCTCCTGCCTGATAAGTATTCCAATCAGGTGAATCCTCTGGATAAGTTGTTCGTGGAGATGGACAAGTGGGAGGATAATCCCATCGTGGTCATCTCTGGTCTGACGAAAGGTTTGGAAGACTTCCTCGAAAGTAACCCTGCCGTCACGAACCGTTTCAAGTACACCTTCCGTTTGCCTACTCCGGGTTATCATGAGTTGACGGACATCTGTAAGATGAACCTGCGGTCGAAATATGGCATCACCAAATTCTCACAGGATGCTGATAACCAACTCTCCCGCTATTTCAGATATCAGGTTAAGATCAAAGACGAACTCTTCGGCAACGGCCATCTGGCCAATAAAACTGCCGAGGATATTTTCACCCAGTTCATCAGCCGTGGAGCCGATGCAACTCAAGTGGAGCGTGATGACATCAAGGGCTATGTGCCTGAAGAGCGCACTATTGAGGATATCCTGAAGGATCTCGATAGGTATATTGGCATGGACGAGGTGAAGAGTGCTGTCCGTGAGATGGCCTATTCGGTGCAGAATGCCATGCAGCGTGCCGAACGAGGTCTGGGAGAACAGGAGAAGATGTCGATGCACATCATCTTGACAGGTAATCCTGGAACGGGAAAGACGACCATCGCCAGAAAACTGGGCGAGATATTGGCTTCCGTCGGTTATCTCGATAGTGGTCATGTGGTGGAGGTGGACCGTGCGAAGATGGTCAGCCCTTACCAAGGAGAGACACCCAAAGTTGTCGACCGTCTGTGTGACAAGGCGATGGGTGGTATCCTCTTTGTGGATGAGGCCTATACCTTAGCACCGTTGAGTGCAGCAGGAGAGCGTGACAACCAAGGTGCACAGGCTTTGGAGAAGCTGATGAAACGTATGGAGGATGATCGTGGCAAGTTCATCGTCATCGCTGCCGGCTATCGGATGGAGATGGAAAACCTCTTCCGCATCAATCCGGGTTTCCGCAGCCGTTTCAACTATTTCCTCGATATCAAGGACTACACGCCAGACCAGCTGTTCCAGATCATGCTCGTCTTCGCCAAGGATAAGAAATACATCTTCTCGAAAGAAGGTGAAGAGTTGGCCAAGAAGATGATCACGGAGATGTACAACTCCCGTGACAAGGACTTCGCCAACGGTCGTACGATGCGTTCACTCTTTGACCAGATCTGTAAGAAGCAGGCCCAGCGCCTACAGGGTGAGAGCATCGCCCAGATGAGTAATGAGGAGCTGATGACCATCAAGGAGGCGGATATTCCTTACGAGGCTCCCAAGTCTGTGGACATTTCAGACTGTCTGGCGAAACTCGATGGCCTGGTGGGGCTCACGGGTGTCAAGAAGGAGGTATCCAACCTGGCATCATTCCTGAACTTGCAGATCAAGCGTGGCGAGACTAACACTTTCCAGGGCAAGCATTACGTGTTTACTGGTAATCCTGGAACAGGTAAGACCACCGTCGCCCGTATCATGGCTGATGTCTTCAAGACCCTCGGCATCGTGGCAAAGGGACAACTGGTGGAAGCTGACCGTTCTAAGCTGGTGGCAGGATTCTCCGGACAGACGGCCATCAAGACCAACCAACTGGTGGATCAGGCCATGGGCGGCGTGCTGTTCATCGACGAGGCTTACACATTGAAGTCTGGCGATGGCGATACCTTCGGCTCTGAGGCTATCGACACGTTGCTGAAACGACTGGAAGACGATCGTGGTAAGTTCATCTGTATTGTGGCCGGCTATACGGATCAGATGCACGACTTCATCGATTCGAACCCTGGTCTGAAGAGCCGTTTCACCCAGACCATCCATTTCGATGACTATACGCCCGACGAACTGACGGAGATCTTCCTCAATCTGGCGAAAGGCAAGAACTTTACTGTCGACGAGGATACTCGTGCTGCTATCCACCGTCAGTTCGAACAGCTCTATCTGCGTCGTGACAAGAACTTCGGCAATGCCCGTGAAGCCAGGAAGGTGTTCGATGAGGCTGTCGAGCGTCAGAGTCAG